>CBFIDK010000039.1:0-1134 GCA_965661345.1 Flavobacteriales bacterium | reverse complement strand
GATCTTGCATATGCGAATGTGGCTGCCTTCAACAATAAAGATCCAAAATGGATTTTACCAACAAACAGACAACAAATGCCTGTTACATTAACCAATAGGCAAAACGAAGATTGGTATGGCGATATACGTCCAACAGAATCCGGATCAAGCACCAATGGTTATGCCCAACAAAAGTATATTGGAATCAATAAAATATATGCTTTAGATACAGGAGACTTTACCCCATGGATTGATGTTAACTCCAATGCAATAAATATTATCAACGGACTTGGACTCTCAACAGCTAATATTACTCAAAACTGGTCTTATAAAAATGGGCAATCCTCTTTTTCTACTAACCAGACGGTAAAATTCAATGTTTTTGGTATCCGAGCTAAAACAAATTTCAATGCGAATCTAAACAATAATGGATTTGGAAGCTTCTTTAGTTACTATGACAATGACCCAAAACCATGGAGTGTTAATAAACTAGTTTATGTTGGCGGGGATAGTCCAGTGGATTATACGTCTTTTTCAGATCCCGATGCGGTTGAAAATACCTTTTCTTACAGTTCATCCGACTTTGATCCACGAGAGAATTTTTATTGGACTCACCTCGTATTAACTGAGATTAATGGATCGTTCAGAGAGATGAAATACGACGGTATAAATCTTAATCCCTCTTCCATTCAAGAACTTGAGTCATTTCCTTATCCATCATGGAAAGTCGTTCAAAACAGCTCTGAACCATTTGATGCCTATTGGCAAAGACCAATAACTGATGAATTACTCAATATTTATTTAAATCAGTCTTTAAATTACTTAAACCCTAATCCTGCAAAAACATCTAGGTTTGGTGATGGAGTAGACTCGTTTGATAACTACAGAAACTATGCCATTAGGACATCTTTGCCCTTTGCACCACAGCCAGGAACACAAGTGGTGTATGACATTGTTGTAAATCCACATAATAAGCCTAATGATTCAGATGCTCAACTTGATCAAGATTATTTTGTTTACAATGCCAACACTTCCACACATACCAATCCTTCAAGGCAACTCATTTTTGATGAAAACAACTGGGACGAGGGACAATTTGTGTCGTTTTGGAATCGTGATAATGATAGTTGGGACGGAGCTCTTGAATATAATTTG
>CBFIDK010000038.1:0-1703 GCA_965661345.1 Flavobacteriales bacterium | reverse complement strand
ATAGGCTGGTTAATTTCTGGTAACGCATTTATTGGTTTGAAAATTGGCGTAGCAGAAGTGATAACTAAGTTAATTCTCTATTACCTTCATGAGAAGGTCTGGTACACATCCAATTTTGGTCTTGAAAATAGAAGTC
The DNA here is from genome assembly GCA_965661345.1 of Flavobacteriales bacterium. Classification (GTDB taxonomy): domain Bacteria; phylum Bacteroidota; class Bacteroidia; order Flavobacteriales; family UBA7312. Next base: position 1,567 of record CBFIDK010000038.1, on the reverse strand, counting down.
AACTTACAAATGAGTAAAAACACTACTAAATATCATTTTACTGTCAGTCAATCCGATAGAGAAAAGCTGAATAATCATAAGGCTTTTTTAATTTGGTTTACGGGCTTGTCTGGTTCTGGAAAGTCAACCATTGCCAACGCCCTTGATTTTGCGCTTTATTCTAGAAATATTTCAACATATATTTTAGATGGAGATAACATTCGACAGGGCATCAATAAAGACTTGGGGTTTTCTGCCGAACATAGAACAGAAAACATCCGTAGAATAGCTGAGGTGGCTCATCTTTTTGTGGATGCTGGCTTAGTAACCATAGCCAGTTTTGTTTCACCATATCGAAAAGATAGGGAAGACGTTAAAAAAATAGTTGGAGACGATAAGTTCATTGAAATTTATGTCAGTACTTCATTAGAAGAATGTGAGCGAAGAGATGTAAAGGGACTTTACAAAAAAGCGCGTGAAGGAGAAATAACAAATATGACTGGTATTTCAGCACCATATGAAGCGCCAATTGATGCCGAGCTAGTAATAGACACAGAAAGACAAAGCGTGGAGGACAGTGTCCAAGCAATTTTACAATTAATTGAAAAGCGATTAAATGGGTAATTACGTTATAAATCATTTAAGAGAATTAGAATCTGAAGCTATTTTTGTCATTAGAGAAATCGCTTCTCAATTCGAAAATCCAGTATTATTATTTTCTGGCGGGAAAGACTCAATTGTGTTAACACATCTAGCAAAAAAAGCGTTTTACCCCGCTAATATTCCTTTTCCATTAGTTCATATCGATACAGGGCACAACTTTCCAGAAACGATTCAATTTAGGGATGAATTAGTTGAAAAATTAGGCGTGCAACTTATTGTAGGTTCGGTTCAAGAATCTATTGACACTGGCAGGGCGAAAGAGGAAACAGGCGCTGATGCATCAAGGAATTCACTACAAATAGTATCTCTATTAGATACTTTAGAAGAGCATAAAGTAGATGCCGCCATGGGTGGAGCTAGGCGTGATGAGGAGAAAGCCAGAGCTAAAGAACGCTTTTTCTCACACCGCGATGAATTTGGTCAATGGGACCCCAAAAATCAGCGACCAGAATTATGGAATCTGTTTAATGGCAGAAAACACTATGGTGAGCACTTTAGAGTTTTCCCTATTTCAAATTGGACAGAAATGGATGTGTGGGAATATATCAAAGCTGAAAATATTGAACTACCTAGTCTATATTTTTCCCACAACAGAGAATGCGTTGTTAGAGATGGTGTTATTCTTGCCAACTCAGAGTATATTACTCTAAAAGATAATGAAGAAGTAAAAGAAATGACCGTCCGATTTAGAACGTGTGGAGATATGCCCATAACAGGAGCAGTGGAATCTTCTGCAGATACATTGAAAAAAGTCATAGAAGAAATAGCCACTACGCGAACAACTGAGCGTGGTGGACGAGCAGATGATAAGAGAGCGGAAACCGCTATGGAAGACCGTAAAAAACAAGGATATTTTTAAGCAATGAGCACTAAAAACGTAGAACTTTTACGATTTACTACAGCGGGCAGCGTTGATGACGGAAAA
>CBFIDK010000037.1:0-2526 GCA_965661345.1 Flavobacteriales bacterium | reverse complement strand
CATGAAGAATAATTCCCTTTCCAAGGAATGCCCTCTCCTCTATCCAACTCTAAAATCCAACCCGCAACATTGTCTAGGAAATACCTATCGTGGGTAATGGCAATAACGGTTCCTTTGTACTGTTGTAAATGCTGCTCTAACCAATGCACCGACTCAGCATCCAAATGGTTAGTAGGCTCATCAAGCAATAGAATATCGGGCTCTTTTAATAATAATCGGCAAAGGGCCACTCGTCTTTTCTCTCCTCCAGAAAGTACTGAAATCGATTTATCACTATCAGGACACCTTAATGCATCCATGGCAATGTTAAGCTTTGTTTCTAAATCCCAAGCACCACAAGCATCTATTTTATCTTGTAGCTCTCCTTGTTTTGCCATCAGCTTTTCCATCTTATCGGCATCTTCATAAACTTCGGGTAATCCAAACTGGTTATTGATGTCGTTGTATTCGGCTATAAGGTCAACAGCCTCTTGCATGCCTTCTTTTACAATTTCAATTACTGTTTTGGAATCGTCCATTTCAGGCTCTTGTGCCAAATAACCAATGCTGTGTTCTTTTGAGAAATGCACATCTCCTTGAAAAGACTTTTCAATGCCTGCTATAATTTTTAACAGGGTTGATTTACCAGAACCATTAAGACCAATAATTCCAATTTTTGCACCATAAAAGAAAGAAAGGTGTATATCTTTTAAAACTTGTTTATTATTTGAAGGGAAAGTCTTGCTGACCCTATTCATTGAAAATATAATTTGCTGATCGGACATAGTTAGATTGTTTGTCACAAATATCGTTATTTTGAAAAATATGCTACTGAAAAATATGATTAGTTTTAAACCAAAATTCTATCCCTTATGAAAAAGCGTTGCCAATGGCCTTCTGCCATAGAACTGGATTACCACGATAGCGAATGGGGTGTGCCGGTAAATTCAGATAAAAAATGGTTTGAATTTCTTGTTTTAGATAGTTTTCAGGCCGGTTTAAGCTGGAAGATTATACTTCAAAAAAGAGAAGGTTTTAGAAAAGCCTTTCATGATTTTGATGTGCAAAGGGTGGCAGAAATGACACAAGAGGAACAAGAAAAACTACTCAACGACAGCAGCATAATTAGAAATAGACTAAAAATAAAAGCTACTGTAAGCAATGCTCAAGCCTTTATTAGAATTCAAAAAGAGTATGGTTCTTTCAACGCTTACATTTGGAAATTTACAAATGGAAAAACCATCCACAACAGTTTCAAAGAGTTATCAGAAATACCCGCTACTACCCTTTTATCTGATAAGATGAGCAAAGAGCTAAAAGGCAAAGGGTTTAAATTTGTAGGGAGTACGATTTGCTATGCCTATATGCAAGCATCTGGCATTGTGAATGATCACACGGTGGATTGTTTTAGGCATTCAGAAATACAAAAAATAAGTTTCAATAAGTAGTAGTTTATACTTAAATTTGTACCTTAAAATAATTGAAAACATAAAAAACACATAAACTATGGTATTAGTAGGAAAAAAAGCCCCTAAATTCAGCACTAAAGCTGTCATTAATGGTGGTGAAATCGTTGACGGTTTCTCACTTGAACAATTCATTGGTAAAAAGCACGTATTATTTTTCTTTTACCCTAAAGATTTTACTTTCGTTTGCCCTTCTGAGCTACATGCTTTTCAGGCTAAATTAGAAGATTTTAAAAAGAAAGGTGTTGAAGTGGTTGCGTGTTCTACAGACACTCCAGAAAGTCACTGGGGATGGTTACAAGTAGATAAAAATAACGGTGGAATTAAAGGTGTGAACTATCCTATTGTTGCAGATGTCGCTAAAACAATTGCCGAAAATTTCGGTGTGTTAGCAGGCGATTATTTCATTAATGAAAATGACGAACTAGAAGCTGATGGCCCAATGATTGCTTACAGAGGTTTATTCTTAATAGACAAAGAAGGTGTTGTACAACACCAAATTGTAAACAATTTCCCATTAGGAAGAAATGTTGACGAAGCGCTAAGAATGGTAGACGCTCTACAACATTTTGAAGAAGAAGGCGAAGTTTGTCCTGCGAACTGGGAGAAAGGTAAAGACGCAATGAAAGAAAATTTTGCTGGTGTAGCCGATTACTTGTCAAAGCACTAAAGTAATTTTCTAAACTAACTATAAAGCCCGAGCGATTGCTCGGGCTTTTTTATTCTCTAATTTTCCTTTATCTATTTTCTTTTTCTTGAAAATTTCGATTTGGAAGCATCTTTTTTCTTGTTTCTATTGGCAAAAAACTCTTGTTTTTTCTTTTGCTTTTCCTTTTGTGCTTCTTTTCTTTCGGCAGAAGTCATAGGCTTGTCGGTCTGAGGATATGGGTTTTCTTCGACCACTTTAATGGTCTGACGAGTAAGCTTTTCAATGTCTTTTAAAAATACATTTTCTTCTGGCTCACAAATGGAAATGGATATTCCCTCTTCTCCTGCTCTTCCACATCGGCCAATACGATGCACGTAGGTTTCTGGCTCGTTAGGGATATCAAAATTAAGAACGAAACGCAATTTATCGATG
>CBFIDK010000036.1:0-4334 GCA_965661345.1 Flavobacteriales bacterium | reverse complement strand
CGGCACCCTGCTAAGGTGTTATACCGGTAACGGTATCGGGGGTTCGAATCCCCCTCTCTCCGCATTATTAAAGAGTTTGGCTGTCTGCTTTATTTGATTAGATTTGCAGCCTCTACACTCGGGGTGTAGCGTAGCCCGGTCATCGCGCCTGCTTTGGGAGCAGGAGGTCGCAGGTTCGAATCCTGCCACCCCGACCACTTATAAAAGTCATTCATTAATTTGAATGGCTTTTTTTATTTCTAAATGAAAAAAAATTCACCTTTAGATATCCCTATTTTCAGTCAATTAAAAATATAACCCATTGAACTTCCAATGGGTTTAAAAAATGAAACCGGCAGGACAAAGGTCGAACTAATATGATGAAGACATGAAGAAAATTGTTGAATTGATTGAGTTACTGAGAGCCGCTTAATTTCGGTAAAGTATGCTGATTTCTATATTTCAACGGTTTGGCTATGGTGCGTACCCTATGGGTATGCACTATACACTTTGTTAGCAACTTTTATATTAGTTTTAAATATGAAATAAAGTCGGTTAGTTCTTGTATGAACTTCTCATTAACCTCTAATTTATTTGACTCAACAAGATTGACCATTTCTAATCTATTCAGTTCTCTAGCAGCATACTCATTAGGATTTGTTCTATGTCTAATAAACCCATCTGAAGTATGAATAACTTCTTCATATTCTCGCTCTCTCTTAGCGATTGAATGTGCTGATAAATTTCGTTCTCGTTTATCTCTTCTCTTAATACTTCGTAGCGTTACTTTTAAACGAGATTCATTTGCTAATAGCTTCTGGCATCTAACCAAAACATCCAATGAGTTGTAAAGGTATAAATCAAAAACTGCGTCAGTTTCTGGGCTGTTCTCAATCCCCTTTTTGCTTTTGTAGTTTTTAACACGATTTTTCTTTCTGCTTTCTGAAATAAATTCAGATAAAAGAACTGTTGGTATGACGATCGCTAAAGCTAAAATTATGACTGAGAATAAGTAACCTAAGAATCTAACTAGGTGAACCCAAATGTTGCCAAACAAAAGCTTATCCCAAAAATCAAGTTCGCTTTTTTGTTGGTAGGTTGTTTTAACTTGAATCCCATTTCTTTGACCGGCAATTTTTCCGTGGGCTAAGATTTTTGGTTCAACTCCATTTTTATGTAGTAAAAGAAGACTAATTGAAAAACTCTCTTGTCCTTCAAGAATCAGTTTAGGTAAATAAATACATCCTGTAGAGTCGATGTGAACCTTTACATTCTCTTTCAAATATTGATTGCTTGTTGAAATGACTTGTGGTTTGTCAACAATGTCAGCATTTTCAACAACTATTTTGACTGGGCTTAGGTCGTCATAAAACCCTTTTAAGATATTTACATCACTATTATTCAGTATACTTATAGTAACAATACTCAAGTTTTTGTCCTGCTTTTTTATGTTTATCCCTTTGTATAGAATATCTAAGTTTTTTATGTCCTCTTTTAAATCTAGTACGGAGGTTTTGGTCTCCACAATAAATTCGAGCTTAGGGTTTTTATCTTGCAAGAATGAAGTATAAATAGCTATCCCACCAAATATTATTGCAAGTAGGAACCCAAAAAAGGACCAAGCCCATCGTCTTTCAATATTTACTAATCCTTCTCTTAAACTCATTGTATTCTAATTGTTGCCAACTATAAATATACGCAATGCGTATATCCCTTTTTTATAGACTTCGTATATCAATTTTAGGACAATTTTGTTAATTATAAGTAAATCAATGCATTAGCCTATATTTATACCGAATATCAATTTACTTAAAGCGAATGTTATGTGTGCCAACACCAATAACTTACTTTCCGATTTTGAAGCTAACTTTCAAGTTTTTAATAGCCTATCAATCGTAGATTTGGTGGGGCTCAAAAATCGCAAAAACCCTCATAAATAATCCGTTCCCCGCATTACTTATGATGCATTGTTGGGCACAATACTTTTTGCTAACGTTACATCTGATGTTCTAAAAAACAACTCAACAATCATCGTTTTTAACTCTAGTCCTGACTTTATTAAGAAATAAAATCCCACAATTGCCAAGAAAAATAGTTCATTTGAACTAAAGAAATCGAAATACTTAATGCCATAGAACTTCAAAAGGAATAATCCTTTTAAAATAGAAATCGAACAGAGTAATGTAACTGGATTCATAACAGTAGAAATCAAGTCCAATAAAATTGATTTGAAATCATTGAAATCTGCACTTTTTAATTTACCATAATTATTATATTTCAATTTATGAAGAATCGCTATAGTGAAAAACATTACAGACAAGCAAAATCCTAAATGATTCAATGTCATTATTGCTTTTAAAAAATCTAATGTATCATGCTTATTAAATACAACAATAAAAGAAAGACTTATGATTGCAATAAAAATCAGAATATATTTAGTATCAACTCCTTTAACCATATTAACTATTATTAAAGATTGATACTTTCTTTACATCTTCTTTATCCGATGAATTACCAATAATTCCTCCTATTGTACTACCAGAAATGACTCCAATTGGCCCGCCAATCAGTCCAATCACCCCGCCTAAAATAGCCCCAGCAGCAGTGTTTGAGGAATCAGTTTCAGCAACTACCTTATTAACATTGTATTCTTCATTATCTACAATGAAATCTGATGCTCCAATTAAATCCACTAAAGTTCTCCTTGTCGGAGCGGAGAGTTTTAAATAAACTTTATCTCCATATTGATTCTTTACATATAGTTTCAAGATGCGAACTCTTTAATTTTATTAGTAATCAACTTAATGTTTTCGTCATTTTTCCCCCAAGAAATCAACTGAGCTTTAGAAGCAGAGTTAATCTTAATCCTTGTGGTACTTTTTTCAATTTCTGATAACTCAATCGAAATATCTTCTCCCCATGATAGTAAACTTGCTTTTGCAGAAGCATAAATAATATTACCTTCAATTTCATTGATTGTATAATCAAGGTCATTTAATGCAGAAATAATTATTTCCCTGCTTAATCCTATACTTTTGTTTATTTTCATTTTTGATACTCAGTTAGTAATCTGCTAGCTTATTGTGCCCAACGGTTAGTATAAGAAACGTAACCGCCCTTTAGAGCGGCTATGTTTTCTTACACCTTGTTATGTGCTTTTAATATAATAAAAAAGATCCCCATGTAATAGCAATAACAACAATTAGTATGAAGAGAGAATATAAGGAATAATTTCTCAGAGAGAATTTGCTTGATATACAGAATTTAAGAGCAAAAACTAATAACACAAGACTACCTAGCATAAAAGGTATTGTTAAAAGCTCTTGAAAAACCCCAATTGTTACATTCTTACTTTCAATTATATATGTATTTATAAATAGGAATGAAAAAAACATCAAACACATTAAACTTCCCCAAAAAACATATAACTCTTTATTTATTTTTTTATTAAACATATTTTTTCGGCTTAAAAATTATCTAAGGCTAAATATAGCAGACTGTGAAGGTGTTTTTGAAATGCTAACAGTTCCAGAGGGAGCAACAGCACCTGGTACACAACCACTTAAACAAAACCAATCAGGTTCACAATTAATACACATTACATCGTGAACATAACACAATGGGTGCCAATACAAACATGGTCCACTATAATTCCCACAACATCCATGGCTACTACCACTTGGCCACCATGAAGCAGCTCTTTGTCCTTTGGATTGTTCTTCCACATAAATGTCTATTTCTTCAAATAGTCTTTGAGCAGTAATAGTTGTCTCATTTATTGTTTCTAGTACTTCTTTAAAGACATATGCTCCTTTTTCTTTTGAAAAATCAGGGTTGTTATCGATAAATTGTATGAAATTCTGAACATTAATATTTATATCCTCGTTAAGAAGAAATGGAGTTAGACCAAGCTGGAAACCCTCATAAGGAGTTGATGTTATAGAAGAACCTGATCTCTCTTTCCTTTCATTATTCTTGATAATTCTTTTTGTTGTTTGGATTAATGAATAACACATAAAAAGACCTTGAGAACTCATGTCTGAAATTTCATCATCAGTCATTTTAGTCATTTCGGAACTAATCATATCCATTACCAAATTTGATAATGAATCCATTGTTGAATATGAATGTCTCTGTGCAAGATTATTTGCTCGCTCATTAATTGAATTAGCAATATCAGTCGCATAATCTTCTCCAGAAATGTCAATTTCAAGCAGTTCATGAAAGGACACAGATTTTTCATTATTATTGATAGTGATATCAATTGTTAAGGTCTGATTTTTTAGCTTTCCAAAGTAGGTCAATTCATTGCTATGCTTTTTAAAGGATAAAGATTTTTCTTGATATACCTGTTG
>CBFIDK010000035.1:0-4451 GCA_965661345.1 Flavobacteriales bacterium | reverse complement strand
ATAAGTAGACACAAACCTAAAAAGGTAATAGCCCCGTTAATCATCAATAACTCAAATCCAAAAGAAATAAACAACTGCAAAACATAAGCTGCAACTGGAGATAATACCGCTACAACAGGCACATACTTATCTCTGATATTCCATCTAGTAAAAATACCAAAAGCAAATAAACCCAAGAGTGGTCCATAGGTGTATCCTGCTACTTTAAAGAGAGCAGAAATAACGCTATCGTCGTTTATGGCTTTAAAAATTAGAATAGCAAGAACCAAAACTATAGAAAACGCAATGTGAACATACTTTCTAGTATTTCTGCCATTTTCTTTGTTTTCAATATCCAAGAAGTCCACACAAAAAGAAGTCGTTAATGACGTCAATGCCGAATCGGCACTAGAGTAAGCCGCCGCAATAAGGCCCAAAATAAAGAAGATACCAACGCCCAAGCCTAAATCGCCCTGCAAGGCAACCAATGGAAACAAATCATCGCCTTTTGTAATTTGAAGGCCTATCTGTTCAGCGTATAAGTATAGCAAAGCACCTAATGCCAAAAAGAAGACGTTTACAACAATGAGTGCTGCACTGAATGTATACATGTTTTTCTTGGCTTCAGCTAAGCTTCTACACGATAGGTTTTTTTGCATCATGTCTTGATCCAAACCCGTCATTACAATCGCCAAAAACGCTCCAGATAAAAATTGCTTGATAAAATGTTGCTTACCCTCCCAAAAGAATACTTGAGAATAGTTGCTTTGCTGAATTGTATTTGCCAAATCTACAAAGCCTAGACCCATTTTATCAGAAATCAGCCAGATGCTAACCCCTACCGCTAAAAGCATAAATAAGGTTTGCAAAGTGTCTGTCCAAATAATTGTTTTTATACCACTTCTAAAGGTATAAATCCATATCAGCACAATGGTCAGCGATACCGTCAGCCAGAAAGGAACATTCCATGCGTCGAAAATGGCTATCTGCATCACATTAGCTACCAAATACAACCTGAAGGACGCTCCAATGGTTCTGGAAAGCAAAAAGAAAAACGCCCCAGTCTTGTGGGTTACCGCTCCAAATCTATCGCCTAAATACGCATAAATAGAGGTTAAATTCATTCGGTAATAAATAGGCATCAACACATTGGCAATGACAATATAACCAGCCGTCATTCCCAAAATCATTTGCATATAGCTAAACTGACTATCCGCCACCCAACCGGGCACAGAAATAAATGTTACGCCTGATAGGGTTGCGCCAATCATACCAAACGAAACGATATACCAAGGGGATTGCTTATTGCCCAAGAAAAAGGTGTCGTTGCTATCGTTTTTGCCTGTTACAAAAGAAATAACAATCAAGCCTATGAAATACAAGGCAATGATGGAAAGAATTAAAATCGGTGACATATCTTTTAAGCTAAAGAGTTTTCATATGGTGTTCTGTTTACTATTGAGCGACCCAGCGTCAACTCATCAGCATACTCTAGTTCATCACCCATAGAAATACCGCGAGCAATGACCGTCATTTTAACTTCAAACCCCTTTAATCGCTTGAAAATGTAAAAATTGGTAGTATCTCCTTCCATTGTAGTACTCAAAGCTAGAATGATTTCTTTTACACCACCCTTTGAAACTTTTTCGACAAGAGAATCGATGTTTACATCATCAGGTCCCACGCCGTCCATTGGTGAAATAACACCGCCCAAAACATGATACTTACCCTTAAATTGATGGGTATTCTCAATAGCCATTACATCGCGAATATCTTCAACAACACAAATAGTTTGATTATCTCTGTTGGGATTTGCACATATTTCACAAAGCTCCAAATCAGAGATATTATGGCAATCGTTGCAGTAATTTATGTTTTCTCTCAAAGAAATAAACGCTTCTCCAAAATCACGCACTTCTCCTTTTTCCATTTTTAATAAATGAAGGGTTAAACGCAATGCCGACTTGCGACCTATTCCAGGTAACCTAGAAAATTGCTCAACAGCATCTTGAATGAGTTTGGAGGAAAAGTTCATAACACAAAAATAACAGATTCGTGCAATAAAATATCATTTGAAGGATAGAGTTATTGACAAGAGAAATAACTGAATCTGAACAATAATTCTATCTTTGCGCACATGCTATTATCGGTTATCATTGTTAATTATAAGGTTAAAAATCTACTCAGAGAGTGCCTTAAAAGTGTTGAAATAGCTGCACAAGGTATTGAAACTGAAATTTGGGTAGTTGATAACCATTCAAACGATGGTTCAGTAGAAATGCTAAAGGCTGAATTTCCGAATGTTAATGTTATAGCTAACTCTGAAAACCAAGGATTTTCTACAGCTAACAATCAAGCCATTGCTAAAGCAAAAGGACAATATTTACTAATACTAAATCCAGATACGGTAGTTAACAAAAATACCTTTCACGACTGTCTCAAGTTTAGCCAATCAACACCAAAGTGTGGCGGTATTGGCGTCAAAATGGTCAATAAAAATGGAGACTTCTTAGCAGAATCAAAAAGAGGATTTCCTAATTTCTGGACAGCCTTTACCAGAGGATGTAAACTCTACAAGTTGTTTCCCAACTCTTCAGAGTTCAACAATTATTACTTAGGACATTTGAGCGAAGACGGCTGTCATAAAATAGACGTCTTAGCTGGAGCATTTATCTGGATTGAAAAACAAATATACGATGATGTTGGTGGACTTGACAACTCCTACTTCATGTACGGTGAGGATATCGATTTATCCTACAAAATTCACAAAGCTGGCTACCAAAATTACTATTTAGGCACTACATCTATTTTGCACTACAAAGGCGAGTCCACTGAAAAACTAAGTGTCGATTACATAAATCGATTCTATGGAGCAATGAAAATTTATACTAAAAAACACAACCCTTACACCTACCCATTTTATCATTTAATAATAGCCTGTATCAAGCTAATCAAGAAAGCAACGCTTTATCTGAGGCTAATTCTTATGAACAAACACTAGCCATAAAGCCGATAATTTTACTAATTTAGCCGACTGAAAAAACAATCTTTTTACATGGCAAAAGTTGAGTTAATAATGCCTAAAATGGGCGAAAGTGTAGCGGAAGCAACTATTATTAGTTGGCATAAAGAAGTTGGCGAGAGCATAGAAATGGATGAAACTATTGTTGAAATTGCTACTGATAAAGTTGACTCAGAAGTTCCATCATCTTTGGAAGGTACACTAGTAGAGAAATTGTTTGATGTAGACGCCGTAGTAAAAGTTGGTGAGCCATTTGCCATCATTGAAACGGATGCTGAAGAAAACAATTCTCCAGCACCTACTGCAGCTCAAGAAGAAGTTATTCCACAAGCAGAAGAAGTAGCTCAGCAAGTTGAAGAAGTAATAGAGCAGGTCACTGAAAGCATTAGTAAAATAGAAAATACTGGGGAACGTTTTTATTCTCCATTGGTACGCTCCATTGCTACCGAGGAAGGCATTACGGTAGAAGAACTCGATACCATTAACGGAAGTGGAAAAGACGGTAGAGTTACTAAAAACGATTTACTTCAACACTTAGAAAATAGAACATCTGGCAAAACTGATACTCCTTCTCCTAAAGTAGCCGTCAGCACGCCACCACCATCTCCTGCACCAAAGGTCAGCACACCTCCAAAAGTAAGTATTAGTGGCGATTCAGAAATCGTTGAGATGGATAGAATGAGAAAACTCATTGCCGATCACATGGTAATGTCAAAGCAAACTTCTCCTCACGTAACCTCATTTGTAGAAGCAGATGTAACAACTGTTGTAAATTGGAGAAACAAAATAAAAGGGGAATTCAAGCAACGTGAAGGACAAAACATCACCTTTACTCCAATTTTCATTGAAGCAGTAGCCAAGGCAATAAAAGACTTTCCAATGATTAACGTCTCCGTTGACGGTACAAACATTGTTGTTCACAAGAATGTAAACATAGGAATGGCTGCTGCCTTACCATCAGGAAATCTGATTGTACCAGTTGTTAAAGGTGCTGACCAAATGAACTTAATGGGCATTACTAAAACGGTTAATGACTTAGCAAATAGAGCTAGAAATAACCAATTGAAGCCTGACGAAATTCAAGGCGGTACGTTTACCCTAACCAATGTTGGCTCATTTGGTAATGTTATGGGCACTCCTATAATCAATCAACCTCAAGTGGCTATATTGGCTGTAGGAGCCATAAAAAAGAAACCAGCCGTAATTGAAACTCCTCATGGCGATTTGATAGGCATTAGACACATGATGTTCTTATCCTTATCTTATGACCATAGAGTAGTTGATGGCGCCTTGGGTGGAAGCTTTTTACGAAAAGTAGCCGATTATCTCGAGCAATTTGACGCAAACACATCTATTTAAAATCATCAAATGGAATTATCATTAAAAAAACCTATTGTCTTTTTTGACCTTGAGACAACTGGTATTGCTGTTGCAAAAGACAGAATTGTAG
>CBFIDK010000034.1:0-4750 GCA_965661345.1 Flavobacteriales bacterium | reverse complement strand
ACGAACGACAGTTTATGGATTACGGATGCGGGTAGTAGTTTACCAGTTGCCTTGTCAGAAATACAAGTGGATACGACCAACTTAAGCAACCGTATAGACTCCTTAGCAGCAAACGATTTAGATACGGATACGACCAATGAGTTGAACACTGCTTTTGCCATTACGAACGACAGTTTATGGATTACGGATGCAGGAAGTAGTTTGCCAGTTGCCTTGTCAGAAATACAAGTAGATACGACCAACTTAAGCAACCGCATAGATTCATTAGCAGCAAACGATTTAGATACGGATACGACCAATGAGTTGAATACGGACTTTGCACTAGTTGGAGACAGTTTACTCATTACAGATGCTGGAGGAACATTAGGAGTACTATTACCAACACCTTTACATAAAGTACAAACCCTCACAGCCTCTGGAACAGTGGATGCGGATACAGACGTATTACTCGTAACGCCAGGAACAGCTACCACTGTAACCATTCCTAATATTGGAACTGGAACTGGTGAGTATCCTGTTGGCTATGAGTTGAAGATAAAACGTACCAATGCAGCCGGCAATAACATTACTTTGTCTCCAACAGGGACAACTATTGATGGACAAGCCACGAGGACATTAAATATCGGTTATCAGAGTATGACCTTAGTAGCGACGTCTAGCGGTTGGTTTATAATTGATTAGAAAACTCCTTAGTAAAAAGTGCTGATTGATAGAGATGTGGTAGAACGAAAAACAGATAAATAAATAAAACAATAACTCAAACAAGAATTTAAGAATATGAAAAAGTATGGATTTTTACTGTTAGTTATTTGCGGATTAGCGTTGAATTCAAAAGCTCAAATTGGCTATGGGACAAACAACCCTGACCCAAGAGCTGTGATTGAATTAAGTTCTTCAGATAAAGCCTTTTATTTACCTCGATTAACGACCGCTCAGTTAGATGGTCAAATAGGGTGGAAAGAAGGGATGATGGTGTATAATACGGATAGCAATTGCGTGTTTTTTAGAGGATTGACAGCTTGGGAATGCCTTACATTCGGGGCCTCATTTGAGTTAGTGGATGATGATGAAGATACTAAGATTCAAGTAGAGGAGGGAGGTCCAGGAACTGATGACGATATCATCCGTTTTGATGTAGATGGCACAGAAGGAATGACCTTAGTGCCCAAAATTCCTACTAATTTTGTTGAAACCCTTAGTACAACTCCTTTTGCAGCCTATTCCTTGCGAAAGGCAGTGAGTAGCTATACAGGGCCCGCCATACGGGTACGTCGTAGTTCTGATGATACCGAACAAGACATCAACTTTACCACTGCCAATGAACTAGATACAGCAGCTTTAACCACCTTTGTGGGAGCTGGAAATGATGGTTTTGTGACCATCTGGTACGACCAAGCAGGAAGCAATAACATGATACAGCCCACGGCAGCCAATCAGCCGCGAATTGTTATTGGAGGAACCTTGCAAACCGTAGACAACGGACTGCCAGCCATTGATTTTGCCAGTGCCGACTTTTTATACAGAACAACTTCCGATGCGTTGCTCTCTTCTCCTTCAATATCTTCCTTGGTCATTGGGGAGTACAATTCTACAGGTACATGGATGATTTTACATGGATCATGGGACAGTTATCTAGGTGGAGCAAAAAGAAAACAATTCTCGTTTAAAAATGTCGGAACGAATGCAGTGACTCTATGGACAAATGGAGCGAATAGGGGAAGCGGCGGATCAGTAACCCAAGGTGCTACAACTGCTATTGGTTATGCCGCAGGGGCCTCCGGCTCTTTTGTAAGTGTAAACGGGACGCAAACCAGCATTACAGACAGTGTACTCCCCACCAATGCAGGAAATCACCTCACTTTTGGAGATTATAGAGCCACAGGCTATTTTGTTGGGAAACAATCCGAAGCTTTGTTTTATACCTCGGTGCTGTCTTCCTCAGACTATACCGCCATCGAGGACAACCAAGAACAGTACTGGACCAACGCAAGTCCAAACTATATAACGCCTGTCCCTAGTGTAGAAGCTATTGTGTATGGGGATGCCCAAGTCACCGGAATTCTCTATGATAGTGATAAGGACGCCGGTACCGCTGGGCAAGTCTTAACAACTACCGCCTTAGGAACCAATTGGGTGGATGCCTCCAACATTGCTCAAGAACCATGGTTCACAGCAGGAACTACCGATGGACATACGTCCAATACCGGAGACATGTTCTTCTCTGGAAATATTGGTGTGGGTACCAGTACCCTAAACGCGGGAAAAGTAGCCAGCTTTGCCGGCGATGTAGACATCCAAGGAGTGCTAGACCCTACCAAAATTATTCTTTCGGGCGATGGTTCTGTGGGTAGCTTTAACCCTACCACCGACAACCAATACGAAATTGAATTCCAAGATGGACGTGATTTGGAAATAAAATCAAACAACACCAACAATATTATGCACATTGAAAATGCAGGAAATATTGGAGTGGGAACCAATGCACCTACCGTAAAATTAGATGTTAACGGAGCGGGATTTTTTAGAAACGGAGGGCTTTCTACAAATTACACCAACAATCAACTTTTGTTTGGGTACAATGGTACTGCTAATTATAAAAATGCCATTCGATCTAGACATAACGGAGGAAATGACCTTTTAAACACCATTGATTTTTATACTTGGGATGCAGGAACAGATGACCAAGATGGCAACCCCACACTTCACGGGATGACTGTAACAGCCGGGCGCTTAGGGGTTTCTACAACAGCACCTCAGACGTTTTTACACGTAAATAACACCATTCCTTCAGACGAGACAACCGTTGGGGTGTCTCCCATCGTTCGTTTGAGTAAATTAGGTGCTTCAGGAGCAAAATATTCTCAAAATGTTGAATTTCGCCTAGGATCTTACGAAGCCTCATTGGCGGCAAGAACTCGAATGGACATTACCATGGGATTGGGAAATACGAATACTGTTGATAAAACTCCTATGACCATTCGTGCTGATGGCCGGGTAGGGATTAATGAAAGACATACTCCAGAATACAATTTGGACGTTAACGGAACTTTTAGAAACACTGGAGCGGGGCTCTTTTCGGTAATGGGAGGTAGTGATGATATGACGGCTACACCCGCTCGAGGAATTCGCATGTGGCTATGGAACAATACCGGTTGGGGGATTTATATGTCGCAATCTGGCGATGGACGTGCTATGGATGGAGGTACGGCACCCTCAAGAGGTTCAGTAAGCTCATATGCTGTAAGATTTAGAGCTGCAAGTGATTATCAAAGAGGTTTTATGTTTGAAAACGATGCTAATGTAGGACTGTTGAGTATCCGTGGGAATGATGGGATGATTAACAACAAACGATTGGACGATCATGATGAGGCCGCTAACATGAATGGGGGGATGGTTGTGTCAGACAAAAATGGAAATATTCTGGGTGCATCAGGGCTTTTTAGGGTAGCGTCTGGTCCTCTTTTAAATAATGGCGTAGAGGTAGACGCAGGACCCATTTATAATGCTGCGGAACTCAAAGGTTATGCTCGGGGTGGGGGTTGTTCAGTAAATTATAATCTTACTTTTCATATACGCTATCGTGCAGGGGTTGGGTTTTCTTCAATCGAGAACAGTGGTACTGCGGGAAGCGCTTGGACTTTTGGCGGAACTGGCACTGCCACAGACCCCTACACAGCAACAAGTGCTATTTTAAGAGCCGGGAACTGTGCTGGAGGTGCTCCGCGTTTAAAATTTACGGCTTCTGCTGGACGATTGACCTATACATCTCCTTCAGGGCCAGGAGGAACTTCTGCAGGAGCAGGTTTTTTGGAGAGGTTACTTATAGAAACATATTAATAATAAGCTAGTTTTTTTTCTTTATCAAACAAATATTGCCGTGCACTGGGATTATCGAAGGATACACCCGAGATGAAGAAATTAATTCGTATTTTTAGGTGTCTTTTTTAATCTTAAACCCATGGAGAGTACACTACAACACATAGAAAATAGATTGATAAAAAATCCAAAATCAGCAAGTTTTGATTGATCGAGATGTTGCCACGCTTTATGGTGTAGAAACCCGTGATATCAACAAAGCGGTAAAGAATAACCCAGATAAGTTCCCCAAGGATTATATATTGGAACTCAGCGATACTGAAAAAAACGAACTGGTGGAAAATTTCCACCACCTTGAACCACTAAAATATTCTAAAACAAACCCCAAGGCCTTTACCGAAAAAGGCTTGTATATGCTGGCAACCATTTTGAAAAGCAAACAGGCTACACAAACCACTTTTTTGATTATCGAAACTGCGCTCATTTCGACTCCGCTCAATGAGCTTTCGTCACCCAAAGGGGCTATTATAAATCAAGTTTTTTGCTTTTTCTTTTTAGCGGCAGGAAAAAGGACATTGTTCAGAATTAGGCGATAGCCCGGTGAATTGGGGTGGAGTTCCAATTCTGTTTTAGGGTCACCCACTTTATGCTGGTAATCTTCTGGGTCATGGCCACCATAAAAGGTCCACGTACCCTTGCCAAATTCGCCATGTATATAACGGGCTTCGTTCACCGAAGAGGTTTCGCCCATTATAAGCACATCGGATTTAATGTGTTCCTTTTTAAAGGCCGTCGTTTGCCCCATAAAGCCTTTGATAACTTGCTCATGGTTTTGGCATAGCATAGTCGGTACGGGGTCCCATTTAGCAGAAAATTCAAAGAGCGTAAAGAAATCCAACGACTGAGGCAATCGGCGAGATCGGGTGGCGTCAAT
>CBFIDK010000033.1:0-4785 GCA_965661345.1 Flavobacteriales bacterium | reverse complement strand
TTAAAGCCTTTCCGAATGGAAATAAAGAAAGTAAAACATGGTTGGTAAATCCAACTATTCCTATTTCAGCCGAAGCAACTGCTGTTCATGGTATCTCCAATGAAAAAGTAGCCAACTCCCCTACCTTTAAAGAAATTGCTCACGATGTTAAAAACATGATGGAAGGTTGCGATTTAGCAGGTTATAATTCTAACCGTTTTGACATTCCATTACTAGCAGAAGAGTTTTTGAGAGCAGAAGTAGATTTTGATATGAAAAAACATAAAGCAGTAGATGTTCAGAATATTTTTCACAAATTAGAACAACGAACGCTTTCAGCAGCATATAAATTCTATTGCGATAAAGATTTGGAAAATGCGCATAGTGCAGAAGCCGATACTTTGGCAACCTACGAAATCTTAACCGCTCAGCTTGATAAGTACGACGAATTGGAAAATGATATTGACTTTTTAGCCGAATTCTCTACTAGAGGTAACCCTTCTGCAGATATGGCTGGTTTTATTGTTTTTAACGAAGACCATGAAGAGTGCTTTTCTTTTGGAAAATACAAAGGCCAAACGGTAGTAAGTGTTCTTCAATCTAACCCAGGTTATTTCTCTTGGATACAACAAGCCGATTTTCCTCTTTACACTAAAAAGGTGCTGACTCAAATTAAATTGCGAGACTTCTAAAATGAACGATTCAAGTATTTACTTACATCTTTTAATAGGGCCTTTAATGTTTCTAATTAGTCTGATTTTTGTTTATTTTCCACCTAAGGAAATTAATTCTTTATATGGTCATAGAACGACTATATCAATGAAAAACCAAGACACTTGGAATGAAGCCAACAAAAGAAGTGCTTTAATGATACTTTTGGTCTCTGCGATAACTTGTATATTTCAGCTCATTGGAATTATTTTTAAGTTCAATTTAGATACGATATTTCTTAACGCTACGATTGTACTTGTAGCTGGCTTGATAATGGGCATGTTAATTGTTGAAAAACAGCTGCGATCTATTTTTGACAAAGACGGAAACCGAAAATAGAACTATGAAAATAATTTGTATTGGAAGAAATTACGCAAAACACGCTAAAGAATTAGGGAATGATGTTCCTACTGAGCCTGTTTTCTTTTTAAAACCAGATACAGCCATTTCTCCCAAAGGTCACCCCTTTTTCATACCCGATTTCACCTCTAATGTTCATTATGAAGTGGAATTAGTCGTGAAGATAAACCGACTTGGCAAACACATTGAAGAGCGCTTTGCACACAAATACTACTCTGAAATTGGACTTGGGATTGACTTTACCGCTAGAGATATTCAAGAAGAAGTAAAGGCCAAAGGGCTTCCATGGGAAAAAGCCAAAGGTTTTGACGGCTCTGCAGTCCTTAGTCGAATATTCATACCAAAAGAAGAGTTAGACATCAATAATATTGGTTTTTCTTTAACAAAAAATGGGGGTACCGTTCAAGACGGCAACTCGAGTGATATGCTTTTTAACTTTGATAAAATCATAGCTTATATTTCTCAATTCTACACCCTAAAAATTGGTGATTTGATTTATACAGGCACTCCTGCTGGTGTTGGACAAGTTCAAAATGGCGATACCTTAGAAGGTTTTATTGAAGATCGACAAATGTTTAAAGTAAACGTAAAATAATTAATCCACTACGCTAAGCCTTTCAACTAAAACTCTATCCCCAGCAATAACTTCCACAATATATACTCCACTTTTCATCTGTGGTAAATTGATGGCAAAACGTGAATAATTCCATTGAATTTGCCCCTTATCGACTACTTTTCCTGTTAAATCTAGAATTCTATAGCTAACCTCCGATTCATTGGCAGAATAAATGTAAAGTGTTGCCGAAGCATTAGCCGGATTAGGATATACTTCAAGTAGTGGCGTGTTAACGTCTTCTAAATCTAGTAATAATGCGTTTGCTAAGGCATAATTTGGAATACCAAAACCCAACTGAACTTCTGGGAAATGATAGAGATGTGCGCTTTGGGTTATCGCTTCAATAATTTGCATATTGCTTTTACCATAATGCGCTTGCCACAAACAGGCCGTCATTCCGGCAATAATAGGCGAAGAAAAAGATGTTCCATTACTAGAAGCAATAGTATTTGAAGTGGTAATGATGGCAGTCCCTCCACCTTGTGCAGAAACCGTTGGCTTTACTCTTCCATCTACTGTTGGTCCGTATGAAGAAAAAGATGTAGCCTCTTGCATGGCGTTAACAGCACCGACACTAAGAATACTATCTGCATCTGCTGGTGCTACAATATACTTCCAATTACTGCTTCCAGAATTTCCTACCGAGTTGCACACAATTATCCCCTTCCTTGCCGCTAATGTTGCCGCCTTTGTAATTACTGTTGTTTGTCCATCCAAATCGGCATAGCTATGGTCTTGTGAAACTATATCAAAAGTAGTATATCCTAGAGAGGAATTAATGATGTCAGCACCTACACTATCAGCAAATTCGGCAGCTACTGCCCAGTTGTATTCTTCGATTAGGGTTTCACTACCTACGTCTTCAGTACGAAAAAGCCAATACGACGCTTTTGGTGCTGTTCCTAAAAAATCATTTTCTAAATAGCCAGCCATGGTTGATAATACAGACATGCCGTGGTAATTATCTTCATAAACGGAAGATTCTCCATCTACAAAATCCCAAGTGCCCAGAATTTTATTATTGTCAAATAAGTGTTGAAATGCATCCAGTTTATTAGTCATTTTAAAGCCACCGTCCAATACAGCAATGTGTATCCCCTGACCTTGAAATCCTTGGTCATGGAGCGCTAAACCGCCAATCATTTCTATCTGATTTTTTGCATTTCCATAGCTGTTTTCATCAATCACTATGTGATCAAACTTAGAAGATGTACGTACATCAGATGTTTCTAATGAAATCCCTAAAGTATCAATGGTTTTTATGAAATCTAATTCTAGTAATTCAGCAATGAGTAACGTATCTGTGCAATTGGCTGTGATGCCGTTAAACCATTTGCTTTTGTTCAATATCTCAATTCCCAAAGCACTTAGCTGACTCAGATAATCTTGGTGAATAGGTAAATCTGAAAAATCAATGGAAATGTTTTGTTTTTCGCGTCGCGCACTAGCCCGTTCAGAAAATAAATCACTATTGCTAAAATTGTTTACGGTTTGGTTTCCTTTATCTGAAAATTCTATCCAAAGTTTAATAGAAATATTGATACTGCTTTCCTGTGAAAAGCAAAGAAAGGGAATAAAAATGGCTAGTAAGAGTGCTTTCATTTTTTTGCAATAAATCCACCACCTATAACGTCATTACCTTCATAAAATACGGCAGATTGACCAGGCGCTATACCTTCAACTTTTTTGTGGAATAAGACTTTTACTTCATCATTCTCATTGTTTAGAGTTGAAATTTCACCTTGATGCTTATACCTCACTTTCGTTAGACTTTGCATATTATCAGGAATATGATCGTATTTTATAAAATTAATGTCTTTAACGTACATTTCTAATTTGTTCAAATCCTCTTTACTTCCAACAACCACTTCATTAGTCTCTGGCTTAATCTCAACCACATAAGATGCCTCTAAGCCAAAAGAAATACCTAGCTTTCGCTGACCTATGGTATAAAAGGGATAGCCGTCATGTGTACCTATAATTTCACCTTGAGTATTCACAAAATTACCTCCTTTTACCTTTTCCTCTAAGCCCTCTACTCTACGCTTTAAAAAACCTCTGTAATCGTTGTCAGGAATAAAACAGATTTCATAACTCTCTGGTTTTTTGGCAAGTTCTTCATAGCCTCTATCAATTGCCATTTGTTTGATGTCGTTTTTGTGGAATTTACCCATTGGAAAAATGGTTCTACTCAAACATTCTTGAGAAAGCCCCCACAAAACATACGATTGGTCCTTCCATTCATCCAATCCCTTTGAAACAACATAACGTCCATTTTCTTCTCTGACCTGTGCATAATGACCTGTGGCAATGTATTTGCAACCCAATTGATCAGCTCGTTTTAGTAAGGCTTCCCATTTGATATGGGTATTGCATAAAACACAAGGATTTGGTGTACGACCAGCTATGTATTCGTCTACAAAATTATCAATGATGTAATCGCCAAACTCATCGCGAATATCGAGAATGATGTGAGGAAAACCACAATCTACTGCCAACTGACGCGCATCGTTTATAGAGTCTAGACTGCAACAGCCCGTTTCTTTGTTTGAGCCTCCAGAATTGACATAATCCCATGTTTTCATAGTAATTCCCACCACCTCATAACCTTCTTCATGTAGCATGAGTGCCGTTACAGTACTGTCTATCCCTCCACTCATCGCTACCAATACCTTTCCTTTACTCATAGTTTTCTTGTGTTTGAGGAATACCGTTTTCGTAATTTATAGTGTAATCCAATTTGGCATCGGATCGGTAATATTTCCAAATGCCTTCTTTCAAATCGTTGCGGTAAGTACCTTCATATGTTTTTAAACCAGCCGAATCGTACAGCACATAACTGCCCTCGAGTTTACCACTAGCGTAATGGGATACTAATTTAAGTTTACCATTTCTGTAATATTGGCTGTTTTTACCTTCTTTTTTACCCTCTACATAATTACTTATTTCTAGAGTTTGACCATCCAGGTAATAGGTTTTTGTTTCTCCGTGAAGTTGTCCAGATTTAAAGTTTTCATCACGCAAAAGTACTTCGTTTTGGTCGTAGTACTTCCACAGCAAGACCTTTTCTTCATTCTCATAAACCCCTACTGCACTGGCTTTTCCATTGGGATGATACA
>CBFIDK010000032.1:0-4845 GCA_965661345.1 Flavobacteriales bacterium | reverse complement strand
AAATATCTGTAGCCCAAAAAGGAAAACTAGAAATTAGCCTATCCGCTGAACAGCTAAAGGAATTGCTCCAAAAGGAATTACACCAAAAATAAGTATTAGCTTTTCAACCTAGGGTCTAGAGCATCTCTCAAGCCTTCACCAATAAGGTTATAAATCGTTATGGTGATGAATATGGCAAAACCTGGGAACATGACTAACCACCATGCTTCAAACTCTTGTCGCCCTAAATTCAATAAAGACCCCCAAGTAACAACATCATCTGGCACTCCTATTCCTAAAAAGGATAGAGAACTTTCAATAAGTATCGCTGAGGCTACACCAAAAGCAATGGAAACAAATACTGGAGCTAAAGCATTTGGCAAGGCATGTTTTGCAACAGCTCTGAAATTAGAATAACCTAATGATTTAGCGGCTTGAATATATTCCAACTCTCTAATTCTCAAAAACTCAGCTCTAGTAAATCGAGCAATACCCGTCCATGAAGTTAATCCAATTATCACCATAATCAACCAAATACTTCTAACAAAAATTGCAGAAATAGTAATGATTAAAATTAGTCTCGGAATTGAGTTTAGGATTTCAATACCTCTAGAAATGTAAGTGTCAATAGGTACGCTGACTTCTTTTCCAAGCCAACCAAATTTAAATAGACGTGATAAAAGTCTTAATCCTACTAAAATAGCTACTATAATTAAAAAACTGATAAAAAGCTCAATAAGCCCATTCCCTTCAGAAAAGGCATTAGCAAGGGTATATTTTCTTACACCAAATCCATAGAAAAATGCTAGAAATACACCAATTAAAGTAAATATGTATTTAGCCCTAGGCATTAACAGATTTCTATCCCCAAAAAAGCCAGCTAAAGCACCTAAAAACACGCCTATAATACTTGCAATTCCCATGGCTAAAACACCAACCAACAACGATATTCTGGTACCATGTACTAGTCCAGAAGCTAAATCTCGTCCTATTTTATCCGTACCCATTACATGACGAAGACGAGATGGTATGGCTACAATTTCATTGTCGCTATTTTTGTAACGCTGTTCATCTAATGGTGAAACATATTCTCGGTTATACCTATCTCCTTTATCAGGCGAATATGGAATAGGTGCCCAAACAACACTTTCTAAATCTAATTTTCTCCAGTCAGTAATATCAAATTGTAACTGTTCTACCACCCCAGCATCATTCATTACTGAATCCACCTTTGAAGAGTTCACTAAGGTTGAAAATGCGGGGTAAAATGTTTCGCCTTTGTATTTACAATACAGAGGTTGGTCATTTGCAATTATAGGAGCAAATAAAGCAATGAAGACAAGTCCGACTAAAATGTAAAGTGAAATTAAGGCCGACTTATTCTTTTTGAATTGTTGCCAGGCGTACTTTTTAAAAGAAAAATTATTCTGTTCCATATCTGTTTATTTGTAAGAAATTCTTGGATCAACAACTGCATATAATACATCGGCTACTAGATAGCCAATCATAGTTAAGAAACCAACAATTGTAAATACTGCTACAATCATTGGATAATCCGAATTCAGAATAGAGTTATAAATTTCAAATCCCATTCCTGGAATAGTAAAAATAGTTTCAATAATTACAGAACCACCAATAGCTAATGGGAAAATATTGGCAAACACTGTTATTATTGGTAATAATGAATTTCTCAAAGCGTGCTTCATAACTACCTTGCCCTCTCCTAATCCTTTAGCTCTTGCTGTTCGTATATAATCCTGTCCAAAAACATCTATAACACCAACTCGCATAATTCGGCTTAAAAACGCAAACGAACTGTATGTGTAAGTAATTAATGGCAGTATAAAGAATGGCGCTCTATGAACTGTTTTCTCCCAAAATGACCAATCTGGGTTAAATAAGGTAGGGTCTTGAATTCCTGAAATGGGAAACCATCTTAAAGTGTCAGGATTAGCAAATGTGTAGAGTAACAATACACCAATAAAGAAACCGGGCATTGAATACAATACAAATACTACAATTGATGAGATTCTATCAAATTTGCTGTCTTTTTTATAGGCAGAATAAATACCTAATGGAATGCTAATGATATAGGCGAATAATACCGATAAAATTGAAAAGGAAAAGGAAATCCAGACTTTAGACCAAATCTTTGTATTAATGGGTTGACTATCTATGTAAGAATAACCAAAATCTCCTCTAACTAAGCCTTTTCGCAGTTTACCATCACCAAATAACCAAAAATGGTATTGGTTTTTGGAACCGTACCAAATAATTTGAGGAACATAGCTTTTCCATGATGATTTTTGACTAAGCATTTTCTCATAAGAAACTTTAGCTAAATCAAATTCATTTTTCACAACTGATAAAAAACTGTAATTTGAATACAACTCATCAAGTGAATTAAACTTTGATTCTAAAACACTTGGGTTGGCTGTTTCCATCATGGCATTTACCTCAAAGTTTGATTGAGTAATTACATCATTAATTTCATTTTTTGAATACAGTGGGTTACTATCAATATCGGTATTCATCATGAAAATTTCTTCTAAATCCAATGAAGAATGACTAGTCTGAACATTTGATAATTGATGAAAATATGCCGAAACATCTTCCCAATTTCCGTAGTAGTGAGATAGCTCACTCAAGGTAGCGGCATGGTCTTTATCGGCAACTTTATATAAGGTATCACAATCACTTAAGGAGCCAAAACTGAAATAGAAAATTGGCAAATCAAGACCTAATTTTTTTCGTAAATCTTGCTTGGTTTTCTTTGAAGCATTTGACTGTTGATTGGCTGCGCCTTCTTTATCTGCTGTATTAGAAAGCTTTTCTACTGGATCTGCTGGCGCACTAATATTTAAAATGAAAGCCAACAAAGAAATAGCTAATAATGTTGGTATAAAAATAAGTACTCGTTTTGCTATATATTTTAACATATCTGGAGTGTTTTAAGGCATTGGAGTTTGGTTCTTATAACTGTCTTTGAGTAAGAAGTTATGCAATACAAAACCTGGTTTTTCAAAATACATATCTGCATTTTCGAAACGTTTGTGTATTGCAATTTTTCTTTTGGGACTATACATAAATACATAAGGTTGATCTTCATATATTTTTGCTTGTAGTTGCCAAATTGCATCTCTGTGTTCTTCAGGGTCTATGGCTGCATTGGCAACATCAATTAAAGAGTCGCTAAAAGCGTCTCCAAAACCACAGAAATTAGACCCTTTATTAGCCCATGAAGAAGTATGCCATAACTGATATGGGTTAGAATAAGAGGCTGAGCCTCCCCATCCCCCTAACATCATGTCAAAATCGTGTTCTTGAGCATTCTTGTAAAACAATGAAAAGTCCATAGGGTTTGGTTTTACTTCAACTCCAGCTCGCCACATACTTTCTTTAATCATTAGGGCTGTTTCTTTGGATGCAGCACTACTCATGTAGCTTAACTCAAAGCTTAATTGTAGCTTTTCACCGTTAACCATTTTATCTCTTACATTATCATTATCCGTATCAACCCAACCCGCTTCATCCAATAGTTGCATAGCCTTATCAACGTCTAATTCAATAAGTTTTAGCGTATCGTTATAATTTTTCTTTAGATTGGATAGTTGGGCAACTTGTCTTGA
Source organism: Flavobacteriales bacterium (assembly GCA_965661345.1). Taxonomy (GTDB): domain Bacteria; phylum Bacteroidota; class Bacteroidia; order Flavobacteriales; family UBA7312. Next base: position 1,237 of record CBFIDK010000032.1, on the reverse strand, counting down.
GCCCTGTCCATGTAGTAATACTTCTATAATTTCATCAACAGGTACTAGGTGAGCCATTGCTCTACGTACTTTAACATCAGTAAAAAATTCTTTTCGCTTAATGCCATCCGGTCTCATGTTTAAGCCCGCATAATAATAAGAATACTGATCTAAAAATGCAGAATGGTAGTTATCATTAAAGTAATCGTGTTTTTGAAGCTTAAATAATTTTGATGTTCCTACCCTATTTGTAGCATCTAGGCCTTGGCTTTTAAGGGATAAGAATACCGAAGACTCATCTGCTATAATTTTAAATATAATTTCCTCCGGATAATTTTGATTGTAAATAAGCGTGTCGTTATCTCCCCACCAATTTTCTTTCTTTTTAGCAATAATGTACGAACCCGTTTCCCAATCAGAAATTTGGTAAGGCCCTAATCCAACTAAACGTTCTGGTTGATATCTGTTATCCCCATGATTAAATGCATTGAACCAGTCAGACCATTCTTTTTTCTCTTTAAAATTTGGACTATGAATATCTTTAAAAGTTAAATCATTTAAAACCCCTTCTGGATCCCAATGAGACTTTTGCTGAACATAAACTTCAGAGAATATACTAGGGTTTGTAACATTCTTTCCAAAGGCAACCATTGTGAATTTTTTAGGATTTTCTGGATAAAGAATAATATCCTTAATAACTGATGAATAATTTCCTCTCACATTAGCATTATCGGTTAGCGGACAAATTTGAAGTTTTACCGTAAACTCTATGTCTTTAGCAGTGAGTTCGCTACCATCATCCCACCTTACATCGTCTCTTAATTCATAATGATAAAGCAAACCGTCTTCTGAAATCTCAGGAAGTGATTTAGCTAGTGAAGGAATATATTCTAAGGTTTTCAAATCCAGTTTTACTAAAGTCTTTTGAGTGTGTTCAAAAATAAAAGACCGCATCACTGAATTATCGTTATACGGATGTAAACCATCAGGATTTGATAGTATATGAGCTACAACTGTATTCTTAGATAAATCTCTATTTTCTACACATGATGATAATAGAACTAATGATATAATGAAAGTAAGTATTTTGTTGTACATAATCATTTATTTGAGTAGTCATGCAAATATAACATTCCGCTTGGTTTATATACAATCTGAATTGATGAATTTAACCCTTGAATAAATAAAAATAAAAATGCTTTGTGAAACGGTGTAAATCGTATAAATTTGCGCCCTCGTTCTTTTTTGGAGAGGTGGC
>CBFIDK010000031.1:0-5209 GCA_965661345.1 Flavobacteriales bacterium | reverse complement strand
GGTGTAAGTTTCCGAAGGGTTAATTAAGTTAATGAATAACTCAGCATCACAAGCGCCGTAACAACTTACGTTGTAACCGCCATTAAGAAAAGACGGGCTATAAAAATTTGTGTTTAATTCAATTTGGGGTAAATCTACCGAAGCGTATGAGGTGTCGCCTCCCGAATAAACTGTTATTTCGTATAGACCACCGTTAAGGTTTGATAATGTGTAGCCCGCATCACTGTAAGCGAAAGTAAAAACTGAACTATTTGGGTAAACCACCTCAAGATTATATGGAGGGGACATATTACTTGGTGAAATAATATCAATGATTCCGTTGGCATCACAAATGTCAATTTGTACAATGTTGACTTCTAGTGAATCGATGACGCTCGAGCTAGCGCTTGAATTGGCCGCTGATGGGCTTGCTGCTTCTAACTGTGGAGGGGAACTGTAAGAAGAGGTGGCGATGAATTCTGCCTCATTGACCCTCTCAAGGTCTTTACTATTCGCAGCAAACGAAAATGAAAAGAGCAATAAAACACATAAGAATTGGCGCATACTAAACTTGAAAAGGTTACTTCAAAAGTAAAAAAAAGAAAAGACTTTTAATAGTCTTAACTGGAGAACTATCATTTCGCTTGTCTGATAAGCCTTTGCCCTTCAAAAATATGGTCATCTTTTTACTAATTAGACACCCCGCTTTACTAATCAATTATAGAGACAACTATTGCAAATAATGGTGTCATCAAATCGAGTCGTGCACTAAAAAATCATAAGTACATCATCGATTCAATAAAAAAGAAGTAGGATTTATTACCCTTTTTTAAAGAAATTGATGTGCTTAGGAATAGGATGCCGTCCAGACCGCCAATTTCAAAATAAGTCCTTGTAAATCAGTTATTTGCAAGGATTTTTTTGTTTGGGGTACCAAGCGGGGTACGCTATTTCTTGCTTTTGTTATTGTTTATCACCTTGTAAATTACACACTAAATTCGGTTTTCCAAAACTCTTTATTGTTAAGAATTAATAAAAAATAACTTTTAGAAAAGTTATTTAAAATTTTAACTCATTAATTAAACTGGAAAATTATCTCAAAAAGAGATGGATTCCGCTTTGGTGGACTTAAGCGTCCTTATTTCGAACTTTTTAATGAATTGAGTAAGGGCTTGGGGTTTTAGATAGATCTATCATTACATACCATAATGATAGAAGAGCAAGGATTAAAATCCCAATTAGAATATTTTTCATACGATCCTTTTTACTGAAATTCTCATTTGTCTTAGTATAATAGTTCCTTATAATGTATATGGGAACTATTCCAAAAAGAGATATTGTTACACTCCAAGAAATAAGAAAATTAGCAAATGGCCAATGCATTATTTTGAACAGAACACCAAGTATTAATGTGCTAAGAAAAAAACCTGCTATTGCGTGAATTATTTTTTTCTCTTTTAATTGAGAAAAAATAATTGATGGCATGAAGATTAAAGAAAAAACCAAGAATCCGGATGTTAATACCACTGCTGCTCCTTGAAGATGAAATGCTTTTAATAGACATCCAACCATAATAATTATAGATGAAGTGATTCCTATTTTTTCATTTAGATTATTCATTATACCAATATATAAAAAACCACTCAAATGAGTGGTTTTATTTTTGGTGGACCTAAAGGTTCTTATTTCGAACTTTCTAATAATCTCTAATTTTAGAAAATTTTGAGCAAATTAAATTAGACATATTCCCAAATCCAACATCAAACTTTTGGCAGATAAAATCGTCAGAAATAATCAATGTAATTCAAATATTTGATGTTGTTGGCAAAATGTTAATCTTTAAGAAAACAGACTCTATGGATATTTTAATAGATGCAACCTCCCTCTTAGACGGAATTTACTTTTTATTTATTAATAACAATAAATTGGTGCGTTTAATCAAACAATAAAATTCTAGGTCATTTATCCACCTACAGAAGCTGAGTAAAAGGAAGCTCAAAATAAAAGAGCTTCACCATAAACAGGAGCCCATAGGGATTGAGGTCGAACTATTTTGTTTATGATTTGGATCTTATTAGTTAAACATAATTATAAATTTCTAAAAAATAGAGCTAATATCAATTATTAAATATTTAGTGGTAATTTTACTTTAAATATCGGTTTATAATTTTTTCAAATAACTGATTGAGAAGCCGCTTTTTTGAGAGATATCTTCGATTGATGCCCCCTCTTTTCTCATTTTATTTACGATTTTCATTCTCTTTTCACGAATATATTTTCCTGGTTTTATTCCCTCCATAATTTCATATATGTCATGCACTTTAAGGTCAAAGTGATCTGTTAGCTTTTTTAGTGAAACATTAGAAATATTGCTTTCAATATATCTATCAATTTCTTTTAGTTTCAAATCATTATTCTTTGATTTTGAGGTATTGTTTTTGACTTTTAAAACTAATAGCACGATTAGCGCTAAAATAATTAGAAGTAAAACAAATATCACTTCATAGGAAGATGCTTTAGCAGGATTTATCTTTTTTATCGGTTTATTTAGATTATTTAGAGCAGATTTTAAATCTTCAGTGTTGAATTTGTAAATACCAAAAACTCCCCCTAACTGCACCTCGTTTTTATCTGAATAAAACGCATATTTGTTCAGTTCATCAGGAATTACGTTTTCAAAGAATTTGTCAGTAGTTAGATCAAAAACATCTAAACCATTATTTCCAGGAATTAATAAGTAATTGTTTATATTATATATGGAATGACTTGAAGGCCTTAGCGCACAAAGCGCTTTCGTTATCCACTTATTGCCAACATACTCGTAGGACAACAATTTATTGGAGTTGGAAATTGCAAATAATTTGTTTATTCCTTTCTTATTATCTATCGTTATAAACTTAGTGTTAAAGTCTAGTTGTTTAATAAGTTCTGTATTCTCTTTTTTGGTATCAAGTTTGTAAATTGAGTTTTGATTAAAAAAGTAAACCCCTAAACCTTTTACATTATATATAAACTCTACAAAGTCATCTTGACTCTCAAGCTCATACATTGGGGTTAATTTTTCACTAGAAAGTTCAAACAAATATATTCCTCGAGAAGTAAAAAGAGCATAGGTGTCTTTTTCTAAATAAATAATATCTTTTATTAAACCTATTTCTTTTGAAAATGAGTTTTGTTTTATAACAGAAATGAATCCATGACTTCTATAATCTTTAGAGCTACCTTTATTATTGATAACATAAAGACCATCATAACAAATAAAAGTATAATTATCAAATTCACGTATTTTTCCTGAACAATATGTGGGATATTCAAGCATTACCCCATTTTTAAATATCCCGCCGTATGTCCCCAGATAATTACTGCTAATAGATCTCACACTTGGAGTCGGTTCAAACGAATAGAATGTCTTTTTATAAACAAACAACTTGCCCCGACTTACAAGCAATAAATGATTGTTTTGATTAACCGCCGTTATTGAACTGTTTTGATAACCTTCAGGAAGTAAGTTGTTGTAACTGTCAGTATATTGTATTAGTGAGACATCTATAGAGTCTAAATTTGCATTAATTGCCCCTCTTATTTTAGCGTTAATGAGTTTGAGGTTATAAGTATTATCTATCACATAAACACCATCAGACGTCCCTATATAAATACCTTTTTCATTGGAGACAATGTTGTGGATATAGTTGTCGGATAAAATTTTATTTATTTCAAAGCTTTGTCCATTCAAATGGTAAGCTCCTAATAAAAATAAAATTATAACAGCTTTCCTTTTATAGAATGCCAAACTCATAAAAGATAATTTTTTTATAAAAAAAAGAAATATAATCAAACGTGTAAATATAATAGTTTTGTTTAAAATTTTATCAAACAAATTATATAAAATGAAATACCGCTTAATTATTCTTTTGCTATTAAATACGTTTCTGTGTTTTTCTCAAACTCCTTTTGAGAATAAAATTTCAGAACTAAATATAGGCCCTTATCAATACACAAGTGACTACAATACTTTAGAACTCGCCTCGGGCGATTTTGGGCAAACCACAGAAAGGAACCACTTGAACAGTAGGAAGAATTTTGGTTTGTTTTATTTTGGGAATTGGGCCAATAGCCGTCCAGCATTTAGCACAAATATTGGACAACTGATTAAGAGTTTCGTTTTGTTTACTTTTCCAAATAGTATTGGTGGTCTTGTTCAAAACCCATTAAATGACAGTTCTAATCCTATTTATGGCGCAGCTTTTGATGTATTTATTTATGATAGTGCAGGTAATTTAATTTCTTTCTTTTCATCAACCGGGAATGATGTCAATGGAAGTCCAATATCAGCGTCTTCTGCAGCACACCACTATTACCAGAATTTTTATTTAGACGATTCTAGTGTGAGTAGCCCTTTTGTGGATGATAAAAAATGGGGGTCATCATTTGCAACACAAGCTGTTGGAAGTACCCTAAAAGTCGTCTTTGACTTTAAAGGCGATTGGTGGATGAATGGGCTATACGATGGGACCTATAACAACAACCAAGTTTCTATAGATACATATTCCTCAGATAACGGAGTCCCTAGAGGATTTTACATAGAAACAACGGTTTCAGATAACACTATTTTACCTTACACTAAATATAACCCATGGAACGACGAAGTTTTTGGGATTGTTCAAACGGACTCAGAAATTAGAATTAAAGATGAATCAGATAATGTTCTTGTGTCAGGGATTAGTACTGGGTCTTCATCCTACGATCTGCCAATTGCAGTTTGGGATTTCTCTCATACGCTTACAAGTTCTTTGGCGCCTACAGAAGATGTTGTAGCTAAAATAGAAACTAAATATAGTCCAACAGCCAATTACTCATCTTCATCCAAAACAATCATTTATACTGCCAACAAAAGTTCAATTGATTATTTTTATGGAGATAACTTATTACCCAAAGATTCTAGTTCTGAAGTTGTCATAAATACCAAACAGGATGCCCCAAACTTAACCTACACAGAAATCAATCGCTTTTCATTTGACAGAACCAGTAGTATTGATTACATTTCTAATATGACACAAACCTATTATCACGATGTCGGTTCAGCACTTTACACACATTATAATGAAACAGGACCAGATGATCATGGCGATCCAGACGCATTTTGGTTAGGGACAGATCTTGCATATGCGAATGTGGCTGCCTTCAACAATAAAGATCCAAAATGGATTTTACCAACAAACAGACAACAAAT
>CBFIDK010000030.1:0-5337 GCA_965661345.1 Flavobacteriales bacterium | reverse complement strand
TCAGAACGTCGCGAGACAGTTCGGTCTCTATCTGTTGTGGGCGTTAGAAATTTGCGAGAACCTGACTCTAGTACGAGAGGACCGAGTTGGACAGACCTCTAGTGTATCTGTTGTGACGCCAGTTGCATTGCAGAGTAGCTATGTCTGGATGAGATAAGCGCTGAAAGCATCTAAGCACGAAACTCATCTCAAGATTAGATTTCTTTTAAGGGTCGTTATAGACGATAACGTTGATAGGTCATAGGTGTAAAGGCAGAGATGTCATAGCCGAGTGATACTAATTACCCTTTAGCTTTTTGTAGTTGATTTACCCTAACTAAATTGTTTTCTTTTTTACAATATATCATAATCTTATTTTGAGCTTATGGTGGCTATTGCAGTGGTGTTCCACCTCTTCCCATTCCGAACAGAGAAGTTAAGCCCACTAGCGCAGATGGTACTAGGTTAACCCCTGGGAGAGTATGTCGCCGCCAATCTTTTACAAGCCCCGTTTCTTACGATTCGGGGCTTTTTTTTTATTCTTTTTTGAACGTTATTTGTGTCATGAAAAAGTTTCTCTTTATTTTTCTTATTCTGCCTTTGTTTACATTTTCACAATGGAGAAACTCTAGCTCTTTTCCAAATAAATTATATTACATTGATTTTCTTAATCCTAAAGAAAAATCAGCTTCTTTAGATACTTCTAAACTAGGATGCACCATACTTCAATACCGTTCGTTTTCTACTAAAGGACAGATGATCGATGTGATACATACGCAGTCTTTAACTGATTATTTGCAATTTGATTTAAATTTCAGAAAGTTTTCTCAAGAAGGTATTTTCAGTAGAGAAGCCTTAAAACTGTATGATGTAGAGTCTAATATTTCGTTTCATAATAAGAAATCAACCTATGATTTTGATGCCATACTTTCATATCAAAAAATTAGGATGGATGAGAATGGAGGTATTGTGGATTACACTATAGAAGATTACGATGACCCTTTACTGTATCAAACAAATTTAGTTTCCTCTGAAAATTATTCAAAAAACAGATTTCATTCCCTTTCTCAGAATTTTAATTTCACGTCTAAATGGTCATTGGTTAATAAATTCTCAATTCTCAGGGCTCAAAGAATTTACAGCGATTATGATTTATCTTCAGCTTTTTATGAAAACAATTTTATCAATAATGTCTCTTTTAGTGATTCTTTATCACATTCTTTTCTGACCAATAGTATCGGATTAAGATATTCTGATTTTAGTTTAGCTCACATTATTCAAATGCGTAATAACTTTATACATATCATTGATTCTACAGATTTTGATAATGGTATAGTATTTACGTATTCAAATTCAAATTTAGGATTAACCTCAGATGTTAAATTTTTTGAATCCTCTCAATATAGTTTTAAGGCCGATAAGACATTGTATAATGAGAAGGCTATTCAGTTACTAAGTATCAGTGCAAAGAGATACAGAACCCCTATTTTCTACAACACATATTATTCAAACCATTTTATTTTCGACAATAATTTTATTCAGGAAAGTAGACAAATGTTTAAGTATGGACTTAGTTCTAACAAGTTTTCTTTGAATTCTTCTATTAGTCACTATCAAGATCATATTTATTTGAATGAGAATGCGTCTTACAGTCAAAATTATTCATCCATTTTATATTTTGATAATACGCTTTCATTTGATTGGAGATTACTTAACTTTTATGGGTCTAGCACTTTACAATATCAGTGGTCCGATAATCCTGATATCTTTAGGTACCCTGATATAAACACCAGTTTTTCTCTTTGGTTTCAGGGAGCTTTCTTTAATAAGTTATTAGATTTTAAAATTGGAGGAAAGATTAATTATTTTACACCTTATTATGCCAAACTTTATAATCCAGCTTTAGCCTCATATCAATTGCAGAATATTCATGAAATAGGCGGTTTACCTTTCATCTCCTCATTTATCAATTTAAAAGTCAATTCGATGAATATAGATATTCAATTTTTGAATTTAAATGAGTTAATTTCTAATTCACCACATTACTTTATGCCAAATTACCCCAGCCAACCCACATCAATTAAACTATCTCTAATTTGGGAATTGAAGAATTAGCGTTTTTTTTTTTTTTGACTAAATCATACATTTTATTGGATAAATAATGATTTAACGCCGACGAATACCCATTAATTACCGATAAGCATTTTTCTACTTCAATTAACCTAGAGTCTACTATTGTGTTAGGTTTGCTGACCCGAAATGGTTAATGAATTAACATGGAAAGACAAGTTTTATTTGCTATTGTGGTGATGATGTTATCAACACATTTCTCTTATTCTCAAGAGCAACAACAAGACAATAAGAAAAGTTATAACGATTCGTATCTCCTCTTTGAATTAGGTATTGTTTATCCAGAGCTTGAGTTTATTGATTCTAGGGGTGAACGGAGCTTATACTCTGATTTGACCAACATCTCTAGTAATAGAATTGCTATTGGGGGTGGTGCTCCAATAAGAGATAGATTAGGCTACTTGTTTACCCTTTCGAGTAACCGTTATAACATGAGGACTTACTACACCGAATCAGGTTCAGATTATTTTGTTCACTATAATTTTGACTATGTAGCATTGGATGGAGGGTTAACATTTCGTTTTTTTAGCCCAACTGTAAAATGGTCGCCTTTCTTAAAGGTTGGCGCTTCATATAATTATCTCTTATCAGGATTTCAAGAGATGGAGAATGTGACAATAGATCTCAAAAAGAACGAAGATTACACCAATGAACATATTGATTTAAATTTTGGTTTAAGTTTAAGAAGAAAATTAGGGCGTTTTAGTCATTTTTGGTTGGGATACAACTATAAGTTAGGTTGGCAAGAAATAGAGAAGATTTCACAACAGCAATATAATATTAATGCTCACAGTGCAACCCTTGGTTTTTCCATTACACCAGATGCATTCAAGAAAAAAGACGATGATTTAAAGCGTGTTTTAAAGAAATGTAACGATAATATAGATGATTTAAGAGCGGAGTTATTATTACTATTGGAGCAAGACGCTGATTCTGCCGCTAATGAATTTAGACAGTTTGTTACTCCGGACGAAAACGAGAATTCTCCTTTGCGTGACGAGATTAAGGCATACGTTGGCACACTCTTTCCAAAAGATTCACTTGATATTAATGGTGATATAAAAACGGTTGTATTGTTCCCAACCAACAAGACAAATTATTACGAGATTTTCCAGCAAGATTTGGATGATTTGATAGAGTCATTAAAAACAAATCCAGCATCAAAAATAACGGTTGTTGGCTACGCTGACTTGAGAGGAAAGGATGATTCCAACCTAGAGCTTTCTAAAAATAGAGCTAAAACCGTAATAAATTTCTTAATTGATAATGGAGTAGACGCCAAAACTATTGTTCATGAATTTCGTGGAGCTACAACCAAGTTCGACGACATAGTATTAATGAGCAATAGAAGAGTCGAGATTTTCTTAACCAGATGATAAAAAAAATAGGGGATAGACACCTTTAATTTCTTAAAAACATGAATAAATTTCTCAAAATTTTACTATTACTTTCAGTTGTTTGTCAATTTACTTTTGCACAAACTTCGGGTATACCGTATCAGGCCGTAATAATGGATAAGGATGCAGGACAGGAATTGCCAGGTTTTGATAATAACTATGCTAACCCTCTAAGAAATTCTCATGTATCTATCCGATTTTCTATTCATGATGCAGCAGGTATGGAGTTTGAAGAAATTCATAATTCTGTAATCGTTGATGAATATGGAATGATAAATCTTGTTGTAGGAATGGGGACTTATACTTTCAATGACTTTTATCAAGATATGGATTGGAACGGGGAAGAAAAATGGTTGAAAGTAGAAATTGACTTTGATAATGGTAGTAATTTTGAGAATTTAGATTACTTAGCGATACATAGAATACCTGGAATTGACGATCAAAAGTTAAGTATTTCAGGAGATTCATTGATTTTAGAAAATGGTGGTAGTGTCAGTCTATCAGACTTACTTGCTAATGCTGGTCAAGATCAACAACAAATTTCTCTAGTAGGTAACGTGATTTATTTAGAGAATGGCGGCAGTATCGATTTAACCGATTTATTGGCAGGTGCAGGCACTGATGATCAGAGATTATCACTTACTGGTACTATGTTAGTTTTGGAAGATGGAGGTACGGTAGATTTAGCGAGCTTGTTGGCCAATATCAATACAGATAATCAAAACTTAACTTATATTTCTCTTAATGGTTCGGTATTAGAAGTCGATATTGAAAATGGAGATTCTGTATCAACAAGTTTAGTGGGCTTAGCCAATGATTCAGCTTTTTTAAGTCAATTAATTTCTAATCAGGAGTTTATTGATGCTGTTCAGCTACATGAATTGGACGGTGATACGACTAATGAGTTGAATACTAGCTTTACTGTTCTTGGTAATTTTTTACGAATTCAAGATGGTGGTGGAATTTTGAGCGTTCCACTCTCGTTAATTCAAGTAGATACTACTGGACTAAGCGATAGAATTGACAATATAATATTAAACGATTTAGATACAGACTCAACTAATGAGCTTCAGACTTTATCTATTAGTAATGATACACTTTATTTAAGTGATGGTAATTCGGTGTATTTGGGTGCTATTAGTTCGGACAATGACCAAGATTCTACTAACGAATTACAATCTTTAAGTCTATCCAACGATACTTTATATATTTCAGATGGAAATTCAGTTGATTTATCTTCCCTTGCTTTAGACTTTGATACGGTTTATAGTCAAGGCGATTCTTTAGTGATAATTTTAGATAATTGGCAAGATACCACCTATGTTGATTTAGGTTCTTCCGTAGGTACAGACGATCAGTTTTTAACAATTGATGGTGATAGTTTACGCATCGAAGATGGAAATGCAATCGCATTAGATTCACTAGGCACAGACAACCAGAACCTGACTTCATTTACTTTGACTGGTACTGAATTGGAAGTAGATATTGAAGATGGTGATTCAGTGAAAGTAGACCTAATTGGTTTAGCTTCGGATTCAGCATTTGTAACCACATTGGCAACGGATTCTGTGTTCTCTACGACTTTAGCAACGGATTCTATATTCACGACGACACTATCTCACGACTCTACATTTGTTAGTGAGTTAACGTCAGACTCTTTATTCTTATCGGCATTAGATACCATAAATACAGACAACCAAAACTTAACGTCATTTACTTTGACTGGTACTGAATTAGAAGTAGATATTGAAGATGGTGATTCAGTGAAAGTAGACCTAATTGGTTTAGCTTCGGATTCAGCATTTGTAACCACATTGGCAACGGATTCTGT
>CBFIDK010000029.1:0-5444 GCA_965661345.1 Flavobacteriales bacterium | reverse complement strand
AGGAACACCTACACAGCCACGCTCGTCCTCAACAGAAATCTGATAAAAACCCGAACATAAATCAGGAATAGTTACAGCTGCAAATGAAGTGAATGAATTTAAAAGAGTGTTGGCACCATCAATAACAGAAACCGTGAACATTCCCATACCACCACTAGCAATAACTTCTAGCTCACCATCACATGAAGATTGATCTCCTGAACAACTTTCATCGTTATTTTTAAAAATCGTGAAAAGTAACTCTGAAGGCTGTCCTACGTAAGTTTGGGTAGTCTTGGCACACCCATTTACGTCCGTTACTACAACACTCGTAACACCAGCTTCTAAATCTAAAATTGTATTACTATTAGCGTTACTAGTCTGCTGTATTGATCCTGATGATGTGTTCCATTGGTATGAATACGGACCATAACCACCGGTTGAAACAACTGTAGCTGAACCTGAGCCATCTTCAAAACAATTCAACGAATCAGAAGTAGCACTCAACATAAATGTTTCAACTAATGGTATCTCTAAAGATAATGTATCTGTACAAGCGTTATCGTCTTTTACAATAACAGTGTATGAGCCTGCAACTTTATCAGAAATTACTGACAAAGTATCTCCTGTATTCCAATTGTAAGAGTAAGATCCATTGGTATTCAAGAAACCACCAGAAACTAATACAGATGCATCACCCGATGGAATATTTTGACAATAGGCTGAAACTATTTCTCCCTCATCTGCAATTAATTCAGCTGGATGATTGATAAAGGCATACGCCAACTGACTACATCCATTTGCATCCGTTACATTCAATTGATAAGGTTGATTAGTTTGAGGCAAACCAACTAATGAATCGTTATTTACACCAAATGGATTTCCGTTAATTGACCATGCATAAGTATAAGCCGGTGTACCACCATTTACATGAGCTGTAATCTGACCATCGGCAGAGCCATAACAAAGTGCATCAGTAGGTCTTAGCGTAACGCGAAGTTTTTGAGGTTGATTTATTAAAATAGTATCTATTACAAAACAGCCTATGTTATCTTCAACTTTAACCCAATAATTACCAAAGTTAGAGGTTATCGATGAGGCTGTACTGCCATTTGACCAAGTATAAGTAAGAGGACCTGTTCCGCCACTTGCAGATACCGTTGCTGTTCCGTCACCTAAACCAAAGCAAGAAGTTGGTGTTGAACTGAGTGAAGTAACAATTTCTGGGTTGCCACTAATTTGAACAGTATCACTTACAACACAATTTTTGTTATCTGTTACATTAATCACATAAGTACCTGCTACCAACTGAGTTGCTGTTTGTGTTACATGACCACTACTCCAATTGTAAGAATATGGAAGACTACCACCTGATACTTCAACAGAAGCTGAACCTGATTGATCACCAAAACAATTAATTGAAGATGTACTAGATTGTACTGTTAAAGGTGCATTGGCCTGGGTAATATCCACAGAAACATGTGTGATGCAGTTATAAAAATCTGAAATTTCTAAAGTATAAGTTCCAGGTGAAAGGTTGTATAAAACAGAAGAAGTATCGTTTCCGTAATTGGTCCAATTATAACTGTAAGGTGGTGTTGCACCTCCATACACTAATACTTCAATTGAACCATCGCTAGCACCAAAACATGAAATATCATTCTTGAAAACTTCATACGATAAAGAATTAGGCTGCTCAACAGATACCTCATCAGTACCCTGGCACCCATTATCGTCTTCTACAACAAGGTAATACCCACCTGCTGGAACGTAAGCAAAGGTATCGGTACTAATTATCTGATTTGTTGACGAATTAAACCATTTGTACGTGTATCCTGAGGTAATATTTCCCCCAGAAATTGTCTGTATGCCTATTTGACCTAAATTTTGTCCTGAGCAAAGTACATCAGTAGATTCTGCAATAACTTGGATATTTGGTGCTGCAGAAGGGACAATGGCAGTATCCGTATTTATACAACCCAATCCATCTTTGATTTTCACTTCATAGGTACCAAACTCTAATTCATCAAATAAAAAGTTTGATGAATAATTTTGACCTCCGTCTATTGAAAATAGAAGGGGTGAAACAGCCGTATTTTCTGGAACTAATGTGATTGAACCATCGTTAAACCCTTGACACGATACAGGGTCAATACCTATTTGAATATTAAATAAATCTGTTGCTGTAGTGGGTATCTGCAAGGTGTTTGAACACCCAATAGAATCGGTACCTGTTACGGTATAAACTAAGGATGACTCCGTAGTCGTCATTACTGTGCTTCCAGTATCTGAACTTAAATATAAATTTGGAGACCATTGATAGGTGCTTGCCCCACTAACACTTACCTCTACAGGAGTGCCTCCACAAACCAATATATCTTGTGGTTCAAAGAACAAATCAGGGATGGGTTGCTCAATTATCGTGATTTCGTGAGTGTCTCCACAACCGTTAGAGTCCGTTATGGTAAGGATATAAGTGTTTTCAGTAGAAACGGTTAATATTGAGTCGGTACTAAGCCCTCCCCAATTGTAATAAAATGGAGCCGTACCACTGTTAATTTCAGGATCAATGACTAAACTTGAGTTTTCACAGTAGAAGGCTGTATCTGGTAAAATAATTTCAGGGATAGGCTGTGAATATACTCTTAATGAATCTGACTGCGTAGTACAACCAAATTCATCGGTAGCTTCTACCCAGTAATATCCTGGCGTTGCAGTAATTGTTTGTGTAGTATCTCCATTATTCCATAAGAAGGTATAATTTCCTTGTACCTCAGCAGTTAATTCAACTGGGGCACCACAGTCAGTAAATATTTTTATGGAATCTACATCAAGACTGTTAGACACTTCTAGTCGTGGTGAACTAAAACTTCCTGCTTCAAGCAATACGAAAGATGATAAACCAGTATCGGTACCATCAGCAATGGCGAGTTTAATGTGATAAAGTTCTCCACAGACAACATTAGCCTCGGCTGTAAATACAGTAGTAAAACCGTCTGCATTACTAGGGTTTACAGTATTATTTCCATTATTTTGATTATTGACAAAAAATAAGGAGTTGTAATTGGCATTTACCGAGGAAATTGTAATTGGTAAATCAACACCTAAACTGTTTGGTTCGACACTTTGAAAAGTAGCAATATTTATACTTCCATCTGGGAAAGCTCCTGGGCTATCGTAAGGCCCTACTATACCTGGTCCTGAAATGAAGAAGCCAAATACATCGTTGTACTGAGTGTTTTCGTAAGCAAAATACTCTTGAGAAGCAAACACATATTTGAACGATAAATAAGACGATACAGGAACAAAATCAAATTCTAAAATAGCAACATCATTTACGCTACTAACATTGAAATTTTGACCAATAAGTTCTGGAACAGAATTTGCTAAGTCTAATAAATCAGGATCGTCAATCCCGTTTACTATGAATCCACCAAAATTTCCAGGCTCAAGCTCTGAAATTGATCCCGTGGCAAGAACAATGCCACTATCAATACCAATGTTGCAATTAACTCCGTTAAAAAAGCCAATTTGATTAGGATCGCCTTGGTATGTATGGTTGGTAGCCAATACACCATCTCCAAGTAAAACACTATCTACTAGGAATGTTTGGGAATTATAAGGGGCTATTGTGCTTGTTGTAATCTGAGCAAAAGTAAGCTTTGCACATGCAAAAGTTGCAAGCAATAAGAATGTAAAATGTAATTTTCTAGTCATGGAGTGAGAAGTTTAAAACTAACCCGCAATTTAATAAAATATTCTTCAATTCGAGATTATTGTTTTCTAGAATTAAAAACGATTCTTACATCTTCAAATTATTTATATATCGAAAAGGGATTTCATACCATTAAATAATCTAGTAAAAATGCGTTAAATTAAGTGTTGATTCAATACAGACATCAGCATAAATGAATCATTTTAGAAAATAATTTTATCAACATTGAAATAAAATGACTACCAGCATATCAAAAGATCATCAAAAACTATCCCTCGTGAGCCACCCGTTCCATATTGTCCTGGGCAAGACCCTATTGCTATCCAGTTAGCATTTTGGGTAAGCGTGGTGGTAGCTGTAAATGTTATTCCGGTTGTAGTTGTGTTTGCACCGCTCAGAATTATTTGACCGCCATTAAGGCATAAATTATTGGTAAGATTATCATTCCATCCATAAACACCAGGGTTACTACTGTAGACTCTAATTTCAAAGGTATGGGTACCATCATAAACAGTACCCCAACTATAATTTGACGCTCCTACCGTCAGGCTAACCGTTATGGTGGTGCCAGCCGTTAATCCCAAAGAAGAAATGTTTTTTTTGGTAGCTTCATTACCCACAAACATTTCATCATCAGAATCCGTTGGGTACATAATGGCTTGTCTGGCTGCAGCACAATCAGGGGATACAACGTAATTTTGCCATCCAATAGCGTTTGCATTTACAACACAGTTGGTAAATTCGAAAGGATCAGAATAACAATTATCGTCTGCACTCAAAATCATTACTTGACTGTATGCAGAAAGGTTAAAAAATATGATGAAGGCTATTCTTATAAGGAATTTCATAGACGTATTGTTTTAAGACCGCCGTTTAAGACCGCCGTTTAAGACCGCCGTTTAAGACAGCCGTTTAAGACAGCCGTTTAAGACCGCCGTTTAAGACCGCCGTTTAAGACCGCCGTTTAAGACAGCCGTTTAAGACAGCCGTTTAAGACCGCAAAATTCTGAAAATTTGCTCTATTTTTCCAACTATTGTTTTTAAAAAAAAACTTTAAATATTACACCTTCAAAGACATTTTCTTATCACCAGCATATCTCCAAATCATCAAAAACAATTCCTCCCGACAACAGGCAACATCCAATGGCTATCCAGTTAGCATCTTGAGTTAATGTGAAAGAATTAACAAATGTAATACCTGTTAAAGAAATATTAGCTCCACTAAGAATAACCTCACCTCCGTGAGTACAAAATTCATCATAAAAAAAATCTGCTGAATAATAACCAGGGTCATTGTTGAAAGTTCTGATTTCAAATTCATGAGTGCCAGGATAGATATAACTTCCCCAATTATTATTGCTTGCAGCTACTGTAAGAGAAACTGTAATATTCATCCCAGCAGTTATTCCTAGATAAGAAATATTTCTTTTAACTGATTCGGCACCAATAAAAACTTCATCATCCGCATCCGTCGGATACATTACAGCTTGCCTAGTTGCTGCGCAATCGGGCGTACCAACATAGCCTAACCAATCATCTGGAGATGTCAAATTAGCACAATTGGTATATTCAAAATCATACTTTACACAGTCGCCAATTGCATCTAAAACCATTACTTGGCTGTAAGCTGGAAAACTAAAGAAAATTAAAAACGAAAGTATTACTAAACAATGGGTGTGGTGTGGTGTGGTGTGGTGTGGTGTGGTGTGGTGTGGTGTGGTGTGGTGTGGTGTGGTGTGGTGTGGTGTGG
>CBFIDK010000028.1:0-8761 GCA_965661345.1 Flavobacteriales bacterium | reverse complement strand
GATGGCTGGGATTATGGTAGTGGAGAAGATCGGTTTCTTTATCAATCAATCGGGATAAGTTATTATATTCAAAGAAATTGAAAGTGATTGTAAAGGAGTATAGTGCCCAGACCACCACAAAAAGTCCCTCATTTTCTAGTAAAGTGAGGGATTTTTTTAGTTTGGAAGGAAAAGGGAAGAATTAGTATTCTAGTGTTACCTTGCTCTATTCATATTAAAACCTATTAAAAGAGATACTCGGTTTCCTGTACTATAATTATAATCTATGAAATTACCATTGTACTCTTCGTAACTTCCATCTTTATTGATACCGGGAACAAAAGCTAAATTTATTGGAATATTTAAATTTCCGGATTTTATGTTATACCCTAAACCAAATGCCATTCCTACACCCGAAAGTGAAATGTTGGGACCCAAAGCAAATTCATAGCCTTTTTTTGTTCTAACACCAATTAATGAAGTTACTGAGGGCAAGAACAATCCTTTTTCTAATCCAGCAATTAGGGCTACCCATTCTATAATTCCAACAATATTATCATCACCGTCAGCAAATCTAGTTTCCCACTGCCACCCATATTGTGTTGTAAAGGCTGCTCCAGTATTACCAAAACCACCATTTTCATCTTCATTAAAACTTAACCCTTCATTTAAATAGTCAGCATTCGAGCCTGGCGTAATAAATGTTATTCCAAATCTTGGTCCATTTAATTTTTCTATTTGAGAATAGGAAACAATACTAAAAAAAAGTAATGTTAGTGTAGTAAGTATACGCATGATTTTAGATTATTAATTAAGAATACCAATATAAAAAATATAAATTGATTGAAGGGGGTAAAGTACTTATAAAAAGTCCTTTTGATCTATTTATTCGTTGCAAAGTTTTCAAGAATACATATTATGAGTTTACTTTTTATGGAATCATTAATCATGTGTAATTTTTCTTAGTTTTGAAGATGAGCAAATTACATGCATTAGTGTTAGGAGCAAGTGGGGCTACAGGCCAGGAATTAGTTAATTTTTTGCTTGCAGATTCCAATTATGATAGGGTTACCATTTTTGTTAGAAGAGAAGTGAATTTACAGCATGAAAAACTGAATATTCATCACATAGATTTCTCAAAATTAATTGAATATAAAGAATTGGTAAAAGGAGATGTATTGTTTTCAGCCTTAGGTACTACTTTAAAAGATGCCGGATCTAAAGAAAAACAGTATTTAGTTGACTATACCTATCAATATGAATTTGCAAAAATGGCATCAGATAATGGGGTAAATATCTACTCACTAGTATCATCTTTAGGTGCCAACAAAAACTCGCCATTTTACTATCCAAAAATAAAGGGAAAACTAGAGGAATCTGTAAAACTTCTTAATTTTAAAATAATTCAAATTTTTCAACCACCATCTCTTGTAAGGCAGTCAGAACTAATGAGGTCAGGCGAGAAGGTGAGTGTTAAACTGTTTAAGAAGCTAAATAGTCTTGGAATTTTAAAATCTCTAAACCCATTGCCTGTTAGAGATTTAGCCTTTAAAATGATAAATCTTGCATTGTCAAATCAGAAAGAAAAAGTTTGTGTTTACAAAGCTTCTGATCTTTTTTAAATTAATTTAAAATAAATACATAAATCATGAAAAAAGAATTTAAAGTTGAAATTATCAAATAAGGAGCATTAGGCACTTTATTTCTAGGCTCTAGTAAATTACCCTTGGAAAAAATGACTAAAGTCATGAACAAATACGGAGATGATGGATGGGACGTGAATTTCCAATTAATAGAGAAACATAGATTGTTGTTTTTTTGGTCAAGAGAAGCTATAATTATTACTTTTTCTAGAGAAAAAAATAATTTTTATGAGAAGTTAATTTAGTTGTAGAGGAAAAAGTTGGATGTCGTGTAATTATTTTCTTATTTTCGCAGGACTTAATTTTAAAACAAACCTTTATGAAACTTAAATACCAATTACTAGCTATTTTATTCGCATCCTTCGCATTAGTATCTTGTGGTAATAAATGTGTAGAATGTATGGATTGCCCTGAAGATGTTACACTAGAACAATCAGAAGTTTGTGAAAGTGATTTTGACAATAAAGATGAATATGACCAAGCCGTTGCAGTCATAGAGGCTTTTGGTTGCGATTGTAAATAATACATTTCAATCTCATAGCTCATACTCAAAAAGTTTTTTTAAAAAAATTGTATGATGTAAAAACAAAACCCCCACTTTTCAGTGAGGGTTTTTTGTTATTGAAGATTTAGAAAGGCATATAATTATTCATCTAACTTATCTATTTCAATAAGAATATCATTGGCTTCTTTTTCTAGCTTATCACTTTCTTTTCTATTAGTCCTTGAAAGTTTAAAAGCTTCCTCTTTCTTCTTATTGTACAATTCTAGCAACTTTTCTTTTTTTGATTTTTTTTTGAATAATCCGAACATGTAATATGGGTTGGTTAAGTTCATTCAAATATATGGAAAATAAAGCATCTATTTTTCAACAAAATTATTAATGAGTATTTTTGTACCTCTTAACTTTTAACACATTCATCGAATGCGAAAGCTGTTTTTTTTGGCAACAATTTCTTTATTTTCGAATCTATTTTCAAGCAATTTATATGCCCAAGAATGGAGTGCAATACCCTCGTATAATGGAGAAAGTAGACATCATCCCATTACATTTTCAAACTACAGATACGGTTTTGTTATAGCTGGTCAAAATGGATTGGGTGAATACCTTGCAGATGTACATCGTTTTGACTCTGAGACAAATAGCTGGGAGCAACTTGCCGATTTTCCTGGTGGACCAAGAGGTTTTTCCTATGGAGTTGCAAGTGGCGATAAAGCTTATATTGGTTTTGGTAGAAATAGCTCTGAGTACACTAACGATTGGTGGGAGTACGATATGCAAGCCGATAGCTGGACTCAGTTGGCTGATTTTCCATCTGCAGGAAGAAATCATCCTGCTTTTGTCATTGTAAATCAAAGCGTGTATGTTGGCTTAGGAAGTAACTCGTCCGGAAACCTTGGAGATTGGTGGGAGTACAGCATTACAAACGATGAGTGGACAGAAAAAGCCAATTTTGAAAACGGTGACAGACATCATCCGTTTTACTTTGGAATAGGTGATTATCCTTATGTTGGTTTTGGTCACGGAAACTCAAACGGTAATGGATACAATATCTACAATGATTTTTACAAATACGATCCATTTATTGATGAGTGGATTGCTTTATCAGATTTTCCTTCTGAGGGTAGGGTAGCGGGTACACAGTTTTCTTACAATGGCAAAGGGTATGTTTTGAGTGGCGATGGAGACGATCACAGCTCTTTAGATTCTGGTGAATTATGGGAATATAATTCAGAAACTGACAGTTGGATTCAATTACAATCTCACCTTGGTAATGCTAGATGGGCTCCTGGCTGTTTCGTTATTAATTGTAATGTATATTTTACCTCAGGACTTGATAGGCAATCAAACACTTACTACAACGATATGATGACGGCTTCGATTGGTAATGATTGTGGTTGTTTGGATAGTAATGCAATTAACTTTGACTCTAGCAGTATAATTGATGATAACTCCTGTTGTTATGTATCTGGATGTACTGATCCGCATGCCATAAATTTTGATGAAGAGGCCTGTTTTGATGATGGAAGTTGCATTCAAGTAAATATTGGTTGTGATAATCCATTGTCTTCAAACTATGACTCAATAGCAAATAGTAATAACGGATATGGAGGGCCTTCAGATATTTATGAATTAGGACTAGGAAGTTTTCATTTTTATGACGGTTATGGGATGATTTTCGACTGCACACAAGATGTTACACTTTCTTCGGTAGATGTATATGCCCAAACCGATTTTTCAATAGCAGTGGAAATTCTTGATGGTACGGATAGCCAAGTGTATACTGATGTATTTGATTTGACAAGTGGTCTAAATACCTTACAAATACAATACGATTTATCTATCGGACAAGATTATAAAATTGGTGCTGTGGGTCAAAACTTCGGTCTTTATAGAAATAATTTTGTGGACTCTACTTTATTTCCAATGAACGTTTTGGATGCTGTATCCATTACCGCTAGCACAACCGAAAACCCTCAATCTTATTTTTATTATTTCTACAATTGGAAGTTATCGACAAGTTGCGACTCTACATTTGGATGTACAGATACCTTAGCGTGTAATTTTCAAGAGTATGCTCAGTACGATGACGGTAGCTGCATTTTTGCTGAAGAAGGATACGATTGTGATGGAAATTGTTTGTATGGTGACTTAGATAACGACAGTATTTGTGATTGTGAAGACATGCAAATTATCATTCAGGATTGTGAATGCGAGGAATCAGATCCAAATACATTCACTGTTTTTTACGATGATGTAGACGAAAATGTATGTGTATACTATGAACTTTGTTATTGCGAATGTTATAATGATTTTGATGATGATGGTATATGCGATGAAAATGAAAAAAGTTGGAATTGTATAAACGATGCATGTGTAGATCCTTTAGACGGTTTAGGTGAATTTTTAAGCTTAGAAGATTGCGAATCAGCTTGTCAACCCATTACAAGTATTGAGGAATCTCAGAATTCTAAACGATTATTAAATATTTTCAATGTACTTGGTCAAGAAATTACTCCACGGAAAAATATTCAAATGATCTATATCTATGATGATGGGAGTGTGGTTAAGAAATTTATAATTGATTAAAGAGTCACTGTAAAAATATTTAATTTCACATTGTACTACTTATGTAACTATATGGAATAAGATATTTTATATATTTGAATTCTTAACCTAACTTTTTATGAAGCATTTAATCAAATGTACTTTACTGCTATTTATAGTATTTAATTCTACACTTTCATTCTCTAGTCCGATTTTACAAAGTCCTTCAATTAATGAAGTAGTGAATGGATGTATAGATACCTTAGCATGTAATTATAATTCTCTAGCTAATACTGATGATGAATCGTGTATTTATCAAATTTCCTCAACCTTAACAGTTGACACTTGTGAAAGTTATACTTGGAATAATACTACTTATACATCAAGTGGTACATACACAATTCCAGCTACCGATACATTAAGTTGCGACAGTATTCTTGAACTTACAATTTCACCTAATTTCTCAACCTTAAGTGACACGACTGTTTGTGATGAATTTATTTGGGAAGGTGATACCATTACGACAAATGGTACTTATGATAAATCTTTCGTTTCTTTAGATGGATGTGATAGCACCCATACAATTGAAGTAACGGTTAATCAGAGCTTTTCTGCTTCTCAAACTGAAACGGCTTGTGATTCTTACTTGTGGCCTTTAAATCAAACCACTTATACTCAAGGAGGAACATATACTTATGAAACCACTACTGAAGATGGTTGTAGTTCAGTTTTTACTTTAGACTTAACAATCAATGACTCTTATTTCATCGTAGACACAATAGTAGAGGCTTGCAACAGTTATTTTTGGCGAGGTCAAACCTATACACAATCTGGTTTTTATTCAACTACTTTTCAGACTGTAGATGGATGTGATAGTCTAATCTTACTTAATTTAACAATACATAACTCTGATTCAACTTTTAGTCAAGTTACTGTCTGTGATGAGTTTGAACTAGAAGGAACCATTCATACAACCAGTGGAACGTATTTTGAATCGCTTACAAATGCTAATGGCTGTGATAGTATCCATTACTACGATGTAACTGTTAATGAAACAGTTTACGATGTAGAAATAGTACGTGTCTGTACGGAATCTTATACATGGATTAATGGAATCACATACACTGAAAATAATAATGAAGCTCAACAAATTATAACTGGAGCAGTTAATAATTGTGATTTAGTAATTTCTCTAGATTTAGAATTTTTAGAGCCTTTGCCTATTATTCATACAATCGAAGAATGTAACCAGTATGAATGGATTGATGGTAATATTTATACCGAAAGTAACGATTCTGCAACCTTCCAATACGCTTGTGACAGTATTATTACTCTTAATCTTACCATAAATTACTCTGATACAGTTGTTAGTGATACTACTGTTTGTGATTTTTTTGTTTGGGACGATATCACCTACACTGAGACTAGTGTCATTACAAACAATTATTTGAATAGTAACAATTGCGATAGTGTACACACATTTAACTTAACAGTATTTAGCTCTGATAATACATTTAGCGACACTACTGTTTGTGATTTATTTACTTGGGTTGATAGTACCTATTCATCGAGTGGTAGCTACTCACAAACATTTAATAATTCTAATGGTTGTGATAGCACACACACCATAAACCTTACCATTTTAGAAAGCTCTGTAGGATCAGATACCGTTGAAATTTGTAATTCTTATTTTTGGAATGATAGTACGTATACTCAAAGCGGTGTATTTACTAGAAAACTTGTCAATTCTTTAGGGTGTGATAGTATAGCTACTTTAAACCTTACAATTAATTACTCAGATACTATCATTGAAAATATTTCTGTTTGTAATGAATATACCTGGGATGATAGTACGTATACTGAAAGCGGAACGTATACTAACTCATATCTTAATACTAACGGTTGTGATAGTATTCATACCATAAATCTTACCATTTTTAATGCCGATAGCACTTCTAGCGATACAATAGTTTGTGATGCGTTCATTTGGGATAACATTACATACACTGAAAGTGGTAGTTTTACCAATGGCTATACCAACACAAATGGATGTGATAGCTCTCATACATACAACCTAATAGTTAACAGTTCTGATACTATTGTTGCTGATACAATAGTTTGTAATGAGTTTGTTTGGGCAGAAAACACCTACACAGAAAGTGGCGAGTTTACAAGAATATTTGAAAACTCATCTGGTTGTGATAGTGTTGTGACATATAACCTTACTGTTTACAGCAATAATTTTTCAAGTCAAAGCGCAGAAGTTTGTAACTCATACTTTTGGAACGATTCAACATACTTTGAAAGCGGCACATATACTTTTACTACTGTAGGGCAGTTTGGTTGCGATAGTATTGCGACGCTAAATCTGACAGTTAAAGAAATTAAAAACTCTACTGATATCCATTTTGAATGTGATTCTTTAGTTTGGATTGATGGAAATACCTACTCAGAAAGTAATACTACTGCAACATTTACTTATGTTGGTGGTGCTTCTAATTTTTGTGATTCTGTTGTTACACTGAATTTGACCATATATGAAGTTGACTCCACTTTTAGTGATAGTACTGTTTGTGATGAATTGATTTGGGCTGATAGCACCTATTCTGCTAATGGTACTTATTCAAGAACGTTTGAAAATTCAAATGGATGTGATAGTGTTCATACTATTAATCTTACAATTTTGGAAAGCACATTTGGAACGGATATTCAAACACATTGTGAAGAATACACCTGGATAGATGGTATCAAATACACAGAAAATAATAATACGGCTACATTTACACTGATAAATGCAATCGGTTGCGATTCTATTGTTACCCTTGATTTAACAATTTTAGAAAGTACATCATCATTTAATTCAGTAGTTGCATGTGATAGTTTTGAGTGGAATGGACAAACTTACACTGAACCTGGCTTAAAAACATTTACAACTACCAATTCTATTGGTTGTGATAGTGTTGCCAGATTACTATTAACGATTAATGAAACTACATTTGGAACAGAAACTGTTGAAACATGTGATGAGTTCACTTGGATTGATGGCATAACGTACACAGAAAGTAATGATTCAGCTACACATACTTTAGAAAATGCAGTAGGCTGTGATAGTGTTGTAACACTTAACCTTACTTTATTTTATAGCGATAGTGTTGTTAGTGACACCACCGTTTGTGATGCCTTTGTTTGGGAGGATAGTACTTACACCCTAAGTGGAACGTGTACGAATAGCTACACAAACATTAATGGATGTGATAGTACGTACACCTTCAATCTAACGGTGAACTACTCAGACAGCACGTCTAGTGACACTACAGTTTGTGATGCTTTCGTTTGGGAGGATAGCACTTACACCGCTAGTGGTTCTTACACGAACAATTACACCAATGCAATAGGTTGTGATAGTTCGCATACTGTTAACCTTACTGTGTTAGAAAGCACAACTGGAACAGAAACTGTTGAAACATGTAATGAGTTCATTTGGATTGATGGCATAACGTACACAGAAAGTAATGACTTAGCAACGTTTACATTAGTAAATTCAGCAGGTTGTGATAGTGTTGTAACACTTAATCTTACTTTATTTTATAGCGATAGCATTGTTAGTGACACCACAGTTTGTGATGCCTTTGTTTGGGAGGATAGTACTTACACCCTAAGTGGATCGTATACGAATACCTATATAAATATTAACGGATGTGACAGCACGTACACCTTCAATCTAACGGTGAACTACTCTGATATCACATTTAGTGACACTACAGTTTGTGATGCTTTCGTTTGGGACGATAGCACTTACACTGCTAGTGGCTCTTACACCAACAATTACACCAATGCAATAGGTTGTGATAGTTCGCATACTGTTAACCTTACTGTGTTAGAAAGCACAACTGGAACAGAGACCGTTGAAACATGTAATGAGTTCATTTGGATTGATGGCATAACGTACACAGAAAGTAATGACTCAGCAACGTTTACATTAGTAAATTCAGCAGGTTGTGATAGTGTAGCAACGCTTAACCTTACGATATTCAATTCGGATAGTTTATTCAATGATACCACCGTTTGTGATGCCTTTGTTTGGGAGGAT
>CBFIDK010000027.1:6552-9433 GCA_965661345.1 Flavobacteriales bacterium | reverse complement strand
AAACAATACCCAGTTCTTATGAAAATGAAGTAGTATACATAACCTTTAAAAATGGTTATACAAAAGATACCTTAAAAGATAAACCGCATTTTTTTATAATTGACCCTCATATAAGCAAACTAAAATTTTTAATAAACTTTATTCAATCCTTTTTTTTATATATAAAAATTAGGCCTAAAGTAATTATCTCAACAGGAGCAGGTATTGCTATACCATTAATATTAATCGGAAAATTTTTTAAAACAAAAATTATTTTTATTGAATCTGGTGCTAGAATTTATAAACCCTCTAAAACGGCTAGTTTTATTTATAAATATTCAGATCTCTTTATAGTTCAATACGAGACTTTACATTCTTTCTTTCCAAAATCTAAAATAGGTAGTTTATGATGATTTTATGTCTTACCGGAACTAATCCCTATTCTTTTGAAAGACTAGTTTCTTATGTTGATCAAGTTCTAGCTTCAAAATATAATGTTGTAATACAGTTGGGCAACACAAAATATAAGCCACTTTATGCTGAATTTTTTGATTTTTGTAAAAAAGCAAAAGTAATTGAGCTTATTGACAAAGCAGATTTAATTATAACTCAAGGGGGCTATGGTAGTATGACAGATGCTCTTACAAGAGAGAAAAAGTTAATTGCTGTTCCGAGACTTAAAGAGTTAAATGAATCTCAAGACAATCAGAGAGAATTAGTTGATTATTATGCAAGTAAAAACTATTTAGTCCCATGTTATGAAATTGAGAAATTAGAGAGTCTTGTGAATCAGCTCAATAAAAATCAAATTATACTAGAGCCATTTAAGCCAGAATCAGATAAAAAAGTGAAAGAATTTATTGAAATTTTTTTAAATAATTCAAAATTATGATCGCTTCATTTGTTATAATAGAATACAACTCAATAAAAGAAGTTTTGAATTGTATTACTGCTATCCAAAATTTAAATTTAGATTTTGAATATGAAATTATTGTATCTTCTAATTCACAATACAATAAAGATCAACAAGAAAAACTGATTAATAATCATATAGCTATAAAATGGTCTTTTAATAAGTATAATAATGGCTTTGCTTTTGGGATGAACCATGGTATTAGAATAGCTAAAGGGAAATATATAATTCTTCAAAATCCTGACACTAAAATTGTTAAAGGAGATTTTAAACAAGTTTTCTCGTTTATAGAAAAAGAAAAAGTTGGTCTAATAGGGCCTCAAATTGTAAACTCAAAAAAAGAAATTCAGGATTCTTGTAGGTCTTTCATGACCCCACAAAAGTTAATACAAAGGCTTTACTATCGACACATTAAAGGAAATCAAAGCATTTTGGATCAACAGTTTGATTATTTAAAAACACAAACTGTAGATTGGGTTATTGGTGGATTTATGATAATTCCAAGGTTAACTATTCAAAAAACAGGACTTTTATCAGAAAAGTATTTTATGTATATAGAAGATATGGATTATTGTTTAAGATTAAAGAAAAATAACCTTAAGGTTTATTATTATCCGGAATTAATAATTGAATATGAAGGAGATAGAAAAAGCTCGCAAATGGGTTTTTCGAATAGATATTTATTTATTCATATTAAAAATTATTTGCAGTTTATTTTCAAATTTTACTTCAAGAATTAAACAGTTTTTTTATATGCCATTCGACAAAAAATCAGCTAAAATTGCAGGTAAAAAATCTAAACGTGGACCTGCTAAGAAAGATGAGCCATCAATAAAAGAAAAGATGGAAATGCTTTATGAGAAAGTGCTTGATGATTTACTGATTAATCAAGACAAGTTGACTAAAACAGAAAGAGTCAAGCTATTCGTGACTTTATCTAATTATATCTTTCCCAAGACCAAAACAGTTAGAGATAAATTTACTCTTGAACAATTGAAAGAAAAAAATGAGGATTTATTTAGCGACACTCCAGATCCTACCAAATAACATTTGATTGCTGTATGAACAAATCAGCTAAAGCGTCTTTGTTTTGAACAGTTCCTATGTAAGTTAAAAATGTACTTTCTTTAGTATGGCCAGTTATATTCATTAGCAGTGGAGTTTCAATCTTGCCAAAATAGTTAGTCGCAAATGATCTACGCATAATATGAGATGTAACAAATTCATATTTTGGAGCAACTACAATTTCTTTTCTTTTTCTTATCGGATTGTTCTTAAACCCTTTTACTAAATTATCAATTCCTGCATTTCTGCAAATCGTTTTGATTTGCTTATTGAACATAACTTGAGACACGGCTTTTGGTAAATCATTTAGAATTATATCTATTGTCATTGGATCAGCCACTCCAATTGTAACCGGAGTTTTGGTTTTTCTTTGAATGATATCAACATATAAACCATTTGGTGCTATTCTAATATTTTCTGGCTTCATTGATAAAACATCAGAAATTCTCTGACCAATGGAAAGGCCAATTAAAAACCAGTTGTAAGTGTCTTTTAAATTTTTAGAAATATTTTTTAGGTTTTTTATCGATTTTATTTCATCAGGATTTAAAGTGTGAATTATTCTATCTGATGGTTTTTGTTTAAATGAAGAAATGTAATTACAATAGGGGTGGACATCTAATCCACTTTTTTCAGCATCTCTTAAAATAATCTTTAGTAACTTAAGTATTTGTCCACAGTAATTATCACTATAATTTTTGTCAAGTTTTAAATATCTAGTAAAATCTTCAGATGTGATTTTATCAAAAGAATGAATAAAAAGATGACGATTTGTATCATTTTCATAGCTTTTCAAAATTCGATATAGTGATTTATAAGTTCGGATAGTATTTTTAGCTAATCCAATAGTACCATATCCATTGACATTCTTAGTTGATGAATTTTTAATGAAATATTCTAGATATTCTAAAATGCGTTCAGAAT
>CBFIDK010000027.1:0-6542 GCA_965661345.1 Flavobacteriales bacterium | reverse complement strand
AGCGTGTTTTTTGGGCTTAAAACTTATATTTTCGTCGTATTTAACGTTCATTTAACTTATGTTATATTTATTAATCAACATTAAAATAGCATATATAATTCGATATTATATCATTAGATACTTAATTAAATTACATATTATTTTACTACAATATACGTTAAATATTATAAAATAAAAAACATAATTTACTAAAAAACAGTGAGTTACAATAAAATTATTTTTGAAAAGACTACGGACAGTAGTCTTTGAGTAATAAAAAAATAAAATCTCTTTTTCTTAATTTCAATTATAATTAAATCTGAATATTTACGATTCACTATTTTTATAATTATCTTTGAAAAATGAAATATCTACCTTTAACAATATTCAGTCTAATTATTTTGTCATCGTGTTCGACTAAGAATCAGTTGGTGTATTTGAAAGATTCCGATAAACATATTGCGAATACTCAGATAGACTTAACTACTTTGAAAAACACTATTGAAATAGGAGATATTCTTAAAATAGATGTTCAAACTATAGTTCCTGAGGCAGCTATTCCGTATAACAAAATCTCTAATAGTCAAAATATATCGCAGAACATTGACCTTTTGAAACTTGAAGGATACCTTGTTGATAATTCTAAAGAGATTAACTATCCAGTATTAGGCAAGATAAGCGTAGATGGATTAGATGAAAACGAGCTAGAATCAGTCATTACTCAATTGCTGCTTGATGGAAATCATTTGACTAACCCAACAGTAAAAGTAAGAAGAGTCAATTCGAAATTTACAGTTCTTGGAGAAGTGAAATACCCTGGTACGTTTTCTTATTATGATAAAAATTTAAACGTGTTTCAAGCCCTTGGGTATGCTGGCGATTTAACCATAGATGCCAAGCGAAAAGGCATCAAGCTAATAAGGGAAGAAAACGGAGTTAGAAAGGTTTATAAACTAGAATTAACCGATGCAGACTTATTAAACAGTCCCAATTACTACATTAAAAATAATGACGTAATTATTGTTAATCCGTCGTTCAGTAAAGTAAAAAGTGCAGGCTTTATTGGAAGTCCAGCTTCGATTGCCTCTATCGCTTCTCTATTACTTAGCATCACCCTATTAATTACAAACAACTAGAATGAATCAATCGCAAAATTTTGATTTTAATCAATTTGACTTTGAAGATAATTTCGATTTTAAGAAAGAATTTTTCAAATATTTTCATTTCTGGAAATATTTTGTCGCAGCAATAGGTCTTTTTTTAGTCGTTGCATTTTTATTTTTAAGGTATACCTCTAGGGTTTATACATCCACTGCCAAAATCAAAGTATTAGATAAAAAAGAAAGTTCATTTGAGCTTCCTTCTGCTGAAGATTTATTTTCAAACTCTAAGATCAATTTAGAGAATGAGATTGAAGTTATAAAATCATACCCCATATTAGAGCAAGTAGTAAGGAATTTAAAGTTAACCACCTCTTTTGTCGCTATCGGCGATATTATGGAATCTCTTGAATTAAACGCTCCTTTTGAGTTTTCGTCAACTATTAGTAATGATAGTATAAAAAAAGAAAGACAGTACCATTTAGAATTGACGGATCAAGGTCTTGAAATCACGGATTATGACAATGATGGTAAAACGTACTTGTTCAAAGAATTTTCAACCTATAAATCTAGTCATGATTTACCCTTTGAACTAAAAAATATTGATAAGGAAATTTGGGACGAAAACTATGAAGGGTTTTATATTACGTATCAACCAATTAATAGTGTAGTAGCGTCTCTAAAAAAAGATATTATAATTGAATCAGTTGGTAAAGAAAGTGACATCATCTCTCTAAGCTTAAAGTCAACGAACAAAGAATATGCTGAAAATATAATTAATGAACTAATCAAAGTTTTTAATGAGGATGGCATTAAAGACAGGCAGCTTATTCACAAAAGAACCATTGATTTTGTAAACGACAGATACGCTTTCCTTTCTTTGGAGTTAGATTCTATAGAAATTGTAAAGCAACTTTATAAAGTTGATAACAATCTAGTAGATTTAACAGCTAATTCAGCTATTTCTCTAGAACAAAGTTTTAAATCTGAGGAAAGCCTCTTTTCCATAGAAAATCAAATATCGGTTACCAACTTACTAATGGCTACACTCAACAATACTGATTTAGAGTTATTGCCAGCCAATATTGGAATTGAAAATGCCGAAATAAATAATTTAATTTCAGATTATAATCAAACAATTTTAGAAAGAAAGAAACTAATCCTTAGTGCAGGTTCTAACAATCCCTCGATTAGACAAATGGATAATTCCATAAGCGATTCCCGCTCAAATATTATCTTTTCTCTACAAAACCATTTAAATCAACTAAACAATTTAAAAGAAAAATTCTCTAAGCAATATTTTGAATACGACAGTCGCGTTTCTGATTTACCCGAAAAAGAAAAGATTTTAAGATCCATTGAGCGCAATCAAGAAATTAAAGAAGCTTTATACCTTTTCTTATTACAAAAAAGAGAAGAATCAGAAGTGAGCTATGCGGTTACTGAGCCAAGCATCAAAGTAGTAGAGTATGCCTTAACGGATAATATCCCTGTTTCGCCAAAGCCTAAAATTATTTATTTAGGAGCGGTATTACTTGGATTACTACTTCCGTTTGGGGTGTTGTATCTTATATTTTTATTTGACACAAAAATTTATTCAAAGGATGACTTATTAGAACTTAAAATTGATGCTCCAATCGTTGCCGAAATTCCTGAAATTGAAGGACAAGAAAATAAGATGATTACTTCATCAAAAGAGCGTTCAGTATTGGCAGAATCTTTTAGGGTATTGACTTCAAACCTCAATTTTATTTTGCCAAAAGACTCATCAGGTGGAAAAGTGATAATGAATACATCTACAGTAAAAGGGGAAGGTAAAACCTTTTCTGCTCTTAACTTAGCAATGACCTATTCATCATTTGATAAAAAGGTCCTTTTAATTGGTGCGGATTTACATAATCCTCAGTTGCATAAATACCTCAATGTAGAAAAATCGATAACTGGTTTAACCAACTTCTTGATGGATAAAAATATGAATTGGGAAAGCGCCTTATTGAAACCCAATTCTGAACTAAATTGTGATATTTTATTGGGTGGTGCTATACCTCCTAATCCTGCTCAATTGTTGAGTAATGGAAATTTAGATGTATTACTAGAAAAAGCTAAATCTAAGTACGATTATATCATTATAGACACTCCACCCTCATTATTGGTTTCGGATACGCTAACAATAGCACACTTAGCCGATGTTGTTTTATTTGTAACGCGTTGCAACCACTCCAACAAAGAGGTCTTGAATTTTATTAAAGACGTTATCAATGACGAGAAAATTAAAAATGTAGCTCTTGTGTTAAACGGTTTAGGTAAAATGAATGCTTATGGTTATGGTTACGGTTATGGCTATAAATATTCTTACAATTATGGCTATGGCTACGGTTACAATTCTGACGATGGAGACAATCCATCCTAAAAATCTAAAAGTGTCAATTTAGATCCGTGAGTTTTCTTACGGATCTTTTTTATTTTTATAAAATGAATAAAGCGTTATTAGTTCTATTGATTTGTATTTCGTCGTGTGCTCCTTCAAGGTTTATAGAGCCTTTAGAAAAGGGGGAGCAAGCCGTTTCTTTCAACATAGGAGGTTCACTTATCGAATATGGCAGTTTGACCATCCCAGTCCCATTATCCTCTCTTACTTACGCTCATGGGTTAACCGATAAACTAACTGTATTTGGAAGTTTACATACTACGTCTTTGCTGTTTAATAACTTACAAACAGAAGTTGGAGCGTTATCACTCATACGAAAACAAGACCGTTGGATTCCTGCATTTTCATCTTCTCTAGCATTAAATTTTATAACTGAACTTAGCCATGGAAATGCAAAACTGTGGCCACAAATAGACGGTAATGCGTATTGGCATTTGAAAACAAATAAACATCGCTTGCATCTAGGATATTCCATTTGGCTAGATACTCAAATGCTTGATGAAAATCAATTAGCAGTTATTAACCCCCATTTCGGTTATTCTTACAGAATGAAGACGTATGATTTCGGCGCTGAATTAAAGCTTTTAGCACCTGGAGTTGATAATTCTAAAGTCTTTTTACCATACCAAAGCATAATGGGAAACAAAGGGGCTACGGGTATTTATTTAACATTTACTAAACGATTTTAAGATGAGGTATTTAGTTTTTTTAGTTAGTGTATTTGGATTAACAGGCTGTTTAAAGATGAACGATATAGCCTTTTACAATGAAAGTTTAACAGAATATTTATTGGATGATTATGAGGTTGATTTAGACTTTAAATTAGATAGTACTTACGATGTTCAAAATATTTATGAATTTACGGTTAACTCTGGTGGTTTTGATATAGCAGCTATTTATGTCGGGGAGCTTAGCGATATAGATACCGATACTATAATCTTGTATTGTCATGGACAAAGTCTCCACATGGATCAATATTGGCAGCGAGCCAAGCTACTGGCAAATTGTGGAGGTAATGAACGCTTTGGAGTATTACTGTTTGATTACAGAGGATATGGCAAATCTGAAGGGACTCCGACAGAGCAGGGTTTGTATGACGATGTAAGAGCGGTCTATCAATGGCTACTAAATGAAGGAGCAAGTTCGCAACAAATTATTGTTTACGGCTTTAGCCTAGGGTCAGCTCCAGCAACGGATTTAGCTGCCTATGGAATGAATAATAACTTTCCAAAAAAGCTCATTCTTGAATCGCCTTTTGCTTCTACTGATTTTTTGGCTCAAGAGTCTACTTTGATAGAAGTATCGGCATCATATGTAACAGATTTAGAGTTTGATAATACTGAAAAAATAAAATTTGTTAATCAGCCATTACTGTGGATGCATGGTGTTGAAGACGATTATGTAGCTATTACTAACGGCGAAGCTATTGTATCTAATTATTCTGGTTCAGACTCTACCTATATTCGAGTTGAAGGAGCCAATCATGGTCAAGATGGAGTTCCGCAAACAATGGGTTTTCAGACTTATCTTAATGCTGTGCAAGCGTTTATTGAGTCTAGTCAATAAGAGTAACATTGCCAGTAAATCGATGTAAATCTCCAAACGCATCGGTTATATGTACATCATAAACATATACTCCCTGAGGGCATTTCTTTCCCGTAGATTGATACGTTCCATCCCATCCCTCATTCATATTACTAGTAGTAAAAATAGGTTCACCCCATCTAGAATAAATAGTCATATGATGTTCTTTAACATTTATTCCACGCGCTATAAATCGTTCATTAATTAAATCACCTTGAGGCGTAAATGCATTCGGAAAATGAATTATGAAATCACTTATTTCGAGAATTTTAGAAATCGTATCCATACAACCATGAATATTCTGAATTCTTAACAATACATTGTAGTAGCCAATATTGTTATAAGCATGGCTAGTATTCATGCTTTCATCACTTTCTCCATCTCCAAAATCCCAATGCCATGAATCTATTATTGACCAACTGTCTGTACTTTGATCAAAGAAATTGAGATTGGAATTCACCTGAAAGAATAAACTATCATTTTCAGGTTCCATATAAAAGTCAGCAACGGGTAGCGGCAAATTATCGGTAAAAAAGTCAATTGATTTTTCACAGCCGTACATATCAGTCACGCTCACCCAATTATTTCCTCTTAATAAATTATTGATTTTAAAATTTGTTTCACCGTTTGACCATAAAACAATATAAGGGTTTGCCTCAGGCGTCACAAATACTTCACCTTTAGCAATGCCTCTACCGCAAGTATCGCTGGAGAAATCAAGAGTTACATAGAAGTCATTTGGCTGAGTTAAAGATACCTCATCACCAATTTGACAATTGTTCAAATCTGTTACTAGTAGGCTATAATTATCTGAAGAAAGAAGGAATAAGTTTTGGGTATTTAAGCCTGAATTCCATTGGAAAGAATAGGGTGGTACCGAGCCACTAATTACCGAATTGATATACCCATCTTCAAAGCCATAACAGCTAACGTTAAAACCATTATAATTACTAATTTCAAAGTTTAAAGAAAGTGGAGTAGGTTCATTTAATGTAATTTGATCGGTAACAATACAATTATTTTGGTCTGTAATAATCACAGAATATGAGCCTGCATATAAATTAGTTTGATCTTCTACGGTTTCACCATTACTCCATGAAATTGAATAAGGACTAACGCTCCCGCTAATTTCAAGATTTATTCCTCCATCTGAATAATTATGGCAACTAATGTCGTATCCATTGTAATCAAAAGCTGAACCGATTACAGAGGTGAGTAGAGTAGGTTCTGTTAGTTGAATTGAATCTGAAGCTTGACAGTTGTTCAAATCTCTAATAACGACTGAAAAATAATCTGTAGCACTGAGGTTAAAAAGTGTGTCGGTATTCAATCCATTTTCCCATAAAACATTGTAGGGTGGTATTCCACCAGAATATAGTACTCGGATTTCACCATCATTATAGCCATTGCAACTAATATTATAGCCATTGTAATCAGTAATTGGAATTATT
>CBFIDK010000026.1:0-9933 GCA_965661345.1 Flavobacteriales bacterium | reverse complement strand
ATAAAAGCATTTCATTTTTTATTGGCTAAATTTATTGCTTCAAAGCATTTACCCTAAATATGAACGTTTTACTAGTTGACAATTACGACTCCTTTACATTTAACCTATACCATCTTCTTGAAGATATGGTTGAGAATGTAACTGTACTAAGAAATGATGAATTGGATTTTAAATCCGTAAAGTCATTTGATAAAATAGTATTGTCACCAGGGCCAGGTTTACCTTCAGAATCTGGTCAGTTAATCCCATTTATTAAATAATTTTACAAAACAAAAAGCATTTTTGGAATTTGCTTAGGGCATCAAGCTATTGCTGAAGTATTCGGGTCTAAACTGCTTAATATGAGTGAAGTAAAGCATGGCGTTAAGTCTCATTTGGATTATATTGATAAGACTGAAGTTTTATTTTCTGGCCTAAGTGAAAATACTGTTGTTGGTCATTATCATTCTTGGGTAATAGACCCCAATTCCATAAGTGACGATTTACAAATTACTTCTAAATCAAAAGATTTGATAATGTCTATTAGTCATAAAAATTACGACGTAAAAGGATTACAATTTCATCCCGAATCAGTATTGACAACTCAAGGCTCGACTATACTTAAAAATTGGATAAACTCTTAATAATCGTACCAATCTTTTTTTCTTTCCCATTTTAGGTCTTGAAGTACAGAAGCTTTTACTCGAATTGTAAAATTATAGCTTTGTCGATAACCAAAAGGAATCCATTTGATGAGCATTTCCCAACAATGTAAATCTCGGTAAAGATTTAGAGACGTATAACTCAAGTCCTTGGCGTCAAAATCATAACCTGAGTTGAACCCAATTTTCCATTTTTCAGTTAATTTTAAATCTCCAGAGAAATTAAGGGATTGAGTTAGTGCTTGACTTGCTGATAACTTATTATACGATAAGGTGTAATTAACACTCAGATTCCACGGGATGTCAAAGTCCAAATAATCGAGCCAGTATGCGGATTCACTCTTGTCATTTTTACCCCCACTTAGCCTGAAATTTAAACTTGTATTAGCATTTATCAATCGGGCAGGTAGATAAGTTTTAGAAAAATAAGAAGTATTAATACGCTGACCATTGTCACCTTCTTGATAAGGATCATAAATGCTATTATATGTTACATCAAATTTGTTTAACAATCTGGTGCGGCCATTTATTCTGATGTAGGATAAGTTTAGTGAATCTGATAGAAAGTTGTAATTAGCAGAAATGTTAAGGCTTTCTATGAGTTTTATTTTTTTGATTGAATTTACAGTATCATTTGTACTTGTTTTCATTTCTAACAAGTTCCCAATTGAAAGATTAAGGCTATTACTCGCTTGCTGACTTGGATAACCGTAAATGCCATTTTGATAGTTAGAATAGACCTGTGTAGTCCCTAATGAGTCAATTTGAACTTCGTCATAAAAATTATAGTTTGAAGATGAAAAATCAGGTGTAAAATTGAAATTAAAACTTGGGCTGATTACGTGTCTTATGGCTTTTAGCTTGCCTTTAGAAAAATTAAAGTTTCCATAGAGTTTAGTATTTCCAGAAATATTAAAACCGTAATTGTAAACCCTGTTAAAACCCGTAATAGTATCCGTAAATACTTGATTGTTTAGCCATTCTTTTTCTATTCGATTAAAATACCATCGTTCGGTATAGTTAAAAGAAGGAGAGAAGGTAAAATATTTCATTGCTTTAAATGATGTTGACACTGGAATTCTGTGCTGAACACCATTTCTAAATTCAGATAATGTTGATTTGTTAAAAAATAAAGAATCGGCTACTGAAACGGTATTGTTTAGATTAGTGGAGTAATTCACAGCAATTTTATCATACCATTTTCTAGAAGAAGATTTATTGAACTTTTTAAAAGGATAAAATCGATTAATAGTGTAATTAACTTCTGGAAGATTTAAATCAACATTTTTTGTAAGTGTATTCTGGCGATGCCTAACATTAACCGATAAGTTTGAGTTCGCAAATGTTTTAGAATAGGAAATACTAGACTGGAAAGTATTACTCAAATAATCGCTATCGGAAGTTGAATTGTTTTGTTGAAAGGAACTACTACCAGCATTTATGTTGGCAGAAAAACGACTTTTAGGATTTGATTTTGGATCTTGTTGATGTTTCCATCGAATAAAAAAGTCTCTTTTGTCAGTATTATTTCCTAATATTTCGTTGCCACTCTTTAAGCTCGAATAACTTATATTAAAATTTCCGCTGTACCGATAGCGCCTTTTGTAATTAGAGTTTAATTTCAAATTCCACGAGCCTTTACTGTAAATGTCTCCAACTAGAGATAAATCCATATAATCACTCAAAGCCAAGTAATACCCTCCATTTTTTAGAAAGAAACCTAGATTAGTAGATTCTCCGTAAAACGGAAAAATTATCCCAGAACTTTGTTTTTGTTCACTTGGAAAAAAACCAAACGGTATTGCTAGAGGAGTAGGGACACCACCAAATTCTAAAATTGCTGGTCCAGTAATAATTTTTTTGTTGGGAATAGTCTTTATTTTTTTTGCTCTTATGGAAAAATGTGGAATATCGTTATTGCAAGTTGTATATCTTCCATCGGAGGTATAAACAACATCATCAGGGTTTTTCTTTACCTTTTCGCCAAGAATATAGCCTTCACCTTCTTGTGTTTTTACATCCTTAATAATACCTTTTTGGGTATTGAAATTGTAGGTTATTTCTTTGGCAATGAAGCTTTTTCCATTCTCAGTAAATTCTGGGTAACCATAATTTTCGCCAGTTGAATCATTGACGAGGCTTTTCGCAAAAACAATATTCTTATCCGAATCGAGTTCAATATATGCTGCTTTTAAAACGATATCGTCAAATTCGATTACGGCTTCATTAAAAAGAAAAACTTTGTTATTAATTAAATCATAATCAATAGAATCTTTTGCAAAGCTATTAATCTTACTTTCAATAGCATTATCAGATAAAAGTGAATCATTGGAAGGTTGAAAATCGACATAAGTTTCTTGTGCATTGCTTGTTGAAAAAAGCAACAATGTGAGTAAAAAGCAGCAAAGAAAATATGCTATTTTTGAATGGTATATTAAATTGTTTGTATGATTTTCCAACAACACATGAATTTATGCCCAAAACTAATCAATTCTACTATTTAAAGCACTGAATAAATGAAACGCATATTTTCTGTTTTTCTTATTCTTCTACTCATTTTTAGTGTAGACCATGCATTTGCTCAGAAGAGTGTGCTTAATACAGTAGTGATAGATGCGGGTCATGGTGGTAAAGATCCAGGAGCTTTGGGTACCGGCAAGTATAATAAAACAGAAAAAAATATTGCTCTTGATGTTTCTTTAAAGTTGGGTAAATATCTAGAAGAAGGCTTTCCAAATATGAAAATATTATACACAAGAACGACTGACGTTTTTCTAACACTAAAGGATAGAACCGATCTTGCCAATAATGCCAATGCAGATTTATTTATATCTATTCATTGCGATTCATTCACAAAACCATCTGCAAAAGGCTCCTCTTCGCATGTGATGGGGTTGCGATATACCGAGGCTAATTTAAGAGTTGCTCAAAAAGAAAATTCAGTAATGTATCTCGAAGATAATTACAAAGAAAATTATGATGGTTTTGACCCTTATTCTCCCGAAAGTATCATCGCTTTTTCCTTGAGTCAAACAACTTTTTTAGATCAAAGTATATTAATGGCACAAAAGATTCAGGAACAGTTTAGAGATAGAGTCAATCGAGTAGACAGAGGGGTTAAGCAAACTCCATTATGGGTTACCAGAGCAACCTCAATGCCAAGTGTATTGGTAGAGTTAGGTTTTATTTCCAATGAAGGCGAAGAAGAATTCCTTAATTCTGATGCAGGACAAACCTATATGGCCTCAGCAATTTATAGAGCAATAAAAGAATATAAAAGAGAGCTTGAATTATCAGATTTTCTAGAAGAGAACATAGTTGAAAAGCAACTCAATAAAGAGGTCGAAAAAATTGATTCAACAAAGTTGTTTAAAGAACAAGAAGAAAGCGTTCAAAAAGATATTATCTTTAGAGTTCAAATTAGCACTTCACTGCAACCAAAAAAAATCAGTGATGTAGAAAACTATAAAGTGTTTAATTACGTGGAAAAAGACATATATAAGTACACAATTGGTGATGAAAATACTCTAGAAGATGCAAAAGAATTACGGAAGATAGCAGTTAAAAATGGCTATACAGATGCATTTATAATTGCTTTTCTTAAAAATAAAAAGGTAAGTATTTCGACT
The DNA here is from genome assembly GCA_965661345.1 of Flavobacteriales bacterium. GTDB lineage: Bacteria > Bacteroidota > Bacteroidia > Flavobacteriales > UBA7312. The sequence continues at coordinate 5,663 of CBFIDK010000026.1, read as the reverse complement.
GCTATCGAGTACCAAAATAAAAAACAAATACAAAAATGAAATCAGAAGTGAAAATTGGGTTAGTCGGTTTAATAGCTATTTTAATATTAATATGGGGTATTAACTTTTTGAAAGGCAATAACATATTTGGAGACTCAAATAATTATTATGCCATTTACAGTAACATTGATGGTCTTGAATCTTCTTCGCCTGTTAGGATAAATGGACTAACTGTAGGAAATGTTTCAGAAATTTATTTTCACCCTAGTAACACTGGGGATATCATTGTTGAATTTACATTAAATGACGATATCCGTTTTCCTATAAATACAGTCGCAAAGATTTACAATTCTGATATTATGGGGACGAAAGCAGTCCAGTTGATTTATGGTAATTCAAATTCTTATGCTTCAATAGGAGATACCTTGTTTTCAGATGTTGAAGACGGTCTGAAAGAAGAAGTAAATAAGCAAGTTTTACCACTTAAAAATAAAGCGGAAGAATTAATTTCATCTATCGATTCAGTAATGACCGTTATTACGACAGTTTTGGACAAAGATGCTAGAGAAAGCCTTTCGGGAAGTCTGAGAAGTTTAAACAGAACGTTTAGTACTATGGAATTAGCAATGGTTAAATTAGATAGTGTCATTTATAAAAATGATACTAGAGTTTCTAATATTCTTCTTAATGTGGAGTCAATAACCACAAATCTTCACAACAACAACGAACAGATTAGCAACGTTATTAGAAATTTTGAATCAATATCTGATTCTTTAGCAAAGTCTAATATTAAAAATACAATCTATAATCTAGATAACTCTTTATCCAAGTTTGATAAAATATTACAGAAAATAGACAATGGAGAGGGAACTATTGGCTTACTCTTAAATGATAAAGAGATGTATAATAATTTAACTAGCGCTTCAAAGCAATTAGACTTACTAATTGAGGATATGAAAAAATACCCCAAACGATACGTTACGTTTTCTTTGTTGGGCGGTAGAAGAACTTCATTTGATGTTTCTAAAGACTCTGTAAACTAACTGAAATGATACAGCAAATCATATTTCTACTTTTATTTATTGGTTTTACGGCCTTATTTACCGTAAATATTAGACAGATTAAAAGGAATATTAACCTTGGGAGAGAGGTCGATAGATCGTCAAATTCAAGAGCACGTTGGAAAGAAATGATTAGAGTTGCCCTTGGGCAATCCAAAATGGTCAGTAGACCAATAGCCGGATTTTTACATATTTTGATTTATGTAGGATTTGTTATCATAAACATTGAAGTTATTGAGATAATTATCGATGGTATTTTTGGAACACATAGGGTATTATCATTTTTAGGTCCAGTTTATGGTTTCTTGATTGGCTCATTTGAAGTCTTAGCAGCTTTAGTTTTGATAGCTTGTGTTTTCTTCCTTACCAGAAGAAATATCATGCGCATTCCTAGATTCTTGAGTAAAGAAATGAAAGGATGGCCTAAAACAGATGCAAACCTTATTTTAATATTTGAGGTAGTATTAATGTTTGCCTTTTTACTCATGAATGCCAGTGATGCTCTCTTAGTGGCTATGAATTCTGCTCACTATACAGTTGAATTTTCAAATCCGATAAGTCAATTTCTCGTTCCTTTCATCAGTCATTTATCAGAATCAAATTTAATTTTCATTGAGCGAGCTAGCTGGTGGTTTCATATCGTGGGTATATTAGCATTTCTGAATTATCTAGTTGTATCAAAACATTTACATATCATTTTAGCATTTCCAAATACCTATTATTCAAATTTGGAACCAAAAGGAAAGTTTGAAAATATGGATGCGGTTACCAACGAGGTAAAAAAGATGCTAGACCCTAATATTGACCCATTTGCAGTTACCGAAGAAGTTGCGCCAGAACGTTTTGGGGCAAAGGATGTAAAAGACTTAAGCTGGATACAATTATTGAACGCATATAGCTGTACTGAATGTGGAAGATGCACCTCGGAATGTCCAGCAAATCAAACAGGAAAACTACTCTCTCCAAGAAAAATTATGATGGATGTTAGAGACAGGGTAGAACTTGTAGGAAAAGGCATTAAAAAAGAAGGAGAATCATTTAATGATGGTAAATCGTTACTAGATTCTATTTCTAAAGAAGAATTATGGGCTTGTACATCATGTAACGCATGTACTGAAGCTTGTCCAATAAATATTGATCCGTTATCGATAATTGTGGATTTAAGAAGGTATTTAGTGATGGAAGAATCTGCAGCGCCAATGGAACTTAATAATATTTTTGCCAACATAGAGAATAATGGCGCACCATGGCAATTCTCTATGTCGGACAGATTAAATTGGAAGGATGAATAATAAAGTTGATTTAGAAGAAAAGATTGTTGATGGGCAATACATAAGCCCTGTATTGCCAGATAGCATTAAAAATTATTTGATTGATATAGACGGTACAATTTGTGATGATATTCCAAATGAAGAACCTGAACGTATGGCTACGGCTGGATTATATCCAGACGCATTGAAAACATTGAATAAATGGTATAGCGAAGGACATATTATTACTTTCTTTACTTCAAGAGTTGAAGAACACAGAGAAGTGACAGAAAAGTGGTTAAATGAAAATGGCTTTAAATACCACGGCTTACTTATGGGTAAACCAAGAGGAGGAAATTATCATTGGATAGACAATCATTTGGTCCGTGCCACAAGGTTTGACGGAAAGTTTACAGATTTAATCGAGAAAAAAGTAACTATTCAAGTATTTGAAAAATAAGATATGAGTCAATTAACAGTACCAACAATGGCTGAACTTATGGCCAAAGGAGAAAAAGCAGATGTTCTTTTTTGGGTAGGTTGTGCTGGAAGTTTTGATGACAGAGCAAAAAAAATAACCAAAGCTTTTGTAAAATTATTAAATAAAGCAAACGTGAAATTTGCAGTATTGGGTACTGAAGAAAGTTGCAGCGGTGACCCAGCAAGACGTTCTGGAAACGAGTTTCTGTTTCAAATGCAAGCCTTGAGTAATATTGAAGTCATGAATGCTTATGAGGTGCAAAAAGTCGTTACTGCTTGCCCACATTGTTTTAACACCCTTAAAAATGAATACCCAGAACTTGGTGGTAAATACGATGTTGTACATCATACTCAATTACTCAAAGAGTTATTAGATCAAGGGAAGCTGACCATTGAAGGTGGTTCATTTAGTGGTAAAAAAATTACATTTCATGACCCTTGCTATTTAGGAAGAGCCAATGATGTGTATGAGGCACCAAGAGAATTAATACAAAAACTTGATGCTGAATTAGTAGAAATGAAGCGATGTAAGGCAAAAGGCTTATGTTGTGGCGCTGGTGGTGCTCAGATGTTTAAAGAACCTGAAAAGGGCAATAAAGACATAAATATTGAGCGAACTGAAGATGCATTAGAAGTAAAACCAAACTATATCGCTACTGGCTGTCCGTTCTGTAATACCATGATGACAGACGGTGTAAAAAACAAAGAGAAAGAGGGCGATATTCAAGTCTTAGATATTGCTGAAATGATTGCTCAAGCTCAAGATTTATAGAATGTACATAGCTTATTCAGAAGTCGATAAAAATGCACGAATTTGGATATATCAATCCGATAGGAAACTGAATGCCGAAGAAAAAGAAGATATTACTTCTCAACTTACTGATTTATGCAATAGTTGGAATGCACATGGAGATCCTTTAGCCTGTTCGTTTCAGCTTCACGATTGGTTTATCTGTTTATTTGTTAACGAAAGCAAATCAAATGCCAGTGGCTGTTCCATTGACAGTTCAGTAGCCGTCATCAAGTCAATTGCTAGTCAATACAACTTAGATTTTTTTAATAGACTAAATATTGCTTATTTAGAAGGTGATAAAACGAAAGTATTACCATTAAATGAATTTAAATCACGAATAAGCTCAGATATGTTAGTTTATAATAACTTAGTAAATACAAAAGCCGAATACGAGAGTAATTGGATACATCCCATAAAAGATTCGTGGTTAGCAAAATTTTTGAAAAGTTAATTATTCCCAAATATCCTCTTTAGTAGAAACACGTTCATTAAAGCGGTCTTCAAAGCCGTCAAGCCTCTTCCATTCGTTTGGAAGTTCTTCAATAGGGTAAATTATAGAATTAGGTAATGTTTGAAAGGAAATTCTATTGATGGTTTTTTCACTAATTCCTATGTTCATTTGGCTACAACTAATGGTATTAATCCCCGTTATTTTATCTTCTTCATCTTTAATAACATAAACGGTCTGTCCATTGCCTTTGACGTTTATTTTATAAAGTTCATTTCGTTTAAAGAAACCCGTCATATTTTTTCCTTTAATCTGATTGTATATCTCAAGACTATCTTTAGAGATGATGAAGGCATTTTTTAGCATTTCTAACTGTTCAATAGCATTCTCTTTTAGGTATAAAATAATATGCTCACTACTAAGCTGATAATCGTCTGACCATAAAATAGGATTTCTGAAGAGTTGTATAGTAGAATCTCTCATGAAATAAATAAGTTCTTCGGCTTTTCCTTGCAAATTTTCACTGTAAAAATTAGCCATTGTAAAGGCTTTTATTTGTTGATAGTTCAAGCTATCAAGGTTTGCCACAATAGTATCAGAGTGAAGAAATAGGGTGTCTTCTTCAAAGTCAGCAACGAGCAGTGGTGTTTCGGTTATAATTGAACTATCAAGATTTTCAAAATATTCTGCTTTGTTTCCATAAATGGAATAATCGTTCAAAGTATCTTGAATTTGGATATTATTAATGGCAAGTCCATAGCCTTTATTTCTGTCGTAATAGAGACTGTCTCCAGATAGTTTTTGATTATCGCTCCACAGATAGGCATTATTACTAAATTGTGAGCGATCGGTTAGGGTATTATACCAACCGTTTTCACAATATATTAGGTTGTTATCAGATGTAATTCTTGTAGGCCCAAAGAAATAGGCTATTTCACTTTCGGTATTAAAATGAAGTGTATCACAAGTAATGAGATAGCTAGGATTAGTAAGGGTAACATTATCTTTAAAGATTAAAAAATTGCTTTCCGATATATAATCGCCTTTATCACTCATTAAAATATTATCGCGATTAGTGATTTTTGCCCTGGAGTAATAGGAGGCTATATTGGTTTCTAAGTAATAATGAATTTCATCGGTAAGGAGTTTCATTGTTTTGTCTTTTAAAACAATATCGTCTTTTACAATAGCTTTTTGCTTAGCACCGTCATAATTTAGCTTTTTACCGTAAAGGTGAAGTGTATCCCCTTGATTAATGTGGATATTCCCAAAGGCCTCAAATCGATTTTCTTTAAAATAATACCATGCACTATCGCAGTTCATAATAGCGCCATTGTGGTTAAAGATTACATTTCCGACTAATCGTCTTATATCAGGGTAGCTTTGTTGGTCAAAGTAGGTGTAGTCAGCATTAATTATTTCAAGCCGAGTCCTTTCTTGAGCAAATACAACATTTACTAGAATCATTAGAAATGTTATATTTCTTATTAAGGTCAATGGTATTATCTATTTAAAGTTTGTGTTCTATCTGGTCCAACAGATACAATAACTATCGGTGTTTCTAATTCTTTTTCTAGAAAATCAATATAATCATGTAGAGCTTGAGGAGCGTCTGATAGGGTATTCAGTCCAGTTAAATCTTCTGACCAAGC
>CBFIDK010000025.1:0-10437 GCA_965661345.1 Flavobacteriales bacterium | reverse complement strand
GGCGAGGAGCTTTACAGCGAAGAGCTAGTGAACTTTGCAGGTCAGCACCAGACGGTAATAGACATGAACGCTACACCGAAAGGCGTGTACTTCTTAGAAATATCCACTACTTCTGGGAGCATTTATCACAAAATATTATTCCAATAATCGGAAATTAGTTTTCGTTTCTATATGTTTGTGACCATTGCTAAAGAACCATGTTATTTAACTCCATAGAATTCGCTTTTTTCTTACCCATAGTCTTTTGTTTATTCTGGCTATTCAACAAGAATTTAAACCTTCAAAATGGAATATTACTACTCTCAAGCTACTATTTCTACAGCTGTTGGGATTGGCGGTTTTTGAGTTTAATTTTGTTTAGCACAATTGTAGACTATTGTGTTGGGCTTGGCTTGAAAAATGAATCCCACTCTGTTTCTAAAAGAAAGTTACTCTTATGGATTAGCATTAGTGTTAATATTGGACTCCTCGGATTCTTTAAGTATTACAACTTTTTCATAGATCAATTTACTACTGCTTTTACTCTATTTGGAACATCTTTTGAGGGAAGCAGTATTAATATCATTCTACCTGTCGGTATTAGCTTTTATACCTTTCAAACCATGAGTTATACTATAGATGCATACCGTAAAAAAATAGAGCCAACAACAAATTTATTAGCCTTTTCGGCTTTCGTTTCTTTCTTTCCTCAGCTAGTGGCTGGGCCTATTGAGCGCGCCTCTAGCTTTCTCCCTCAGTTCATAAAGAAAAAACAATTTGACTATACTACAGCAGTAGACGGCATGCGTCAGATTCTTTGGGGCTTATTTAAGAAAATGATAATTGCAGATAATTGCGCTGAAATCGCTAACACCATATTTAATTCCCCTGCTGACCATTCAGCCAGCACATTAGTTTTAGGGGCTGTGTTTTTTGCCTTTCAGATTTATGGTGATTTTTCAGGCTACTCTGATATTGCTATTGGTACAGCCAGATTATTTGGCTTCAATCTGATGAAAAATTTCAGCTTCCCGTATTTTTCAAGAGATATCGCCGAGTTCTGGAGGCGATGGCATATTTCCCTCAGCAGTTGGTTTAGAGACTATGTGTATATCCCTTTGGGTGGAAGTAAAGCTTCGAAAACTAAACAAATAAGGAACGTTTTCATCGTATTTATAGTCAGTGGATTTTGGCATGGTGCAAACTGGACATTTATAATTTGGGGAGCTTTAAATGCTTTGTTCTTTTTGCCATTGCTTCTTTTCAAAAAAAATCGGACTCATTTAGACACAGTAGCTCAAGGTAAATTCTTTCCTACTTTCAGAGAGTTAATTGCAATGGTATCTACCTTTTTATTAAGTACTATGACATGGATTTTTTTTAGAGCAGAAAGCATCTATCATGCCAAGGAATATTTTCAATACATGTTTGATTGGAGTCTCTTTTCAGCACAAAACACCCTAAGTAAATCACAACTAAAAATAACTGCTCTTTTACTTATGTTCTTTTTATTAATTGAATGGCTAGGTAGAGAAAATGAATATGCTATTGAAAGAATCGACCGATTAAATAAAATTCAACGTTGGAGTTTTTATGCCTTCCTTTTAGCGCTTATTGGAAGTTGTATGCCTACTAGTCAGAACCCCTTTATCTATTTTCAATTCTAAATGAAACAGTTTATTAAAAATATCGTTCTTTTTGGAGTTTTTGCTAGCCTATTCTATGTTCTTTTTATTAGCATAACAGAAAAGCATAATCCGAACAATATGTATAAAAAACAAGCTGGACATATGCATACACGATTAAGTGAAATTCCTAAATATCCAAAAATAGACATCTTGTTTATAGGGTCATCACATGCGTATAGAGGATTTGATGTTCGAATTTTTAATCGAAATAATATTAGTTGTTTTAACCTAGGGTCGAGCGGACAAACCCCCATTCAAAGTTTATATTTACTAGAAAAATATTTAGATGATATTGAATGTGAAAAAATTGTTTTTGAAGTTAGCCCACAAACCTTTAGCTCTGACGGTATTGAATCGATTTCGGATATTATTTCAAACGAAAAGACTGACTGGAAACTGGTAAAAATGGGAATAGATTCAGAAAACTTGAAGGTTTTTAATACGCTTATTTACTCGAATTTGAGACGCTTTTTAAAACTAGACACAAACTTTTCGGAAGAAAAAACAATTGGAAAAGACACCTATATTTCTGGTGGTTTCGTGGAACGACAAAAGCAAAGTTTTAAGCCCTCGGCAAGCATTTCTTATGAAATTAAACAAACCCAATTGGCCGCTTTTGAAAAGGTTGTCGATATAATCAAAGGAGTTGGGATAGAATTAGTTTTGGTTCAAGCACCGGTTACCTTAGCGGAATACGCCTTGTATAAAAGCAACGAAAAATTTGATGCCTTGATGTCGACTTATTCCGACTACTACAACTTTAATGAACTGATTTCACTTACCGATAGTGTACATTTCTACGACTCTCATCACCTAAATCAATCTGGAGTGGAAGTGTTTAATGAAGCCTTTATTGAGCTTATAACTAATTAGCAAGCTTGATATTGAAGAATAAAAGACTTAAAAACTAATTCACTAAAAAAGGAATATTGGCAGTTGCGCCTTTTTCTCCATCTTTAATAACAACAAATAAGCGGTAGCTACCACTTTTTGAAGGTGCTTTAATATTGAATTTATTTGTGGAATAGATTTTTTGGAAGACTGCAGTTGGCGCCTCTTCATAATCCCCGCCAGCTTTGGTGTCTGTACTTTCAGGAACTATTTCAATATGATAACTCAGCTTATCGTTATTCGGGTCGAAGGCATCTATTTCTACTTCCATTTGAGTTCTTTTATCGACCTTCACGCTCTGGTAAGCATTTTTAGAATTAATAGTGAAAGAATTCAAATCTGGAGCTAAATTATCTGGCTTTTTTCCACTCCATTTTTCTATCAAGATATCCATAACACTCGTTTGCGTACCATCTTTGAGGAATAATCCATACCATGAAGACGTTGTCTCTTGCTTAAAGCCCCATAAAAAAACGTATGAACCAAGACAATCTTCCGAATCTTCAAAAATCATTTCGTAACGCTCTTTGTAAGATTTGGCTTTTTCAGTACTAGTTTGCTCAATAGGTATTCCCCAGTCTGTGGTAGGAGATTCCCAGTGGCCATTTGGCCCCCATTCCGTAATCATATAAGGCTTATCCCATCCGTAGTAAGGCAAAGACTCTATGGCAAAATCTAGACCTCCATACGTATTCACCCCCAATAGGTCTAAACTAGGAGCGTACTTTTGTATGAGCTTAACTTCGGCAACATCCAGTCCTGCAGTAACGGTCGTAACGGGATGGTAAGGGTCTTTTTCTTTTATCATTAAAGCAATGTCATTGATGTGTTTCCAAACATCAAAATTGGTATAAAATAGGTCGACCTCATTGCCAACGGCCCACATCAATAATGCAGGGTGGTCTTTGACTTCGTCAACCACTTTTGAGAAGGCTTCAAGTTGTAGCTTTACACCTATTTCATTACTCCAATCAAAGCCGTGTCTTTCGTGCTGCGCCCAAAAACCTAAACATACAGTCATCCCCAGTTCATGGGCTTTGTCTAGTTGTTCTTTAGCGTTTTCGGTTGACCATGTCCTAAATGAATTCGCGCCATACTCTTTGGCTTGTTCTAAATAATCGATACCTCCAACGCCTTTAATATAGTACGGTTCTCCCCCTCTTAGTAATTGAAAGCCATTGTCTTTTTTTACAATTTCTACAGGTACAACTTGAGCAAAAGCTACAGTATGTAATAATAGTAATATGTATATATACCTCATCATTCGCTTAATTTTTGATACACTTTTATATAGTCAACTAGCATATACTGCGACTGCCCGTTAAATTCTGGCTGACCTCCTAACGTTCCGCCAATAGCAGTATTTAAAATCAAATGAAACTCTGTGTCAAAAGGCCAATTAGCATCGAGGGTAGAATTAGCTGATCGATTAACGCTATAAAAAAGTTCATTATCAATATACCATTTTACGGATGACAAATCCCACTCCAAAGTGTAAAGGTGAAAGTCATCGAAAAAACTAAGGTCATTTCCATAAGAAATGGTATTGCCAAGCTGTGGTCCTGAATGGTGCATCGTTCCGGCAAACAAAATTGAATTCTGATTTGAAGCAAGTTCGACAATATCCAATTCACCAGAGTCTGGCCAAGTCGACTGTGGATAAGAAGGAAGCATCCAGAAGGCATGCCAAAGCCCATTTTTTACATCCATCTTTATTGAAGCTTCTACTTTCCCATAGGTGAAATCGTACTTTGTTTTGGTGTTTATTCTTGCTGAAGAATACGCTCTTGTTTGCACATTCCCGTCGCAATGGGTGAAGGTTACTAGTTCTTCTTTGGCCTCTATTTGTAAATAGTCGTTGTCTACAATAGAAGCATTCTCGGATTTATAATATTGCTCTTCAAAATTTCCCCATCCATCTAGGTTAACTCCGTATTGGCAACCAGTACCTGTTTCAAAGTTCCATACCGTTTCATCAATGTTTTCAGATTGAAATTCATCTACAAACACTAAGCGATAGTCAGGGTTTGGGTAAACGGTTTGTTCACAGGACCAAAAAAACAAAGGACCAAGTATGTATATTAAGTATCTCATCGTTGTACTAGCTTCATTTCATAAATTACCATTTCGCCCCCATCAGCATTGCCTAAAAATTGGAATTGCTTCATTCTGTCCAATGCAAATTCTTTTTTGGATAAATCGAAATCTGAAAGCGGAATATTCAATACCGAAACGGAATCGCTAACTGCTTGTGCTGTATATTTTGCCGCATCTAACTCTGAAGACTTACCAGTATAATCTTCTATCAAAACAGAAAATGGCGAATAATCAGAAGATAGTTTAATCTGTAAAGCCGTTTTGTCTTCAATACCTCTTAAGTTGAAGGCATACCAATTGTTCCAATTTATTCCCCAACGGTTAAAATACTTACAGCTGTTCCATTTCCAATGAATTTGATTGTTCACCTCCATAAGTTCATGGCATTCGTTAACGCCAATATTCCATACAGATTCTTGAAAATTAGAAGGGTAAATGTTTTGGTTAGGGTTGCCTTTTGGCTTCATTGACTCAACATTCGCTAACATCTGTGTGTATTGTTCTGCTGTAAACGGAACGAGTTTAATATCGTCTAAAAATACTTTTCCAGCACCTTCCATCTGTATAATCATTTGCTTGATGTTGGTAGGGTCTACGCCATCGTAGCTAAAGTCATAATTGGAAAGCGGAATGTTTATGGTTGTCCATTCGTCTTTGGTAATACTTAACCTATCGGCAAATGAACTAAAATCTGAAAAGACATAGCTGTTTCCACCGCTATAATCTTCTAGTCCAATTACAAACGGAATAGATTTTTGCTCCGTTTCTACTGCCTTTACTCTAAACGAAATCGCTGTGCCGTTAAGGTTTTCGCTGATATCGTCTGCAATAAAGCTTGACCAGCTGTTTCCAAAACCAACCCAATCACAGCCCAATTTATTCCACTCCAAAAGTATGGCGTTACTGTTGTCTTCTTCTACAATTTTGAATTGACCACAACCGTTTAAATTTAACCACATCAAACCCATAGACTCATCAAAAAATACTTTTTCCAATTGAGAATTGTCTTGTTGTGGCTCTATATCATAGACAGCAATAGGCTTAAACTCTACGCATGCCGTCAGTAATAATAGTGCAAATAAACAATTAAGGCTGATAACTTTCATTCGTTGAAAATGCTATAAAATCAATATTTGTTTTAACCTCTAGTCCCATATTTTCTGGACATGCCGACCCTCCTCCAACAATCGTTCCTGGACCTGAAGGGCATGATAAACTCATAATTTCAATTTGATTAATTGTCCCTGGATCTTTTGTGTTATTGGCGGCATCAGACTCTAACACAAAATCTGAATATGGAACAGAAATTAAACGCCATGAGTCCCAATCTACTGGATTTAGTTCATAAGAGTACCTTTCACCGTCATCCTCTCTCATGTATATTTTTATAAACTGATTTCCAGGCACTTCTCCAGCAACACCTCCAATTACAGCCATATTAAAATATAATAAAAGTGGTGATACATTTGAAAATTCTTCGGTTTCGACAGGCACTTTAATACTTCCTAAATAATAATCCCAATTGACAATCCCTCCCATGGCATAATAGCTTAATCCGCTTGCCGCTTGTCCAGATGCTATGTCAAAAGTCATTGACTCACCTTGCTGAACAAATTCTATTGTGTTTACGGGCATACCTTGCTCAAAATCTGCAACCAATATTAAGTTCTCTTGTAGGGGTTTCAAATCCGTAATTGTAATGGTAGTAGACATTGTGATGGTGTCAACATTGTCGGCAAGGAATAAGGTTGCCACACAATTTTCTGTTAAAAACGAAGGGAAATCGTTGGCGCTACCGTTCCACGAAGTGTTGTCAAAATCTATTTGACTAGAAAAGCCAGTAAATGTTTTTGTAGCACCACTTTGTGTGCCAACTACATCTAGTTGCCAGTTTAAATTTTTAGACCATTGGGCTTCAAAAAAGCGTGGGGAACTGCTCAAAAAATTAAAGTCAGATGCGCTAGATTTTAAAGAATCTAAAACTAAAAGCTCTCCAAATTGATCGTTTAAGCTACCGCCTAAAAAGTCAGGGTTACTTCTTTCACACGAAAGAAATACGACTGCAATTAATATGTAAATTATGTTTCTCATATCTTAAAAATTTAATCTGTACAATATTTGAAATTGATTAAGCGAGTAGTCGCGTACATCGACTTGAGAAAACGTACTTGCCGATGCGATTAGGGTAGAACGTTCGCTAAATTGCACCATCAATCCGAGTGAATGTAACGATTGTCTATTGTCGTTGAAACTTACTGGCTCAAATACTAAAGGATTGTTATAATTGTCATAAACAGGGACCAATTCGTTACCATTTGCAGTATGGTATTTTGAGCCTAGCAGCAATGCTATTTTATCTGTAACATTATAATCTAGTCCAAAGTCAATTAGCATTGTGCTCAAATCAATTGCCTCAATTGATTGACCCTCTCTAGAGGTATTTTCATGAGTTAGTCCCGCATTAACTGACCATTTTTTGTGTTGATAGTTTGCTTTTACAACCGCCTTGAAAAAGGATTTTAAATTGGATGTTCCTGAGCCAATAATTTCTGAAATAAAGTGTATGTCAGATGATATTTTAAACTTGTTTTCAATAGTAAAGTCGTTAAGACTTAGGCTAATTCCTTTTCTATTTGGAGTCGCTAAACCGTAAGGCATTGCATTGCTAAAGGCCGGGTTGTAAAGGTCTAAATTGTCGTCAAATGTTCGGTTATACATTACGTCGTTGTACAAATAGTCCAATAAGCCCATTTTTCTAATCGATAAATCATTGCCAATCGTTGGGAAAATATTACTACTAGAAGAATATCCTAAACGAATGGTTTGAGCTGCTGGCGAACGAAATTGTGGCCCTGTATTTATGGCATTAACTCTAAGTTTTAACTTATCGCTTGGCTCATAAGTCAATCCTAAATTCCAATAATAATCCTTAATGGTTGTTTGTTCTTCTGTAAGCAAATCCTCATAATTTGCTTTTGAAATTCCCCCTTCATAATCTAGGGTAAAATCGGGCACCTCTGGTAATTGAACACTTGCCGAAAGTGAGTTTACCGAATTGTAATACAAGTTGATATCATTAACAGTATTTTTTAGGTCGTGTAAGTTAGCAGAGTGGTACGTTAAAGGGCCGTAAGCAGTATTAAGCGCAACTTGTCCACCCGTAAATAAACGCTCTGGTAATGCTGCGTTTAAATCTGGAACTCTATTCCTAACCGTAAAAATATTGACGTCTATGGAGTTAAATGTTTCATTATTTAGGTTGAAACCAAAATCTGACTGAATACCTTGTTGTCTCCAAGCGTTATCTGTAAAATAATATTCGTAGTCAATAACCTCACGCGCCATTTGAAAAACAGTAGCCTCATTCACTACATCCTGATAGCCATTGTTAAAAAGTGTGTAAGGCGTCATTTCTAAATCAATATCTCCTATTTTATAGCGAATCGCATCATTGACTACTCCTTTTAGTGTTAGTCGTCTTATGCCATAACTAACTGCTCCTCCCCAAAAACCACCTAGCTCATTTCTTATTCTAAGCTCTGTAGCAACTTCTGTATTTGCGCTTGGTCTTAACAGTATGCCCAAGTCAATAAGTGAATGCCCATAATTTGCTTTAGTAACGTTTGAGGTGTCTCCTTCAACATCATAAGATTGATGTAAAATATTAGTTTTGGCTGCGCCATAAAATTCAACCTTTTTTAATCTCTCTTGAGCCATTACATTAATGGAAGCGAGTATAAAAAAACATATTGCGATTATTCTCATATTCTATGTTTTAAAAAGTAACTTTTATTTCAAGCGTTGTTTCATGCCCATTGTTATTATCAAGGACAAAATTTCTATCCTCAAATGAAAAATAACGGTGACGTAAATACAATGCCGTTGTTTTTGATAAACTATAATCTAATCCCATGCCGATTCCGATTCCCGTTTGAAATCTCGGCATAAAGGTTTCATCATTCAAATCAGTTTGATAATTACCAATTATTCGTTCTACACCCACATAGGTCGTAAGTATAGTTCTTGCATTCATTGATAAATAATTTTCAAACTCATGAACATAATGACGTATGTAAGCGTCTTCATTTAATACTACAAAGGGTGAAAACTTAGGCTGCGCTGAATTAAATGACCCTAAGTAAAAACAGTAGGAATTAAACTTTTTAAATCGATACTCGTACTTTGCTTGAAGTTCTACACTGTTAAAAAACTTGTCTTCACTTATTTGTCCTTGGCGAACATTATCCAATTCGACCGTTTCATATACGCCTCTAAACACTTTACTTAAACGGCTGTATGGACCAACTGATGAGGGATATTCCCATCTGTAAAACTCTGATAAGGTTAATGAGTTAACTTTTCGACCAAAAGTCAGTTTTGAGGTAATACGTTCTAACTCTTTAGAAACCGTTTGACCAAGGTTGACTTTTAGTTTTTTGATGCTAAATTCAGTGTTTATTGAAAGCCCAGTTCTATTGTTTGCCAAGCTTCCTACCCCCAACATTGCGCTTCCGTTTTGTGACAATACGCCACCTTGCGAAGGGTCAGTGGGTTGTGAATCTTCAATAGAAGTGTTTAGAATTTCAGAACTATTGTTGTAAACATTCTTTCCTATATAGAAATATTCTATGTCAAATGGCACTAATGTTAACTCCTGGCTAGTTTTGAATTTGGCTACTAAAGCAACATCATAATCAAAATTATTGAATTTTGACAAGCCCAATTCACCGACAAAGACAAGATTTTTGGATTTATACAAGTAATCAAATGAATGAATCTCGTAAGTATTCATATCAATTCCTGTTGAGTCTAAATAGGCATAACCGCTTACAGTATTAAAGCTTATATCGCCTTTGTCAATTGTTTTTGTTAAACGACCTCCCAATATATACGACGGTAAAAGCGATGTGTAAAATTGAGTGTTTAAAAATTGGGGCGATTGTTGATAGCTCGTGTTGTCAATAATGTTAAAATTTCCCCCACTAGATTCTGCCTTTCCATAAAGAAAGGTAAAGTTTAAACCCATGGGTAGCTCACCTCCATCTAATGCAAACCCCTGAAAGGCTCTGTTTCCCCACCTAACGTCTTGCTGAACGCTTCCTCTATCGTAATAATCAGAATACCTTTGGCTAAATTTATTGTATTGAGGGTCCCAAGGATTTCTGTCAAAAAGTGTATATCGGTTAAACCCTTCAGCTGCTTTCATGGTAAATCGACTAAGTTTTAACCAATGAATTCCGCCTGTCCTAATGTTATAATTTCCAATTGGCGTTTTGAAAGAGCCGTATAAATTAACTCCTAAGTTCATCCCTCTGAAATAGTCAAATTGTCCCGTTTGCTGATTCCAAATAGTTAAGTCAGTACCAAAAGAAACATTTTCACTAGGGTTTGCGCCAATGTATAAGGTCAGTTCAGGCAACTGAGTAGCGTCGCCAACCAAAATTGTTCTATCGACTAGTCGGTTAGTATCTAGTCCATTTACCCCAGTGATGTATGGGTCAACAAATTGTCTATGCTGAAGGAAAAACCTGTATGATCCAGAAATATTTAATTTTTTTAATACGTCAGGCTTGCTTTCTACAAAAGCTTGGGAATAAACTGTTGAGGAAAATATAAGAATACTAAATAGTAACGCTGTTTTTTTTAGCACTTGAAATGAACTTATTGTAAAGTTTACACAAAGATAACCAAATATCATTATAAATAAAAGCCCAAGCGTCTGCTTGGGCTTTTAAATAGTCAAATCTAAATTTTACTGAAGCACTATCTTTTTGTTCACGCT
>CBFIDK010000024.1:0-10443 GCA_965661345.1 Flavobacteriales bacterium | reverse complement strand
GACACTATTTCCGTAACGCTTAACTATTGCGATTCTTTAGTAGTAAACATTATACAAAATGATTTATGCAACAGTAATGGTATTATTGAAGTAATTCCACCATTCACTCTATCATCTCCGTATTCCATAGATGTTACCTATCCTAACGGATCGGTTTTAACAGATATATTCACAACAGAAGTTTATGCCCTTTCAGGCTTAAGTGGCGGTCTTTATGAATTTATGGTCTATTCAGGAAATGATACTGCCATCGCCAACATTAATTTACCAGAAGTTGAATTAACTACTAATTTTTTCAGCCCTATTTATGGGGGCTATAATGTTAGTTGTTACGGCGCTTGTGATGCTGAGCTATTCATCAACTTAATTAATCCTGCTGATACTTATACCCTTGAATGGTATAACGATAGTGTAAGTGGTACTCCTTTTTTCACCAGTACAGATGTGAGTTCAAGCCAGAACAACCTTTGCGCTGGCGAATATGCTATATTGTTTACTTCATCTACAGGATGCGAATCAGTAAGAATGTTCACTATTCGTGAGCCCGATAGTTTATATTTTGTTGGCACTACAGGCGAAACGCTTTGCGACCTGGATCCTAATGGATTTATAGAGGTTGATGTCTTTGGGGGCGTTGGTAATGTTATAAACAACTCTACTGGAGCAGTTATTTCTTTTGTGGACTACACTTTCAGTTGGGTAGGTCCTGATGGCTATACCTCTTCACAAGAAGATATTAATTCATTAGAGCCGGGCAATTATACCCTAACGGTAGAAGACAATAACGGTTGTACTTACACAGATGATTTTATTGTTGTCGATACTGTTCAGGGCTTAGAATTGATTAGTATAAATGCTATTGGACCTACTTGTAATGGCGATTCAGATGGCAGTTTGGAAGTAGGAGCAGCTGGAGGACAAGCGCCTTATGAATATAGAATAGACGGCGGAGCTTGGCAGTCGTCAGGTGCTTTTTCGTCTTTATCGGCGGGCAATTACACTCTTGAGGTTAGAGATGCAAACGACTGTATAGCATCATTGGAAGTAGAAATAGAAATTACTGAAGTACTCACTTCAGAAACAACGGTTGAGAGTTGTATTTCTTACATTTGGAACGGTGTTGACTACACTTCTAGTGGAACATACGTTTTCCTTACACAAAATGCCAATGGTTGTGACAGTACCGCAACATTATATCTAACGATTAGCCAAAGCGTATCCGCAACAGATATTCAAGAACATTGTGAAGAGTACACTTGGATAGATGGAATTACCTATACAGAAAGTAATGATTCAGCTGTATTTACATTAGTTAACGTAAACGGTTGTGACTCCATAATAACGCTTGATTTAACAATCGTACCAAGTACTTCTTCTGATACTATTATCACATCTTGCGACAGTTATGTCTGGAATCAAACTGAATTAACTCAGAGTGGAGATTACTCTTTCATAACAACAGGCTCTAATGGTTGCGATAGTATTGCTAATTTAAGTTTAACCATATATCAGAGTAATCTAATTGTTGATGTTCAAGAGCATTGTTATGAGTATACTTGGATTGATGGCATTACTTACACAGAAAGTAACACTAGTGCAACGTACACTTATACCAATGTATTTGGTTGCGATTCTACTATAGCGTTAGATTTAACCATTCATCAAAGCTCTATTTCAGTTGATGACGTAGTAAGCTGTAACAGTTATTTTTGGAATGGGATTACCTACACAGAAAGCGGAACATATACCTTAAACACCACAAATGTTCATGGCTGCGATTCAACAGCAATACTTAATCTTGAAATTATAGAAGCGCTATCATCATCAGTAACGACTGTTTCGGCTTGTAATAATTACACTTGGAATGGAACAACCTATTTTGAAAGCGGGTTATACATGCTCGTAGTACCAGGTCTAACCGGATGTGATAGTATTTCCTCGCTTTTATTAACGATAAACACGCCAACATCTTCTGAAGAAAATGTAATTGCGTGTGATGAATATGAGTGGAACGGCCAAATATACACGCAAAGCGGAGTATATGAGTTTGATACGGTTGACCAATATGGCTGTGATTCATTAGCAGTACTGAACCTTGATATATGTGACCTTGATGATTTATCCATTACAGGTTCAGATGAGGCGCAAACTGAAACTATTGAAAGTTATTCAGTACAATTTAATCCAACCTCAACTTATCAGTGGTCTGTTTCGAACCTTGGAACGATAGTTTCAGGTCAGGGGACTAATACCATTAGTGTTGAATGGTCAACTATTGAAGGATTATCAACCATATGCGTTAGCGAGACCAACTTATGTCCTGAGATTACTTGCCTTGGCGATACTATTTGCATAGATATTGAAGTTGCAAAAGCTGTTGGAGTTAATGAATTCAGCTTTGACAATATAAGTATATATCCAAACCCACTTACAAACGAATCCAAAGTTGAGTTTTCGAATCCAAACAATGAAGATATTTACATTAGTATTTTAGATTCAAGAGGAAGGGTAGTCAGAACCTATGACAAGATAAAAACGGATAACCTCATCATTAAAAAAGGAAACCTATCCAATGGGCTTTACTACATAGAACTGAAGGGGAATTCAATAATTACCAGAGAGACAATACTTATAAATTAAGAGATTTAATTTACTATTCTAAAAGAAGTAAATCGCCAGTGGTGTATTGGTTGGCAAACTTTAAAACGTAATAATACTTACCACTCTGACATTTATTGCCTTTAAATGTACCGTCCCATTTTAGTTCTTCATCAGAAAAGAAAATTAGACTACCAAACTTATCAAAAATGCTCAGCTCTAAAGGTTGTCGAGTAAAAGTTGAAGAGATTTCGTAGACATCATTTATTCCGTCGTCATTAGGTGTAAATGCGTCAGGAAAGAAAAAGCAATCATTGTAAACATAAGGAACAACCAATTCCAAAAGGCTAGAGTTACAGCCCGCACTGTCCGAAACGGTTACTCTATAAGTATTTGGAGGTAGGCTATCAATTAAGGCTTCACTTCTTCCGTCTTGCCAATTGTACTCGAATGGAGGATAACCATTGGCAACAAATAGCTCAATACTTCCATCAAAATTCTCAAAACAAGAAGGCTCAAAAAGAGAATAACTTAGTTCAGGAATGTTGGGTGGAATTACTTCAATTTGCCCATTATACAAGCAATTGTTAGCATCGGACATAGTATAAGAGTAATTGCCAACCCCAAAACTTGGGTTGAAAATAGTATCGCCAGTAGTCCAATAAATACTGTAGGGCGCAATGCCACCATAGCCTACTACTGAAACGTCTGAAAGTTCAGAATCTTCACAAATAATTTTTGCCGATTGAACAATTCCCATCTCTTCTGGTTCTTTAATGGTAAGGATGGAGTCAAACTTACAACCTTGATTATTTTCAATTACAAAAGTGTAAACGCCTGCCTCAAGATTATTTAAAAAGGCTGGAGAGATGAGGTTAAAA
The DNA here is from genome assembly GCA_965661345.1 of Flavobacteriales bacterium. Lineage (GTDB taxonomy): Bacteria > Bacteroidota > Bacteroidia > Flavobacteriales > UBA7312. The sequence continues at coordinate 6,964 of CBFIDK010000024.1, read as the reverse complement.
GTATCAATTGAAAAATCAATAGCGTAAGAGATCTGTCCAGTATTACCACCAAAACAGTCTACATTTTTAGTGCTTAAACTAAAAATGGGGTTTTCAATAGAAATGCTTTCAGAATATGTACAATTGTTAGAGTCGCTAACACTTAGAAAGTAATCTCCAACAACCAAATTATTGATAAGCTCTACACCACCGCTATTTACAGCGTTGAATAGGCTTGTGCCAGCATCATCGGTTAAGCCAATTGAAAAGGGCGATACACCACCATTAATAGCGGTTGTAATAGAACCGTCATTTTCATTTTCACAACCAACATGAAGTACTGTATTTGAAGATGAGATTCGGTCTGGTGCAGTAAGGAATAGCGTAGTATCTTCTTGGCAAAAATTGCCGTCAAAAACGATAATCTCTTGAACACCTGAAGGAAGATTTTCATAAAGCGTTTGGGCGCTAACTATACCGTTCCAGTTTACTAAAATACCGCCTGTTCCTCCGCTAGCAAATACTTCAACAAAACCGTCGGTTGAATTGTGGCAACTTAAATTATAAGTAGAGATTGAACTGACGATTACGCTGTCAAAAACTACCTTAGAAGGGTTGTTAACAAACAAACTGTCCACGCTAAATTCGCAGCCATTATTATCAGAAACCAATAAGTCGTAATAGCCAGAACTCAAAAGCGAGATAGAATCTCCAATGAAAATATTAGAGCCATTAGTCCATTGATAGGAGTAATTGGGTTGTCCGCCGTAGGCCGTGGCATTTATAATGCCATCGTTAGCGTTGTGGCATCTAATGTCAAGAACGTTAGTGGTAGCATAAAGCGCAGTTGGAGAACTTATCACCACAGGGTTATTGCTGTAGCACTGTACTTGTCCGCTTGTACTGTCAACCACACAAATATCATAAGTCCCATTAGGCAAATCTGTAAATACAGAATTAGTCGAATACGAAATCCCACCATCAATAGAGTAAGCAAAGTTTGAAGTAGGGGAGTTAATCGTTGAGACGTTGATGGTTCCGGCAGAATCTCCAAAACAAGGATTGTCAGATGCGCTTACGCCATTTATAATTCCTGAAATGATTAAGGAATAATCTTCTGTTTCTCCCCAGCCGTACGTGCCACACGAATAATCATTAGCATTATCCATAGTAGACCAAAGGGTAACTACCCGCATAAGAATAGTATCTTCTACCGCATTGGCAGGCACATTAAGAGTTGTGTTAAATAGAGTTTGGTTAGCCAACAAAGCTGAAGTAGCATTAATATGATACACCTCTTCGCTAGGCTCAAACGTTTTATTAGCGTTCCAGTCGATATATACATTTGAAATTTTTGGAGCAGTAAAGCCAGAGCAATTTTCTAAGCCAATAGTTAAGTTGTAGGAAGCATTCAGTTGAAGCGAAGTATAAATATTGGTATAATCAGAATAGTTCGCACAGCCCGAAGAAGCGTTGTTCAAACTACCAATAGCGACTAATGAAGTAGAGCAAAATGAAGCTGAGGTAGAATTTGAAGAGCAGTATTGCGCATTAACCGTTTGTAAATTGACGAGCAATAACAAACAACTTATGAACAGTTTAAATAAGATTTCCTTGAGCAGAATCAATATATTAAGGTTAAGTTTAAAATCAAAAAGTTCAAATGAACTTACATCCGCTAATTTAAGTTAAATATCATAAAGTAGAAAAGGAAGTAAACTCATAAGAAGTTAATTCAGTTGTAAAGTTAAAAAAAAGTAATTACAAAAGCTTACATTCCGTATTGTAGAATCACAAAAATTAGTAAATTTATTTGCGAAAATCTAACCTAAACAAACTTTTATGAATCGTCTTTTACTATTGCTGATTTCGTTATTATCGGTAAATTATTCATACGCTCAAATACCCATTGCAACTCAAGGATTTGAAAATGGAGATAGCTGGTCTTACACCACCTTTCCAGAATTTTATAACTTTCAAAATGGCGACGTATTTGACATTATTGAAGGAGAATACCAAAGCATGTCGCCATCGTCTGGCAGTCATTTTGTAGCTTTTCATGACTTAGAAAACCCAAATGTTGTAAGTGGAGAAACATCAAATTACTACCATTATATTACATTTTCTACGCTGATGATTCCTCAGCCTTCGCCTGAAGATTTGAAGCTGTCGTTTAAGTATATTTCTGTAGAATTTGATGGGCCAGATTACATGGCCTACGAGCTTCAGTTTGATAATAGCGACACTTGGTTTAGCAATTGGAGCAGTTCGGTAGATACAACTTATGAATATTCTCAGTACCTTTCAAAAGACACAGATCAACAGTGGGTGCTTCACACCATTGATATTCCAGATACCGTCTCCTTTTTAAGATTTAGAATTGGCGCCAAACAAAATGGTGGTGCAGATTGGGCAGGTTTAGATGACATATTCCTTTACTATGACAGTGAAGGCGATTTTATTGCGCCAAATGTTATCGACGCATCCATTATTAATGACCAACAAATTGTTTTAACCTTTGATGAGGTGGTGCAATCCGCTACCGCATCTGTAGAAGGATACAATATACAATCGTCTATTTTAAATAGTGAGGGGACACAGCTAACTATCAACCTTTCTTCCCCTTTAATTGATGGCGACTATTTCACCATAACCTTTGAAGAATTGACGGATATTGCCGGAAACATTAACTCCTTTACACTAGAAAATCTAGTTCATAATGACCATGTTGGAAACTTGGTCATTACGGAAATAAATTACAACGACCCAGGCCCTTACGACAATTTAGACTATATAGAAATATACAATAATGGCGATGAAGCATACCCTCTAGGCGGATTACAATTTAACACGGGTGTAAATGTCAGTTTTAGCGAATATAGCTTAGAGGCGGGAGAATACATCATTGTTGCACAACCGGCTTATTTTTTAAACGATGCTTGCGGGGCACTTACTTACGGCTGTGGTTTTCAGTCGTATTTTGGATTTGCACCACAGTTTGAAATAGAATCTGGATATTTAGGAGCAGGAACATTGAGTTGTATAAATACGGTTGGAGAAACGGTAATTTATTTAGATTTTGACGACTCAGGGGACTGGCCTATAGCAGTTTCAAACGGTTATTCAATCGTTTTATGTGATCCATCTTCGGACATGAATGACCCTCTTAATTGGTCGTTATCTTCAGCAATTCAGTATGCTGTAGATCCGACAGAAGCAGTGTTAGACGCCATGGGCTTAAGCGGCTACACGCAGTATTATGCTGATCCTGCTGCGCCTTGTCCAGAAGGAGACATTTTACCACCTGTTGTAATTTCTATTTACCCTCTTGACGAGCAAACAGTTGTCGTGGTTTATGACGAAGCTATTTTTGTTGATGGTACGTATGATGGTATTGACGTTTCTTCGTCAACCATTTCAGGAGATACCGTTACACTAACCTTATCAACTCCATTGGTTTTGGGGTCAGCATATCCTGTTACCATTTCAGGAACTGAAGACCAAGCAGGAAACGCTATACAAGGTTATGGAGTAGATTTATTTTATAATACGGTTGCAAATTTGTTTTTCTCAGAGTATGCTGAAGGAACAGCTAGCAATAAATATTTAGAAATTTTTAACCCTGATGAAGATACGGTAGATTTATCGTTTTACGCTTTAGCAAGCACCAGCAATGCCCCTACTGTGGTTGGAGTTTATGAATTTTGGCGACAATTTCCAGAAGGATCATTTGTGGCGCCAGGCGAGGTTTATATAATTGCAGACCCAGGAGCAAATGATGTCGAAATTTTACCTTTTGCAAATGCCACTGTTGGTTGGCCAGACTTTGTGTTAAGTAATGGAGATGATGGTTTCGCTTTGGTATACGGAAGTGAGCCAGCCACCCCTGTTGGTCCTGAAGCGGGGGGCTATACCATTGTAGACTTAATTGGCGATTGGAACGGTGACCCAGGATTTGGTTGGGAAGTTGCAGGCGTAAGTAGCGCTACCTTTAACCGTACTTTGGTAAGAAAATGTTGGGTAGAACAAGGAAATGACGACTGGAGTGTGTCGGCAGGAACTACCATCGAGAATTCAGAATGGCTAGTGTTAGACAACGAAGATTGGTCAAACTTAGGCCAACATGAAACGCCTTGCCCCGACAATATTTTAGGTTGTACGGACGCACTAGCATCTAATTTCAACCCTTTAGCAACAGATGATGACGGATCGTGTATTTTCTTAGGATGTACCGACCAAGAGGCGACTAATTATGACCCCATAGCTCAGACGGATGATGGCAGCTGTGTCTATCCATTAGAGCCGCTTGTAAATTTATTTTTCTCAGAGTATGCTGAAGGAAGCAGTAACAATAAATACTTAGAAATTTATAATCCTACATCTGACACTGTTTCTTTACAATTTTACGCCTTTCCGTCTGTTGGTAATGCACCTGATAATGGCGAAGGAATTTATGAATATTGGAATGATTTCCCACCAAATGCCGTTATACTTCCAAACGATGTTTACGTGATAGCACACCCCGAGGCTGATGCTAGTATTTTGGCCCTTGCAAATACTACTCATCAATATTTAAGTAATGGCGACGATGGCTATGCCTTAGTTCACGGATATCAGCCAGCAACGCCAACGGATCCACAAACAGGAGGCTATACAATTATTGATTTTGTAGGCGATTGGAACGGAGACCCTGGTACGGCTTGGAATGTTGCTGGAATTGTTAACGCTACACAAAATCATACTTTGGTAAGAAAATGTGGAATTGAAGATGGAAATTCAGACTGGACAGCATCTGCAGGCACTAATGCCGACGATTCCGAATGGTTGGTTTATGATCAAAATACATGGACCTATTTAGGCTCTCACCTTGCCACTAATTGCGATGGCGAAGTATTTGGGTGTACCGACATTGCAGCATGTAACTATGATGAGGCGGCGACTGTAAATGACGGCAGCTGTGAATTCCCTAACGATTGTGGCTCTTGTGAAGGTGATATTTCTTGTTTAGTTGAGGTTGCTGTGTCCGTAGATATGAACGAAGAAGGTTTTGATGCTTCTGGGGGTTCAGTCATGACTATTCGACTAGATGGAGGGCCATGGCAAGACATGTTAGACGACGACGGCGATAATATTTGGACCTTTACCTTTTACGTACTTCCAAATACGTCTCACAACTATAACTTTTTTGACGATTGGTACGAATCAGGCACAAACCTAGGCGATTGCGCTGAAGGAACTTTTGGAAATGATAGAACCTTTAGTGTTGAAGAGACGGCACTACTTATTCCTACTGTTTGTTGGGAGTCATGTACACCTTGTAATCAAGCATTAGCAGGTTGTACAGATAATCAAGCATCTAACTATAACCCGGACGCAGTAGAAGATGACGGCTCGTGTGAATACGATTGTATTGACCCTAACCTGATAGACCCAACAGTATTATGCCCTTTCATTTACGATCCTGTTTGTGGTTGTGACGAAGTCACTTATTCCAATGCTTGCCTTGCAGAAGCAAGTGGTGTTTTATCATGGATCCCTGGTGACTGTAGCTCAATTGTTTTTGGCTGTACAGATGCTTTAGCATCAAACTATAACCCAAATGCTACTCAAGATGATGGCAGTTGTGTTTATCCACCAACGCCAATGCAAAACCTTTTCTTTTCTGAATATGCTGAAGGCAGTAGCAATAATAAATATTTAGAAATTTACAATCCAAGTTCTGAAACCGTTGACCTTTCTGATTATGCTTTTCCAAGCACATCAAATGGTTCTGACGGAACATATGAGTTTTGGAATACTTTTACTGAAGGCGCTCAAATAGCTCCTAATGGAATATACATTATTGCTCATCCTTCTTCAGATCCTTATATTTTAGATATGTCAGACATGACACATACCTATTTGAGTAATGGTGACGATGGCTACGCCTTAGCTTTCGGAACAGAAGAGGACTTCACCATTATAGATATTATTGGCGACTTTGGTGCTGACCCTGGAAGCGGTTGGGATGTCGCTGGGGTAACAAATGCAACAGCTGACCACACTTTGGTAAGAAAATGTTCAGTTGTTGATGGCAATTCTGACTGGGCATCATCGGCAGGGACTACTGCTGATGACTCTGAATGGATTGTTCTTGAGCAAAACGATTGGACAAACTTAGGTCTTCATACGACACCGTGTTCAGATGCAGATTTTGGATGTACTGATGTAGCAGCGTGTAATTTTGATGCCAACGCTACAGAGAACGATGGTTCATGTTCTTACCCTCAGGAGGGTTACGATTGTGAAGGGAACTGTTTATATGGCGACCTTGACGGGGATGAAATTTGTGACTGCGAAGAAATGGTTGTAAGTGTTATGGATTGCCCTTGTGACTTTTTAGACCCGAATACTTACACCGTGAGCTATACCGAGGTAGATGAAGAAAATTGTACTATAATGGAGTCTTGCTACTGTGAATGTTATAACGACACTGATGGCGACGGTATATGTGATGAAAATGAAGTCTTTGGCTGCACAGATGTTAGCGCTCTTAATTATGATGTCAACTCAACTGAGGATGATGGAAGTTGCTGTTTTGTTGACGTTGACCAAGATGGCATTTGTGATGATGATGAAATTCAAGGTTGTACGGATTCAAACGCGGATAACTTTAACCCTAACGCTGGTTTAGACGATGGTAGTTGTACATTCTGTGGAGATTTCACAGCGGTGATTTTGGCAACTTCTGACGCTACAGTTTACGGTGGTTCTGACGGTAACGTACAAGCTACTGGAGCTGGTGGTTCATCGAACTATGATGTGAATGTATTTGATGCTGACGGTGTTCCACAGAACCCATTTGCATTATCTGCAGGAAACTATGTGGTTCAAGTAACTGACATTACATCATCTTGTATTTCAGAGCTTGAGTTTACAATTAGCCAACCAGCTGGAGCCAATCCTTGTGATGTAGTTCCTTCAGGCTTATATGTTGACAATGTTA
>CBFIDK010000023.1:0-13369 GCA_965661345.1 Flavobacteriales bacterium | reverse complement strand
GGTTGACTAATTGTAAACTCAAGCTCTGAATCACAAGAAGATGTAATGTCTGTTACAACAACAACATAATCTCCTGCAGATAGAGCGAAAGGATTTTGAGGAATGCCGTCAGCATCAAATACATTCACATCATAGTTGGATGAGCCACCTTGACCAGATGCCTGAATGTATCCGTCTGAGCCACCAATGGTTGAAGCGTCAGAAGTAGCAAAAATTACAGCTTCGAAATCACCACAGAACGTACAACTTCCGTCGTCTTCCGTAGCATTAGGATTATAATTGTCCGCATTAGCGTCGGTACAGCCAAGCACTTCGTCTGTGCAGTCAGTACACTCGCCAAAGCATAGAATTGGTAAATTTAAGGTTTGTCCACATTCCACATTAAAGAAATAGTTTGGTGCAGAATCCCCTGTAATTGGATCTATCCCAAGAGCACATTCATCTGGCGCATAACCGACTTGCCCCCATCCAGACCAGCCATCTAGTGGCCCAGTTAAAGCATGAACGTATTGATAATCGCCTGGATCTAAAGTCAGTGAGCCGGAAAAAATGCCATCGCCATCATAATCCGTTAATGTTACTCCCCAACTGCTCCATCCAACATTTCCATTAGCGTCTACAACAGCGTCCCAATTACCGTTAATAATAACGTTGTCAAAATCACCTTGACTTGCAGCTAAAGCATCTGCTGCTCTAACACTAAAGTTAATAGTAGCTGGAAAACAATAATCACACGAACCATCGTCTTCAGTTGCATTAGGGTTAAAGTTCACCGCTAATGAATCCGTACACCCAATATTGCCTTGACACTCTTCACATGAGCCGTATGTGTCAGCCGTAGTTGCTCCAGCAGGCGCAATGCGATTTGCATATCCTGCAAAATCAGTAACTGGCGCACATGTTGCCCCCGCCACCATATCATCAACTAAATCTTCTTGTGAAGCCCAATAGTCAACCATGTATTTATACTCAATATCACCTGAAAGATTTTCCATCGTGATGCTGTAAACACCATCACCATCACCATCAGACATAATAATGTTGTCTGTCCAGCCCCATATTGGACCCGTTAAATGTACGGTTGTATATTCAAAGTCAACACAATTCATATCTACAGTAAACACAGTAGAGGCTGCAGTCTCACAACCTACAGTAGGCGCTTGATCGTATGTAGCAACGCCATCTTCAAAAATTACTAAGAAGTTATTGCCTACACATCCATTTCCCCACTGTTGTCCCCAACCAGACCATTCGTCTGCAGGACCAGTAACAGCAACAACATATTCGAACTGAGCGAGTATTGGGTCAATTTGAGTTGAGCCAGTCCATATGCCATCACCATCTTCATCAAAAAGTTCAACCCCCCAACCGCTCCATGCTGGAACCGTCCAAGAACCGTTAATGACTACATTAGTATAGTCGTCGGTATTATAGTCAACCGAATTCATGTCAACGGTAAAGTCAACAGTGACAAGACCACAACAATAAGTACAACTTCCATCGTCTTCGGTTGCATTTGGGTCATAATTTTCGGCTGTTTCATCTGTACATCCAGCTAAAGTACCTGAACAAGAAGCACAAGCGTTAAAACAAACTGTTGGTAAAGTCGAGGCTTCTGAAACTATAAGCCCTCTGTACCCATTAACCGCATTACACTCCAATGAAGAAACGTTTTCAACGTTTGCAAATCCACCATTAGCATACCTATATATGTATTCAATGTTTGAAGTGACAATAAGTGATGCCTCGTAAATACCGTTGCCTACATCTGTCATCGGTATTAGTGTAAAGTTATTTGGCGGGTCAAAACTACCTGTAAGAAAAACACCATTTTCTGATACTTCTTCATTTGTCATATCCACAGAGAAAACTACTTCCACATCTTCAGTTAAGCATGCATCACATGTGCTAAAACAATATACTGGCATAGTGTTTAATGAAACCGCTTGAACTGTATCAATGCGATTATAATAGATGTTATCCTCTGTTACAATAGGTGTAATGCATTCGTCTTCTGGACCAAAAACCTCCTGAGCTTCAAATCCATTAACCGTGTACAAATAATCAATTGAACCAGCAGGTAAAGGAATTACTGCCGAGTAAATATTGTCGCCGTCATCGTCGTATAGTTCGTTGCATGTTCCACACCATCCGTTAAATGTACCGTTAACGTTAACCGTTTGAATGGCTACATCATTAAAGCCAGTCATGTCAACAGCAAATTCTACATCGTACAAACAACCATCCATATCAATGGTAGCCTCTGGGCTGTAGTTAACTGCTATTGGATCGGTACACCCTTCGATTCCTTCACCACAATCTAAACAACTGGCGTAACACACCATTGATAGATTTAAATCAGAGGTCTCTGTTGTTATTGTTCGAACAGGGTCAAACTCCCCTGTTGGGTCCGCTAATACACAAGATCCTACTGAAGGCAATGTTTCGATTTGATCGTTTACAATATACCTAAACTCGTGATCCGAATTTGCGGGAAGAATTAAGGACACTTGCCAAATACTTCCTGCGATATTAGTTAAATTGATAACATTTCCAGGGTTCCACCCGATAAAGGTTCCTTGTATTTGAACAGAATCTACAGGGTCTGGAAAATCTTCAACATTAACGGTAAATGTAACGTTGACATCAGGTGCTGGGCATTCAGAATCGCAACTCGCAAAGCAATAATCAAGAGTCTGATCTTGATTGGAAATAGCAACAATTCGATCGCCCCACTGACCAAAACCACAACCTAAACCGTTGAAATTTGGCTCCCAATAACCTGCCGGGGCGCCATCCCAGTATTCTATGTATCCATTTCTAAATTTCCACGTAAAATTAGAATTGGCTTCTAATGGAATCGTCACCTCCCAAATGCCATCATTATCGTCATCGTTCATTGCAATTCCCGGAGGTCCTCCGCCTGAAATAAACGAAGCTGTTCCTCCAGCCATATACACACCTGACGGATTAACAATTTGATTCTGCATGTTCACCCTAAAGGTCGTATAAATAGGATTTGTAGGGACTGTAATGTCATTAGTCATCACAACATTAATTGTACCAACCATACCATTTGCAGCATGGTTTCCTATTGAACAATCATAGTTGTACTCGCCAGGAACAGTAAATACATGAGAATAAATCAAGGCGTTAGTTGTACTTGTCGCACTCGAAATAAACGATTCTGGATTATTATAAGATTCGCCAGTAATTGCATTCATGTCGGCATTTACATTGTGAAAACCGCCGTCATTATACCAATTCACAGTATCGCCAAGGTTGATGGTGAGTGATGAGGGGTAATAATAATAGCTTCCTGCGTTTATTACGTGAGTATCTGCGATTACAGAAATACTTAAAAACAACGCTGTAAGGGTAATTAAACACTTACCAAATAAATTATTTTGCTTCATAAATAAAAATTAAAAGGTCAAATTGAAACCTGAGTTAGTTAAGAATTAAGATTTTACTTTAAATTAAGTGTTAAAAGTACACAAACTTTGTTAAATTTGCAATAACCTTGATTTTACATTTGTGAAAAATATTATAACTTTTATAATAGTTCTAGCATCCTTTCAGCAAACATTTGGTCAATATGTTGTGCTTGAAGATGCCGTTCATGCGAATGAAAATCTATGCGATTGCATTACCCTAACTCCTGAGGAAAACTATGCGATGGGTGCTTTTTGGCACGAAACCCCTCTTAACTTAAGCGAGTCTTTTGAATTAATCGTTGAGCCTAATTTTGGTTGTAATGTTGCCAGTTCAGACGGTGGTGATGGAATGGCATTTGTTTTACAAGAAGTGGGCACGACTTTATTGCCAACGGGTAATGGCGGCAACTTAGGGTATAGTGGTTTGACGCCATCTTTGGCTGTTCAATTTGACACATATAGAGATAATCCCATCGATTTTCCCGAAACAAACGATCCAGGCGGGGGCTTTTTTCCTTATTATGACCATGTTGGACTTATGGCAAACGGCTCTTGCAACCACGAATCTACAGATGATTTATCTACTAATTCTTTTTCTCCAGCTTTTACTGATGTTGAAGACTGTGCCACTTACAGTTCTCATCAAGTAACCCTAGACTGGGACGCTACAGCACAAAATTTAGAGGTAATCTATTGTAATGATGTTGAAGGATGCTTTACAATTATTAACCAAAATATTGACATTACGAACACCATTTTTAGTGGCAACAATTTAGTGTATTGGGGCTTTACTGCCTCTACTGGTGGCGCAAACAATGAACAGGGAATATGCGTTCAATACTTTGACCGCGACACTATTTTGAGCGATACAACCATCTGTTATGGCGAAAGTTTAGAAATAGATTTAAGCTGCATAAATAATTTCTCCTTTGAATGGACAGATGAGTTTGGCAATATTATAAGCAATACCGGAATATTAGATGTAATCGCTATAAGCAACACCTTTTATGGCTTAACCTTAACTAATGATTTTACAGGCAGTACATTTAGCGAAACATTCAACGTAACTGTTCTTAACCCCGAGCTTGAAGAAGATTTATCCCAACATATAGACAACTTATGTTTTGGCGAAGCAAATGGACAACTTGAGGTAAATTACGTAAACGCAGTGGGACAAGTAAGCTACTCGATAAATGGTGGCACAACACAAAATAGTAGTCTATTCGATAATCTATTTGCTAACTCATACCAAGTCATCGCTATTGACAGCAACAGTTGTGCAGACACTGTTGATGTGGTCATTACAGAAGAAGCCGAAATATTAGTTGCTATCGACAACATAACAGGAGTGCTTTGTAATACTGTCAATACGGGTTCGATAGAAATTACACCCTCTGGCGGAGTGGGAGGCTTTACAACCTATTGGGAAGATCAAAACGGTATAATCTATAATTCAGAAGACATATTTAATATCTCGGATGGCTTTTATGACTATTATGTAACAGATGGTAACCTTTGTGAGGTAAGTGATCAAATTTTGGTAGAGCAAATTAATTCAGTTGACATGGACACGACCTCATTGGTAAATGTTGATTGTTACCAATTTGCAACTGGAGAAATATCTATTACGCCTACGGGTGGTCTCGCACCATTTGATTTTTCATGGACAGGACCTAACGGTTTCACATCTACATCAAATACCATAACTAATTTAGAGGCAGGAAACTACACTTTGACCCTTTCCGATTTTGAAAATTGTTATAAGATTTATCCTATTGATATTACTGAGAGCGATGAATTATTCTTAAGTATCGATGATACCTTAGATGCGAAATGCACCTATTCTGCAGATGGAGAACTCACGGTTTCTCATAATGGAGGAACTGGAAACACCATGGCTATTGTTCTTGACGCACTGAACAATCAAGTCAGTAATTTAGATTTCACAAACACCCTTACCGCTGGCAATTATACCGTTTTTGCACAAGATGACTTGGGCTGTGTATCTCCCACTTTACCGTTCACAATTGGCTCTCCGACTGATATTTCTATTACCACTTTAGATATTGATAACGCTGAATGTTTTGGCGGTGATGAAGGTAAAATTCAACTTATAATTTCTGGAGGAACCTTGCCGTATATTGGATACAACTGGACGGGGCCTAATGGCTTTTCAAGTACGCAGTCTAATATTTATTCTCTCTTTGCTGGCACATACACAGTTAGTGTAACTGACTTTAACAACTGCATTAAGCAGGAGACTTACAACATTTTTGAGCCAAACGACATTAACATCAACGCTGCAGATATCGAATTTGTAAAATGTAAGGGCGATAATAGTGGTTCCATTGACTTAAATGTAATAGGCGGAACACCTCCTTACGACAACTTTTCATGGACGGGGCCTGATGGGTTTATTTCTTCAGATCTTAATATTTCTGACTTATACGAGGGAGAATATAGCATACTCTTAGAAGACGATAACGGTTGTGAAAAGACAAATACATTTAATGTGTTTGAACCAGATGCTTTATTACAATTTTCTGTAAATGCCTTACCATCTTGCCTTATACAAAACACTGGCTCTGCAAGTGTAAATATTAGTGGTGGAGTACCTCCATACGATACCAATTGGTTTGGCAAAGACCCTAACGCTTTGGCGGCTGGTCAACATTTTGTAGAAGTATCAGACGATGCCAATTGTATTATTGTGGATTCGTTTATGGTTGATCTCCTACCTCAACCAACAGCCGATTTCGAAGTGGACAGTATTTTGAAATTGAACACTCCAATAAATGTTCAAAATAATTCCCAAAACGAAACATCATGGAACTGGAATTTTGGCAACCAAACCTTTTCAATTTTAGAAAGCCCTTCGCCCATATTCTCTTATGAAGATTCGTACACCATTTTATTAGAAGTAGCAAATGACTTTGGCTGTACAGATACATCTTCCAAACGAATTCGAGCGATAGATAACCTTGTTTTATACATTCCCAACTCTTTTTCTCCAAATGGTGACTTTAAAAATGATATCTTTCTAGTCTCAATTCTTAACGAAGTAGAGTTTGAAATAAATATTTATAATAGTTTTGGATCCAAACTATTTAACACAACCGATAAAACACAAGGCTGGGACGGAACATATAAAGGCAGAGATATTCAAGAAGACACATATATTGTAACTCTTTTTGCAACTGATGTATTCGGAAGAGTATACAAGAAAAATAAATCATTTAACCTAATTCGATAATCAATGAAGAAGTTTTTATTTTTAATACTATTAAGCCCATCGCTAGTTTTCGGACAAGTACTGATAGAGAACTTTGAAGACGAAAGGCATTTGAACTACGTAGAAAAAAGTGGTGAGTTTATTTCTGACAATCCTAATGAAGGACCGGCCCTAATCGGCGGCATGTATTGGGGCGTTGCTAACCCTGACATGACCGGTGCAAACCAAAGTGAAAGGTGTGGCTCATACCAAAGAAATGCCGTTGAAAGTTTTGATTACTTCGTTACGATACCAGATGGCGGATTCACTAATCTGAATGACTTTACGGATGGCAGTAACTTTTTCACACTAGATGTTTGGACACCTGAAGAAAACACAACCTTTCTACTAAGTTTTGAAAATAGAGAAATCGCTTTGATAGACCCTGATAGTTTAGACGGTGTTCATAGCCGATTTTCAGCAACCTCAACAGTTGCTAATGCATGGCATACTATAGTGTTTGACTTTTTGGATTTTCCGGACTTAAACATTAACGAGGCCGATATAGACCAAATGGTTGTTCTTGTAAACAATGATATGATTGGAAATGATGTGACTGTGTATTTTGACAACCTTTACGGCCCTGATTTTGGATGTATGGATGTTGGCGCTAATGAAGTAATTGAAGATTTTGAATGCCATAGAGCGTTGGAGTACAGCTTTACTCATGGCGGCATAGATTATGTTACAAATCCAGAACAAAGCGGTATTAACACTTCTGAAAAATGTGGTTTTTATGAAAGCTATGGCTCAGGAGATGAAAACGGAAACGTTATCAATATTTTCTCTTTTGACCCTCCCTTAACTTTGGGCAACTACAATTCATTGAGCATGAAGGTTAAATCTACTTTCTTGAAAAATGTTCAATTAACATTACAAGACGGCAACAACAGTTATACCGCTGAAGTGGAAACAAGTGGAAACAATACCTGGTCAGAACTAATATTTGACTTTTCCGATGTAAGTAATAGCGCTGAGTTTACACAAGCCTTATTAATATTTGCCCCTGGCGAATTGGAAGCAGGCTATACCTTTTACTATGACGATATTGCCCTAGCTCAAACCAGTTCGGTTGAAGAAAACATAACAAATGATAACATCACAATTGTAGATAATTTTATTTACTTTTCGGAAATGACCACAACTAAACACATTAAGGTGTATGATTTGTCAGGAAGATTAATCCTCAATGAAAGTTGTCGAAACAGTAGTTTTGAACTACTGCCTAAAGGCATGTTGCTTGTAAACATTACAGACAATAATGGTCTAAATACTACTATTAAACACTTAAACAAATAATCATGTCGGAAAACAAAAACTATAGCCAAGCGCTTTCAACTCTTGTAACGGTATTTTTCTTTTGGGGATTTATTGCTGCATCTAACGGAGTTTTTATTCCTTTTTGTAAAACCTATTTTCAGATTGATCAATTTCAATCTCAATTAGTTGATTTTGCCTTTTACGGAGCATATTACTTTGGGGCTATTATCATGTTCATTCTTTCCAATTCATCTGGCAAAGACATTATGAACAAATGGGGGTACAAAAACAGTATCATTTACGGTTTATTACTCAGTTGCTTAGGGGCTTTGGTAATGTATCCTGCAATGCAAGGTGCTGAACCTGGGGATTCTCAAGTGTTTTATTACGTCCTTGGAGCTTTATTCATTGTTGGCCTTGGTTTTTCATTGCAACAATCGGCAGCAAATCCTTTTGCTATTTCCTTAGGAGAGCCCGAAAAAGGGGCGCACAGACTAAATTTAGCGGGTGGTGTAAACTCTTTAGGGACAACTATTGGCCCTATTGTTGTTGCTCTAATTTTGTTTGGCTCGACACCAAAATCAGGTGCCGAACTAAACGATATGATTGCCAACGGAAGCATCTCTCTTTCTACTGTTCAAATGCTTTATTTGGCAGTGGGCGGATTGTTTCTAGCTGCAGCGGCTTTATTTTACTTTTCTAAAAAGTTACCTCAAGGAAAAGACGATTCTGAGTTTTTAAAAGCACCAAAAGCTATGACCGCTTTACTGGTAATGACTGCTCTTCTTGTGGTTTGCTTTTACTTTATTTTCGATCAATATAGAGGTGAACCAAACGATGAGGTTATTCTTAATTTAACGATTCTTAGTTTAGTCGCCGTAGTAGGTACTTTACTGGTTTCTAACAAACTTGCTATCAAGGATAAAAACAACTGGGGAGCTATGCAATATCCGCAATTGGTTTTGGGTATGTTAGCAATATTTACCTATGTTGGAGTAGAAGTAACCATTCAATCTAATTTGGGAGAATTATTAAAAGTAAACCTTGGTAACGGATTAAACCCAATAGGCTTACCTTCAATGAGTGATTCAGAAATTGCGCCCTTAATTTCTATGTATTGGGGAGGTCTAATGATTGGGCGTTGGGCAGGTGCTATTGCAGTATTTAACCCTGTTGGGAAACTAAAAACTTGGCTTTACATTCTAGTGCCATATGTCGCTTTTGGAGTTATTCTATTTGTCAATTCAATTTCTGGCTTTGACATCTCCATTTTGTACTGGTTTGCTATTTGTGTAGCCATTCAGATTGGCGGCTTTTTCCTAGGAAAAGAAAAGCCAGCATTAACACTAAAGATTTTTGGAATATTAGGTATTGCATCTGTTCTTGTAGGATTATTTAGCTCTGGAGAATTAGCCTTATTCGCATTTTTAAGTGGCGGATTGTTTTGCTCTATTATGTGGCCATCTATTTTCGCGCTTAGTATTCATGGTCTTGGAAAATATACCTCACAAGGCTCTTCATTCTTAGTAATGATGATATTAGGTGGAGCGATAATTCCTCCATTGCAAGGTAAATTAGCGGATATTATTGGAATACATAGCTCATATTGGATTGCAGTAGTATGTTTTATATACCTCACATTTTTCGCACAAAAAGTTGGTAAAATTTTAAATTTAAAATAATGATTAGATATAGTTTTATAGTAGGATTATTAATTGCATTTAGCTCATGTTCTATAAATGGAAATCATGATACTGGAGTTGAAGAAAATGCACAAATAGAAAGCAAAGTCGATTCAATATTG
The DNA here is from genome assembly GCA_965661345.1 of Flavobacteriales bacterium. Classification (GTDB taxonomy): domain Bacteria; phylum Bacteroidota; class Bacteroidia; order Flavobacteriales; family UBA7312. The sequence continues at coordinate 3,597 of CBFIDK010000023.1, read as the reverse complement.
GCTTTAATGACCATTGAAGAAAAAATCGGTCAAATGACACAAATTGACCAAAACTTCTTGGTGGATATTTCTGATATTTCAACCTATGGTATCGGATCGCTATTAAGTGGTGGCGGATCTACCCCTGATACCAACGAAGTTTCTGCATGGCTAAACATGTACAACGAATATCAGGCTGAAGCGTTAAACTCTCGTTTAGGGATTCCATTGATTTACGGCATTGATGCCGTGCACGGGCACAATAATGTATATGGTGCAACTATCTTTCCTCACAATGTGAATTTAGGATGCGCTAACGATTATGAATTAACGAGAAGAGTTGCTGAGGCAACAGCAATTGAAGTTGCTGCAACAGGTATTAATTGGGATTTTAGCCCATGCATCGCCATTCCGCAAGACGAAAGATGGGGCAGACATTATGAAGGTTTTTCTGAAGACGGCAGTATCGTGAGTAATTTAGGCGTTGCTTCAATTGAAGGCTATCAAACTAAAAAATTGGGCAGCTCTAACATTTCAGTTTTAGCATGTGCCAAACACTTTATCGCTGATGGCGCTACGGAATGGGGCACTGGAATGGATAATCAAGCCGATAAAATTGATAGAGGAAATGCTTTATTATCTGACTCAGTTATTCGTGCTAAATACCTTCCTCCTTACATCGATGCTATTGAAGCCGGTGTAGGAACAGTTATGGCCTCATTCAACAGTATTAATGGTTTAAAATGCCATGCTAATGGCTACCTATTTAATGACTTATTAAAAGAAGAACTAGGCTTTGATGGTTTTGTGATTTCTGACTGGAGAGGTATTGACGAAATACCTGGAGACTTCAAATCAGATATTATTATTTCTATTAATGCTGGTATTGATATGGTTATGGTTCCTGGTGATACAATCTGGGGGGGTGAGCATTATATGACTTTCCTAAAACTCTTCAAAGAATCGTACGATGAAGGACTCATTCCTATTGAAAGGATTGACGATGCTGTTCGTAGAATACTAAGAATAAAATACAGAACAGGCTTAATGGACAATCCAATGGCCGACAACTCTTTATTAGATAAAGTAGGAAGTGAAGAGCATAGAGCAATAGCTAGAGAAGCTGTTCAAAAATCACAAGTTCTTTTGAAGAATGATAATATGCTGCCATTAGATAAAGACAAAAATTACTTGGTTTGTGGTTCTGGAGCAGACGACATAGGAAAACAATGTGGCGGATGGACAATTGAATGGCAAGGCGGATTAGGCGATATTACTGAAGGAACCACCATTTGGGAAGGAATTTCAGAACAAGCGAAGGCTACATTAAGCGCAGATGGTACAACAGAAGAATCCTTTGATGCGGCTATCGTTGTAATCGGTGAAGACCCATACACTGAAATGGAAGGCGATTCCGAGACCTTATACCTTTCTGATGTGGACAAGCAAACCATTGCTAATGTGCAAGCGCTGAATATTCCATATACAATTGTATTAATTACTGGTCGTCCATTAATTGTAACAGAAGAAATTGAAGCGGCAAACGCCTTTATGGTAGCTTGGTTGCCTGGAACAGAAGGAGACGGAGTGTCTGACGTTTTATTTGGTGATGTTTCACCAAGTGGAAAACTATCGTTTTCATGGCCAAAAGACATGGATAATGTACCTGTGAATTTTGACGATGATGACTATAACCCTTTATATAAAATAGGCTACGGCTTAAGCTATTAATACAATAAGGATGAGATTATTTCTAACAGCATTAATATGTTCACTTTCTAGCCTTTTGTACGGGCAGGACTGGAATTTAATTTGGTCTGATGAATTTAATGGAAATAGTCTTGACGAAACCTATTGGACACACGAAATAGGCACAGGCAATTGGGGCTGGGGAAACGGCGAGCTGCAATACTACCAAGCCGAAAACTCCACGGTCAATGACGGATTGCTAACTATACAGGCACAAGAAGAGCCTGATGGAATTTTAGGGCAATGGAACGTTCCTCATTATTATTCATCCTCAAGAATCGTTACCCGCGATAAGTTTACCTTTAGATACGGTAAAGTTGAAGCGCGAATAAAAACGATGAACGGTGAAGGCTTTTGGCCAGCCTTTTGGCTTCTTCCTCAAGGAGGATGTTGGCCAGAAAATGGGGAAATAGACATCATGGAACAGTGGGGGAACGACGGACCAACAAATACCACTACTGGAGCGGCTCATGTTGGAAATGGTTGCTCGGGAAGTAGTAATTACCAAAGTTGGAACACAACAATAGAAGGGTCTTTTGCAGATAGCTTTCATGTCTATTCTATTATTTGGCATGAAAATTATATAGGTTGGTATTTAGATAATGAACTTCAACACTTCATTACGCCAAACTCCATTCCGAACGACTTTGTGTGGCCTTTCAATTCTGACGATTGGTATATCATACTAAATCTAGCTGTTGATATTAATGGCCCGAATGAAAACACTGTTTTTCCAGCAAATTTAGAAGTCGACTATGTTAGAGTCTATCAAACAAGCGACGTACTTGGCTGTACAAATCCAAATGCATCAAATTACAACCCTGATGCTAGCTTTGACGATGGAAGCTGTGTAGAACTCATCACCTTTAATGTCAATATGAACTGTTCGGAAGAAAACCCTGAAACAGTATATATAACAGGACCATTTAACGGATGGTGTTGTGAATGTAACCCTCTTTCCGACCCTGATGGTGATGGCATTTGGAGTGGAAGTTATTCTTTCGAAAATAATGACGGACAACTAGAATATAAATACTGCATTGACAATTGGGCCGGCCAAGAAAATTTGGTAGACGATGTTCAAAACGAAAACGGTTCATGCGTGGAAGTTACCGATTATGCTACCTATGCAAATAGAAAACTTCTACTTAATGGGGTGGATATAACTGTTAATGATGTTTACGGTCAATGTTCAGAATGTTTATCTGGGTGTACAGATCCTGCTGCCACAAATTACAACCAAAATGCAACTAATGATGACGGCAGCTGTTTCTACGACTGTCCTTTACCTATTGTAACTTTCAGAGTTGATACTGATGGTCCTTTGCCAGACGGATACAGTAATGTTGTGGTAAATGGCTCATGGAACAATTGGTCAGGATGGGGCATTACACTTCAAGACAATAATCAAGATAATATTTGGGAAGGCTCTGCACAATTTCCTGAAGGAGAAGTTCAATATCTTTTTGCCATGACTGGCTCTGTGGATAATTGGTCAGGATGGGGCCAAAGTGGAAGTGTTCCTTTAGGCTCATCGTGTGATTTTTATCCTTTTGATACTTATGGAAATTATGGATTTAACCTTCTGTGTGGCGACACTTTAAACCTTCCTACCGTTTGTTTTGGAAGTTGTGAAACTTGCTATCAAATTATTAGTGGGTGTACTGATTCTTCTGCCAGTAACTATAATGCTGAAGCGACAACCGATGATGGCAGCTGTCAATACCCTCAAATAGCTTGTGACGTTATCCCTTCAGGCTTATATGTTGACAATGTTATCCATAACAGAGTAACGTTCAATTGGGCATCTACAGATGCTGCACCATCGCACTACATGTTGCGATACAGAATTGTAGGCGCAACGAATTG
>CBFIDK010000022.1:0-15042 GCA_965661345.1 Flavobacteriales bacterium | reverse complement strand
TTTCTTCAGAAACGATGATAGCTATACAGTCTGTATTTTCTGAAATACCAGCAGCAGCTCTGTGGCGCATACCCAAATTGGACGGAAAGTTATCATTTTCAATAGTTGGAAGTACACATCTTGCCGCTTTGACGGTATCCCCAGTAATAATCACTGCGCCATCATGCAAAGGACTGTTCTTAAAGAATATACTTTGTAAAAGAATGCTAGATGTTTTTGAGTTTATGCTTTCACCTGTTTCGATATAGTTTGGAAGTCCATTTTCTCTAGTAACCACTATGATAGCACCAGTTTTTGTATTTGCCATTTTTTCACAAGCATCCGTAATGGCTGATACATTAACTTCAGCACCAGTTTCATCGTGTATCCAATTGAATTTTAACACGCCGTCTTTGGAGAAAAACTTTGTATTTCCAATCATCAGAAGAAAACGCCTAACCTCTTGTTGAAATACAATAATGACAGCTAAGACACCAACACCGATAAACTGTCCAAGAATTTCGCTGAGTAAATCCATTTGTAAAGCCTCTACCAGTTTCCAAAGGAGGTATATAGCGGCAATACCAATAAAAATCTTTATGGCTACAGTACCTTTTATAAGTTTGTACAATTGATATAAAAGTATTGCAACTAAAAGGATGTCGACAATATCAAGTATGTTAAATTCTAGAAAACCCATTACATATTCGTTTTGGCGAAGTTAGTTAATTTTACACATTCCATTGCTTCCTTAGGGTCGTGGGTCCTTAGTATAGATACGCCTTTTTTTAAGCAGATAGTATGAATTACAGTCGTGCCATTCAGTGCATGTTCAGCGTCAGTTTCTAAAGGTTTATAAACCATAGATTTTCTTGATACTCCAGCGAGTATTGGTAAACCTAAGGAGTGCAATTCCCCTAAACGGTTTAATAGTTGGTAATTGTGCTCTACAGTTTTTCCAAATCCAAATCCAGGATCAATGATAATATCAGTTACCCCTTTTTGCTTTAAAAGAGTTATTTTTTCTTTAAAATAATTCTTCACCTCTTTTTCAATAGCATCGTATTGAGGGTTGTTTTGCATATTCTGTGGCGTTCCCTTCATGTGCATTATAATGTAAGGAACCTGTAATTGAGCAATTGTGTCGAACATATTACTATCAAGTTCGCCAGCTGAAATGTCGTTAATTATATTGCCTCCGGCTTCAAATGAACGTTTTGCAATTTCTGATCGAAAGGTATCAATGGATAGGATGGCAGAAGGAAATTCGTTGTTAATATTTTTTAGATTTTTCTCCAGTCTTTGCCATTCTTCATCTTGAGAAATATGTCTAGCGTTAGGCCTCGAAGAGTAAGCGCCGATATCAATAATGCTTGCTCCCTCTTCAAGCAATTTTTCAGTTTGCTTGAGTGCATTTTTTTCAGAATTATGTTTTCCACCATCAAAAAATGAGTCATCCGTTAGGTTCAAAATACCCATGACTAATGGTGTTGATAAATCGAGCAATTTTGCTCTACCATCTAACGTTATTGATGTATTAAATTTTTTATTTTTATTCATTATAAAATGACTGATTTAACGCATGGAACAAACCATTCAAGAGTACGATGTGGCGTTTGCCAAATGTAAGGATATTTTCATCAAAAAAATGAAAGACTATGGATGTGCATGGCGTATTCTTCGCTTACCTTCATTAACCGACCAAATTTTCATCAAAGCACAACGCATTAGAAGTATTGAGATGAAAGGGTCACAAAAAGTAGGAGAGGACATTAGAAACGAATTTATAGGCATCGTAAATTATTCCATTATCGCCCTTATTCAATTGGAGAAAGGGGTTGCAGAACAACCAGATATGGAAAGTGAAGAGGTTCAAAGTCTTTATGAAAGATTTTATAAAGAATCCAATGATTTAATGCAGTCAAAAAATCATGATTATGGTGAGGCATGGCGAGACATGAGGGTAAGTTCTCTGACCGATCTTATATTGCAAAAACTACTAAGAGTGAAGCAAATAGAAGATAACGAAGGTAAAACCCTTATTTCTGAAGGAATTGATGCCAACTATTTTGACATGATTAATTATTCAATTTTCGCACTAATAAAATTAAACTAAAATGAAGTATTTAACATTTCTATCTCGACTAATAGTTGGTGTTTTATTTATAGTCTCAGGTCTAATAAAAGCTAATGATACTGTAGGTTTTTCGTATAAGTTGGAAGAATATTTTTCTGCCGATGTTCTGAATCTAGAATTTTTAATTCCATTGGCATTAGTCATGGCAGCTGGTTTGTGTATAGTGGAAGTCATTTTGGGAGTAATGGTATTGATAGGCTCTAGACCAAAATTTGCTAATTGGTCATTAATGGCCATGACCGTATTTTTTACCTTTCTAACCTTTTATTCAGCATACTTCAATAAGGTAACAGATTGTGGTTGTTTTGGAGATGCTGTTAAGCTAACACCCTGGGAGTCTTTCGGAAAAGATGTAATTCTGATCGTTTTAATCGGATTCTTATTTCTAGGAGAAAAATACATCAAACCTCTTTTTACACAGAAGAAAGAAAATATGTTGATGGGTATAGTCACTTTCTTTTGCTTTGCATTTGTAATTCACACTTACAGGCACCTACCGATTGAAGATTTCAGACCTTATGCTGTTGGAAATAACATTACTGAAGGCATGAAAACTTGTGATGAGCTTGGTTTACCATGTACAGAAGAGGCGGTTATATACATTGTAAAAGATAAAAGCACTGGAGAAACTTCTGAAATGCTTTCCTCAGACTATCAAGATAAATGGGAGCAATTTGACTTCATTGAAGCGACTGACAAATCAATTGTTTTACAAGAAGGCTACGAGCCACCAATACACGATTTTTCAATCTCTAAAGATGGTGTGGATTACACCTATTCTGTTTTAGATGAAGAAAATGCATTTTTACTAGTGTGTTACAATATCGAAAAAACGTCGTCTTCAAAGCAGGATGAGATAAATGCCTTTTACCAAGAATGTCTAGCTAAGGGAATTTCGTTTTATGCTTTGTGTGCATCTAGTGATGAAAATATTTTAGCGTTTAAAGAAGCAAATAACATCGAGTATAATTTTTACTTTACAGATGAAACTACTTTAAAAACTATGGTTCGTTCGAATCCTGGTTTAATGTTGCTCCAGAGTGGAACAATTAAAGGTAAGTGGCATCACAACGATTTTCCTCATATGCAGGATTTAGAAAATCTATTTTAGATTGTTACATTTTATAACAAAACGGTTAGCTTACGGTTTTCTGGTCATGTTTGGTGTGGTCAGTGTAGTGTTCTTTCTGTTCAATATTTTACCAGGTGATCCAGCACGAATGATGCTAGATCAGAGAGAAGATGCACAGCAACTTCAAAATATTCGAGCAAAGTATGCTTTTGACAAATCTTATCCTGAACAATACCTTTTGTATCTGAACGATTTATCGCCTTTATCTTTACATTCTAAAACGTCTTCATCATATACCAATTTAGAGTCGAAAGAATATTCCTATTTTACTTTTTTCACATTAGCAAACTACGACTTAGTAATAAAATACCCTTACCTAAGAACTTCCTTTAAAAAGTCAGGAAAATCGGTTAGTTCAATCATTGCAGACACCTTACCAAATACCATAGTTTTAGCAGTAAGTTCTATTTTAATAGCCATTGCCATAGGATTATTTATTGGAATTATAGCTGCCATTTTCAAAGACAGTTGGATAGATAAATTAGCTCTACTTTTTGGAGTTTTTGGAATGTCAATACCATCGTTCTTTTCGGCGATATTAATTGCTTGGATTTTCGGCTTTGTTTTTCACGATTTTACTTACTTAAATATGACTGGTAGTTTGTATTCTGTTGACGATTACGGAAGAGGCGAATATCTAACGTTATCAAATTTAATTTTACCAGCCATAACACTTGGTATTCGTCCTTTAGCAGTAATAATTCAATTGACAAGAGCCTCGTTCTTGGAAACATTATCCAAGGACTTCGTCAGAACAGCCATAGCAAAAGGACTTGGATTTAATAGAGTATTGAGTAAACATGTTCTAAAAAACTCTCTAAACCCAGTCATAACGGCTGTATCCGGTTGGTTTGCAAGTCTTCTTGCCGGAGCAGTTTTTGTGGAATATATCTTTGCTTGGAATGGGCTAGGAAAAGAAATAGTTGATGCTTTAAATCAGCTCGATTTACCTGTAGTAATGGGCAGTGTTTTAACCATTGCAATAATGTTTATAAGTATTAATATTCTAGTAGATTTAATTTATGCAGCCTTAGATCCTAGAATTAAAATGAATTAGAATGAGAAAAAAAATAGTAGCTGGAAATTGGAAAATGAATAAAAAACTTGATGAGGGATTATCTTTTTCTGACGATTTAAAACAAAACATAAAATCTTCAAATAGTGAAGCAATAGTAATCCTTGGTGTTCCTTTTACTCATTTAGAAAGAATGGCACATGCCTCAGATGGTTTGTATGCTGTTAGCGCTCAGGATTGTAGTGCTAAAGAAAGCGGTGCTTTTACTGGCGAAATATCATCCTCTATGATTGCCTCTACTGGTGCTCAATATGTTATTCTTGGACATTCTGAAAGAAGAGCTTACCATGCTGAAAATAATACAGATTTAGCTGCTAAAGTTGACAGGTGTTTATCTGATGGTTTGACAGTTATATATTGTTGTGGAGAGCAATTGGAAGAAAGAGAATCTAACAGTCATTTTGAGCTTGTAAAAAGGCAATTATCAGAAGCTTTATTTCATTTGTCTTCTGAGCAGATGGCTTCAGTTATTATTGCTTACGAGCCAGTTTGGGCTATTGGGACAGGTGTAACAGCTTCATCTGATCAAGTGCAAGAAATGCATGCTTATATCCGTTCTATTTTTGAAGATAAATACGGTAAATCTGTTTCGGAAAACGTATCCATTTTATACGGAGGTAGTTGCAAACCATCGAACGCAGAAGAATTATTTTCAAAAGAAGATGTCGATGGGGGGTTAATTGGAGGAGCGTCTTTAGATCCATCTGACTTTATAAAAATCATAGATTCCATTTAATGAATTACACTAAAGTCATATTTGCTTTTCAACCACTAGAGCCGTGGTCAGAAATTCTTATTGCATATTTATCGGAACTTAATTTTGAAAGTTTTGAAGAAACATCAGATGGCATTATTGGCTATATACTTGAAAATGATTTTGATAAGGCACATATTCAGCAAATCTGTGAGAAGCTAGACTGTCCCATTTCATTTACAAATGAAACGGTTAAACAAGAAAATTGGAACTCTAAATGGGAGTCAAGTTTTGAGCCTATCATCATTGATGATTTTTGTGGAATTAGAGCCGATTTTCATGATTCAATAGAAGTTGAAAACGAGATTATCATTACCCCTAAAATGTCTTTTGGGACTGGTCATCATTCAACTACTGAAGGGATGATAAGAGCCATGAGGTATATTGATTTTGAAGGTAAAAAAGTGTTAGACATGGGTTGTGGCACTGCTGTATTGGCTATCTTGGCAGAGAAGTTAGGTGCCAATAGTATTCAGGCAATTGATATTGAAGAATGGGCCTTCAAAAATGCTATTGAAAACACTCAAAAAAACGACTGTGAACAAATTGATGTATTCTTTGGTGGAAGTGAGAAAATAGAAGGTAATTTTGAGGTTATTTTAGCCAATATAAATCGAAATATTTTACTATCTGACATGAGTATATATTCGACTCATTTAAAGCGTAATGGATTAATTTTATTTAGCGGGTTTTATCAAAGTGATTTGGATTTAATCAAAGAACAAGCTTCAAAAAATAACTTAGATTACATACAACATTTTTGCATTAAGGATTGGGTAATATCAACTTTTAGAAAATCTATATAATTATGAAAAAAATATCTATTCTATTGACATTTGTAATTCTTTCAAGTATAGTTTATGCACAATCAAACAAGCGTTTAAAAGAATTTTCAAAGGAACACTCTGTCTACATAGAAGAACTTAACACTTTTATGCTTTCTGGTTCAGCATCTGAAGATACTAAAAAGATGATGAAGAAGCTTACAAAGCTTTGGAATGGAAGCACTTTTTCTACTGATAAAAAGGAGATTTTAGTAGATATTTCAAATAAAATGCTGAAAGCAAGAAAGCGTTCGTCTCATTTTGAAGCACTTCTTTCCGCAGTTTTATCTTTTTCCTCTTACACAGACTTTAATACTCAATTCAGTAACTGGTATAGTATTGTGGCTTATCTGATAGATAATGAACCTACCTCTAGACAATTAAAGTTTTTCAAGTACACTAACGATTTATTTACCGAAAATGTATTATTCAAAAACCGCTCATTGAGTTGGTACCCGTCAAAAATGGCGTTTTCATTTTCTTTAACGGATAGTGTTCCTGAAATAAATTTCAGACAACCTATTGATTTATTTTGCATCGCTAGGGGAGACACCTTACGAATAAGCCAAACACAAGGGGTTTTTTACCCAATGTCTGGCAGGTGGAAAGGACAAAACGGTATGGTTGACTGGAAAAAAGCAGGTTTTAATTTAACGGAAGTTTATGCTGAATTATCAGATTATAGCATAGCTTTCAAAACGCCTAATTTTGTAGCTGATTCCGTAAAGTTTTATAACTATAACATTTTTGGTGAAAAAGTTATTTATGGAACATTAGAAGATAAACTTATCAATCGAAACAAAAGTGATGAGAAAGTCAGTTATCCCAAGTTTGATTCCTATGATAAAAACATAATTCTCTCAGATTTAATAGAAGATGTTGACTTTCAAGGTGGGTATTCTCTTTATGGAAACCGTTTCGTTTCAACTGGTGGAAATGGCCAGTTAGCAAGTCTCATTTTCTACAGAAATGGTGCTCAATTTGTACGCGTTTCTACTGAAAGAATTGCTATTGTAGGCAAAAGAGTTTTGGGTTCTAATGCTTCTGTAAAAATACTTTTCGCTAATGATTCTATAATACATCCAGGATTGAGCTTAATTTATGACCAAGATGAGCGCCGTTTGGATTTAATTTCTGATGACGAGGGCGTTTCTTCATCTCCTTACGTAAATACTTTTCATAATCTAGAAATGAAATTTCAAAAACTAGAATGGAAAATCGATGACGATACGATTACGTTTGGAACTATTGCTGGAAATGATAATCAACCCGCTTTTTTTGAGTCTTCAAAATACTACACCGCTAGGCGATTTGATAACCTAATGGGAATTGATGCCAAACACCCATTGCTTGTTATCAAAGAATTTAACGAAAAATATGGAGTAAAGAATAAATTTTTCATAAACGATTTCAAGAAAATATCGCCTTATTCGGATGATCAAGATATCCGCTTTTTAATGAATTTAGCCAGACAAGGCTTTTTAATTTATGATTCTAATCTCGGTACTGTAGAAGTTAAAGATAATGTAGAACGTTATATACTTGCACGATCAGAGAAAGTTGATCACGATGTGATTAGTTTTATTTCCACTAAACCTGAAAATAATGCCAATGCTATTCTAGATTTAAACACTATGAATCTTGATGTTTTTGGAATTAACAAGATTAATTTAAGTGAAGTCAGGGATGTAGTTGCCTTACCTTCTGATAAAAAAATAGTGGTTAAAGAAAATCTTAATTTCACAATGGAAGGGCGATTGATAGCCGGTTCGGGCGGAAGATTTAGAATTAAATCAGATGATATCACCTTCAATTACGAAGACTTTAGAATGTATTTTAAAGATGCAACTACAGAAATTTGGATTCCAAACAACCAAGATAAACGAGATGAAAAAGGGGAGTTAATTCTTGAACCTTTACACAGTGAAATTACCATTTCAAACGGTGAATTGTTAGTTGATACGAGCATTAATAAATCGGGAATATGGAAAGAAGACTATCCTCAATACCCCATCATCAGAAGTTACGATAGATCTAAAGTGTATTATGACCAAGATGAAATTTTTGCAGGTGTTTATGCTAGAGATCGTTTTTACTTCGATATTGATCCATTTGAAATAGATTCCTTAGATTCTTATGACAGAAGTTCTTTATCCTTCCCTGGAGAAATGTATACAGCAGATATTTTCCCCAGTTTTAGGCAAGAACTTGGAGTGCAAAAAGACAATGCACTTGGCTTTAATATAAATATTCCTGATGGGGGATACCCTTTATATGTCGATAAAGGTAAATTCCTTGGAGAGAATTCATTAAGTCTAGATAAATCGGGTTTGAGAGGAAGTGGAACCTTTGAGTACTTAAGTTCTACCACAAAATCAGACGATTATATATTCTTTCCAGACTCCATGAATACCCATGCGAATACCTTTGAAATTGCACGGACAAGTGGAGAATTGGGTGTGCCACAAGCCAGTGGTAATGTAGTTTATGAGCATTGGATGCCGTATGAAGATGTTTTGAATGTTCGTAAAAAAACAGAGGATTTTGTTTTGTACTCGGCTAAAGCTAGCCTAGACGGTCAGTTCTTTTTAAGGCCTTCTGGTCTTTCAGGATCTGGAAAAGTGGCTCTAGATGAATCTGAGTTAGTATCTAAGCTATATTATTTCAACTTGGAAGAATTCAGTTCAGATACTGCCGACTTTGTTTTACACCGTTCTGATGATTTTGAAGCGATAGCTTTCGAATCGGTAAACCTTCAAACCAAAATTAATCTAACTGAAAGAACTGGAACCTTCCAATCAAATGGAACAGGCTCCTTTGTGTCTTTTCCAGAAAATCAGTACATCTGTTACATTGATGAATTAAAATGGTACATGGATAAAAGCCTTGTAGAATTAGGCGTTTCTGACGGAGGATTAGGCTCTAGATTTGTGTCAGTACACCCTGAACAAGATTCTTTATCTTTTGTATCAAGAAAAGCGTCATACAGTCTAAAAGACTACATCATTCAGGCTAAAGAAGTTGATGAAATTCAGGTTGCAGATGCGGCTATTTACCCTGCAGATGGTGAGGTAACTGTTGAAACAGGCTCTATTATGCGTACGTTTAACAACGCCAGCTTGCTAGTGAATAGAGATGAACGATACCACGAATTATTTGATGCCACTATTGATGTTATTGGAGGCAAAAGCTATGTGGGACGAGCTTCTGTAAATTACAAAGGAAGAGGAGTTGAAGAGCAACTTATTCGATTTGATACCTTGTATGTAGACAGTACATATCAGTCAATAGGTTTAGGAGAAATTTCTCCAGAGAGAGAATTTAAATTTAATCCACAATTCTCTTACAAAGGGTCGGTAAGAATGGAAGGCTCTCAAAAAGAATTTTATTACGATGGTTCATTCCAAGTACAACACGAATGTTATTTGGTTAATGATGGATGGGTGAAATTCAACGATTATGTCGGTGTAGATGAAATTAAATTACCAATAGGAGATAATGTACTCGATGAACAAGGTAAAAACCTTTATGTAGGTCCAATTATGTCGGAAGATAGAATTTACCCTGCATTCCTTTCAACCTTGGAGCAAGAAACGGATATTGTAATGATGCCTATTAACGGTTATTTATCCTACAATGCCTCTCGTTCGCTTTTCATTGTTGAGGATAAAAAAGATTCGCTTTCCAGTAGATTTACGATGACCAATGAAGGCTGCATCATGAAAGGAGACGGAGAGTTTAATCTTGGCTTAGATTTAGGAAGGGTAGACATTAACACTACGGGTAATTTCAATTTTAATGCCGTAGAAAACACCTTCAAAACCACTTGTATGTTGTCTTTGGACTTTTACATGAGTAGTAAAGCCATGGATTTTATGGGCAACGATTTATACAATGACCCTATGGCCGATGAGCTTGAGATGAGAGAAGACTTTTACATTCCAAACTTTAAAAGAATACTTAACGATGAGGATTTAGCTTTTGAATATGAAATGTATGGTCAGTTTGAAAAGTTACCATCTCAACTGGTGAAAACTCTTAATTTTTATGAAGTTACATTGGAATGGGATCAAGAGAATTCCAGCCTGATGTCTAAGAGAATGTTAGGTTTAGGAAATATCAATGATTTCCAAATTAATAAGCTTTACAAAGGAAGATTAGAGCTTAACAACGATTACTCAGGCGATTTGTTCAACGTTTACCTTGAAACTGACATAGGCGAGTGGTACTTCTTCAACTATTCAAACGATGTGCTTTTGAGCCGTTCGTCAATTGAAGAATTTAATATTGAAATTATGGAAGTAAAAACACAGCAAAAGAAATTACCAGCAGGAAAGGGCGAAACACCTTACCAGTATGATTTATCTTCAGAAACTGATGTTGATAACTTCAAAAAACGATTTTTTAGGTAGTAATCAAACTTTGTATTTTAGCAACCCATGTTAACAATAACGAATATTCTTTTACTTCTTTTAGCCTACCTACTTGGTTCGATACCATTTAGTGTTATTGCAGGAAAGCTGTTAAAAGGCATAGACGTTAGGGAATATGGCAGTGGAAATGCTGGTGCTACTAACACCTTTAGAGTCCTTGGTAAAAAAGCAGGTATTCCAGTGTTAATTCTAGACGTATTCAAAGGCTTCTTAGCGGTAGATTTGGTATTTTTCACTGACTATGTGCCTACAACAGAGATATTTATTAACCTTCAATTAGCGTTTGGTATAGCGGCTGTTTTAGGACATGTCTTTCCAATATGGGCTGGCTTTAGAGGGGGGAAAGGTGTAGCCACATTATTAGGATTTATGATTGGTGTTTTTCCAGAGGCAGCACTGATTTCAATTGTGGTCTTTGTGATTACTCTAGTATTTTCAAAATACGTCTCTTTAAGTTCCATTTTTGCAGGATTATTCTTTCCGTTTGGGGTGTATTACCTTTCAGATAATATAGTACCAACAATGATGATATTTGCCATTTTCGTGCCCGTACTCCTGATAGCTACTCACCAAAGAAACATAGAACGCTTGGTAAGAGGCGATGAAAACAAAGTAAAACTAAGGAAGAATAAATAAATTAGTTTTTTTGTTTTATAATCAGATTAGCTATTTATATTTGCAATCGTTTTGGACTCGTAGCATAACTGGATAGTGCACTAGATTACGGCTCTAGAGGTTGGGGGTTCGACTCCCTCCGAGTTCACGAAAAGGTCTAATTTTTTAGACCTTTTTTTTATGGAAATTTTTTGTCAATGGAGGTAGAATTAAATACTTTTGAAGTCGTGAAAAAATAAATGTTGAAGCCATAAAAACAAATAGCCACATCCTCATTTATCAAAGCAAAATTTTAATTACTAGAGTTCTAGTTGATAAAAAGATACTATAAGAAGATAGATTAAAGCATGAAAAACAACCTTTTAGCACTTACAGAAAAATACAGTACACCATTGTATGTCTACGATGGAGATATGATTATTGAAAGATACCAAGCGTTTAAGAAAGCGTTTAAAGTAAAAGACCTCAAGATTCACTTTGCAGCCAAAGCATTGACCAACTTATCTATTCTTCGTTTGTTTAAAGAATTAGGCTCTGGCTTGGATTGTGTGTCCATAGAGGAAATAAAATTAGGGTTAGAAGCAGGGTTTAGTCCTGATGATATAATATATACGCCAAATGGCGTATCCTTTGAGGAATACAAAGAAGCCATAAGTACAGGGGTCAAAATTACAGTCGATAATATTTCTACTCTAGAAAAAATTGGTCAGGAATATCCTAAATTGCCTTTATTTCTAAGGCTAAACCCTCATTTGATGGCAGGAGGAAACAGCAAGATTAGTGTAGGGCATATAGATTCGAAATTTGGCATATCAATACATCAAATGCCCATTGTTTTCAGGCTTATAAAAAAGTATAACATTGAGGTTGAAGGCATTCATGTGCATACTGGTTCGGATATTATTGAGGTAGATATATTTGAACGAGTCGCCAATCTTCTCTTTTCAATTGCAGATAATTTTGAGAATATCAAATCCATAGATTTTGGTAGCGGATTTAAGGTGCAGTACAAAGAAAATGACTTATTTACAGATATAGAAAAAGTAGGCAGTCAGTTCAGTGCAGTTTTTAATGAGTATTGCAAGAAAAGAAAAAAGCAGCTTACCCTTCGATTTGAGCCTGGTAAATTTATGGTAAGTGAAGCAGGGTCATTTCTTGCCAAAGTGAACATTATAAAGCAAACAACAGCTTGTACTTTTGCAGCTATTAATAGTGGATTTAATCATTTGATTCGTCCTATGTTTTATAATTCCTATCATGAGATTATGAACATTTCAAACCCTAAAGGACAGAAAAAAATGTATTCGATAGTGGGTTACATATGCGAATCGGACACCTTTGCTGAAGACCGTATTATTAACGAGATAAGAGAGGACGATATTTTGCTATTCAAAAATGCGGGAGCCTATTGCTTTTCTATGACTTCCAATTATAATTCAAGAGTAAAACCATCGGAAGTTCTGCTATTAAAAGGCAGGGATTACCTAATTAGAAAACGAGAAACGGTTCAAGATTTAATAATAAATCAGCAAACACCAGAAATAGAAAATTGGGTGTAATTAGATGTTATACCAAAAATGAAATTATTAACTAAAAAAAACTTTATGAAAACATACATTTGGACCTTACCGACTAGAATATTTCACTGGTTATTAGCCATAGGATTTATAGTCGCTTTTATTCTTGGAGATTTTGACAATCTTAAGAATTTGCATTTTGCTTTTGGAGCCTTTGTAGGAGCTTTAGTGTTTTTTAGGCTTCTATTTGGAATTTTTGGACCGAAATATTCAAATTTTAAAGACTTTCCACTTGGGATTAGTCATTTGAAAGAATTTGTTGTAATGTTTTTTAAAAATCCAAAAGTATATGCTGGGCATAACCCTTTAGCGTCAGTCATTATGTTGCTCATACTCATTGTAGGCTTGCTGTGTAGCATTTCTGGTTATCTGACCTATTCTGCTGAAAACAACTTATTTACAGGACTTAATGAAGACTTTATTGAAGAGGCGCACGAAGTATTAGCAAACCTGTTTTTAATTCTGGTTGTTATTCATTTGATAGGGGTTTTGTTTGATTCTTTGTGTCACTATTATGTCCGCACCGCAAAGTCAATGCTCACTGGCTACAAAAATATAGATGCTAAAGATGCAAAGTTGAACATTTTCCACAAAGCATTTATTATACTTTGGCTAACAGTTCCATTTTATTTGTTTTATGCCGCCTATGGGCTGCAAACAGAATCAAAAGACATACATAAAAAGTCTAAAAAGCATGAGTATTATGAAGATTATAAGTATGAGGATCATGATGATTAATGCAAATAAATACTAAAAATGGTTTTTTCTAGTTAGCTATAATGAAAGATTGATATCAAATTACCTTTAACCCTTAGTCAAATTGAACAAAAACAATGAAAAAACTTATAACAATTCTAACTTTAGTATTTAGTGTCCATCCTCTTTACTCTCAAAATATTGACGAATGCCGAAAGGTTGTCGACCAAGCGATTTCTTCTATTAACGATGGAGAAATATCTAAGCTCACAAAATACTTAGCAGATGATTTTAAAATTGCAGGGCAGGAGGGAGAAACGGCAATAATGGTGCTTAATCAACTCTTTGCTCAATTGGGAGAAACGGTAGAATCTTCGACTAAGATAAGCCAAAAAATGCTAGGTGATGAATTGGAGTTAGTTTACGAGATAGACTATAAGAAAATGGGTTTGAAGGAGGGTAAATTCCGATTTAACCAGAAAAATTTACTTAAAGAAATATTACTTTTTGAATTAAAAGTCAAAACCATGAACAGTGAAAGCGAAATACAAAAGAGCACAAAGGACCTTATTGAAATTCCATTTGAAATGGCAAGTAATTTAATTAGCGTAGATGTTATTCTCAATGGAACGAAAAGAAAATTCATTTTAGATAGTGGTGCGCCCAAAGTTATTTTAAATGCAGCATACACCACTAAAAAGGATACTTTGAAAACAGCAATTTCTACTTCAAAAGGTGTAAGTGGAACTATATCTGGAATGGATATTGAAAAAGTTAAAACACTTGATTTTCATGGGATAGAACTTAATAATCAAGATATTATTTCAATGGATTTATCGCATTTAGAAGAAAAATTAGACCTATCTTTTTATGGACTTATAGGTTATGAAATGATAAAAGATTACGATGTGCTTTTTGACTATGAAAACAAACTTATTACTCTTATTCAGCCTGACAAATTTGATGCTTATAGAACTGAAAATTTAAAAGATTTTGATGTGGAAGTTGTTCCAATGTCACTCTCTGGACACATTCCAATCATTGAGGTGAAAATCGGTGAAGAAACTTTAAAGATGGGTATTGATTGTGGTGCTGAATACAACCTTATTGATCAATCTTTTTTTCCAAAAGTAAAAAATGAAATTGCTAAAAAAAGAAAAGCCACATTAAGTGGTGCAGATAATATTGTAACCGAGACAAGAAGTGGTAAGATAAAAAAAATGACAATAGGAACGGAGACGTTTAAGAAACAGAATGTTATTTTTAATGATATATCACACCTGAATGAGGGCTGTCAAGAAATATCCATTGACGGACTAATAGGTTATCCTATACTGTCACATCAAAAAACAATACTTTCATTCAAAAGAGAGCAATTACTTTTTGTGAATTGAGATTTTATCATTTTTTTCTTTTATTGAAACAGAATAAAGATTCAAATTAAGTAGCTAAATTATTAGATTATAAGCCGATTAAGTTTTTGTATTTAACTATTATTCAAAATCAATCCACCTAATTTTCAGTCTAGGTTTTTATGTCTATTTTTCTTCTTAATTTTGTAACATGCTAAACAGATTGGTTTTTATTCTATTTCTTCCTTTTTTGTGCTTTGCTCAGAACGACGTAGATGATGAAGGTAGAAAACAAGGCAAGTGGGTACAGAAGCACGATAACGGCAACATAAGGTACGAAGGTACATTTGTAGACGGTGTACCAACTGGTATCTTCTTGTACTATACCGAAAAGGGTATTCTAAAGGCTAATTTGGAGTATTTCAACAATGGAGTGTCGGCAGCTGCACGATTGTATCATCCCAATGG
>CBFIDK010000021.1:0-15606 GCA_965661345.1 Flavobacteriales bacterium | reverse complement strand
AAAAACATAAAAAAACCCCACAAACAATAAGTTTGCAGGGTAAATGTTCCTAAATGTGTTTTAGGTTGCGGTCTGGACGGGACTCGAACCCGCGACCCCATGCGTGACAGGCATGTATTCTAACCAACTGAACTACCAAACCGTTTCTATAAAAGAACATCTTCAAAAATGAAGAGGTGCAAATATAAATTGTTTTTTGAATTACTTACAAGATTATTTTAAAAAAACTTAATATAATTTTGAACGTTTAACGAGGTATGATGATAGCACATTATCAAAACCCTCATTAATATCTGCTTCAATAAAATCTATACGGTATTGCGTACATTTAAGTTTTAATTCTTTTAGAAAGGAAAGCGATTGCTGCTTATAGTTCTTCCTTACCTCATTTGGCGAGAGCTTTAACTCCTCTCCCGTTTCCATATCTACAAATTTGTAGGGTCTGTTTTCATAATCAAAATCCAATTCTTTGGACTTATCCATAACATGAAACAGAATAACCTCATGCTTATTAAATTTCAAATGTTGAAGTGCTGAAAATAATTCCTCGTTTTTTTCAGAATTATCCATCATATCACTGAATAAAATCACTAAAGAACGCTGATGTATATTCTCTGCAATTTGATGAAGCGCATCCGTGACTCTAGATGTTTTTAGTGTAGAGGTATCATTAATAATGTCATCCAACTGATGGAGTAGAAACTGATGGTGTTTTGTACTGGTCTTTTCAGTAGTATGAAGATGAACTTTATCTGAAAACACACTTAAGCCAATGGCATCTCTTTGTCTTTTTAGCAAATTCATAAGCGCCGCTGAACAAACGGAAGAGAAAAATATTTTGTTGGGGTTTTCAATAGATGGAGAATCTGTATTAGGGAAATACATGGAAGAAGATTTGTCAAGGATTATTCTACACCTCAAATTAGTTTCTTCTTCGTAACGTTTGACAAAAAACTTATTTGTTCTGGCATATAATTTCCAATCAATATGGCGCGTACTTTCTCCAGAATTATACAGTCTATGCTCGGCAAATTCGACAGAAAAACCATGAAAAGGGCTCTTGTGAAGCCCCGTAATGAATCCCTCAACCACCTGATTTGCAAGCAGCTCTAAATTTTCAAATTTCTCTATGTGTTTTCTATCAATCATCTCAAAAAAAAAGGGCATGAAGCCCTTTTTTATCTTTCTAAATTAGTTTAGAGCTGAGCGTCTAATTTTTCAGCTAAAACACTTTTTGGAACGGCACCAATTACTTTATCAACTATCTCACCGTTTTTGAAGATTAAAAGTGCAGGAATGTTTCTTATTCCATATTCAGATGGTACTGCAGAGTTATCGTCAACATTGACCTTTCCTACTACTGCTCTTCCTTCATAGTCGTTTGATAATTCGTCAACAATTGGACCTACCATTCGACAAGGACCACACCATGTTGCCCAAAAGTCAACTAATACTGGTATGTCTGAATCTAATACTACTTCTTTAAAATTTTTGTCAGTGATTTCTAATGCCATTTTCGCTTTTGTTTTATTACTTAATTTGAATTATTTCGTCTACAAAATTACACAATTAATTGACTTGAATTTCCAACATTGGAATTTGTTTTAAGCCCATAATAAAGTCCTCATTGAGATTTATTTTAAATTTCTTCGAACGTAAAGAAACAGCATACCCTTCTGAAGAATCATTGACTATTATTTTAAGATTGTGTTTGCCAACATTGTCTTCGGCTAATGCTTGAATACTATTGATGATATCGCTGCTTAAATCTTCCAATTCAATACTTACGTTTACCGAACGAATGGCTTTTTCCTTTATTTCTGAAAGAAGTTCAAGACTTATCAATTTTATTTCAAGTTCATTGTCTTTGCTCCACTTACGTTCTTGAACTCTACATTGGGCATGAACAAACCAACCTTCAGTCATGTAAGCCTTGAATTTTGGATAATCATCACCAAATAAGAAAAAAGTAATTTGATCGTGGTAATCTTCAAGAGAAATTGTACCAAAGGGCTTACCTCCTTTGGTAAATCGGTGCTCAACTTGGGCCACCATTCCAGCAATTTGAATATCTCTACCCTTAACAGCAGTAAAGTCTTTAATCTCAGAAATATTAAAGTTGCAGAAACTTTCCATCTCTAGTCTGTAATCATCCAAAGGATGTCCAGAAATATAAAAACCCACAACTTCTTTCTCTTTGTTAAGCATCTCCAATGTACTCCACGGCTCAACATCTGGAACTTTAGGTTCTAACAAAACGTCTTCGGAAAATTCTCCAAATAAAGACACCTGGGCAGAATCTAAATTTTCTTGAAATTTATGGCCATATTTCATGACGCGTTCTAAGAAAATAGAGCCTGTACCATCGTCGTAAAAGTAAGTGGAACGTTTGTGTCCAAAACTGTCAAAACCTCCTGCATACACCAAGCTTTCAAAAGCACGTTTGTTAGCTGCTCTTAAGTCAATACGTTTACTCAAATCAAATATAGATTGGTAATTTCCGTTTTCTTGCCGCTCATTTACAATGGTTTCGACGGCACCTTCTCCAACTCCTTTAACGGCACCCAAGCCGAACCTGATTTCACCTTTTTTGTTTACAGCAAACTTGTAAAAACTCTCGTTTACATCTGGTCCTAACACCTTAATACCCATTCGTTTACACTCTTCCATATAAAAAGTAACTTTCTTTATATCGTTCATGTTATGGGTTAAGTATGCCGCCATGTATTCAGCGGGATAATGGGCTTTTAAATAGGCCGTTTGAAATGCAATTAATGCATAGCAAGTAGAATGTGACTTGTTAAACGCATAAGCCGCAAACGCTTCCCAATCGCCCCATATTTTTTCGGCAATTTCTACATCGTGTCCCCTTTCGTTACAACCTTCTAAAAATTTTGGCTTCAGCTTTTCTAGTAAGGCAAATATTTTTTTACCCATGGCTTTTCGTAGCACATCTGCATCACCCTTTGAGAAACCGGCCAACTCCTGAGACAAAAGCATCACTTGCTCTTGATAAACCGTAATTCCATAGGTATCGGACAGAATTTCGGACATTTCTGGTAAATCGTATATGATGTCTTCTTTACCGTGCTTTCTTGCAATGAAATTAGGGATATACTCCATCGGACCTGGCCTGTAAAGGGCATTCATTGCAATTAAGTCATCAAATTTATCGGGCTTAAGTGCTTTGAGGTTTTTTTGCATACCTGGTGATTCAAACTGAAAAATACCGTTGGTCTCTCCTCTTTGAAACAGTTGATAGGTTAATTCATCATCTAGTGGTATTTTATCTGGGTCAATCTCTTTGTTGTGAATGTGTTTGATGATCTTGCAGCAATCCTTGATGATAGTAAGGTTTTTTAAGCCTAAGAAATCCATCTTCAACATTCCGGCAGATTCTACAACGCTGTTATCAAATTGTGTGACCAGAAGCTCGGTATCTTTAGCCTTACGAACTGGAATAAATTTTGAAATATCATCGGGTGTAATAATGACCCCGCAGGCATGCAAACCGATATTTCTTAGTGAGCCCTCAAGAATAGTGGCTTGCTTAATGGTTTTTGATTGTAAATCATCGCCATCAGCTAATTGTTTAAATTCTTGAGCCATTTTGAACTGCTCACCATTTAACTTTTCTTTAAGCTCGTTGTCATCAAAATTGAAGAGTTTATTCAATTTTATATCAGGCATTTTCTTAGTCAAACCGTTAGCTTCAGACAATGGTAAATCCAATACTCTAGCTGTGTCTCTAAGAGAAGACTTGGCAGCCATTGTACCGTAAGTGATTATCTGAGCCACCTGATTTTGACCGTATTTGTTTACTACCCAATCAATAATTTTATTTCTTCCTTCATCGTCAAAATCAATATCAATATCTGGCAATGAAACCCTATCTGGATTTAAAAATCGCTCAAATAGTAAATCGTACTTAATTGGGTCAACATTAGTAATTCCTACACAGTATGCCACCGCTGAACCCGCCGCTGAACCTCTTCCTGGACCAACCGAAACACCCATCTTTCTGGCTTGTCTGGTAAAATCCTGAACAATCAAAAAATAACCTGGGTAACCTGTTTTGGCAATGGTTTCAAGTTCAAAATCAAGCCGATCTTTAATTTCATCGGTAATTTCTGGATACCTTTCTTTTGCGCCCTCATAAGACAAATGCCTGAGATAAGCGTTTTCTCCCCTTTTACCGCCATCTTCCTCATCTTCTTTCACAATAAATTCTTTGGGAATATCAAAAGCTGGAAGTAAAACATCTCTTTTGAGTTGGTAACTTTCTACTTTAGAAATAACTTCAGCGATATTCGAAATGGCTTCAGGAATATCTTTGAAGAGCGTTTTCATTTCCTCTTGGGATTTGAAATAATATTCGTCGTTAGGAAATCCGTATCTAAATCCTCTGCCTCTACCAATTGGTGTCGATTGTAATTCGGCGTCTTTTACACACAGTAAAATATCGTGAGCATTGGCGTCTTCTTTATTTAGATAGTGTGAATTATTAGCCGCAACTAACTTTACATTATGCTTTTTAGCCAGGCGGATAAGTGTATCATTAAGTCGTTTATCTTCTTCTATACCATGTCGTACTAACTCTATATAAAAGTCATCGCCAAATTGATTTTTCCACCATGCTATTGATTCTTCAGCTTGCTTTTCTCCTACTGACAAAATTAAATCGGCAATCTCACCATTTATGCCACCACTCAAAACTATCAGGTCTTTTTTGTAAGTTTTAACAATCTCCTTATCAATTCTAGGAACATAATAAAACCCATCGGTGAACGCCAGAGAACTCATCTTTGATAAGTTGTGATACCCTTCTTTTGTTTTGGCCAAAAAAACCATGGCTTTACCGTTGTCTTTGTTGTCTTTATCGGCGTGGTTTCGACAAACAGACAGTTCGCATCCGACTATGCCCTTAATGGCTAAATCTTTTTTTGGACCACCTTCATCCCCATTATCAACAGCCTTATTATACTCGAGTATTTCTTTGTTTGAAGGGTGTTTGTGTATAGCGTCTACAAAATGAAATGCACCGTACAAGTTGGCATAATCCGTAATGGCAACAGCTGGCATATTAAACTCTACCGCTCTATCAATCATGGATTGAATCTTGGTAGTTGATTCTAAGACAGAAAATTGGGTATGGTTATGTAAATGAGCAAAGGATGACGTACTTAAATCAACGTCTGTATGGGTATTAATTTGCGGCTCTTTCGCCTCAATCTGAACAAGTTTTGCGCTCTCTTCCTTTAAGTTAAGGTGCTTTAGACCTAAGGGTTGTATAGTCGATGGATTAGCTGTTTGAAAGTCGGCAAAATAAGATCCACTTTGTTGTAATTCTTTTAAGGAATAATGCTCTTTTCTAAGCAGTTCTAAAAAGCAACGGCTTGTGGCTTCAACATCGGCAGTAGCGTTATGCGCTTCTCCAAAAGACTCTTGGAACAAATACTGATGTAATTCTGTAAGATTAGGCAATTTGAATTTACCCCCTCTACCACCAGGCAATTGGCATAGTTCGGCAGTTTTTTCAGTACAAGTATCTAATACTTTAAATTTTGTCCATTCTAAGTCTTCTTCAAATCTATGAAATTCACATCCCCAAACATTGACATCAAAACCCACATTTTGCCCTACTAAAAAGGAGGTTTTTTCAATTGCACTTTTAAATTCTGCGATGACCTCCGCTATATCATGACCTTTTTGTAAGGCTAATGCTGTAGAAATCCCATGAATTTTCTCAACTTCATAGGGCACATCAAAACCATCTGGACGAATAAGAAAATCCTTTTGCTCAATCAATACACCCATTTCATCGTAAAGCTGCCAAGCAATTTGAACGCATCTTGGCCAGTTTTCTACATCAGTAATTGGTGCCTTCCAGCTTCTAGGTAAACCTGTCGTTTCAGTATCAAAAATTAAGTACACGTTGTCTGTTTGATTTTATGTATTGTAAAAGTAAAAATTAAGCCCATATTAATAGCCATTGTTGATAAGTATTAAAATTTAGTTTTTCTTTCTATTTCAAAGAAATAATTGCATATTTGCGCCCCTAATTATTAACCAGATACTACAGAGATAGTTAAACTGAAAAATTATGCCTACAAAAATTAGATTACAAAGACTCGGTAAAAAATCAAAGCCAATTTTCAAAATTGTTGTTGCTGATAGCCGTGCAAAAAGAGACGGTAAATTCATCGAGAATTTAGGTCAGTACAATCCTAACACAAATCCAGCTACTATTGAGATAAACTTTGATAGTGCGCTTGATTGGGTAATGAAAGGTGCTCAACCAACTAATACTACTTTAGCATTGCTAAAATATAAAGGAGTAATGATGAAGAAACACCTTCTTGGTGGAGTTGCTAAAGGCGCATTTTCTGAGGAAGAAGCGGAAAAACGTTTTGAAGCTTGGTTAGCTGATAAAGAAGATAAAATAAGTTCAAAAATTGACGGATTATCTAAGGCTAAGCAAAAAGAACAAGCTGATAGAATTGCAGCTGAAAAAGAAATAAACGAGAAAAGAGCTCAGGATTTAGCAAATGCTAGTGCTGAACTTGCTGAAGAAGTAGAAGCGGTTGCTGAAGAAGCACCTGTTGCTGAAGAAGCACCTGTTGCTGAAGAAGCACCTGCGGCTGAAGAAGCGCCTGTTGCTGAGGAAGCACCTGCGGCTGAAGAAGCACCTGTTGCTGAGGAAGCACCTGTTGCTGAGGAAGCACCTGCTGCTGAAGAAGCACCTGTTGCTGAGGAAGCACCTGTTGCTGAGGAAGCACCTGCTGCTGAAGAAGCACCTGCTACTGAGGAAGAAAAGAAAGAAAATTCTGCTGAGTAAACAGATTATGAAAAAGGAAGATTGTTTCTTTCTTGGCAAAATCAGTCGAAAACACGGATATAAAGGTGAAGTAAACATCCATTTAGATGTGAGTTCATCTCCAGAATTTAAGGAACTAAGTCACTTATTTATTTATTTAAATGGTAACTTAGTTCCTTTCTTTATTAGCTCCTTCCGTTTCAAAAACAACGGCATAGCCCTAGTGAAATTTGAAGACATCAATACCGATGAGGAAGCCACAACACTCATCAACAAAGAAACGTACTTGCCATTAGAATTTCTTCCTGAAGATCAAAACCCCTTTATCGGATTAATTAACTTTTCTGTTAGCGATTTAAAACATGGCAATCTTGGTAAAATCACAAATATCCAGGACAATAGCGGCCAACATCTGTTTGTAATTGATTTTGAGGGAAAGGAGATACTCATTCCCATTGCTGAGCCTTATATTCATTCCATAGATAAAGAAAATAAACTTCTAACTCTAGAAACGCCAGACGGTCTTATTGATCTGTATTTGTAGCTTCACAAAATAATTTTATCACTTTCCATGTTTCATTACTATATCTTTGTGTAGTGAAATCAATTGTTATCTTATTACTTTTCCCTTTTGTTTGCTTTTCACAAGTAGATACCTTCTTAATTAAAGAAATGTTCTACGATAAAAAAGATACTCTAGTCATAAGTGAAATTGATGAAATTCAAATTCTTCATTTTAAAAATAAGGACGATCAAAAGTATTTTAGGCGATTAAAATATAAAACATTAAAAGTTTATCCATACGCCAAATTGGCTTCTGCAAAATTAGACAGTGTACTTGCCGATTTAGATAGCATTCCCAAACGTAGAAAAAAGAAAGCCTACATGAAAGCTGTAGAAAAATGGGCAAAGGAAGAATTAGCAGAAGATTTAAAACAGCTTAGTCGATGGGAAGGACGAATTCTTTCTAAATTAATTTATCGAGAAACTAATATAAGCGCCTACGATATTGTCAAGGATTTACGAGGAGGATTTCAAGCATTCTTCTGGCAGAGCCTAGCTCGAATGTACGACAACAACCTAAAAACACCCTACCAACCCCAAAGTGTTGAAGAAGATAAATGGATAGAATACATCATTCAAGATGCTAAAAGAAAAGGGTTAATTAATTAACTATTTTGAAAACTGTTCTGAAAGCTTTTTGTTTCGAGGTCCATCCGAGTAATCGTAAAAGCCTTCACCAGATTTCACACCTAGCTTTCCTGCCGTCACCATGTTTACAAGTAATGGGCAGGGCGCATATTTTGGATTTCCAAATCCTTGGTGCATAACCTCTAAAATCGACAAGCAAACGTCCAAACCGATAAAATCAGCCAAATGCAATGGTCCCATAGGGTGAGCCATTCCAAGCATCATTACCGTATCAATTTCTTCAACACCGGCAACGCCCTCATGTAGAGTAATAATGGCTTCGTTAATCATCGGCATAAGAATACGATTGGCTACAAATCCAGGGTAATCGTTCACTTCTACGGGAACTTTACCTAACGATTTAGACACTTCCATGATTGTATTTGTAACCTCGTCAGAAGTGGCGTAACCGCGAATAACCTCTACTAACTTCATAACAGGCACCGGATTCATAAAGTGCATACCTATTACCTTATCTGGACGTTGAGTCGCTGCAGCGATCTTTGTTATAGATATAGAAGAAGTGTTAGAACCTAAAACTGTATGTGTATCGCACAATTCATCAAGCTGAGAGAATATCTTGAGTTTGATATCCATATTTTCTGTTGCCGCTTCCACTACTAAATCCAAACCTTTTACAGCCGTAGATATTTCTGTAAACGTATCAATATTGTTTAACGTATTGGTTTTATCGGATTCGGAAATCTTCTCTTTAGCGACCATTCTATCTAAATTGTTAGAAATAGTAGCCAAAGCTTTATCAAGCGCTTCTTGTGATAAATCAATTAATCGAACAGAATAACCACTTTGAGCAAAAACATGAGCAATTCCATTACCCATAGTACCAGCACCAATTACACCAATATGTTTCATAATACGTTTGTTTTATTTCGAGCAAAAGTAATAAATACTATTGGCTCTTTTTTGGTAAAAGCGGAACAAAAGAAAAATCACCTAATTCTTTCTGTTCTATATTATCTTTTGAAATCTTATCAATTAAAATCATTTTTTGCTTATCGGCCTCTCCAACTGGAATTACCATTCTCCCTCCTACTTTTAATTGTTTTACCAAATCCTCAGGAACAAATGGCGCACCAGCCGTAACGATAATTTTGTCAAAGGGAGCAAAATTGATTAGGCCTTTGTAGCCGTCGCCGTAAAAGAACATGCATTGATAGCCAAGTTTTGGTAAAAAATCTTTTGTCTTTTGGTAAAGTTCTTTTTGCCTTTCTATGCTAAATACTTGAGCTTTTAACTCGAGTAGAACTGCCGTCTGATAACCAGAGCCAGTACCAACCTCTAACACCTTTTCGCGAGGTTTTACTTCCAATAGTTCCGTTTGGTAAGCAACCGTGTATGGATGTGAAATGGTTTGTCCTGCAGCTATTGGAAACGCTTTATCTTGGTAGGCAAAATCTAAGAACGCTTTATCTAAAAATAAATGCCTAGGAATCCGTGAAACAGCCATAAGTACTTTTTCATTGCTAATCCCTTTATTTCTGAGGTGCTCAACAAGCTTTAAACGCAAGCCCTGATGTCTAAAATTATCATTCATCTTTAATCGTTTCCAAAAATACTTATTAGTGTGTATAAAAATTCTATTTTAGCAGAAATAATATTTTTTGATGATAAAAATTGGTGTTATAGGAGCTGGGCATTTAGGGAAGATTCACCTAAAAATATTGTTGGAATTAAAAGATAAGTATGAAGTTGTTGGCTTTTACGATCCAGATAGAGAAAATGCTAAAATCGTAAATAGAACTTTTAGAGTTAAGTCCTTCAAATCCATTGATTTACTTATTGAAGAAGCGGATGTTGTAGATATCGTTTCTCCTACCGTTTCACACTTTGAATGTGCGTCAAAAGCCATAAAAGCCAATAAACACGTCTTTATAGAAAAACCTCTGACTCAAACTGTACTTGAGGCTGATGAACTGGCTAAGCTATCCAGAGAGGCTGGCGTCAAAGTTCAGGTTGGCCATGTGGAACGCTTCAACCCTGCTTTTAAAAAAGCTAAAGACTTCATAGAAAAACCCCTCTTTATTGAAACCCACAGACTTTCGGAATTTAATCCTAGAGGAACGGATGTAAGTGTTGTGCTCGATTTGATGATTCATGATTTAGATATTATTCTCAAAATTGTGAAGTCATCAATTAAAAGCATTAATGCTTCAGGAGTTGCCGTAATTAGTGAAACACCAGATATTGCCAATGCTAGGATTGAATTTAACAACGGATGTGTGTGTAACCTAACAGCAAGCCGAATGTCTTTGAAAAATATGCGTAAAACGAGAGTATTTCAAAAAGACGCCTATATTTCTATTGACTTATTGGAAAAGAAAACAGAAGTTATTCGCTTAAAAAATCTGAAACCTTCTGAAAAAATTGATCCTTTAGCAATAGTTCTTGATCTTGGCAAAGGAAAGAGAAAAAAGCAAATTTATTTTGAAAACCCTGACGTTAAAGAATCGAACGCTATAAAGGACGAACTAGAAAGCTTTTACGAAGCTATACAATTGGACTTAGAGCCAGTAGTTACCATAACAGATGGATTACGTGCCTTAGAACTTGCTGAAACTATTCTAGAAAAAATGAAAGTCAACCAGCAAATGAATCTAGTATAATACTTTGATTATTTAAACGTTTTATCTCAAACAATGAAGATTTTATATACTTTTTTAATCGTAATGTTATGTGGATGTGAAATCATCAACACCGAAGAAAGTATACCTTCAATCATTGAAATTGAATCAATATCTGTTGACGGTGACAACACCCAAAACATTACGGATGCATGGGTATATATCAATAACGAATTTCAAGGAGTTTACCCTTTACCAACCTCTTTCCCTACTCTTAATAGCGGAAGTCAAACAATTATCATTGAAGCAGGTGTTAAAAAAAATGGAATATCATCAAGTAGAATTGAATACCCATTCTTTTCAACTTATAGTATTGATGCTGAATTAACGCCTAATGAAAAGTTGGTTATCAACCCAAATGTAAATTATTCAATTACCACCTTTCCATATGTAGAAGATTTCGAAGGTATTGGAACAATCTTAGAAGTTGTTACTGACTCCCTAAATCATTCACTGGAACCAATTTATGATAACTCAAACCCTGAATTTGGAAACAAACACATTAAAAGTGTAATTTCAGGAGACGCAAATGAAATATTTGAATGCACTACCACTAATATAAATTTACCAACAGACAAACAAGTATTTCTTGAGCTTGATTACAAATGTAATTCAACGCTCGTGGTTGGTATTTATGCAAATTTGACGAGTCAAGTAAATAAGTCAGCAATTATATACCTCAATAAAAGAGACGACTGGAATAAAATTTACATCTCATTGAGTGAAATTATTTCCAATTATAACAATGCTCAAAGTTTCAAAATTTTCTTTGGAATGTCTAGAGATACAACCTTGGCTCAAAATGAAATGTATTTAGATAATATTAGAATTTTACATGAAGAATAACCTTCTACATACTATCAAATATATATTACTCGATATTTTGAGTGCTTCATCCTCGTGGTTGATTTTCTTATATTATAGAACGGTTTATATCGAAAATGGACAAACATTTTTTATTAATGAAGATCGCTTTATTGGATTAGTTTTAATCAATTTACTTTGGATTATCTTTTACCTTTTAAGTGGTTCTTATACCAATATTTACAGGAAATCTAGACTAAAAGAACTCTTTCAAATTTTTATCGTTTCAATTATTGGAGTTACCATAATCTTCTTTGCTGTTTTACTAGATGATTTTATCGTAAATTATAAGCAATATTATTCCTCATTTTTAGCCTTATTTTGCATTCATTTTGGACTAACCTCTTTCTTAAGATTCTTTCTAACTAGCTACACTGCTAGAAAAGTGCATAAAAAAATTATAGGTTTTAATACATTGATAATCGGTGATAATGAGAAAGCCATTCAACTTTTTCACGATTTAGAAAATGAGCAAAAATCCAGCGGACATATCATCAAAGGGTTTGTCAGCCTAGAAAACAAAAAACATTTTAAACTAGAAGAATTTATTCCATATTTAGGCGACTGCAATGACGTAAAAAAAATCATCGAGGAATATTCAATTGAAGATGTTATAATTGCTATAGAATCTTCAGAACATAGCAAGATTGAGAACATCCTAAACTATCTAGAAGATATAGATGTTTTTATTAAAATTATTCCAGATGTTTATGATATTCTTTCAGGTACTGTAAAAATGAATTCTATTCTTGGCACTCCACTTATTGAAGTTAATCATAAGCTCCAAACACATTCAGAATTTTTGATTAAAAAGACGATAGATTTTGTGTTGTCATTTTTTATCATTTTGATATTTAGTCCTATTTATATTATCTGTGCTATTCTCGTTAAATTAAGCTCAGAAGGCCCAATTATTTACAAGCAAAAACGATTAGGGCAATATGGAAAGGTATTTAATATCTATAAATTTAGATCCATGTATATTGATGCTGAGAAAGACGGGCCTCAGCTTTCTAGTAAAAGCGACAACCGTGTCACTTCATGGGGAAGGATTATGAGAAAAATTCGACTCGATGAAACGCCTCAATTCTTTAATGTTTTATTTGGAGACATGAGTTTTGTAGGGCCTCGACCAGAACGTGATTTTTTTGCTAAACAAATTCTTGAAAAAGCACCACACTATAAGCACATCTACAAAGTAAAACCTGGTATTACTTCTTGGGGAATGGTGAAATTTGGTTATGCTGAAAATGTCGACGAAATGCTTGAGCGACTGAAGTATGATATTTTATACATCGAAAATATGTCGCTATTAATTGACCTTAAAATTATGATTCATACCATCCTAATTATTTTAGAAGGTAGAGGCAAATAATTTACAATCTATTTTTTTTCCACTTATTGGCAGACGAATTAGTAGCGTTGATACTCAAAGATTTTTTCTGACTTTTCAATAATTGTTTCCCGAGTAAAGCGGCTATTAAAGCTTCGTCTTCTCTAGAATCTTCTAAGTATTTAGCATCAAAATGTTTTTTGATAAAGTGAGTGTCAAAATCACCAGAAACAAAGTATTCGTTTTGCATTACGAATTCAGCAAAAGGTAAGGTAGTTTTTACGCCAACTATTTTATAATCGCGAATGGCTCGAATCATTTTATTTATAGCCTCTTCCCTATCTTGTCCGTAAGTAATTAGCTTAGAAATCATAGAATCGTAGTAAATAGGTATGTCCATTCCCTCTTCAAAACCATTGTCTACTCTTACGCCTATACTTTCTGGTAATTTATAGGTTTTCAAACGTCCAATATCAGGCGCAAAATTATTCATAGGGTCTTCGGCATATACCCTAACTTCCATTGCATGGCCTTGGATGCTTAAGTCCTTTTGACTAAACGATAATGGCATACCCATAGCAATATGGATTTGTTCTTTTACTAAATCAACTCCAGTAATCATTTCTGTAACAGGGTGTTCCACTTGCAAACGTGTATTCATTTCCAGAAAATAGAAATTTTTGTTTTCATCAAGTAAAAATTCTACAGTTCCAGCACCCAAATAGTTACAGGATTTAGCAACATTAACGGCACACTGTCCCATGGCCTGCCTCATTTCATCGGTAAGAACAGCTGAGGGAGCTTCTTCTATCACTTTTTGATGCCTTCTTTGTACAGAACATTCTCTTTCAAATAAATGCACTACATTTCCATGACTATCGGCTAATACCTGAATTTCTATGTGACGTGGCGAACCAACATAACGTTCAATAAAAACTGATCCATCACCAAAGGATGAGGTAGCCTCACTCACTGCTAATTTCATTTGTTCTTCAAAGGAATCTGCTGTTTCAACCACTCGCATACCTTTTCCGCCACCGCCAGCAGCTGCTTTAATTAAAATGGGATAGCCAATACCTTTAGCCACTTCTTTTGCGACTGCAATGTCCGTAATCTTTTCGTCAGTACCTGGCACCAAGGGAACATCGTATTTTTTGACTGCTGATTTGGCTTTAAGTTTATCCCCCATCATTTCCATAGCTTCTGCAGATGGACCAATGAGAGTAATATTTTCTTTAGACAAGCGTCTAGCAAAGTCAGCATTTTCAGATAAAAAACCATATCCTGGATGAATAGCGTCAACGTTCAATGCTTTGCAGACCTCAACAATTTTATCAATATTCAGATAAGATTCTGCTGAAGGAGGTGGTCCAACACATACTGCTTCATCAGCATATTTAACATGGGGAGAAGTTCTGTCTGCTTCTGAAAATATAGCCACTGTAGCAATTCCCATTTCCTTGGCAGAGCGCATGACTCTTAGTGCTATTTCCCCTCTATTAGCAATTAAAATCTTTTTCATGTGTTAAATATAGTATTAAAAAAAAAGCAGCTAAAAAGCTGCTTAATATTTTTTGGTGTTTCACTAAGCAAGAACTTCCTTAACCTTGTCGGCCGCTTCTTGTAAAAGTACAACAGAAATAACTTTCAAACCGCTATCGTCAATAAGTTGTTTGGCTTGTATAGCGTTAGTTCCTTGTAAACGAACAATGATAGGAATGTTTACTTCTCCAATGTTTTTGTAAGCGTCTACAATTCCTTGAGCTACTCTATCACAACGTACAATACCACCAAAGATATTTACTAAAATAGCTTTAACTGAACTGTCTTTCATGATTATTCTAAAGGCCTGTTCAACACGCGCAGCATCGGCAGTTCCGCCAACATCTAAAAAGTTTGCTGGATTTCCTCCAGCTTGTTTGATGATATCCATAGTTGCCATGGCCAAACCAGCACCGTTTACCATACAGCCTACATTGCCGTCTAGTTTCACGAAATTCAGACCGTATTCATCAGCTTCTACTTCTGTTGGGTCTTCTTCTCTTTTATCTCTTAATTCAACAAAATCTTTGTGTCTGAACAATGCGTTACCATCTAGGGCAACCTTTGAATCTACTGCTAAAATCTTATCGTCAGACGTTTTTAAAACCGGATTGATTTCAAATAAAGAAGCATCGATACCATCATAAGCAGAATACAAAGCAGAAACGAATTTTGTCATTTCTTTAAAAGCCGTACCGCTTAAGCCCAAGTTGAAAGCAATTTTTCTGCACTGAAAACCTTGAAGACCTACTTTAGGATCTATTTCTTCAGTAAAGATTAGGTGAGGTGTTTTTTCAGCCACTTCTTCTATATCCATTCCGCCCTCAGTAGAATACATTATCATATTTCTTCCTGTTGAACGGTTCAATAAAACAGACATGTAAAACTCTGAAGTTTCACTCTCTCCTGGATAATAAACGTCTTCAGCTATAAGTACTTGATGTACTGTTTTACCTTCGGCAGACGTTTGAGGTGTAACCAACTGCATGCCTAAAATTTCGTCGGCAATGGACTTCACTTCATCTAGTGACTTAGCTAATTTTACGCCACCGCCTTTACCGCGGCCACCTGCATGAATTTGTGCTTTTACTACCCACCAAGAAGTACCAGTAGTTTCGTTTAATTTTTTTGCAGCTTCTACCGCCTCTTCTAGGGTGGACGCCACTATACCGTTTTGAATACGTACTCCAAAACTATTTAAGATTTCTTTACCTTGA
>CBFIDK010000020.1:0-16105 GCA_965661345.1 Flavobacteriales bacterium | reverse complement strand
TTTTTTTTGTTTAAATATAATAATCCGGTTAATAAACGACTCTAAAAAAACTTTTAAGAAAGGATTTTAGTTTTTTTAAGACAGCTAATCATTTTGTCTAAGGTTCTTTCAATATCGTTGTCAAGTCCAATAGACATACGAATCATGCCTTGAGAAATCCCCATTTCATCTTGTTCATCCTCAGGTATTTCAGATGAAGTACTAGCGCCAGGGGCAGAGAATAATGTTTTATAAAAACCCAAACTAACAGCCAAGTAACCGATGTTTTGATTTTGCATTTCTTCCATTACCTCATAGGCATTTTCCATGTTTTCAACGTCTAAGACTAGCATACCACCGAAACCAAATTCTTGATTCATGCTTGCTTTCATTAGCTCATGTTGCGGATGGCTTTTCAGACCAGGATAATGAACTTTTAGTCCTAATTCTTCAAATTTGTGTGCTAAGTAATTAGCGTTGTAACTGTGTTGTTTGATTCTTACTGGAAGAGTACGTAGATTTTTTAAAATTCCATTTGCTCTTATAGCATCCATTGTTGGTCCTAGGAGCATAGCTGCTCCATCGTTTACATCTATTAATTGTCCCATAAATTCTTTATCCGAACAAATGACGCCACCTAATGTATCACTAGCACCATTGATAAATTTTGTTAGAGAATGTATAACAATATCTGCGCCTAATTCTTTGGGTGAAAACACTAAAGGAGTAAAGGTGTTGTCAACAACCAGCTTTAAATTGTGTTGTTTAGCAATTTCAGACAACTTTTTAATATCAGATACTTCTAATAGCGGATTACTTACCGTTTCACAATAAATAATTTTTGTGTTCTTGGTAATTGAAGACTTTACAGCATCCAAATTTGTAGTATCAACAAAAGAAGTGTCTATTTGAAGTTTTGGAAGAAAATTTTTCATGAAAGCATAAGTGCCTCCATAAATCGTTCTACTACTAATAATATGGTCACCAGATTTACAAATTTGTAAAATAGTGGAGCTTATTGACCCCATTCCAGAAGCCGACACATGTGCTGCTTCAGTATTTTCCATCTGAGCGATAGCTTCAGCCAAATAGCCTGTGCTAGGATTCATGTGTCTAGAGTAGAGGTAGCAGCCTTCTCTTTCTCCGCCAAATACCATCTCCATGGTTTTACCTGCCATGTATGTAAATGTGGACGAGTCGGCTATGGAAGGGTTTACTCCGCCATATTCTCCAAAATATTGAATGTCTTGTATATTATCTGCTGGCTTATGTTTTTTCATATCGTAAAATTAACTTTTTTTCCACCATTTTTTGGAAGATGAATTACTTTCAGATTCATTGTAGTAACCGTATCCGTAAGTATCGCCATATCCGTAACCGTAACCGTGTGAAGATTTATCGGTTGAAATACCATTAATGATAAGATTTATTTTTTGGAGATTGTTATTTGTGACTAAATCATTGAAACCTTTTAGCATCTCTTTGGTCGTATAATTTTGTCTAACAACATATATGTTAATATCTGAGTGCTCCATAAGAATTAGACCATCGGTAACTAATCCAATTGGTGGGGTGTCAATGACAATGTATTTGTATTCTTTTTTTAATTCTTTTATGAAGTTGCTCATTTTCTCATTATTCAGCAACTCCGATGGGTTTGGCGGAATTGGTCCTGAAAGTATGATGTCTAAATTTTCGAACTGGGTTTTATTGATAATCTCTTCCTTAGTCTTTTGATTACTTAAATATGAACTTAAGCCTACAGTATTTTTTAAGTTGAAATCATCAAAAATCTTGGGCTTTCTCAAATCGGCACCAATTAAGATTGTTTTTTCACCAGTCAGACTGATTATTGAAGAAAGATTCATGGCAATAAACGTTTTGCCTTCCCCACTAATACTAGACGTTAGACATATAACTTTTTCAGCTTTTTCTGCAGCCAAATACTGAATATTTGTTCTGATTGCTCTAAATGATTCTGCAATGGCCGACTTAGGACTGTTTACGTTTACAAGATTATTTTCGCTTTCATTGGTCATAATTTTTCCAATGACTGGAACATCAGTAATTTGATCAATATCTTTTTTATCAATTATTTTATCGTTTAATACGAAATATAAAGTAATGCTAATTATCGGAACGAATAAACCAAGTATTAATGAAAATGCATAGACTATCATTGTATTAGGCTCTACTGGTTCGTTTGAGATAAGTCTGGGGCTATCAATAATTTTATGATCAGACACATTACTCGCTTTGGTAATCGATGCTTCTGCTCTTTTTTCTAGAAGGTAGTTGTAAATAATTTCATTTAAGTTGAACTTTCTTTGAATATTTAAAAGCACCCTTTCTTTACGTGGTAGTTTATTTATTTCAGTTTCTATTTGTTTGATTCTGGTATTGATATCAACAAGTGAAAGTTCAGAGTTTGAAATAATATTTTCTATATTCTCATTTAGAATATTTTTTGTGTTCTGAATTTGATTCTGAAGCGATTGTACAATTGGATGTTCGCTTCTTGAGTTAATGCTGGCAACTTCCAGTTGAGAATATAATCTGGTGAGTTCACTAATTAATTCGTTAAGAAGAGGATCATTGATGCCCATTGCTGAGGGCGCTACAATATTATCGATGTCATTATTTTCTGATAAATATTTTTGAACAGACAGGTAATATTTGTTGTTTAACTCCAAAATTGCTTTTTCTTCCTCAAGTTTTTCAATTTGAAAGTATGTGCTGTATTCATCTTTAGACAACTGAATTTTTGGATTTGATTGTTTAAAGTTTTCTAAATCATTTTCAACCTTGTTCAAAGAGTCGGAAATAGAAGTGAGTTGATCATTGATAAAGAAAATAGTGTTTGAAGCAATCTGGTTTTTTTCGTTTAGACCAATTTGTAAGTAGTGAAAATTAAATTTCTCTAAAAAGTCGTTTATTTTCTTTGGGTTTGAACCTTCATGAGTAATCTTTAAAATAGACGATTCTTTGTCAGTTTCAATGATGTTTATTTTCTTCATGTAGGCTTGGGTGAGATCATTGTAGTTGTTTACAATAAAATAATATGTATCCCATTCGTCTTCTACAAATAAACTTAAATCGTTTTTCTCCAATTTAAATTCAAAAAAGTCAGTTGAAACTAGCTCCCCAAACTTGTGGGTATTTTCGTATTCAAAATCGTATTCATCGTTAGAAACATAATTCTCCTCCTTTAAATCAAATAATTTAGCATCCTTAAAATCAACCTCTAATTGGTATTCATTTTCAGAAATTATTTTCACATAATATTTTTGATCTATCAGAAGAGGTGTGCTATTGACTAGATTTACTGTAAATGGAGTTTTGTCATAAATATCTTTTGAAACTAAACTGCCAGAATGAAAATAACTGATTCTTAGATTTAAATCTTCTAACGTTTTTTTAGTTAATGAAAATGATCTAAGAATTCCAATTTCATTTTTTATGTTTTTTTGTCCGCCAAATAAATCAAGTCCGCCAAACAAATCTTCTGAGCCTAAACCAGAGTTACTATCTTCCTTTATCAAAATAGTTGTTGACGATTTATAAATTTTAGTTGAATACCTATTATATAAAAAACCAATGGTTAGAAAAATGAGGATTGATAAAGCTGTTTGTTTCCAAAATACTAATAGCCTATCAAATAAAACTTTGATTTCAATTTTTTCATTTTGAGGTGAAGAATTCAAATTATTCATAATAGACTTAGTTAGAATTTAATATTCCGAATAAAATATTGGCAATTAGGGCTATACTAGATATCGCTGAAATATAAATTTGAGCATTTGAGCTTCTCAACTTCACATTTCTTAACGGTTCAATGTACAAAACATCGTTTGCTTTCAATACAAAGTTTTCAGAGTATAAGGTTTCTGTTTTTGTGAGGTCAATATAAATTATCTGATTGTCTCTAATGAGTTTGATTTTTTTACGATTTGCATAATCGGTTAAATCCCCTGATAAACCTAAAGCTTCTAGTATGGTGATATTATCTTTGTAAACAGTATAAGTACCAGCATTTTTCACTTCACCCAAAACAGTAATTTCAAAATTTATGTGTTTAACTATTACTGTTGAATTAATTAAATAATTGTCGGCCTCAATTTGAATTTTATCTTTTGCTTCCTCAATTGTAAGCCCTTTAATTGAAATTTTTCCAAGAGTTGGGATTTCTATAAAACCTTGACTGTCAATTGTAAAACCATTTAGGAATAAATTTGCAGAAGTAGTTTGGCTGTTATTAGCGTTGGTTTCTAAATTAAATATTTCAAACGACTCTTTTTGAACACCAATAACTTTTACGTGAAGAATATCGCCCTCTTGAAGTTTATGTTTTTGATACTTTGAAAGTGAAATTTGTTCATCTTCAATTTGTTTTTCAAACAAAACAATGTTATTCATTGAAGAGCATGATGCTAATAATAAAACTGCTAATGCAAAATAAAGAGATTTCATATGTTGCTCTTGTTTTTGGTGTATTGCAAAGTTACTAAAGATTTACCAGAATACTATAAAGTCTTGCCAGAGGAAATCCAACAACGTTATAATAGTCTCCTTTAATTTCTTTTATACCCACTTTGCCAATCCATTCTTGTATTCCATATCCTCCTGCCTTATCGAAAGGTTGGTAGTTTTTAATGTAATAATCTATTTCCTCAGTTGTAAGTGACTTAAAAAAAACTTCAGTAGTTTCTGAGAAGGTTATTTTGTCATCTTTTGTAAAGATACAAACGCCAGTTGTTACTTCGTGTTTATTGTCTGATAGAAGAGACAGCATTCTATAAGCTTCATCTTTATCTTTGGGTTTATTCAATATTTGTCCTTCACAAATGACTACTGTATCTGCCGTAATAATGATGTCATTTTGTTTGGGCTCAAATGCATTCGCTTTTTTTGTGGCTAGATATTCAGCAACCTTATAAATATCCATTGATGAAGGGAAATCTTCGTTAGTTTCCTTTAATTTAATGTCAAATGAAACTCCAAGAGACGCTAGCAATTCTTTTCTTCTAGGCGATTTTGAGGCTAAGTATACTGATTTGGAACGCAGATTATTTAGCATTTTCTAGAAAAGTAGAGTGAAAACCAAAATTGATAATGTACCTGTCAACATAATTAACTTTATGAGTTGACTAAGCTGATGATAGGTTTTTTTATCGTTTGCTTTTTTAAGTTTTATAAAGAAATATATAAGTGGTAATTCTATAGTCAATAACACATAAAGAGGGGCATATAACTCATCATATCTAAGTTGTAAAGAAATAATAAATCCAATGCTTAAAATGAGTAAAATGCTTATTATCTGAATGGTGATTTTGGCAGTTTTACCTGAGACAATTGCAAAAGTATTATAACCCATTTTGCTATCGCCAAATTGGTCTTCGAAATCTTTAATAATTTCTCTAATGAAGGTTGTAACAAAGGCAAAAATTGAATAAAAACAGATTAAGTAAAAAGCTAATTCTCCATTAACCTCAGGATTGGGGATAATGTCATACATTGGAACAATGAACAGCGTCAGAGCAGCTAATAAACTTATGATTAAATTACCACTTAAATACGCTTTTTTCATATTAGTGGAGTAGAACCACAAGGCTGTTGAGGAAAATAAATTGATAAATCCTAAATTCGGAATCCCAACTTTCCAGCCTAAGTAGAAGCCTAGAGAAACACCAATTCCACTTAGGATAAAATGCCACAGGATAGCTTCACGTCTTTTAATAGTGTTGTCAATTATTACTTTTCTTTGGTTTAATCTATCAACTTGAGTATCGAAATAGTCATTAATAATATAACCTGCTGCGGCTATACATACTGTAGATAATACTAGAAAAAAGAATTGTAAATCCGTTAAGCTACGGGATTCTGTCATCGGAATAATTAGAGCATACCTTACTAAATATTGACTGAGTGTAATAATTAATAAGTTCTTGAATCTTATGAGTCTAAAAAAGTCTATTAGCTTTACCATTTTCCTTGTACTTTTAATGTTTGTTCAATGACGTCTCTCACACATCCGTTTCCGCCATTTTTATGAGAGATATAGTCGGCAATAGATTTTATTTCTGCTACAGCGTCTTGTGGACATGAACTTAATCCAACTTCTTTCATCACTTCCCAATCGTTAATGTCGTCGCCCATGTACAGTATGTTTGAAGAATCAATGTTGTGAATATGCTTGAAATCTTCTAAAGCATCTTTTTTATCATCACAGCCCAAATATACATCTTCAATTTTAAGGTGTTTAAAACGTTCAATCAGACCTTGACTTTTTCCACCTGATATAATGGCAATTTTATAACCCTTTGTGAGTGCTGTTCGTATTGCCATACCGTCTTTTACACTCATTGTTCGTAGTTGTTCTCCACTTGGGTGAAGTATGATTTTTCCATCGGTTAAAACGCCGTCAACATCAAAAATGAATGTTGAGATATGGTGTAGTTTTTGTTTATAATTCATGAGTATTTTTTAATGCTATCGCTAAGTGTTTTATAAATTTCTTGTAAATCACTATTATTTTCTAATAATGAAATGTGTTTTTGTATTGTTAAATCGTCACCTCTTTGAGCTGGTCCAGTTTGTGCCTTAGAAGGAGATATTGATTGAATTTTATTTGCTGTTTCTAAAATTAAAGGGTGCAAAATTTCAAATGGTATAGAATAGGTCGTACAAATCTCCTCAGAAAAACGATACATATGATTACTGAAATTACAGGCAATTACTGCAGCAATATGCAACTGTCTCCTTTGTTGACTGTTTATGGCATAGACTTTATCTGATATCGAATTTCCTAAATCGATCAAGAGTTTATTTAATAATGGGTCATTTG
The DNA here is from genome assembly GCA_965661345.1 of Flavobacteriales bacterium. Taxonomy (GTDB): domain Bacteria; phylum Bacteroidota; class Bacteroidia; order Flavobacteriales; family UBA7312. Next base: position 9,282 of record CBFIDK010000020.1, on the reverse strand, counting down.
ATTCAATACAAATAGGAATGTTTTTAAATTCTATTTCACTGCTTTTGGTGAATGTTTGCAGTGGGTAAAAAACGCCAGATGTATTAGTCGTCAAACACTCTAAATCTTTTGTTCCTGAAGTATGAGCTTTTGGAAAATCAATATATTTTTCTACCTCTTCAATGGCGTCATCCTTAACGGCTATTAGTGCTATATCAGATTGAGCAATGCTGTTTTTGTCAATGGTGTAAGGGCAGTTTAATTGACTTGCTAATAAATCTGCAGATTTTTCAGTTCGACTGTAAACTTGAACAATTTCATGACCAGCACACTTTAGAGCAATGCTAAGATGTGAGGCTAAATTGCCTGCGCCAATCATTGTAATTTTAGTCATTCCGAAATATACTTTTTTTAGATTCAAAAAGCGCAAAATTAAGTAATTTTGTACTTCCTTAAATAAAACATAATGTTCGACAAATTTCTTTCTGCTCTTTTTTCAATGCGACTAATGGCATTTTTGATTCTTTTATTCTTTGTGGCTATCGGATACGCTACATTTATTGAGAATGATTTTGGTACTCAAACTGCTAAAGCTTTGGTTTATAATGCAACATGGTTTGAAGTTATTATTGTTCTTCTTACCATCAACATGTTAGCTAATATTAACAGGTACAAACTTTGGAGAAAAGAAAAATGGCCAGTATTAATGTTTCACATTTCTTTTGTGATTATTGTCATTGGCGCAGGAATAACAAGGTATGTTAGCTTTGAAGGGATGATGCCTATTAGAGAAGGAGAACAATCGGATTTAATTATTTCTGATGGGACTTTTTTACAAATTAAGGTTCACGATAACGCTTATCAATACAACTACGATAAGTCAATATTACTTGATGATTACCAAGGTCCTTTAGAATTTTTATCTTCAAATGAGTTTAGTCAAAAGGTAGAGTTTTTAGATAACGATATTTCAATTGACTATGTGGATTATATTCCTAATGCAAAAGACACCTTAATAATTGGTGAAGGAGTACCTACACTTACGGTTGTACTTGCCGGCGCAAATGGTCGAGAGACTTATTATTTGCAAGAAGGTAGAGCTGAACGATATTTAGGGCTTAACTTTTCTTTTGGAACACCTCTTCCAGGACATGTCAATTTCTTTTATGAAAACGATGAGTTAATGGTTCAACTGCCTGATAACGCTGAGTTTATGAGGATGGCTGATCAGTTTAAAGGTTCTATTAAAAAAGATAGTATTCAACCATTGATGTTGAGGTCATTATACATGGTTTCAGGACAAAACTTTGTGATTCCGACAATGCATGAAAAAGCAACTCTAAGCTATTATAAAGGTGTTAACCCTGAAGGTCAAGAGCTTGAAGACTTATTAAAAGTGAAAGTTAGGAGTAACGGTGAAGAACAAATCGTCGAATTATTTGGTGATAAAGGAATGGTAAGCAACAAAAATCATTTTCAGCTGGGTGGATTAAACTTTTCACTATCATATGGCTCAATGTATTATCAGACGCCGTTTTTTGTTCGATTAAACGATTTTCAATTGGAGCGTTACCCAGGTTCAAATAGCCCTGCATCGTTCGCCAGTGAAGTAACACTGATTGATGGAGAGCAAGAAAGTGATCACCGAATATTTATGAACAATGTATTGGACTATCAAGGCTTTCGTTTTTTTCAAGCATCATATGATCAAGATGAGCTTGGTACTGTTCTATCTGTGAATCACGATTTTTGGGGAACTTGGATTAGTTATTTAGGTTATTTTTTGATGTCTTTGGGGATGATTGCCACCATATTTTCAAAGAAAACACGTTTCTCTAATCTTAGAAAAAAACTAGATGAACTAAGAGCTAAAAGAACAACCGCTTTAATGTTATTGCTATCCTTATCAACTGGATTGATGGCGCAAGACTCAAACACAGTAGATTCTCTAATCTTGTCGAATCCGATTAGTGTAGAACATGCTGATAAATTTGGATTGCTAGTCGTTCAGGATGAAGGCGGACGAATGAAGCCATTCGGTACAACTACTTCAGAAATTCTTAGAAAAGTAAGCCGAAAAAGTGATTACAATGGACTTAACTCCAATCAGGTAGTATTAGGAATGCTTCAAAATCCATACCTGTGGCAATTAGCCCCAATGATTAAGGTTAACAATGATGAATTAAGAGAAAAATTAGGACTGGAAGAAAAATTTACTTCTTTCTTATCGTTTTTTAGTGACGAGGCCAAATACGTCTTAACAAACGATGTGCAAATCGCTTACGCAAAAAAACCTGCTGAAAGGAGTAAATACGATAAGGAAGTTATGGCAGTAGATGAAAGAGTAAACATTTCTTACATGGTTTACAATGGTTCGTTCTTGCGATTTTTTCCTATTCCAGATGACCCTTCAAACAAATGGATTTCTCCATCAATGAGTGAGTCATTGCTTTTTGGCGATGATTCTTTGTTCGTTAATTCGATTTTACCAATCTACTACAGAAGTTTACAACAGGCTCAAAATGATGGCGATTATGAAGTCGCTAATAACACCTTAAATGCCATAAGAAATTATCAAAAGAAGTTTGGGGCTGAGGTTTACCCTTCAGATTTAAAAATAAAAACAGAAGTATTTTATAATAATGCCAAAGTTTTTAATAAACTATCATACTTCTATGCTCTAGTAGGGTTGGTAATGATTCTCTTGTTAATTCAGCAAATCCTCAAGGAACGCAAATGGAGAAATGCCATCATTCGTTTTGCATTTGTTTTAGTGGTTGTAGGCTTTGCAGCCCATACAATTGGCTTGATAGGCAGATGGTTTATTTCAGGCCATGCACCATGGAGTAATGCCTATGAAAGTGTAATTTATATTGCATGGGCAACTGTCTTAGCAGGTTTTATGTTCGCCAGAAAAAGTTTAATGACTGTGGCCGCAACCTCAATACTTTCAGCTTTACTTTTAATGGTTGCCGCATTAAATTGGTTAGATCCAGAAATTACAAACCTAGTTCCTGTGCTTGATTCATATTGGTTAATAATACATGTAGCCATCATTACAGCAAGTTATGGGTTTTTGGCACTTGGTGCATTGCTTGGATTTTTAAATTTGATTTTAATGATTATCCAATCGAAAAGCAATAAAACGAAAATCGGAAATAGCCTTAAAGAGTTAACATTTATCAACGAGATGAGTATCACTACTGGCTTATTTATGCTATCAATTGGCACTTTCTTAGGGGGGGTCTGGGCCAATGAATCTTGGGGAAGATACTGGGGTTGGGACCCAAAAGAGACATGGGCTTTAGCAAGTATGCTCATTTATATTTTTGTTTTGCACATGCGCTTTATCCCAAAGATAAAAGGAATGTTTGCTTTTAACTTCGCTTCAATTATTGCATATGGCTCAATAGTTATGACATACTTCGGTGTGAATTTTTACTTATCCGGTTTACATTCATATGCCAAAGGTGACCCTATGCCAATACCTTCATTTGTCTATTATTCGATAGCAGTAATTGCACTAGTTAGTATTGTAGCGCAATGGAGACAAAAAAGGTTTAAAAAATCATGAAATACTTTGTAGTATTTCTATTAACTGTCATAACATCTTGTATGAATAAATCAAACCATTCTGATTCAGTTTCTTTTTATGATTTCACATGTAAAACCATAGATGGAAAAGACTTTAATATGTCTTCACTGAAAGGTAAAAAAGTCATGATAGTAAACGTAGCTTCAATGTGTGGATTAACGCCACAATACGAGCAGCTTGAACAACTTTATTCAGCATATAAAGACAACGATTTTGAAATACTAGGATTTCCTTCTTCTGATTTTGCTAATCAAGAGTTTAGCAATGATGAACAAATATCAGCGTTTTGTTCAACTACATATGGTGTAAGTTTTACTATTTTTGAAAAAATAAAAGTTAGGGGAAAGAGTAAGCATCCCCTTTATCAATGGTTAACTGAAAAAAGTAAAAACGGAATGAAATCTGTTCCTGTTCTTTGGAATTTTCAGAAATTTATTATTGATAAAGAAGGGAATTTGGTAGATTATTTTTTGCCAACAACAAGCCCTCAATCCGATAAGATAATAAGATGGATAAACAACTAGACATATTGGCATTTGGTGCGCATCCAGATGATGTAGAATTGAGCTGTGGCGGAACTATCGCTAAACATGTGGCTCTCGGAAGTAGAGTAGGGATAGTTGATTTAACTCGAGGTGAGTTAGGCACAAGAGGTAGTGCAGCAATTAGAGATAAAGAAGCAGCAAAGGCTGCTCAGATTTTAGGTGTTGAGATGCGCCATAATATGAACTTTAAAGATGGTTTTTTTCAAAATGATGAAAGTCATCAGATAGAGATTATTAAAATTATCAGAGAATATCGTCCTAGAATTGTTTTAGCCAATGCTATTCAAGACAGACATCCAGATCATAAAAGAGCCGCTGACTTGGTTTCTACAGCTTGTTTTTTAGCAGGACTACCCAAGATTGAAACTGCTCAGGAGGCTTGGCGACCAGAGTTTGTATACCATTATATTCAATTTGAGGAAATAGAAGCTGAATTTGTGGTTGATATCAGTGAATTTATGACTCAGAAAATGCAGGCTGTAAAAGCTTTTAGCTCCCAATTTTTCGATGCTAGTTCAGATGAACCAGAAACTATTATTTCTAGTCAGGGCTTTCTTGATAGTATTAAGTATCGTGCCGCTAATCTAGGTCGTCTTTCAAGAACAAAATATGCAGAGGGTTTTACAACGCAAAAACTAGTTGCTATTGATTCTCTTGATTCCATCAAATAGGACTTACTTTTTAATGGCCTTTATAGAGTATTTTCTGCCTTCATTAGATACTACCTCAATTACATAAATACCATCTGAGAAGGGCGTTAAATCAATTTCTAAATATTCATTATTTCTCTCCGATATTCCATCGTAAAGCCTTTTTCCATCTGTACTATAAAGGGTAAAGTGGTAAGCGTCTAAATTTGGTAATGAGACCCTCAATAGACCATTTGTTGGTATTGGAAATCCTTTTAAAGATTTGAAATTTTTTGTTGCAATGGAAGAAGTATTGTAACATGCTTTTATATCAAACTCAGCTGCCGATGCCCATGCCCCTCCATTAACTTCTGAAAGCGCAACGATTTTCATGTATCTACCTATTTTTGGATTTGGAAAAACCACTTTTTGTGGTGAAGCTGTATTCATAAATTGCACTATGGTGTCTGCTGTTCCAAAGTCATCAGAGTCGCTACTGAAATAGATTTCCATATCCTTTATTCTCCCGTTTTGACCATCTGTTCTTGTTTGATAAGTAAATTCTGAAATTTTAAATTCATCATTGAAATCAATTTCTAGTTGATGAGGATATGGCGTATCTCCAGTACTCCATTGAGTATGCCAAATGGTTCCGTTATCATCGTCAAAAGCCATTGTAGCATAGCCCGGGAAATTAACTTCTTCACTATCAACGTATTTCAAACTCCAATTATCTTTAGGTACTAATGCTGGGTTATTGCAATTATCTATTGAAGGACATTCGCTGGCAAAAACCATGTCTTCAATAGTTTTGGTATAGATAGCTCCATTTTTATTAACCGTTAATGTAACTGTATAATTGCCAATTTCTCCCAAAACGACTTTCGGGTTTCTAATGTTTTCATCTTCAATGTAAATAGGACTAGGGCTGATGTTCCATGTCCAAGAACAATTTTCATGATTAATAATTGAATGGTCTTCAAATTGAATGGTATCGTCTTTACATTCTATTACTGGTCGATTTACCCAAGGCTGAATAATTGGTAAAAAGTCAACTTCATCTAACTCTGATTCCCAAACTCCAGCGGAGCCAGCCAATCTAATTTTACTATCTCTATAAAATGGAAGAGCATGATTGGGGGCTGTCCCAACTGGAAAACCGCTACCAAATAGTGTCCATTCGTTTTCTTCATGTCGTCTAATGTAGCATTGCGCATTTTCACCGCTCACGTTGGTTGTAAATAAATAGACGATATCATTCCCTTGAGCATCTGGCTGTACAACGAGTGCCTTTGAATAGGGGTTTAAGTTCGCTGTCCAATCTACCCAACTGTCACCGCCATCTGTAGATTTAAAAACTTTGCCTAAGTCTGCAGACCAAATACCATTTGTTAAACAAGCATAAATAGTATTTGGGGCATTTGGTGAAACGTCAAAATGAAGTTTTCCCTCCCATGAACTTAGCCCAAATTGCCCATTTGTCAAACTAGGTTTTGACACCCATGAGTAACCGCCATCTTCTGATTTAAACAAACCTTCATTTACTACATCAGCATAAATTACATTGGGATCACTATATGCTATTTGAATATATCTAACTCTATTTCCAAAATCATGAAGTAATTCAAACGATTCTCCCATATCGCTACTTTTCCAAAAGCCATCGCCTTCACCTAAAAAAATCACATCGTGGTAATTACTGTGGAAAACCATATTTCCTCGTCTCCCACCATATTCATCCATATTTGGGTATTTACTAAATGGAAAACGTCCTTCAGGAGAAGATTCTGCAGTTGTTGGAAGTATCCAGCCCAATCCCAAATCGTTAAACGCAACGTGTCTGCTTTTACCTTTCATTACCCAGCCAGTCGGCGATTCAGCTCCTCCCATTCTTAAGGCTTTAGGTTGGTAAAAGTCAGCTATAGCCGTATTGCCATTATGGTATCGTCCACCGACAACAATATCTTCATTCCATCCTTGGTCGAAGCCCCACATATCAGAGCCAACTAGGTTTTTATTTTTAAAAAATGTATTGTTTGTATTTGTGAAATTATCTGTCGAATAGCTAAAGCCTCCGTCTGTCGTTAGCCATGCTTGATTGTTTTCGAGTAACAACATACATTGTGCATCCGGATGTATAGAGAAATTACCTCCATAGCCACCAATTATTGAAAAGTTTTCCCCGCCATTTGTTGATTTATATAGACTAGAAGTTCCTGCAAACATAACGTTAGCATCATCAGGCGAAACTTCAAACACAAGGTCATAAAAACCTTGCCAATTTTCTAGTGGAAAATCAGCGGTCTGTCCTGTGGCAATAAGTTCCCAGTCATTACTTACGGAATTACCTTTGTATAGAAGAGGGGTGTCATCTGTACTTAAAAGTAAGACAAAAATACTTTCAGTGTCATCAGGGCTAACAGCTAACAACGCACCTGATTCATCATCCAAATTGTCTGGGAATGAAAGATCTGTGCTAAATGATGCTCCTCCGTTTTCTGATTTTATAATTCTGAAAAATCCATTAACAGAAGAAATAGCGTAAACTTTTGAAGCATCATCAGTTTTGAAATGAACATCATAAGTTTGTAATGGCCATGGGTTTGACCAATTTAAACCGCCATCTATTGAGTAATATACACCCGATGAGCCCGCACTAATTATTTTATTAGGATTTGCTTCATCAATAATAATCTTATCGGAGTAGAATAAAGCATCTGAGGCAAGTATTGCCGACCAAGTTTGTCCGCCATCAATAGTTTTATGAATCTGTGAACCAGCAGCAACATAAACGATGTCTTCATTTTGTGGGTCAATGGCCATCGCAGTAATCCCTCCATTAAAGCTGTAATCTAATGCTAACATGTTCCACGTATCTCCCTTGTCAATGGATTTATTTACAAAGCCAGTTTCTGTTCCGCAATACAGTACAGAATCGTTACTTTTGGATACATCAAAAGAATATACATTTACTTGCCATGGGCAACTTGATGGTAGAATTTCCCCTCCAGTTTCGTTCAGAAAAAAAGTTTCTTTTGGTCCTAAAAATGACCATTCATTTTGTGAAGAGTTTTGCACACTTTGAGCATTATTTTCTGTAGCATTTTCAGAATTTAGAACGATAGTTCCTTCGTGATTTACATATTTTAATGCGTGTCTGTTCCAAATTTTATAATAGCGCTCCACAGCCTTGAATTCTTTATCTGAATATTTTTTCCAACGCTTGTAATCATTTTGGATTTCAAAAAAGTTTGGATTTTCTGAGTATAGCATTTTAGCCCATTTAGGGTAGTTGTCGTTAAATGCTGGTTTATAAGAAGGTATATTTCCTTCGATAAAGTCGTGAGAAACAAATTTTTCTTGACCAAAAATTTGTAGTGATAATAAAAAACAGATTGAAATGATTTGTAATCGCATTTTTTTAAATAAGTTTTTTTCGTTTTAATCTTAGTGAATTTCCAATAACTATTACATCCGAAAAGGCCATAAATAAAGCCCCCCACATTGGGTTTAGAAAGCCAAGTGCAGCAATTGGTATCGCAACAATGTTGTAAGAGAATGCCCAAAATAAATTTTGCTTAATGGTTTTTAGGGTATGTTTACTAACCTTGTATGCTAAGTCAATTTGTTTTAGGTTTTCTGTATTTAACAACACTATTTGTGCTGATTCTATAGCAGCTTCGGTACTTCCACCTAATGAAATACCAATATGAGCTTTCGTTAGTGCTGGCGCATCATTTATTCCATCACCAACCATTGCTGTTGGACTTTGTTTATTGAATTCATCAATTTTTTCTAATTTCTCATGTGGAAGGTGTTCGCCAAAAATATTATCCACTCCAATGGATTGACCTACGTCTGTACATTTTTTCTTTTTATCACCGCTTAGAATAGTAGTAATAAGTCCATTGTTTTTAAGATTTTGAATTGTTTCTGGCAATTTATCTTTGAGTTCATCATTACATTTAATACTTGCCATTAATGAATCGTTTTTAAATAAAAACAATTGGTAGTTATCATCAGAATGATTTACAAAATTTCCGCTTCCTAATTTGTAAGAGTCGCCTTTCCATTTTGCTTCAATACCTTTTCCTTTAGTTTCTTTAATTTCTGAAATTTCAAGTACAGTTGCTTCTTTTTCTAGAGATTCTCTGATTGAATTTGCGATAGGGTGTGAAGAGTACATTTCTAAAGAATACAGCAGGTTCTTAACGTTTTCTCTTTCTGATTCTTCACAGCTAATTTCATCAATTTTAAATTTACCATTGGTAAGTGTTCCGGTCTTGTCAAAGACAATATGTTTAATTTTTGCAAACTCTTCTAAAGTGTTGCCGCCTTTGATAAGTATTCCCATTTTGGCTGCACGGCCTAAACCTACCATTACTGCCGTTGGTGTGGCTAAGCCCATCGCACAAGGACAAGAAATAACCAATACAGCAATGGAACGCATAATAGCGTCCGTCATGCTAATGGCAAAAATATAGTGGCTTACAATGAAGGTTAATAATGAAATAACAATAACAATAGGAACAAA
>CBFIDK010000019.1:0-16691 GCA_965661345.1 Flavobacteriales bacterium | reverse complement strand
CGCCCTAGCATTTGCTGCTGGAGCAATGATTTTTATTGTAGTGGAAGAAGTTATCCCTGAAAGTCAAAGTGGTGGTAATACTGACTTGGCTACAATGGGCTTAATTGCCGGATTTATAGTGATGATGATACTGGATGTATCGCTAGGATAAAATCCGTAACTTCGCCTTCTTATGAAATCGGTGAATATCCAAAATAAAAAAGCACGTTTCGAGTACGAATTACTAGATAAGTTCGTGGCAGGCTTGCAACTTACAGGAACGGAAATAAAATCCATTCGTGAAAGCAAAGCTACTATTACCGATTCCTTTTGTTCATTTAAAGCTGATGAACTCTTTATTACAGGCATGCATATTGAAGAGTATGCCTTTGGAAACTATTCCAATCACCTACCAAAACGTGAAAGAAAACTTTTACTAAATCGTCAAGAATTAGAAAAAATTCAAAAGAAAATGAAAGATGTAGGGCTCACCATTGTTCCACTTCGATTATTCTTAAGCGAGAAAGGCTGGGCAAAACTAGAAATTGCTGTAGCTAAAGGTAAAAAGCTACACGACAAACGTAACACTCTAAAAGACAGGGATGTACAAAGAGATATAGACAGAGCTAAAAAATAAAAAAAGCCCCTCAGATGAGGGGCTTTTTTTTTATTATTCGAACAAGTGATTAATTAAATCCTCCAGAAGCTAATAATACAATTAGCCAAATTCCTAATCCGTACCAGCTACTACGTTTTACCGCTGGATTTTTACTGAACAAATACACTAAACCGACTCCAATTAAGCCTAGTAAAAAACCAATAAGAAGACCACCAAAATGGAAATCACCTTTTTCTGGTTTTGTTGTAATTTTTGTCCAAACACTTTCCTCCTCAGAAAGGTCTTGTGAAATATTAACAGTTTGATTAAGCTCTTGATCATGTATCACAGGAAATGATGCAAAAGAGATATTATTAAATAGTAATAAATTTAATAATAAAAGAAATGTAGATTTTCTCATAATTCTTTAAGGGTTTAATAAAATGTCTACTCTTTTATTGGTTTTCGACTTCCCCAATCAACCTTGCAAAACAAAAAAAAAAAAACAAAATGCAATTTTTTAATCACTTTTTTTTTCAAAAAAAAGCCCCTCAAAAAGAGGGGCTTCACTAACTAAAGAAATTAATAAGAGTTTACTTATCTTCCTTTACTTCTTCAAAGTCTACGTCTGTAACATCATCGGCACCGCCACCCTCAGCGTTTGGCTGAGCAGCACCATCGGCACCTTGTTGCTCTTGAGTAGCTTTATACATTTCTTCAGAAGCAGCAGTCCAAGCAGTATTGATAGTTTCCATAGCGGCATCAATTGCGGCTAGGTCTTTGCTTTCATGCGCTTTTTTCAAACCTTCCAAAGCATCTTCAATAGGCTTTTTCTTATCCTCTGATAACTTTTCGCCATATTCTTTAAGTTGCTTTTCAGTTTGGAAAATCATAGCATCAGCAGCATTGACTTTTTCAACTTGCTCTTTTGCTTGCTTATCGGCATCGGCATTGGCTTCAGCTTCTTTCTTCATTCTTTCAATTTCTTCATCTGAAAGTCCTGAAGACGCTTCAATTTTAATGTTTTGCTCCTTACCTGTTGCTTTGTCTTTAGCAGACACGTTTAAGATTCCGTTTGCATCGATATCAAAAGTCACCTCAATCTGAGGTACTCCTCGTGGTGCTGGCGGAATATCAGATAATTGAAAACGTCCGATAGTTTTATTATCCGCAGACATTGGCCTTTCACCTTGTAAAACATGAATATCAACCGCAGGTTGGTTATCCGCCGCCGTAGAAAACACTTCTGATTTCTTTGTTGGAATAGTGGTGTTAGACTCAATAAGTTTGGTCATCACGCCACCCATAGTTTCAATTCCCAAAGACAATGGCGTTACGTCAAGTAATAAAACGTCTTTTACATCACCTGTAAGTACTCCACCTTGAATGGCTGCACCAATAGCTACAACTTCGTCAGGATTTACACCTTTAGATGGTTCTTTACCAAAGAAATCCTTGACGATATTTTGAATCGCTGGAATTCGTGTTGAACCACCAACCAAAATTACTTCGTCAATATCGCTAGCTGACATTCCCGCATCTTTTAAAGCTTGTTTGCATGGCTCTATTGTTGCCTGAATCAATTGATCAGCTAATTTTTCAAATTGAGCTTTTGATAATGTTCTAACCAAGTGCTTAGGACCTGAAGCCGTTGCTGTAATATATGGCAAATTGATTTCTGTTTGAGAACTTGAAGACAGCTCAACTTTAGCTTTTTCAGCAGCTTCTTTTAAACGCTGTAAAGCCATTGGGTCTTGTCTTAAATCAATGTTTTCATCAGATTTAAATTCTTCCGCCATCCAGTCAATCAATACTTGGTCAAAATCGTCACCACCTAGATGTGTGTCACCATTGGTTGATTTTACTTCAAATACACCATCACCAAGCTCAAGAACAGAGATATCAAAGGTACCACCACCCAAATCAAAGACAGCAATAGTTCTATCTTTATCAGACTTGTCTAGTCCATAAGCAAGTGCAGCAGCAGTAGGCTCGTTAATGATACGGCTTACTTTCAATCCTGCCACTTCGCCAGCTTCTTTTGTAGCCTGACGTTGTGCGTCGTTAAAATAAGCTGGTACAGTTACTACCGCTTCCTTTACTTCTTGACCAAGATAATCTTCAGCCGTTTTCTTCATTTTTTGAAGTATCATCGCCGAGATTTCTTGCGGGGTATACTTTCTGTCATCTATTTGAACTCTTGGGGTGTCATTATCACCCTTCACGACTTTGTAAGGCACTCGCCCTGCTTCTTTCTGCACTTTTGAGAATGATTCTCCCATAAATCGCTTGATGGAAGCGATTGTTTTTTCTGGATTAGTAATAGCCTGTCTTTTAGCAGGGTCTCCTACTTTTCTTTCGCCACCTTCTACGAAAGCAACGATTGAAGGTGTTGTTCTTTTACCTTCGCTATTAGGAATTACTACTGGCTCATTTCCTTCCATTACAGAAACGCATGAGTTGGTAGTTCCTAAATCAATTCCAATAATTTTGCTCATTGTATATAATTTTAATGTTTTAGCGTGTTTCGCTTTTACTTATACACAAAGTTCATGCCAACATCAAAACAGATGACATAAGTTCAGAAAACAAAGACAGAATGACAGATTTAGGGTTCTAAAAAGTTCAACTGATTGGTTAATTCACCATTCGATAGCTCTATTAAAGAATTGACATCGAGGTATTTACCAGTTTGCTGAGCATGAAGCCTAGACGAGAACACCCCTTTTCCGTTTTCGATATTGGTAAAAGTGGGTGGATCCTGAAAGATTAAGGACGGTAGGTTATTTATTTCAATATACTGTGCAACATCAACTCCGCCAACAAGAAATAGAAAATCGATACCTCCATGCCAGTAGTCATATTCTACAAAGCCATCTTCTAAGAATTTAGCGTTAATACGCTGAATGTTTATTTCCTCAGATATAGTGTTTTTAACAAAAAAGTAAAAACTTTCTCCTGTTATGTAAAGCTCCATATCACTACCGCCAGATGAATTACTAGAATACATTTGAGAGTACGACTTATCAATAAACTTACGCACCACTTCACCAGTGGTAACGTTACGCTCATAATAGTAAAACCTTAAATACGGCCTGTAAATTTTCCCGTTTCTAGATGAAGACCATTGTAGTCTATGATTTCTATACTCGTTGTTTTTGAAAAATTTAATCTCATCAGTAAAGCCTCGATTAATTTCTAAAGGTTCTATTAAAGCCGTTTTTGAACGCGCCTCATACCCACTCTCAATATTGTGAATGTACAAATGATACACTAAGGATTCATCAAGGGGTTCAGCAGTAACATACTCTACAGAATATTCCGTTGAGAAAATAGTGTCGAAACCCGTTGAAAATCTATTATTTGATAAGTTATACTCAAGCGTTATTGTTTGGATTGTATCGTCATCAGAATTTACACCGTACAACAAGACGTCTAATTGTCCTTCGGCATAATAAAACGAATCTGGCTCTTGCGCCATAGTGTAAGCACTTTCTTGGCCCAAAAACGCTTTATAAATTATTACCTTCTGAGTGTCGGCTGTTTGATCTAGTAAACCATATACAATTGCAGTTTCTTTCCATGGTGCATTAACCTCAAAATCGGTTTCACAAGCTGATAAGATTGCCATTACTAAAAAAAATAGTAAATAACTTTTTTTCATAAGTGCAAATTTATACTTTTAATTCCAAATAACACTTAGTACATTTGTGCACACAACTAATATTTTGCTATGAAAAAATTAATTAACTTATTGTTAGGTTTAGTCTTATCTTTTTCCGCCTATACTCAATCCATTTCTTTGTCATCTTTCGAAGACGAAGTGTTTTCCGAAAGCTTCAACGCTGAAAGCGACGCTTTTCTTTCTATTGTAGATAAAGAGAATTATATCGTTATCGACGAAGGTGATTTATACTTGAACAGGAACAATCAGAATACAGATTTTATTACCCTCTCTAAAAATATAGATTTACCAAAAGCATACAGGATAAAAACAGCCATAAAAATGGGTCCATCCCTGAAAAGAGACTCCTATTCTGGGATAATTATCAATATGTCTGATGACAATTCTGAATGTCTCGGAATTGAAATTAATGGCAAAAAGGAATATCGTGTCAGAAAAATAATGTCACAAACATCAAAATTTTTGAGTGGCTCAGAGGAAGACATGGGGTGGGTGAAAAATAAGATTGTTAATGATAATTCTGTGTATAATTTCATTGATGTTATCTACACCTATTCATCTTATAGTATCTTCATAAATAATAATTTAGCAGCTACTTATGAAGTTCCTGAACTAAAAGTTGGCAAATTTGGCTTTTTAGTAGGGCCGAACGCACAGTCAAGAATTGACTTCGTTACGATTTTAAAGAAGAGTACAGACAAATCTTCCGATAAGCTTAAAGTCCTCGAAAGTAAAATCGATAAATTAAATTCTAACTCCAAAAAACTTTCCAGATTAGAAAAGGAATATAAACTCGAGGTAGAAAACAACTCCTCTGTAATTGCTGAAAAAACAAAACAGATTTCTGAATTAGAACAAGAAAAAGTAGAGCTGATTAAAAATAGAGATAGGGTAATAAATGATCAATCAAAGAAGATTTACTCTCTAGAAACTGAAAATAAGTTGTTGAAAGAAAATCAAACTAAAAGCATAGCTGAAAAGACAAAAATCATAACTGAACTAGAGAAGAAGAATTCATTACTTACTCAAGAGAATCTGAAAATCAAAGAACTCGAAATTCAAAACAAAAGCTTGGCTGAAAAGACAAAAATCATAACCGAACTAGAGAAGAAGAATTCATTACTTACTCAAGAGAATCTGAAAATCAAAGAACTCGAAACTCAAAATTCAACTTTAAGAAATAAACTAGACAATTACTCCGACTTACAAAAAGAGAATACTGCAATCAATCAAAAATTACTGCAGTACAAAAATGTTTCTGAACAGAATAATACCCTTAAAAGCGATTTACAGAAAAAAACACAAGCGTCTTTAACTGCAAAAAGTGAAATTAATAGCTTAACAAAATCACTTAATGAAACAAAAAGTGAATTGGCAGCCAAAACAGCTTCTAATGCAGAACTATCTAAAAGTAAAAGCGCTATTCAAAGTGAATTAAACAAGCTTAAAAGTCAAAACACTTCCTTGAATCAAAAAGTTAAGCAACTTGATACTGCAAATAAAAATTCAGATGAACTGAGTAAAAAAGTAACTCAACTTAGTGCAGCGCTCACTTCGACAAAAAATGAACTCGAAGAACAGAAAAAAAATTCACTTAGATTACAAAATGAAAATGATAAATTAAGTAAATCTCTCGCTATTACAAATAGCAAACTCAGTGAATCCTCACAATTGAAAAATGATTTAAATGATTTTAAAAATGGCTTTATCGAAATGGAAAGTGCCAATTCTGTTTTAAACAATAAGATAGCGACTTTAAACTCAAAGGTAACCACTTTAAATTCTGAACTTAGCAAATATAAAAACATCGAAAAGGAGTTTGAAAAAAATCAACTTCTACTAGATAAAACAAATGCTAGTCTAGCTAAAAAGACAAAACAGTTAAACGACCTAGAAAAACAAGTAGTATCTTTTCAAGAACTGAACGGTCAAATTGCAACTCTAAGCAATAAAGTTCAGCAACAAAACACTAAAATCAAAACTAACGAAGATGAAATTGCTTCTCTAACACAAAAGCTAAAAAGCGCAGAGGAAGAAAGAGGAAAAGCTTTACTTGAAAATAAAACCGTAAAAGTTCAAATAGAACGTCAGAAGTTGATAGCCTCGCAGTTTGCTGAATCGTATCAGCTCGAAAAAGAAAAAAATAAGCAGTACCAAAATGAAATTCTAAACTTCAATTTGGGAGAAATTAGTTCTAAAAGTAATGATAGTATAATTTATAGAGTACAATTAGGTATATTTGATGACTTAATTGATATTGAAGGATTAGAAGACGTATCCACCATTTATACTAAAAACCAACAGATCATTTATATCTCTGGTAAGTTCAATAATTTTAGTTCAGCAAGAACATATTTAGTTAAAATGCGTGAAAAAGGGTTCGAAGATTCCTTCATCGTAAAATTTTAACAATGTCAGTTCATAAGAAAGTTTATAAAAAAATAACGACTCACTCTCTTCTTGAAATGAAACAAAACAAGGAGAAGATTTCTATGCTCACTGCTTACGATTACACCCTTGCGAAAATTGTAGACTCAGGTGGAGTAGATGTAATATTAGTAGGCGATTCAGCTTCTAACGTAATGGCTGGTCATGAAACCACCCTACCCATTACACTTGACCAAATGATATACCATACCGCATCCGTTGTCAGAGCAGTTGACAGAGCGTTAATTGTTGCCGACATGCCCTTTGGTAGCTATCAAGGAAACTCCAAAGAAGCTCTAAATTCTGCCATTAAGATAATGAAAGAGTCTGGAGCTCATTCAGTCAAATTAGAAGGTGGCAAAGAGATTATTGAGTCCATTGAACGTATTTTAACGGCTGGGATTCCTGTTATGGGACACCTTGGACTAACACCCCAATCCATTTATAAATTTGGAACATATACCGTCAGAGCTAAAGAAGAAGCTGAAGCAAAAAAACTCATTGAAGACGCTCTACTTCTTGAGGAAGCTGGTTGCTTTGCTTTAGTTTTAGAGAAAATACCTTCAAAACTAGCTTCAGAAGTTGCGAAAAAACTAACTATACCAGTAATTGGTATTGGCGCTGGTAATGAGGTTGATGGACAGGTATTAGTACTTCATGACATGATTGGAATGACTCATGAGTTTAGTCCTCGTTTTCTAAGGCGTTATTTGAATTTATACCAAGACATTCAATCAGCTGTTGGTCAATACGTCTCTGATGTCAAGTCAAAAGATTTTCCTAACGAAAAAGAACAGTATTAATGATTGAGGTCCTTTATGAGGATAATCATATCATTGCGGTCAATAAAAAGCCCTCAGACATTGTTCAGGGCGATAAGACTGGCGATAAACCCTTGCCTGAATTTGTAAAAGATTTTCTAAAGAAAAAATACAATAAACCTGGCGATGTATTTCTCGGTGTAGTTCACCGACTTGATAGACCAGTAAGTGGTGTGGTTTTATTTGCCAAAACCAGTAAATCTTTAAGTAGGTTGAACAATATGTTCAAAGAAAAAACCATTCAAAAAACGTACTGGGCAATTGTAAAAAACAAACCCAAACACCCTTCAGCCACACTTACCCATTACCTAAAGAAAAACTCAGCTAAAAATAAATCTACTGCTTTTGAGCGCCAAGAAAATGGCAGTTTACTGTCTGAGTTAAGCTATACATTTTTGAAATCTCTGGATAATTATCATTTAATAGAAGTGTATCCTAAAACGGGCAGACATCATCAAATTAGGGTGCAATTATCTAAAATTGGCTCCCCTATTAAAGGAGACATCAAATACGGGTTTAATAGAACGAATAAAGACGCAAGTATACACTTACATGCTCGTAAAATTGAATTTATTCATCCTGTAAAAAAAGAAGCCATAAGTATTACTGCCCCTACTCCTAAAGACAGCATTTGGAAAGAATGCGAAAAAAATTAGCTTGGGTCAACATCAATGGTAAACCTTACAGATGTATAGTCGGGCAGTTTGTTCAAGGATTCAACTAAGTCTAACAGGTGTTTTTTAGACTTGTTTAAAGATAAGTTTTTACCTATTTTCAGTACGATATTTTTCAGATATCGATTTTTTACTCGAGAAACTACGGGGTATTCTGGACCTAAAACAGACTTACCAAATGCTTCCCGCAAATGAATTGCTAACTCTCTTGCTGCTTGATTTGTTAATTGATAATCTTTGTGCGAAATAGTAATTGAAATAAGCTTACAAAAAGGCGGATAATTGAATACCTCTCTCTCGGCAATTTCTGCCTCATACATCGACTTGTAATCATTATTCTTTACAGATTTGATTATTTCATGTTCGGCTGAATATGTTTGAACTACTACCTTGCCTTGCTTTGACTTTCTACCTGAACGCCCGGAAACTTGTGCCATAAGCTGGTATGAACGTTCATGCGATCTAAAGTCTGGATAATTAAGTAAACTATCTGCATTGACTATACCCACTAAAGAAACGTTATTAAAATCAAGTCCTTTAGTAATCATCTGGGTACCAATTAGAATATCAATATTTGAATTTTCAAAATCATGAATAATACTATCGTAAGCGTGTTTCTTTCTAGTAGTATCTAAATCCAACCGCTTGATTATAGCATCAGGAAAAAATGGTTGTAATTCCTCTTCTATCTTTTCAGTGCCATAACCTTTAATCATTACCTCTAAGCTACCACACGGCTTGCACTTTTTCACTGGCTGTTCAGAATAGCCACAATAGTGGCATTTTAATACTTCTTGATGCTTGTGATAAGTAAGACTTACATCACACGAAACGCATTTGGCTGTCCATCCGCAGGATTTACACTCGCTTACAGGCGCAAACCCCCTCCTATTTTGAAACAGTATGACTTGCTCATTTTTAGATAAGGCTACTTCTATCGATTGTATTAACTTTGGAGAAAAAGCACCCTTCATTTGCTTTCTGTGCGTAACGTATTTAATGTCTTCAATTTCAATTTCAGGCATTTTAACTCCTCCATAGCGTTCGTTTAATTCTACTAAACCATACTTACCCAAAAGTGCGTTATAATAACTTTCTATTGAAGGAGTTGCTGAAGCTAAAAGTACTTTAGCATTTAATAATTGCCCATATTTTATAACAGTATCTCTTGCATTATATCTAGGAGAAGGCTGCTGTTGCTTAAAGGTATTTTCATGTTCTTCATCAACAATAATAAGACCTAAATTATTAAAAGGTAAAAAAATCGATGAACGAGTACCTAGAACTATTGGAAAGCGACGACCGTGTTGTACTTCATTCCAAATTTCAGCACGTTCATTGTTATTGAATTTAGAATGGTAAACGCCTACCAAGTCACCAAAGTGCTTTCGCAAACGATTAATGATTTGTGTTGTTAATGCAATTTCTGGTAAAAGGTATAAAACCTGTTGGCCTTTTTCTATAACTTCTCTTATAAGTTTAATATAAACTTCTGTCTTTCCACTAGATGTAACGCCATGTAATAAGGAGACGTCTTTATCCTCAAAATCAGCTTTAATTTGAGTCAAGGCATGTTCTTGTACTGGACTTAAATCAAAGGAAATCAATTCATCCGAAGAAAAGTGTTCAAGCCGCGACGTTTCTTCTTCAAATATTTCGAATATTCCCTTCTCGACTAAAGCATTTAAGCTTTGATGTGTGGCCGATGCAGATTTTAATAGATGACTAACAGCTACAGCGTCTGTTCCTAATTCCTCACCTAATTTTATAAAATGATCGACTATTAACTTTTGTTTTTTGGCATTTTTTAAAGCCAATTCATTAATACCTTCGTCTACCATTTTAACTTTTCGGATAGTTTTCGCTCTATACTTTTCATTTATCTCTTCTAAAAGAGATATTACCTTTCGTTTCAATAAAGTATTAATAGTAGGGAAAATGGTTTTCTTATTTAAAACAGCAGATACCTCCTTAAGTGTTAGTTCTCCTCTTTGCTCTAGGGCTTCTACAACTAAAAACTCCTGATCCGTCAAATCAGATTTTAAAAACTGAACCGATTCTAATATCAACTTAGTTTCACTAGTGAGTTTGAGTGCAGATGGCAATGCCGAATTCATTATGTCTCCCAAACCGCAACAGTAATAAGAAGCCATCCAATTCCATAGTTCAAACTGTGTTTCGGAAACTATTGCTTGAGAATCTAAAACGTCTTGTATTTGTTTTGCGATGTAATTTGACGGCGCTTTATCGTGAATAGAATACACAAGGGCTGTATAAAATTTCTTTGCCCCAAACTGAACAATCACCCGCATTCCAACTTCTATATCTTGGAAATCTTCAGGAACCTCATATGTAAATACATTTTTTAGAGGCAATGGCAGTATGACATCAGCAAAAATCACGCATTACAAATGTAATTTTTTACTTCAATACATTTATACTACCTCTTTGGAATTTATACTTGGCATCTTTGCCATATATTTTAGCAACATAAGTGTATGTGCCTGGTTGCACCACCCTTCCTTTGAATCTACCATCCCAGAACTCTGTAATATCGTTGGTTTGGAACAGAATTTCTCCCCAACGGCTATAAACAGAAAATTCAAAATCAATGATATTATATCCTCTGTAGATTAGCAATTCATTATCATAATCTCCATTTGGCGTAAATGAGTTTGGAATGTATAAACTTACATCACATCCTACTTCAATTGAAATAGAGTCTGTTTCATTACAATTCTGCGGAAAGCTATAATAAAGCCAATTTTGTCCGTCATAGCCATTTACTGGATTAAAATTATTTTCAGTATCAAGCCCTTTACCATACCATACACCACCTTCGGGAGTAGCTAATAGTTGCACTAAAGAATCAACTTGACACAGTGCTGAATCAATTGATGTAATGATATTTATGTTTTTAAGCTCTTTGAATAAAACCGGTGCCACTCCAGAATTATCGATGGATTCACAGCCCAAAGAATCTACAATTTTATCCACAATAAAAACATATTCACCCCCAGAATACATTGAAAAGAGATTTGTAGTAGAAACATATCTAATTGTTTCAGCTCCATTATTCAAGTAAATACTATAGGGGAATAATGATGCATCCGTTTGAATAATTACTTCAGAACTATCTCCTTCACAAATTAACCCTCCTCCAGAAATAACAGAATTGAAATCATTTCTTCTTGAATTAAAATTACCATAAGTAAAACCCTCGCAATTCTTATCCTCAATGGTTAATATTGAATACTCACCTTCAACATTAGCTACTATTACTTCAGGGTTTGTATAAGTTGTATCAAAATAAATTTGATTGCCATTGGTATAACTGTATAAAAATGGCGAAACTCCTGTGAAGTTCACTTCAATTTCAGGCGATTCTCTTCCTTTACATAGAATACCATTCCCGCTGATTTCAGCAGTAGGTCTTGTAAGTCTATTAACAGTAATACTGTCTATACCAACGCAATTATTAGCATCAGTAACAGTCAAAGAATAACTTCCTGATGGCGCCATTATTTCAGCACTAGTTTGTCCGCTATTCCAATCGTATAAATATGGAGCCTCACCATTAATATATTCTGCACCAATTAAAATACTGTCTCCAGAACAAACAGATAAATCATCTCCAAGACTTAGACCTAAACTATCCTCATCAATAGTAATAGTATCAGAGCGTAACTCACAACCATCATTGGTGGCAGTCACCCAATACGATCCTGGACCAGCACTTATAGACTGTGTAGTTTCATTGGTATTCCATAAATAATCAAATTCATCACCAGGAGTAACATCAGCAGTTAAAGTTACTTCTTCACCGCAATTTGTAATTATGGTTGATCCTTCAAGATCAAGATTATTTGAAATATTTGCTAGCGTGGAGGTGAAACTTTTTTCTTCTAAAAATACAAACGACGATAATCCAGTATCTGAACCATCGCCAATGGAAATACGAATGTGATAGGTTTCACCACATTGCACAATAAGTTGTGCTGTCATTGAAACGGTAAATCCATCAATAAGCGCTACGGATTCAAAAATTTGATTATTCACAAAAAATTGAGGATTATAAACCGTTGGTCCACCAAAATCATTTGGGTCGTTACAAATTGAGGAAACAGTTATGGGTAAATCTACTCCTAATGAATTAGCTTCTTGACTTTCAAATAAAGCAACATTAATGCTTCCATTTGGGAATCCTGTTGGGCTTGAGTAGGGACCATTGATGCCGGGTCCAGAGACAAAAAAACCGAACACATCATTGAAGGTTGAATTTTCGTATCCAAAATATTCTTGAGAACCAAACACATAGTTAAATGTAATGGTATCGTTACTAGGAACAAAATCAAATTCAATGATAGCTACATCGTTTACTGACGACACTACAAAATTTTGACCAATCAAAGCAGGAACACTATTAGCTATTTGTAACAAGTCTGGGTCTTCAATCGGCGGGGTTTGCGCTACAATCTCTGGAAATCCGGTAAAATTAGGATCTAAAGCAGATATGTCTCCTGTAGAAAGAACGATTCCACCATCCAATCCAATATTAGAATTTGACCCATTAAAATAACCAATTTGTTTTGGGTGACCCTGATAAGAAAAATTTGATGCTTCTACTCCAGATGAAAGCAAAACATTATTAACTAAATGAGTAATATTATCATTTGGACTATCAGTATCAATAGAAATTTGAGAAAATATCGGAATAGTTAACGACAAACAGTATACTAGTAAAAATACTTTTTTCATTGGCTAAATAAGATGAGATTTGTGTCTCTGAATTTGTAAATATACAAATTTTCTATCTAAACAAATTCACAGTCCCTGTTTTATTTAGAATTTGAGCATCTTTTCCATATGCCGATATAATGTAAGAATAGGTTCCTGTTTGAAGTGTACTCCCCTTAAACTTACCATCCCAAAATGTATTAATATCTTTGGTATTAAATACCACTTCACCCCATCTGTTATAAATAGACATTTCGAATGATAAAACATTATTGCCTTTTATCACTAGTTCTTCGTTTTCATCGTCTCCATTTGGCGTGAATGAATTAGGAATAAAAATACTTAAATCACACCCTAATTCAATAGCAATAGAGTCAGTTTCGTTACAGTTTTGAGGGAAACTATAATACACCCAATTTATTCCCATAAAAGCGTTTGCAGGGTTAAAATAATTATCAAAACCCATGCCCTTACCGCTCCAAATTCCACCAGGATTTAATGCATCTAGCTGAAAGGGTTCATCAATAGCACATACTATAGAATCGAACGTAAAATTTATTTCTGGATTAATGTATTCCTTTACTGAAATTACAGCTTCACCTTGGTTATCAACCGATATACAACCGTTCGAATCAATCACCTTATCAACTACATATACTGCAGGGTCTTTCAGATAAAAAGAAAAAGAAGGCTCTGATATAAAACTGAATATCTGGTTATAATCGCCATTGTTAACGAATAAATTATATGGCATTGCATCGGAATCTACCGAGACCCTTATTTCCACACTATCGCCTTCACAAATTACTCCACCTCCTGCTATTGAAGTTGTCGGTAATTCAAAATTTGAAATTATTGCTGAGCCGCTTACGGAACCCGAACAATTGTTATCATTTATAGAAATTAAGCTGTAATTACCGGCTGAAGTGGCCATAATAGAATAGTTAAGGAACATGGCTGTATCTACATAAAAATTTTGACCATCTGTATAATTTATGTAAAATGGCGCTTGCCCGCTTAAATCTAAATTTAAAGGCAATTGAAAGGACTGACCTTGACAAATTGTACCGCCACCACTTAGATCTGCGGTAGGCCTGGCGATTGAATTGACATTAATTACATCCTGACCAATACATCCATTGGCATCAGTAATTGTAAGAGAATATGTGCCCGCAGGAACGGTTATTTCTTCTGAAGTCTGCCCTGAACTCCAATCAAATAAAATTGGTGCTAAAGCATCTAAAGTTTCAATTTGAATTGTTGTAACATCCTCACCACACACAAATATATCATCACCTATTTCTAACTCAATTGTATTTAATTCTACAACATAAAATGTATCAGATAATGTTGTGCAATTATTGTCACTGGTTGCCTCAACAATGTACTCACCTTCACCCACAGTTATAGACTGAGAATTCTCCCCATTACTCCATGAATAGGTATAATTACCACTTTGTGACATTTGAGCTGTCAGTTCTACGGTTGTACCACAGTCTAAGATAATATGACTTGAATCTTGACCAACATTATTTAGTACATCTAATGCAGGTGAAGTAAAACTATTTTCTTCAAGAAATACATACGATGAAAGGCCACCGTCTGATCCGTCAGCAATTGCTAATCTAATATGGTACGTTTCACCACATTGAACAGCCGCAACCGCTCTCATAACAACAGTAAATCCATCGGCATCATCGACAGTCTCTAAAGACTGATTGTTAACAAATAACTGAGGATTATATACCGAAGGTCCACCAAAATCATCTGGATAATTACATATTGAAGAAATTGTAATAGGTAATTCTACTCCTAGTGAATTTGCTTCTTGGCTTTCAAATGTGGCGATATTAATACTACCATTTGGGAAACCAGCAGGGCTAGCATAAGGCCCTACTATACCTGGCCCAGAAATAAAAAATCCAAAAACATCATTAAAGATAGAATTCTCGTAACCAAAATATTCTTGCGAACCAAAAACATATTTAAACGAAACCGTATCACTGCTAGGAACAAAATCAAATTCTAGCACGGCTATATCATTTACACTACTCACATTAAAACTTTGTCCTATTAGAGCCGGGACACTATTTGCAACGTCCAACAAATCAGGATCCTCAACAGGCGGATCTATATCTATAAAATCACCAAACCCCTCAAAAGTTGGATCTAGAATAGCTATATCTCCAGTACTCATAACGATTCCACTATTTAAACCAAGGTTTGATAATGAGCCATCAAAATAACCTAATTGAATAGAATCTCCCTGAAATGAAAAGTTAGATGCTTCAACTCCTGAGCCTAAAAGAATATCATTAATAAGATATGCAGGACTATCATATGGAGCTGTTCTGTCAGTAGTCAACTGTGCAAAAGCCGTTACTGATATGAACATAAACAAAATATATAACTTATTTATCATCATAAATTATTGTTAAGGTTAAGTCGTTAAATCTGTTTGGTTAGTTAGTGTCAATCATTGATCATTAATTTTTGTTGGTATTCAAATCCATCAGATTTAATCATAATAAAATATATTCCTGACGCTAAATCTCTTCGTTCTATTGTCAAAGAATTATTGAACTTGGCCTCACGCAATACTCTCGCTCGTGAATCCAATAGTTTAAAAGTATATTCTTCATCAGTTGTATTGCCCAATAACTCTACTGTAAAGTATTCCTTTGCTGGGTTAGGATAAATTAACACCTCAAACTCACTAAACTCATCTACTCCTACTTTGGTATAATCTCGCATTACACGCTTCTCACAGCCATTGGCATCCGTTACTACTAAAGTGTACTCCCCGCTTAAATCTGGCGTGAAAGTCGTGCCACTAGACTGGTAGTTACCGAAGTACAACCAATCGTAACTGTAATTTGGTGTCCCTCCACTAGCCGTAGCACTGAATGGAATTGAACTAACGCTAAAGTTTGCTTGTAAAGCACTAGGCTCATTTACCTCAACATCTAAGCTAACTTCACAAGAATTCGCATCTGTCAGTACAACGCTATACGTACCTGCGCTTAAAGCCGTAGAATCTAACCCTTGCCAATTTATGAAGTGTGGTGATACCCCACCACTAACCGATATTTCTGCACTACCGTCAGATTCGCCATTACAAAGAGCATCTGTCACCGTAGCAACGCCTTCTATCAATGAAGGCTCTAATACATCAACTCCAAACAATCGAACGCAAGCATTAGCATCTGTTAAACTTAGAACATAACTGCCAGAAGTTAATGACGATAAATAGGTTGTATCACTAACAAAAGATCCATTTGAAGACCAAGAATATGTATAGCCTGGAGTTCCTCCAAAAGCGTTTATATCAATTGATCCATCTGTTCCGCCAAAACAACTTACAGCACTTACTTCTTGTGAAATATTTATCTCAGAAGGTTGGTAAATAGTTACTTCTGCTGAATTAGTGTAGCAAGAAGTATCCGACAAGGATACTGCGCGAACTGAAATATCTCCAGCTGGTAAAGTAGCCGTTGAGCCAGAAGCAGTAAACTGACCATCAACAAACCACTGATATGTGTACGATGGATTTGGATTAGATACCGATAAAGTCGCTGCTGTATCGCCGTAGCAAATTATAGAATTACTTATGGAACCAGGTGTAGTATTAATTGATGATAGAACAGGAGTACCTGCTACAATTTCTACTGGTGATAATATGCCGCTTCCGCTAGGAACACCTACACAGCCACGCTCGTCCTCAACAGAAATCTGGTAAAAACCCGAACATAAATCAGGAATAGTTACAG
>CBFIDK010000018.1:0-17925 GCA_965661345.1 Flavobacteriales bacterium | reverse complement strand
TATCTGTGCTTATATCAACTTGACTTCCTTTTTGAGGGACTTTAATAGGTCCAAAGTTATCCAAGTTCCAATTGAAATTGTCTTCAGGGAATATTAACTCAGGCGAATTAACTTTTATGCCTTTGTCAATGACAATTTTCTCTACTTTTTTGACATATGTAAAGCGCTTTATGGCTTCTAAGCTTTGATCATTAAGCATGAGTTCATAATCACCATTTCTAGATAATATTTGCCCTTCATAGATGTTGTATTTGTTGAGGGTTCTTTCACTAAAAAGTGTGCCATCGGTTTTAACATAATATCTAAACTGATTCCTCATTTTTTCGGTAATGGTTTGAGGCTCTCCATTTACATATAAGTCTGTGTTTTTTATCTCTAAAACATCCCCGGGGATACCTACGCACCGTTTGATATAATTTTCTTTTTTATCAATTGGTCTTTCTGGGTGTAAGGCATCATCAGCAGGGTAGTTGAAAACGACACAGTCGTTTCTTTCTATATCTCCAAAGCCTTTCATCCTGTAATAGTTTAGTTGTATCCATTTGAGGTAGGCTGGGGTTTTTTGTGTGAATGGCAGTGTGTGGTGGACTAGTGGAAATGCTATCGGAGTCATTGGTACTCTTGGCCCATAGCTTACCTTGCTTACAAATAGGAAATCACCTATGAGTAAAGATTTTTCCATTGATGAGGTTGGAATTGTGTAAGCTTCAATTAAAAATGTTCTTAAAATTGTGGCGGCAATTACAGCAAATAGAATAGCATTGAACCAACTTTTAATTTCACTTTTTTCTTTTTTCTTTTTCTTTTCTCTCTTTTTCCAAAATTGCCAATTGATGGTTTCCCAAAACAGAATATCTCCAATTATCAATGGTAGAAAATAAAGCCATTCGCCTTTGATAATGTAGACGAACAACGACCATAGTATAGTAAATGCAATAAACATTACTACCTTAAATGATTTACCTAATAATTCTTTTAATTTTTTCATTTTACTAAAGTTTTAAAATATCTGACATTCTAAAAACGCCCTTTTTGTCAACAATCCATTCGGCGGCTAGTAGCGCTCCTTTTGCAAATCCATTTCTGTTGTGTGCCTCATGAGAAATAGAAATGCTATCAATTTCAGAAATATAATTTACATGATGAGTGCCTGGAACACCCTTTAATCTTTGACTTTCAATGGGAGTGTCTTGGCTTAGCTGTGATTGTAAAGTTAAAGCTGTTCCGCTCGGGGCGTCTAGTTTTTCAGTGTGGTGGATTTCTTTAATGTAGGCTTTATATTCAGGATGGGAATCCATCATTATTTTCAGCTTATTATTTAATTCAAAGAAGATATTTACTCCAATACTGAAGTTTGAAGCGTATAAAAAAGCAGTATTCTTTTTGATTGCTAACGCATTAATGCTTTCAATTTTATCTAACCACCCTGTAGTGCCGCTGACTACTGGTGTTCCGCTTTCTAGTGAAGCAGATATATTTTTGTAAGCAGTCGATGGGGTGCTGAAGTCAATGGATACGTCAACTGAAGAAAAGTCTATATCATTTATGCTATTTTTAGAGTTTGCAATAGACACAATAGAATGTCCATTTTTTGTGGCAATTTCTTCGATGAGTTGGCCCATTTTTCCGTATCCTAGTAATGCAATTTTCATGAGATAAAGTTAAAAATTCATTTTTAATGATAGGGAAGTGTTTTTCCCAAACGGAGTATGAATAAAAGAGGGAGCGTACGACAATGTTAATTCATCACTAACATCAAAATCCAAAAGGTGTGCGTCTACACTAGCATCGACAATATTTAATAGGTAAATGGCTGCGGTTAAGATATATGAAACGTCTCTATTTCTTTGATAGTAGTCCATAATGGTAATAAGCTGACTATTGTTGTAAAGATCGAAATAATCATCAATTTCTCCATCAGCGCGTTGCAAATAGGCGTTTTTATAATCGGTGTATTTGTTATTGTTTTCATTGATAAAATAGATGCTAGTTCCTAGAGAAGCATATATTATAGGCACTTTCCAATATTTCTTATTGTAAATTTGTCCTGCACCAGGTATTATTGTTGAAAGTACTGAGGCTTTGTGTGCCGAATGGGTTTTTGAACTTTCAGACTTTTGCGCCAAACAATTTACCGCTAAACCCATGCAAATATAGAGGAGGATACTTTTCAAATTATTATCCTATTATTTTTATTATTTCTTCTAATTCCTCAGATGAGTTGAATTGTATTTCTACTTTTCCTTTTCCAGATTTTAAGACTTTTAGCTTTACTTGTTTGCCAAGTTTATGGGTTAAGTCATTTGAAATTTTTTGGTGTTCAAATGTTGGCAAAGATTTTGTTCTGTTTCTGCTCGTCTTCGTGTAATTTGAATTCCCAAAATCTTTTACGATTTGTTCAATTTCTCTGACCGTAAATTGGTTAGAAATAGCATCTCTGAAGATATTTATTTGTGTTTCAGGATTGTTTACGTTAATAAGCGCCCTGGCATGCCCCATGCTTATTTCTTCTTTTTTTAATGACGATAAAATTTCAGCAGGTAGTTTAAGAAGTCTTAGGTAATTCGTAATAGTAGATCTTTTTTTTCCTACTCGTTCACTCATTTTTTCCTGTGTGAGTTTACATTCATCAATTAGTCTTTGATAGCTTAGCGCTACTTCAACTGGGTTTAATTGTTCCCTCTGAATATTCTCCACCAATGCCATTTCAAGCATTTCTTGGTCGTTCGCTATTCGGATGTAAACGGGAATACTGTTTAATCCAGCAATTTGAGATGCTCTAAATCGTCTTTCTCCTGAAATGAGTTGAAACTTATCGTAGCCAAGTTTCCTGACTGTTATTGGTTGAATAACCCCCAGTTCTTTAATTGAAACTGCCAATTCTTGTAAGGCATCCTCATCGAATTCGGTTCTGGGTTGAAATGGGTTAACTTCAATTTGGTTTAATGGGAGTTCTGAAATAGAACCAACTATTTTTGTTGTATTTTCGATTGATTCAGCAGTAGTAATGTCAGTTTCTGCATTTTTCAAAAGTGCAGATAACCCTTTGCCTAGCGCTCTTTTCTTTTCTGCCATATCTTTAGATTCTTTCTAATGATTTACTATTGTTTTTTTCAAGAATTTCTTTTGCAAGATTTAAGTAATTTATTGCTCCCTTACTATTGGCGTCGTGCATTATTATGGTTTCGCCAAAACTTGGAGCTTCGCTTAATCTTACATTTCTTTGGATGATGGTATCAAATACCATTTCTTGAAAATGTGTTTTTACCTCTTCAACAACCTGATTAGAAAGTCGTAAACGGGTATCATACATCGTTAACAGAAGACCTTCGATATCAAGTTCTTTATTTAAACGGCTTTGTACAATTTTGATTGTATTCAATAGTTTGCCTAATCCTTCGAGGGCAAAGTATTCACACTGAATAGGAATTATAATTGAGTCGGCAGCGGTTAGTGCATTTGTGGTTACAATTCCTAATGATGGTGCACAATCAATGAAAATATAATCGTATTGTTCTTTAATCACACCAACCATTTTCTTAATAACATATTCTCTGTTAGGTTGATTGATAAGTTCTAATTCAGCACCAACTAAATCAATATTAGCCGGAAGTAAATCTAGGTTTGGATTTTTTGTTTTTACAATTGCATCATTGGGGTCAAGATCGTCAACAAGGCATTCATATAGACCATTTTTCACTTCTCTAGGGTCAAAGCCAACTCCAGAGGTTGAATTTGCTTGTGGATCAGCATCAATGAGCAAGACTTTTTTTTCTAGGACGCCCATACATGCAGCTAAATTAATAGCTGAGGTAGTTTTTCCTACTCCTCCTTTTTGATTTGCAATTACTATTATTTTATTCATTGTCATTATGTAATGTTTGTTTAATTTGGCGCTTAAGGAATAGCCTTATATCTAACTAAAAACATAAGTTTTTTTGATTATATTTAGCATTCAAAAGTAGCCTATTTTATCGACTGTTTAAGAAGAAAAAATGCTGTTTTTTTAACATTTATTGAAAAATGTTAATAGCTATTAATTTAAACTCACTTCAAATGATTTTTTCAAATTTATGTTTCATTAGTTTAGACCTTCAAGATAATGCGCATCTAATAACTCAGCTTTTAACCACTGCATTTTTATCTGTTTTATTTATCCAGTCAGGAATGGATAAAGTTATTGATAAGGAAGGGAATTTAAGTTGGTTAACTGGTCATTTTTCAAACTCTCCTTTAAAGAATTTAGTGCCTTTTTTGTTCGTGTCAATTACTGTAATTGAGTTGCTGGCTGGTTTTGGAACTTTAGTAGGAGCTGTTTGTATATTGTTTTTTGACAATAGTTCAATAGCTTTTATTGGAACATTACTTTCTGCAGTTGCGTTATTAATGTTGTTTTTTGGGCAAAGAATAGCTAAAGATTATGCTGGGGCACAATCTCTAGTAAGCTATTTTATACTGACAATATTAACTTTAGTTCTTCTTAGCTGGTGAGACATTAAATATCTTCAAAATTAACGTCTGTGAAGCTATTTTCTTCACTTTTAGATTCGCTAGTCTCTTCAGTTTTTGAAATAACATCCAGGCCTTTATTTTTAATAATATAATCTAACGTATCGCCTAAAGCATTTTTGAACTTTTCGAAATCCTCTTTGTAAAGGAAGATTTTATGTTTTTTGAATGTGTGGTTTCCATTGTCATCGAAAACCTTTTTGCTTTCCGTGATAGTTAGATAGTAGTCTTCTGCTTTTGTAGCTCTGACATCAAAAAAATAAGTCCTTTTACCAGCTCTTACTTTATTCGAATAAATTTCTTCTTGCTCTTTGTAGTTTTCCATTTTATTAATAAGTTAGATTTCAAATCTATGAATATTAATCTAACATAACAAATCCTTTACTGAGCAGTAAGTTGTTGTTCGTACATATCCAAGTATACTTTTTTGTTGTTCATTAACTCTTCGTGGGTGCCTTTTTCTATTATTTTTCCATTTTCTAAAACTATAATTTCATCAACATGCTGAATGGAAGATAGTCTATGGCTAATAATGATAGATGTCTTCTCTTTATTTTTCTTTTTAATTTCTTTAAGAATCGTTTCTTCAGTTTCGTTATCAACTGCTGACAAACAATCGTCAAAAATGAGTATTGATGACGGTTTTATAAAGGCTCTTGCAATAGATATTCTTTGTTTTTGACCTCCAGAAAGGGTTACTCCTCTTTCTCCAATTTTAGTGTTGTATTGTTTTGGGAAACCCATTATGTTATCATGAATTGCTGCTTTTTTAGCAACATTTTCTATTTCTTTTTGTGATGTGTTTTTATCGGTTCCAAATGAAATATTGTTTGAAATAGTATCAGAAAACAACAAGGCTTCTTGAGGCACTAAGCTTATGGCTGATCGTAGGTTTCTAACGTTATAGCTCTCAATGGGTTTATCGTCAATATTTATTACACCTTCAATTGATTTATACATCCCAGTAAGCAGTTGAATAATTGTTGACTTTCCAGATCCTGTTCGCCCAACGATGGCAATTGAGGCTCCATTTTTAATAGTAAATGAAATATTACTCAATGCATTGACATTGCTATCAGGGTATTTAAAACTTACATTTTCAAACGATATATCACCCAATATTTCTACTTCCTCAAATTCATCGTTATGTATTTCAACTTTGGTTTTCAAAAATTCATTAATACGTTTTTGAGATGCTGCAGCGCGTTGTATAATTGATGTTACCCAACCAATTGAAGCCATTGGCCATGTAAGCATATTTACATAGATGATGAATTCTGCAATATTTCCTGTTGTAATGTTTCCAGCAATTGCTTCTTTTCCTCCAATATATATAGTTAGTAAAGTGCTTAGGCCTATTAGTAAAAGCATAAATGGGAAAAAGGCAGCATTCGTTTTGGCTAGAGAAACATTTCTTTTTAAGTACTCATTAGTTTCACTATTGAACTGTGTGAAGTTCATTTTCTCAATCACAAACGATTTGAGTATTCTAATGCCTGAAAACGATTCTTGAGAGATTGTTGATAACAGCGATAATTGCTTTTGTACTCTTTCACTTTTCGAGTGAATTATTTTGCTGATGAAGAAAATACTTATTGACATTATTGGCAATGGCGCTAGAACGTAAAGGCTCAATTTGACATTAATACTGAACATATTATACATCACCAGAGCAAACAGTGAAATCATGTTAATTGGGTACATTGTGGCAGGCCCTAAAAACATTCTAACTTTACTGACATCTTCACTGATTCTGGCCATCATATCACCAGTTCGGTTTCTTTTATAGAATGCTCTGTCTAATTTCTGGTAATGGTCGTAAATTTCATTTTTGATATCGTACTCTATCAATCTAGACATTACTATGATGGTTTGCCTCATGAAGAACATAAATACACCCTTTAGTAATGCAAAGAGAATTAGCATCAATCCAAAATAAAGCAAGGTAGAAGTTAGGCTTTCAAAATCAACGTTTCCATTGTTTTGTGCCAATTCAATAGCTTCTTTTGCAGTATCAAATGCCTTTCGGGTAAATACAGCTGGATATAATGCGAATACATTGGAAACAACTACAAATATTACACCGATAAGAAACCGCCATTTATATTTTTTGTAAAACTTAAGAAGATATTTGAGTTCTTTCATAAAATCAAACTAGTAAAGCTAAATAACATAAATAAAATTGTAGATTTGCGAACTCAAAATTTGTCTTTGATTTAGGATAAATTTGGTTACAAAGTTAATTAACTTTCTTGTCTAATTATGTTAGTAAAACCAAAATCTATGTTTGAGCTAAAAAATGCTAAAGATTCAGAACAACTTTTTCAAGTACTTGAAACCATGGATTCCATGAACCATGAGCAATTGGTATTCTGTAACGACAAAGAAACAGGCTTAAAAGCCATTATAGCAATTCATGATACCACATTAGGTCCAGCTCTTGGTGGAACAAGAATGTGGAATTACGATAATGAAGTAGATGCAATGATTGATGTCCTCAGATTATCAAGAGGGATGACTTTTAAAGCAGCCATTACTGGCTTGAACCTTGGTGGTGGTAAAGCCGTTATCATTGGCGATGCCAAAACGTTGAAATCTGAAGCCTTGATGAGGAAATTTGGTCAGTTTGTCAATAGTCTTGGGGGTAAGTACATTACTGCCGAAGATGTAGGCATGAGTGCTCAAGATATGAAGTATGTAAAAATGGAAACGGATTTTGTTACAGGAATTCCAGTAGAAATGGGTGGTAGTGGAGATCCTTCTCCAGTTACTGCATATGGAGTATATATGGGGATTAAAGCTTCAGCCAAATACAGGTGGGGAAGCGATGATTTACAAGACAAAAAAGTAGTTGTACAGGGTGTTGGTCACGTAGGAGAAAATCTAGTAAAATACCTTTCTGAAGAAGGTGCAAAAGTCATCATCAACGATATTAACAAAGAAAACCTAAAGAAAGTTTCAGAACTTTACAATACTGATGTTGTAGATGGCGAAAGCGTTTACGATATAGAAATGGACATATATTCGCCATGCGCGTTAGGTGCAACTGTAAACGACATTACAATAGAAAAATTGAAATGCGAGATTATTGCCGGAGCAGCGAATAACCAATTAAAAGACGAAAATAAACATGCCAATATCCTAAAAGAAAAGGATATTCTTTATGCTCCTGATTTTTTAATAAATGCTGGAGGTTTAATAAACGTTTATTCAGAGCTTAACAACTTCGATAGAGAAAAGGCTCTTGAGAAAACAAAAAAAATATACGACACAACTTTAGAAATATTTATCAAAGCAGAAGAAGAAAATATTACCACAAATGCTGCGGCATTAAAGTTGGCAAAAGAAAGAATTCAACAAGCTAAAAACTAGTTCAAAACTACTTTATGTTAAATCGAAGGCATTTAAGAATTCGTGTTTTACAATTTGTATACTCCTGGAATAAATCCAAGGATACCGATATTGTTAAGATTGAAAAACAATTTCTTATATCATTAGATAAGGTTGAAGAATTATACATTTTATTACTTCTTATTCTTGTCGAGGTTCGAGATTTCGCTGAAGATTTTCAGGAAGATGCTAAGTATAAGAAACTGCCATCTGATAATGATTTAAATCCCAACACAAAATTTATTGATAATTTATTTATTCAGAAGCTGAAAGATGACACTTCACTAATGAGTAAAGCAAATGAATTGAAACTATCTTTTTCTGATAGTCGTTCTTTGCTCAAAGCAGTTTACTTAGAAATCATCAAATCTTCAACCTACGAAGACTATTTGTCGTCAAATGAAGTGACTTTCGAAACAGACACGAAATTTATAATGAAGTTGTTCAGCAAACACGTGGTTGATATTGTAGCTTTACAAGACTTTTTGAACGAACAATACATCTTTTGGGATGACGATTTGCCATTTGTTTCCAGTATGATAGTTAAAACCATAAAAGAAGCATCTGAGGAACACATTATACTCTTTAACTTATTTAACAACAAAGAAGATAAAGAATTTGCTTTGAGTTTGCTCAGACATTCAATCATACATTCTGACGAATTTAACGATTTGATATCGTCAAAAACAAAAAATTGGGAAATTGATAGGGTAGCATTGATGGATCTAATTCTTATGCAAATGGCTCTGGCTGAATTATTGAAAATGCCACAAATTCCCGTAAAAGTGAGTATCAATGAATATTTAGAATTAGCAAAATATTACAGCACACCCAACAGTAAGAATTTTGTCAATGGAATTCTTGATACATTACAAATTGAATTAAAACAAAAAGGCTTGATTAAAAAAACAGGAAGAGGCCTTATTGAATAATTATTATTTTTGCCTTAACTAAATTAAATTTTATGAACAGAATAATCATTTTATTAGTATTGTTTTTTGTCTCATGCGATGACATGGCCAAAAAAGTTGATGCTGAGACTACAAAAGTGGAAGAAGTAAAAACAGCTGTAAAACCCTCATTATCTTCGAATTTAGTGATGAATACCAACACGGCCGAGTCGACAACCGAAAATAACACTGGGCCTAATTTTTCATTCAAAAAAGAAGTTCATGATTTTGGTCAGCTAATAGATGGAGAAAAAGTATCCTATTCATTTACATTTACTAATTCTGGTGATGCGCCATTAATTATCTCAAGTGCTAAAGGTTCATGTGGTTGTACTGTGCCAGATTGGCCTAGAGATCCTATTGCCCCTGGTGAATCGGGCTCAATTGATGTCACTTTCAATAGTTCAGGAAGATCAGGAAAACAAAATAAAGCAGTTACTTTAACTGCCAATACTAACCCCAGCAGAAAAGTGTTAAATATCACTTCTGAAGTAATATCAAAATAATGACTTTAATAACAATATTTTTACAAGCAGAATCAGGCGGTAACCCATTAATATTTTTTGTACTTGTTTTTGGAGTATTCTGGTTTTTTATGATCAGACCTCAAGTTAAAAAACAAAAACTAGAGAGAAAATTTAGAGAGGAAATGAAGAAAGGTGACAAGGTAGTAACAACCGGTGGTATTCATGGAAAGATAGTAGATATTTCTGAAAAGACAATCAAAATTGATGTTGCCAATGGTACTATTTTGAAGTTCGAAAAAACATGTGTTTCTGCAGATTTATCTAAAACTAAAGACTAGTGTTATTGGGGTACTAATCCCTTTTTATGTTGAGTAAACTTACATTTGTTTTAAATCAGTTGTTCTTATTGCTGAAAATAGAAAGAAAGCATCTTCCTGTTTTTGCATTTTTATTAACGCTGTCTACTTTGTTTTGGATACTAACCGTATTATCAAAAAATTACACTACCACTGTACATTACACAGCCAGTTTTATTGACCTACCTTCTGATAAGCTTCTGATTGATGAAAAAGAAGTCGATTTACATCTTCAAGTGATTGCCCCTGGTTTTACTATTCTAGCACATAGGTTACGTTTTAAAAAAGAACTACCTCTTTCAGTATCTTCATTTATCCCTAAGAAAAAAGGAAGTTACTGGAACTATTTTCTATTGGGTGAGCAATCAATTTCACAGATTCAGGAAGTTATTCCAACAAGCATGCAGTTGTTACATATTCAGCCCAATCGAATAGATTTATTATTGGACGAAAAAGCAGAGAGAGTTGTTCCCGTAAAATTAAATTCTAACATAACGTTTAAAGACTTGTTTAGACAAAAAGAGGCTATTAAATTGGAACCATCAACCATAGTTATTTCTGGTCCTAAAGCAGTAGTAGAAGTTTTTGATGAAATAAATACTCAGTTATTATCATTGGAAGAGGTATATAATAATAGAGTAGGGGAAATAGAAATTCAGTCCTTAAACCACTCCGAAATTAACTATTCCACAAGAAAGATACAATGGGACTTAAAAGTAGAACAGTTTACAGAAGGTGAAGTAAAACTTCCTCTTACTATTAAAAACATTCCAAAGGGTTATGAGATAAAGTTTTTTCCAGATGAAGTAACGGTTAGTTATTTAACGTCATTGGATAAGTTTGACTTGGTAAGGCCAGACATGTTCGCCGTTGAGGTTTTATTTGATAAGGAGTTTAAAAGACAATCTGTAAATTTAAGCCGACAAGCTGATTTTGTTGAAAATGTTCGTATTTTCCCATCAAAGGTAGAGTACTTTCTTATTAAAAAATAATGAAAAAAATAGGCTTAACAGGAAACATCGGTAGTGGTAAGACTACAATTTCAAATGTATTTAGAACTTTGGGAATCCCTGTTTTCTATGCCGATGACGAGGCTAAACGCCTAATGGTTGAAGATGAAAACTTAAAGAAAGAGTTAACAAGAACTTTTGGCACTAATGTTTATTGTGATAGTGGGATCAATAGGAAACACCTTTCAGAATTAGCCTTCAATGATGCAAGTATTCTCCAAAAACTGAACAGTATAGTTCATCCTGTTGTTCAGAATTATTTTAAAGAGTGGTGCGATTTGCAATCTTCGCAATACATCATTAAAGAAGCTGCTATTCTTTTTGAAAGTGGTACACATAAAGATTTAGAGGCAATTATATGTGTGAAATGCCCAAAGTCAAAAAGAGTGGAGCGCATTTTGAAAAGAGATTCTATTTCAGTTGAGCAAATCGAGTCTAGAATGAGAAATCAGTGGGATGAAGAAAAGAAAAGTTCACTTTCAGATTATATTATAGAAAATGATGACGAGCACCTTGTCATTCCACAAGTATTGTCAATTCATAATGATTTATTAAAATAAATCCTCCATTTTACCTAAGCCTTGTCGAACCAACTCCATGTCTCCTTTTGAGCAATCTATTACAGTAGAAGGAATTAAAGAACCTATTCCGCCATCGATAACAATATCAACTTTGTTTTTGTATCGTTCGTAAATTAGTTCTGGATCAGTGCTGTATTCTATAATAGTATCGACATCGTGAACAGAACTGGTTAAGATTGGATTTCCAATCTCTTCAACAAGTAGTTGAGGGATGCTGTGATTAGGTATTCGAATTCCTACAGTTTTTTTCTTGGACTTGAAAAGTTTAGGAACACTACTATTTGCTTTTAAAATAAAAGTGAAAGGACCCGGTAAAGCTCTTTTCATGCCTTTATAAATGTTTCTGTTAATTGGTAAACTAAAATCAGATAATTGACTCAAGCTAGAGCAAATAAAGGAGAAGTTTTGTTTCTTTAAATCTATATTTTTGATTTTCGCAATTTGCTCTACCGCTTTTTGTTGGAAAATATCGCAGCCAATCCCGTACACCGTGTCGGTAGGGTAAATTATTACTCCTCCATCTTTAAGGCATTCAACGACTTGAGCAATTCCCCTGGGGTTTGGGTTATCAGGATGAATAGGTATGAGCATTATGAATTATTAGCGGAATGGTCAGCAAGAAATTTCTTCAAACCAGTCTCTGTTAATGGGTGAGGAATTAAATCTTTTATGGCGCTTAAGGGTGCCGTTATAACGTCTACTCCAATTAATGCACAATCTTCAATGTGTTTTTTATTTCGGATAGAAGCCGCTAAGACTTGAGTTTCGTACCGTTGTGTTTTATACATCTCTACAATGTTAGAAACAATCTGTATTCCATCTTCACCACTATCCTCTAATCTACCAATAAAAGGAGAGACATAACTTGCGCCAGCTTGCGCAGCGATTAAGGCTTGACCAACAGAAAATACAAGCGTACAGTTGGTTTTTATACCTTTATCTGAAAAGTACCGAATAGCTTTTATTCCTTCTTCAATCATTGGAATTTTTATAACAATTTGTGAATCAAGCATCGCCAATTCTTGCCCTTCTCTGATCATGCCTTCAAAGTCAGTAGCGATAACTTCAGCGCTTACATCACCATCAACAATATCACATATGTTTTTATAATGTCTTAGAATATTGTCTTTGCCATTAATACCTTCTTTTGCTATAAGGCTCGGATTCGTAGTTACGCCATTAAGAATACCAAGCTCTTGCGCTGATTTAATTTCATTAAGGTTTGCCGTATCAATAAAGAATTTCATTTCAAAGAAAAGTAATGTTACAAGGTAAAGGTAATAAAAAATGGGCAAGCTACTTACATCACACCGCTCAACCACCTACCCTTGCTACCTTCCGGTCCTGGGGGAGTTCAGCAGGAGCTGGTTGTGTAAGACTTGCCCACTGCAAATATATGTTAATTGCAATGTTTTACCATTACTTTATTTTAAAAAAAGCAGCTCAAAAATTTGACTATCTTTGTCTAGATTTCTTAAAATATTGATATGAAAGATTACATCCTTAGCAGTGGACTTAAAATAGGTGCACTTTATATCATTCTCACGGTTTTTGCTTACGTTATGGGAGTTGATTTTCACCTCAATGAAAGTTGGTCTATAATTAAACCGATTATCCCTTATTGTTTGCTGTTCTATTTGGTTTTAAGCTACAAAAAGATGGTTGGCGGCTATATTTCTTTTAAGGAAACCTTTACCGTAACAATTGGAAGCATAGTTGCTGGTGCATTTATAAGCACTTTTTTCACGATTCTTTTATTCAATTTTATTGATCCAGACTTTGCGGTTCTGCTCAAAGACGCAACCATTGAAAAAATGGTAATGCAGTTGGAAGAATTGCCTGAGTCAAACCCAATGTTTGGAATTATGGAAACCCTAATTGAACAAACAGAACAAGAAGATATTTTTTCCATTTCTAATTTGGCTTCTGCATACTTTTACAGTATCTTTTTCCACATTGTTTTTTCGTTAATAATAGCAGCTTTTGTGAAAAAAGACAAACCCATTGAAATTTCTGAATAAATGAATATTTCTGTAGTAGTTCCATCCTATAATGAATCCGAATCTCTTCCAGAACTGTGTTCTTGGATAGATAAGGTAATGACTACGAATAGCTATTCATATGAAGTGATAATTATTGACGATGGAAGTACCGATAATTCTTGGGATGTTATTCAAAAATTAAATCAGGAAAACTCATCAATAAAAGGGGTTAAGTTTAGAAGAAATTACGGTAAATCTGCTGCGCTCAATATTGCATTTGAAAGGGTAGAAGGCGATGTAGTTATCACAATGGATGCTGATTTACAAGATAGCCCTGAGGAAATTCCTGAATTGTACAGCATGATTGTTGAAGGGGGGAATGACTTAGTCTCTGGATGGAAGAAAAAACGTTTTGATCCTATTACCAAAACAGTACCAACGAAATTATACAATTGGGCAGCACGTAAAGCGTCAGGTATTTATTTGCATGATTTTAACTGTGGTTTAAAATCGTACAAAAAAGCCGTCGTTAAGAATATTGAAGTCTATGGTGAGATGCATAGGTATATTCCCATTTTAGCCAAAAGAGCAGGTTTTCCGAAAATTGCAGAGAAGGTTGTTGAGCATCAATCAAGAAAATACGGTGTTACAAAATTTGGTATAGAACGTTTCATTAATGGCTTTCTTGATTTAATGACCGTTACTTTCGTTTCCAGATTTGGAAAAAAACCAATGCATTTTTTCGGTGTTCTTGGAACATTGATGTTTATTTTAGGTTTTATTCTATTCTTATACATTGGTGGGGAGAAGCTGTATTATATGTATTCAGATGTAAGTGCTACAAACATCGCAGATAAAAGTGGGTTCTACATAGCCTTAACCTCAATGCTAATGGGTCTTCAGCTGTTCCTAGCAGGTTTTATTGGTGAAATGATATCTAGAAACGCTCACGATAGAAATCAATACCATATTGAAGAAGAATTATAACTTCGATTTTTGAAGTTTTAGGTAGAAATCAAACAAAGATTTGATACAGAAATAGTTGTTATTTGTTCCAATAAAAACACTATTCATACCAGCGTTTTCAGCAAACTCCATATCACTTATTGAATCACCAATCATTATACTTTTAGTGAAATCTATGGATGGAAATTCTTTTTGCGCCGCTATAGCCATTCCCGTATTTGGCTTTCTCATTATAGAGTTTTCTGAGGCAAGTTTAGGAGCATGATAAATAGCATCAATTCTTCCGCCATTTTTTTCAATTTCATTTTTTAAATGATCGTGGACTATTGTTAAACTATCTTCTGTCATTAATTTTTTACCAATTCCTTGTTGATTGGTAACAATAATAATTTTATGGAAATACTTAGAGAATCCAATTATTGACTCTAAAGAATTTTTTAAAAATTCAAATTCATCCACTGTTTTGACATAATCGCCATCTAACTTTTTATTGATAACGCCGTCTCTATCTAGAAATAAAGTCCAGCTATTATCTATTTTTGATAAAAGATCTGTCATGTTAGGGTTTTGAGAATAAGTTCTTTTCAACCAATTCACAAATAGCATGACCAATGAGTAAGTGAGCTTCTTGAATTCTTGGTGTATCTGTTGATGGAACCTTTATAATGATATCACAATGTTGATTTATTTCTCCGCCATTTTTGCCAGTAAATCCAATGGTCTTTATACCTAATTCTTTAGCCTCTTTGAGTGCATTGACAATGTTTGTTGAATTCCCAGAAGTTGATAGACCTATCAGGGTATCGCCTTTTTTTCCAATCCCTCTAATTAGTCTAGAGTAAACATCATTGTAGGAGTAGTCGTTTGCTACGGCTGTCATAAAGGAAGTGTCAGTATGTAAAGCTTCGGCATGTAAAGGATCTCTGTCCATGTAATATCTTCCAGAAAATTCAGCCGCTAAATGTTGAGCGTCGGCAGCACTTCCGCCATTTCCACAAAGTAAAAGTTTACAATTGTTCTCAAATGAATTTTGAATAGTTTCGGCGACATCTAATATTTGATTAATCAGAGATTCATCGTTTAGAATTTCATTCTTTACTTTTATAGAATTAGAAATATTATTGCTTATTATTTCTCTATTTTTCATAATTATTTATTGACTTTATCGACCAATGAAAAAAGTACATTAGTGAATTTCGACCAGCTGTATTTTTTCTTTTCTTCCTTAATGCTTTCTTTCATACCCTCTTTGTCTGTTGATTCATAGAACTTCAAAATAGCATTTTTTATTTCCTTAGGTTCTGGTGAAACAACATATCCTACTTTTCCGTCGGGACACATCTCTTTAAGCCCTCCTACATCTGTTACAATCATAGGCTTATTAAAATGGTATGCTATTTGTGTTACGCCACTTTGAGTTGCTGATTTGTAAGGCTGAACGACTACATCGCAAGCACTAAAATAATAGTTTACTTCCGAATCAGGAATAAATTTGTCAACCTCTATTATTCTATCTTCCAATTCCAGTTCTTTGATTAGGTTTTGGTATGGTGTTTTATCAGAATAATATTCTCCTGCAATGATGAGTTTTATTTTTTTATCCTCAACCTCGGATAATGCTTTCAATACTAAGTCAAGCCCTTTATAGTCTCTTATTAGACCAAAAAATAGCATATAGTTAAATGAAGTATCGAGCTTTAAATATGTTAAGGCTTTTTCTCTTTCAATAAGATCTCCAAAATTGTCATAAATAGGATGTGGAGAAAGCACTTTAGGTTTGCTGGAGTTGAAGGTCTTTAAATCGTTTAACACATTTTGAGTCATTGCCAAAAAGCCATCAACTTGATTTGTAAAATAATTTGTCAGCCATTTGTCACCAAACCTTGATTCGTGTGGGATAATATTGTGGACAATGGACAGAATTTT
This sequence comes from Flavobacteriales bacterium, assembly GCA_965661345.1. Classification (GTDB taxonomy): domain Bacteria; phylum Bacteroidota; class Bacteroidia; order Flavobacteriales; family UBA7312. The sequence goes on along the minus strand of CBFIDK010000018.1, from coordinate 1,788 downwards.
TGAATGTTTATTTTTCTTTATAATTTTTGCTAATGACCCCAGAGAAAGCCCCATAAGAGGTAGCCAAAATGGAATAAAAACAACATCAAATTTTTCCTTTTTAATGCGATTACCAACCGTCACCCAATTGAATGGGTTAATAGAGTTAATACATCTATCTATGTGTAAACCTTTTGGAGGCTCATCGGTCGAAAATTGTGTTTTACCAGGAAATAGAAAGTTAGGGTATTGAACGGTAAACGTATAAATAGAAACTTCGTGACCTTGATGCATTAATTCTTTGGCCAAGCGTTCGTTGAAAGCCGCTATGCCACCTCTGAAAGGAAAGGTTGTTCCAATAAGCGCTAATTTCATTTTAGTCGTTTAATTTTTAGTCCTAAGTAAGCATAGGTAACTGTCATAATAGGGCTAATTATATTAAAGAAACAGTATGGTAAATAACTTAGTGTAGCTACACCTAAAATTGCTGATTGTGTAGCGCCACAAGTGTTCCATGGAATAAGCACAGAAGTAACAGTTCCACTATCTTCTAAAGTTCTACTTAAGTTTTCAGGTGCTAGACCTTTTTCCTTAAAGGTGTCGGCGTACATCCTTCCCGGTACTACTATACTCAAGTATTGATCGCTGGCGGTTAGGTTAAAAAATATACAGGTACAAGCTGTAGTTGCAATTACAGAGCCTGTGTTTTCTGCATATTGAATAATTGAGCTACTTATTTTTTTAAGTTTACCAGTAGATTCCATTACACCTCCAAAACACATTGCGCAAATAATTAACCATATTGTATTTAGCATGCCATACATCCCTCCAGTTGATAATAAGTCATCTATAACAGCATTTGAGGTTTGGATTGATATTTCACCACCCATTGCATTAATTACAGTAATGTAACTTGATTTTATAAAGTTATCCTCTACACCTGATAGTTCAACAATTAAATGTGGCTGAAAAATTATAGCAAAAATACCGCCTAATAATGTGCCTGCTAATAATGCAGGTAAAGCGGGGACTTTCTTTATTATTAACACCAGAACTCCAACTGGAACTAGGAAGAGCCAAGGGCTTATTACGAATCGGTTTTCTATGGCTGAAAGCAGGTTGTTTACACTTTCAATATTTTGATTGTTCTCAAACGAAAGACCAACTATTAAAAAGATAATAAGCGTAATGATGAATGTTGGTATAGTAGTATACATCATATAACGAATGTGCGTAAATAAGTCTGTCCCTGCCATTGCAGGAGCTAGGTTTGTAGTGTCGGAAAGAGGAGACATTTTGTCTCCAAAATAAGCGCCTGAAATAATTGCTCCAGCAACAAGACCTTCTGAAATATTCAAAGCATTTCCAATTCCTAAAAGGGCAATTCCAACCGTAGCAATGGTCGACCATGAACTTCCTGAAGCAAGGGACACAATAGCACAAATTATACACGCTGCAACTAAAAATATCTTAGGACTTATAATTTGTAAACCGTAGTAAATCATTGTTGGTACGATACCGCTAATAAGCCAAGTTCCTGCCAAGGATCCGATTAGAAGAAGAATTATAATCGCTGGAGTTGTTGAAGATATACTTTTGCTAACGCCATTAAGAATATCTTTCCATTTGAAACCTTTTCTGGTTCCAATAATGGCAGCCAAAGATGCCGCTAATAAAAGTGCTAATTGATTTGCCCCGCCTAAAGCATTATCACCATATAAAAAGACGTTAAGTGACAAAAGCCCAATAAGAAATACGATAGGGGTCAATGCACTAATAAACGTTTGCTGTTTCATGATAGGAGTTTAT
>CBFIDK010000017.1:0-18451 GCA_965661345.1 Flavobacteriales bacterium | reverse complement strand
GAGTCATTAGCCAAACCTACTAGTGACGTTTGGACACTATTACCATCTTCGATGGCGACCTCTAGTATAGAACCGTTTAATGTGAGGTATGTCAATTGCTGATCGTCTTCAACACTGTTTATTAAAGTGGCTAAATTAACAGTGCCGCCGTCCTCTAAGTTAAGAATTGTACCAGTAAGGGAAAGACGCTGATCATCTGTTCCTGCATTCGATAAAAGTTCTGTCAAATCAATACTTCCACCGTTTTGCAGATAGATAACATTGCCTACCAATGTTAAGGATTGGTTGTCGTTGCCTGCATTTGCCAATAGTGTGGATAAATCTATACCACCACCATTTTCAATTAAAAGAGAATCGCCAGAAAGGTAAATTTTTTGATTATCGGGATCTGGAATTCTGTGTAAAGACAAATAATCTAGGTTCTCAAAATTACTTCCATTTTCGAAATCTACTTCAACCTTCAGCCACTTTTCCTCGCCATCCCAATCCATTTCGTCAAAATCACTAAAGGTATAAGACCCTTTTCCAACAATTAGGTTTATCATGCCATATCCGTCTACTACCACGTCATTGTGCCTTTCTGCAAATTCTAATCCATTATCATCATAAATTGAAAAACGAATTGAAACTATAGAATTACTTAAAGGGTTGGAGAAACTAGCATCGTCTCCAGGGAGTTCTTGACCTGTAGACTTACTCAAAAGAACAGCTTGATAAGGTATGCCAGCAGTTTGAGCAGATAGCCCCATAGACACACAAAAGACTGAAAGTAAGCAAATTAACCTACACAAGCTTCTTAAGATTTTAGTGAACTCATACATAACGACACAACACAAACTTAGTGTCAATATTACAGCGTCTCTTGCTATTTACTGCCCAAATAAATAATATGATTTATCGGAAAAATTCATGTGTTCACTCTTTAAGAACTCCATTTCATTAAAAGAAATAGTTGAGTTTATCAAAATCTATTAATTAAAAATGTAAAAGATGGGATAGGCAATATAATACAAAAGTGTAACTTTGCAATCTTATAATGTTCTTTACATATTGGGGCTGACTGGTTTTGACTACAAGATGAAGTTGACCGTAAGCATGTCGAGCGTTGTTTTTTAGCTCGTTAATCTCAATTTACACACTTTTTAAATGGCGAGTATAACTACGCTATGGCTGCCTAGGTATAGTATCTAGATTGCCTTTGCTTCAGATTAAAAGATGGCTCAACGCTTTTTTTCTATGAAGCATCAGAAAAGATTGAGCTAGTTTTTTAGGGCTTCGACTAAAAAGCGAAATTTAAGAAGATAAGGTTGGAGTACGGTTGTGTTTTTCCTTACCCTTCCCGACAATAAAAAAACAATAAACATGTAGAAAGCGCTTAAGTTCCTTGTTTGGACGCGGGTTCGATTCCCGCCAGCTCCACAATTAAATTTTAACCTTACTGTAAGATTTTTCATTTATGAAAAAGCCTCTGCCTCAAAAAATATGTCTTGTTTGTGGAAAGCCCTACGATTGGCGTAAGAAATGGGCTAAAAACTGGGACGAGGTGAAATACTGCAGCCAAAGGTGCAGAATGAATAAAAATAAGACTTCAGAAAAAGATTGAATCTTTAATCGAGTGTTTTAGAGAGAATTTTTACGATTTCTTGTTTTGACATCAGACCCGTATTTCGCCAAATTTCTTTTTCATTCTCAAAAAGCACTAATGTAGGAACTGCCTCAATGTTATTCATATCAGCAACGGCTTCACTCTTGTCCATATCTACTCTAAAAATATGAATTTTACCTTGGTAGTCTTTTTCTAATTCATCGATAATTGGAGACATTTTTCGACATGGCGCACACCATAAAGTATGAAAATCTATTAACACTAATTCATGCTGACTAATAATCGAGTCAAAATCGGCAATACTTAACTCTTGTATTTTTTTATCCTGTGTGGAACTTTGATTAGAAACCGGTAGATTGGCTTTTTTCCATGCCATAAAACCACCTGAAAGGTTAACGACTTTAGATTGCCCCAAAGCTGTTAAAAGTTGTGCAGCTTTTTTACTTCTCCCCCCACTCTTGCAATACACATAAACGGTTTTATCTTTTTGGATTTTGCCTACCTTCTTCTCAAAGTCTGCATCATAAAAGTCTATGGTACTTGCGTTTTCTATGTAGCCGTTGCTTAATTCTTGCTCCGTTCTAACATCTAATATTATACCCTCATCATTTTCAAAAGCTTCTTTAAACTCTGCAGCAGAAAGATTAGATGATGTTTGTGAATTAGTATTGCAGCTGAACAGAATTAGAACAGCTACCAAATTAAAAAAATGTTTTTTCATTTTAAGAAGTTTAAGGTGGATTGATTAAAGATTTTATACTGATCGATATTGACGATATGTCCTGATTTTTTAATCTTTTTAAGAATGCAATTGGACTTATTTTTTACGAATTCTTCTATTTGACTGACAAATAAATAATCCTCATGGCCAGAAATAAAAAGTATTGGTTTATTTATTTCAATTAGGGAAATACTATCAATCGTACGTTTAATTTCAGGTAATAATTTGAGCCATTTTTTAAAGGCATTAGCCTTAATCTTTTTGGCCTCATTAATAAAAATTTTTCTTGATTTTTCATGTCCCTTTCTCGGCATTATTATCCACGCAAATAATCTATACAAGACTATGTTGGGAGTAAACCCTTTTATAAGTTGAACAGTTCGCAACAAAAATAACGTTCTGAAACTAAAGCTAGTAATTGCTCCACTCAAAACTATTTTATCGATTAAATCGGGATATTTTTCAGAGAGTTTTGTAATTATTACTGAACCAAGCGAAACACCAATAAAATGAGATTTTTTAATTCCTAAATGATCTTTAACCTCAATTATTTCTTCAATCACTAAGTCCAAAGAATACTCGTCATTTATTGTTAAAACATTGGACATTCCATGACCACGCAAGTCAATGAGTAATAAGTTAAAGTGATTTTTTAAAAACTTTACTTGCTTATACCAAATTGTACTACTACCACCTGCACCATGAATAAAGGTAACCCATTCGGCATCATCACTTTTGATAAAACTCTTAAACTTTAACACAAATATTAATTTGTAACAAAAGTAACCTTCTTTTCATAACTTCCGTCATCATAAAAATAGATATATGGAATATTTGTTTTAGGGTTTACTATGGTTTCGCCTAGTAAATTTTTAATATAGAGTAGTTTTTTTGATGTAAAATCAACGGGCATAATGTGTGTTGTTTGTGGACAATCAACTGTACCTAACTCATAAAAATCTGAGCAATCTTCATTGTCATTATCAATGACTACAAATTCATATTCTGTGGTTCCATCCCCCAACAAAGGACCAATCATATAGCTAGTTTGACCATAATCAAACGCTCCGTAAGTTGTACCATTGCCCTTAACTGAAAAGCCAGATGATTGAGGATTTTCTACTGTAAAATCTAGTTCTAGCATGAAATAACCTAAACTATCACATTCTCCAGCTTCAACAAAAACACTATCGATATTGCAACTTCCACATTCAAGCATTGTGTCAGGATTAAAATTCACAGTTTCAAGTTCATAGAAGTCGCCATCCATTTCTATACTTAATACATCGTTAAACTGATAGTTTAAAATTAGTTGTATCTCCTCATCAGTTTCTGTCAATAGTATAATTGAATCGTTAGCCAAATACGTAAATTCAATTAACTCATAACAGGAAAAATCTTCTTCAAAATCGTAAATTATAAATTCATTCTCATTTATTTCAATGTAGTCGAACTCTGATTCTAAAACGTATTGGCCTACTAAATTTACGTCACTTTCGAATGAAATGTTAATTGGAAAAGTACACTCTATTACTTCTTCAGTACCGGCAAAGTAACCACTGATTAACTGAATATTTCCTTCAAATGGAAAATCTAATAGATCATTTACTAACAGGTACCTTGTGTCAGAATAAACGCCACCAAAACCGTACACATTTGCTGCATTATCCGATTCGTAGGCTAGGGTTTCGCCGTCTTCGTTTACCATTATAAAGCCTGCATATGGAAAGTTGACTTCATCGGGTAAATTAGTGGATAAATTTATTTGAATGTATAACTCATCATCTTCCGGCGAGTATACCAAACCAGCGTACTCTACAGTAATTGAATCACAGACACTTCCTTCTACTAAGGTCGAACAATCAATCAGGTTTCCTTGTTCATCATAAGCGGAAACATAGGAAGTTACACCTTCACATTCTGTTGCTAAGCAGGAGTTACTATACAATACACCATCACACCCACAAACAGGGTCATAAATTAAAGAACAGATACAATCAGGATTAATAGAGCTTTCATCAATACAGTCTTGTGCATGCAAGATGATTGGTGTAAGAAACAGTAAAAGAAATATTTTTTTAAACATATTTTTGAAGATTAAGTTTAATCAAATCTAAGTAAAAAAAATTAACTTCTCAGAATCTTGAGTTTACAATATTATTCTTGGTTGATCCAAAGGTGTAACTAAGACCAAAAGTCATGTTAAATTTATAATTTGATTCTAATTCTCTTTGACGGGTAAGAATATCTTCAGACGAAATATCGCCTTTTACCAATGAAATTTGTGCTCTATTTAATGTGGCCCATGCCCATAAACTCACAGACAGTCCTTTTACCACATTCCAATTAAAATCAGTACCAATGTTCAAATAATATTTACCAAAATCCTCTGGGTTTAATATCTGATAACCGTAAAAATTAAAGCCAATATTCCCCCATTTTTGTATGTTGTCGTATTTAAACTCAATCTGCTGAAGAGCAAATGCATCCTGAGTTTTTAAATATATGGTTGAATCTATATAATCGTTAAAGCCTATACCAACTCCATATAGCATACTCAAGCGGTGCTTGGTGGACTCATCGTATGGATAAACGTTATACTCAACTGATGGAATAAAGCGAAATTTATAATTATAGTTAGAAAACGTATTTCTTGAAATATTGGAAATTGCACCAGCTGAAAATTTTGCCCCCAGACTTTTAACATAGGTAAAATTAGCTGAAGAATTTTTGGTTTCTGTTTTCAGTTTATAATCTGGATAATCGTAAATTGTTGAGGAATTATTCAATCTAAAATTAGATAAAAACTTTGACTCTTCAGAAATCTTATTAATTGATAACGATGAATAATAATTGCTGTTTGAATACCCTTTTTCCCGATTAAGCCAACCATTCAAATTGATTCTAAACACCCAATTTCTCCAATTATCTATTTCATCTTTCGTATCTAGAATTGCACTTTTTTTATAGCTTAACTTGAAGTTTTTAGCTTCCTCACTTCTTAACAAATAATAAAACAATCCTTTTTTGAGCATCTCTAAAATCTCCTGACGAGAATCTTCCTCTGAAGCATCTGGCTCTAGATTAACAAAATATTCATTTTCTGTTGATTGAAATTGATTTAAGCCTATAAATCTAAGCGACAATCGACTACCACCACTAGCACTTTTTTGTGATTGAATAATGATTTGAACATGAGAATCTGTGGGATTACGCATAAAGTTGATATAGGGCATTTCTCGTTTAAGAAAATCTTCATCACAGATGTAGTTGCAATCTAAGAACACATTCAACTTCTCTATGTCTTGTGAAAAAATAAATAACGGAAAAGACAACAGTAAAAAAAGATTTTTTTTCATGGCAGATAGTTTATGAATTCATAACTTACTTTTCTATTTTATATTATAAAACTGACATTTTGACCCAAAAATTCCTATTGGCATAGATTTTGCCTTATATATTTACAGAAATACTATTTGTTATGAATGTTCCTAAAAAAACACCAGATTTAAGTCCATTTGAAATTGAAAAATTATGCCATTTATTACAATGTGATAAAGAAGAGTTGTTTAATTTCGAGAAACTTGCTGATGAAATTTCTGAAGAAACCGATTCTACTTACGATGCCGTAATGAAGCTTCTTCAAAAAGGCCATAATGTTCGAGAGGTAGCTCTAATAGCAATGTTCATCGGACGTACTGAAGGCTATTTACAAGCAGAATCTGACATGGAAGAAGAGATTAAAGACAAACTCTACAAGGCTTTTAGAGGAAATAGAGGAGGGAATTCGTAAATTTAAAATAGATTTTTTATCAGTTGAATATAATTTAACTACTTTTGTATAACTATAAACTTGTTTAGTTATACAAAATGAACACTAACTTAACCTTCATCAACGAAAAAATTAATGTTATAAAGCCAATTGCCTATGCTAAAAACAGAAATTTTATTGATGGATCGGTTAGTAAATTATCGCCTTATATTTCTAGAGGCGTAATCTCAACTAAAGATATTCTATCATCATTACTTAATAGAGGTTTTGACCCCTACAAAATTGAAAAGTTCATTCAAGAATTAGCTTGGCGAGATTACTGGCAACAGATTTGGGTTGAGAAACAGGACGAAATCAACAGCGATTTAAAACAAAATCAAGTTAATGTCAAAAATTTCCAAATACCAAAAGCTATTATTGATGGAAACTCATCTATAGAGGCAATTGACAATGCCATACATGACTTTTATGAAACCGGATACATTCATAATCATGTAAGAATGTACATTGCTGCCATCTGCTGTAACAACGCTAAATCCCATTGGAAACTACCCGCTCAGTGGATGTATTATCATTTATTAGATGGAGATTGGGCTAGTAATAGCCTAAGCTGGCAGTGGGTGTGTGGCACTAACAGTAATAAATTGTATTTCGCAAATCAAGTGAATATCAACAAATACTGCTATACTCAACAAAAAAACACTTTTCTAGATGTAGATTATTCACAGTTTTACACAATGGACATTCCAGATTCATTGAAAGATACTATCGATTTAGAACTTAAAACGCCATTGCCAAAAAGCGACAATGCTATTCAGATTAACAGCGAAATTCCGACATTAATCTACAATTACTACAACCTTGACCCCAAATGGCGAAAAGAAGAAAAAGCTAACAGAATACTACTTATTGAACCGACCGTATTTGAAAAATACCCTATTTCAAAGAAGTCAATGGATTTTATGATTAACTTGTCAAAAAACATAGACGACATTCAACTATTTGTTGGCTCTTTTGATGAACTTAAAGCAGTCGTTAACAACAGTCAACTATATTTTAAGGAACACCCATTAAACGGACATTACAAAGGCATAGAAGACCAAAGGGATTGGATGTTTTCAGTAAAAGGCTACTACCCTTCATTTTTTAAATTTTGGAATAAATGTAGAAAGGAACTAAAACCACTAAAGCAATGAATAGCGTAAACATTATATTTCCAAATCAATTATTTGAAAACAGCCCTTTACCTCTTTCAACTTCAACCTCGTACATTATTGAAGATGAATTATTTTTCAAACAATACAATTTTCACAAGCAAAAAATAGCTTTGCATCGCTCGAGCATGAAATTTTATGAGTGGCACTTAAAAGCTAATAATTTTCAAGCGAAATACATAAGTCATAATGATAATTTAGCGGATATTGACTCTCTATTTAATCAATTCAAAAGCGAACAAATCGATTGTGTATGCTATATTAATCCTGTCGATAATTATCTCTCGAAAAAAATCGAAAAAAGCGCTTCAAAACACAATATAAAACTAGAGAAGTTTGACAATCCTAACTTTCTTACTAAAGAAAACGAATTAGGCGATTTTTTCAAAGCCAATAAGAAAAAGTTTTTCCAAACATCCTTTTACATCTCACAGCGTAAAAAGTTCAAAATTTTAATCGATGAAAATGAAAACCCTATTGGGGGAAAATGGAGTTTCGACACTGACAACAGGAAAAAATACCCTAAGACCAAAACGCCACCAACTATTAAAGCAGTAAAATCAGATGAATTTTACAAAGAGGCTATTGAATACGTCCAGACATACTTTTCAAAGAATCTTGGTGAATTAACTGAAACACCGCTTTACCCATCAAATTTTGAATCCTCAAAAAAGTGGTTTGAAGACTTTTTACAAAACCGATTTTATGATTTTGGAATATATGAAGACGCCATTGTAAAAGAAGAGTCGTATTTAAATCATAGTATAATCACTCCAATGATGAATATCGGTCTGATAACACCTGAATACATCATAAATACTACTTTGAGTTTTGCAGAAAAAAATGACATTCCATTAAATTCACTTGAGGGTTTTGTAAGACAGATTATTGGCTGGCGAGAATTTATCAGAGGTATTTATGAAGTGAAAGGAAGCCAAGAACGAACAACAAACTTCTTCAATTTTAAGCGAAAAATACCTGCTTCTTTTTATGACGGCACAACTGGAATTGAGCCAATTGATAATACTATTAAAAAAATTCTAAAAACAGCCTATTCGCACCACATTGAACGCTTAATGATATTAGGCAATTTTATGCTATTATGTGAATTTGACCCTGATGACGTTTACCAATGGTTTATAGAAGTGTACATTGATTCCTATGACTGGGTTATGGTGCCTAATGTGTATGGTATGAGTCAGTTTTCAGATGGTGGATTGATGTCAACTAAACCCTATTTCAGCAGTAGTAATTACATTAAAAAAATGAGTGACTACAAAAAATCTGATTGGGAAGATACTTGGGACGCTCTTTACTGGCGATTTATTCATAAATACGAACACATTTTCAAAAATAATATTAGAATGAAATTCATGGTCAATATGTATCATAATATGAGCGATGAAAAAAGGAATAAATTTGAAACTATTTCCAGCTCATACCTAAATTCCTTAGACCAAAAAAAGTAAAATGATGTATTATTTTCAAGAGTATAAATTATTACTTTTGAAAATAAAAATAATCAATGAGCGTATTCCTTGCTGCACTGTCAATTTTTCTTTTACGTCTTTGTGATCAAAGCCTAGGAACAGTTAGGGCTTTATTAATTGCAAAAAACAAATCAATATATGCAGGTTTAGTGGGTTTAGTAGAATCCGTAATCTGGATATTAGCTGTATCAAAGGTAATTGAAGATATTGATGACTCTTTGCTCATCGCTGGCTATGCATTAGGCTTTGCAGCAGGAACAATTTTGGGTTCATATATCGAGGGTATTCTTGGATTTGGAGATGTAGTAGTCAGAGTTTTTACACCCATTGACTCCCCAAACGTAGCCAAACCTCTCAGAGAAAAAGGATTTGGCGTAACAGTAATGAATGGTGAAGGAATAAAAGGCTCTGTTAGAATTTACTGGTGTATTATTCCTAAAAGAAAACTCAAAACAGTATTAAAAATAATTGAAGACACAGCCCCTAACTCATACATAACCACTGAGTTTGCTAACCCAATGTCTTTGAAAAAATAATACTTCACAAACGTTTTAATTTCTTAAATTTATCGATAGCATTACGCTAACCTTAACGATATATGTTTTTAACAAAAAAAAACGCTTTTGGTCACAATCTATTTTTAAAAAAGTGGCTAGTAAGAATTCTTGGGATTCTTTCGCACACTCGATTTAGAGGTATAGATAAAATGTATATTAGTGGTACTCACGTCATTGAAAATCTTCCAGAAAAAAACGTTCTATTTATTTCAAATCATCAGACCTATTTTGCTGACGTTGCGGCAATGATTCATGTGATAAATGCAACTCTAAGCGGAAGAAATAATAACATTAAGAATATCGGATACTTATGGAAGCCCAAAATGAATTTATATTTTGTTGCTGCCAAAGAAACCATGAAATCTGGCTTGCTGCCTAAATTAATGGCACACGCTGGCTCCATAAGTATTGACAGAACTTGGCGAAGCAAAGGAGAAAGTATTCAAAGAGAAGTTAAATCAGAAGATGTTTCAAATATTGATAAAGCACTTAATGACGGCTGGCTAATTACCTTTCCACAAGGCACTACAAAAGCATGGACCCCAGTTCGAAAAGGAACAGCTCACATAATTAAAAAGAATAAACCCATTGTCGTTCCTATCGTAATTGATGGCTTTAGACGTTCGTTTGACAAAAAAGGCTTGGTAGTGAAGAAAAAAGGCGTTTTAAAATCTTTCGATATAAAAGATCCCTTAGAAATAAATTATGAAGCAGATACTGTTGAAGACATTGTAAATAAAATAGAATTTGCTATTGAACAGCACCAGTCTTTAAAAAAGGTATAACTGATTTTAAAATACTTGAAAAATCACCAAAGCATACACTAGAAAGCGTATATACCTAAACAAAGACCACAATAAATAATGTTTAAAATTATATTTTATTAAGCCACTAGCCATACTTACCATTGAGTGTGGTAACGGAGAAACAGCTCCTAAGAATACAAATACCCCTCCCCATTTGCGTAGGTTAACAATATGCTTTGCTATTTTAACTTCAATGTAATTTTTGACCGCAGGTATTAGAAACAATCGTCCCCCTATAAAGTAAGATATTATCCCACCTAAATAGGAAATAGAAGCTAGAGTAAATAAAAATAAATAAGGTGAAGTAGACTTAGAAGCCCATGCAATAAAAACCTCAGGTGGCAACAAGCCTAAAACAGACTCTGAAACTATAAAAATTGAAAAAATAACAAGTGGAGAATAAGACTCTACTAGATTACTCAGTAATAAATTAATATCTATTACGAATGTGTCAAGAAGAAAAACTAAAGCTACAAAAAGCGCAATGAGAAAGCCTCCTTTGAATGCAGTATCTTTTAAAAAAGTATAAAACCGTGTAATCTTAAAGTACCGATTAAGTAAACCCAAACGTTTAGACACACTATTCTTGACTGTATTTTCGCCGTTCATTTAATTGCCTTATGTTTTCTTAAAATTAAGAGGGTGCAAAAATAAGGTAAATTTTACGATTAGATACTCAAGATTTGCAATGAAAATAGAATTAAGATAGCAATAGAAATCACAATATATTTTTGCGCTACCTCAATAGACTGACTTGACCAACACGCTTTTGTTCATCGCCATTAGTATCAAAAGCATTCACTCTCCAAGTGTAAAGGCCTATTGGATGGTTTGAACTATCCCAACCGTCGTATATATCGGTGGTACTAAACACTACTTCCCCCCACCTATTATAAATCCACAATTGGTAATAATCAATCAAATGAGAATTGTAAACTACCGGCAGGTAAAAATCATTTTTACCATCCATGTTGGGGGTAAACGTATTGGGGAAATAAAACTCTAAACAACTATTAAAAATAAATTCTTCGTGTACACATTTACAACTCAACTCATCGTATGTATCAACTGTTCTACAATTGTCATCATCACAATCGGGCTGTACGGTAAATATGCTATAATGAATAAACTCTTCATAAAGTGTTGTGTCACATCCTGTAAATACTGTGTCAGAAAGCAATAAAAACATGCCCGTGTCCAACGGACTACAGGTTGAATCTTCGGTTAAAAGAAAAGTGTAATCTAAAAATGAAGGCAGTAGAGATATATAGTTTAAAGTATCTACAATAACTGTATCACAACCCACAAAAGAGGTGTCAGAAGAAAGAAGGAATAAACCAGTATCTGCAGCAAAACAACTTTCTCCATAAAGTTGTGTAGTGAATCTTGTTAGTTGAATATCATCGTCAAAAATATAATTTGTAATGGTATCAATGAATGTAGTGTCACAGCTAAAAATCAACGTGTCTTTTTTAATTATTTGATCTACTAAACTTATATCACAAACAATATTTTCAATGTAGGCAGTATCGTATGTGTTAGTGTATTCAAAATTCACTTCTTGAGCACGGAGTTTCCATACAAATATGTCCTTGTAACCTTGAGAAGTAAGGGTTGTTCCATCAAAATTAGCCTCATCTTCAAAGAAACCGATAGCATATATATTACCAAAACCATCAGCACATATATCATTGGTTCTGTCATCATCATCGACAATAGTCCCTCCAACTTTTGCCCAAAGCCATTCCCCTATTCCATTTCCATCAAGCTGTGCCACAAATGCTGAGCTAGTTACATCTCCGTTGTTAGGAGGTAAAACGACTACATCTTGACTAAAAGTAATAGTATCTACAGTTGTTCCGCATATATAAACTTGCTTATTGTTATCGACAAACATTTGATAAGGTTTATCGACTCCAGAACTTCTAGCTCTTTTAGCCCATATCCATTCACCATCACGGTTACATTTTGCAACAAATACATCTCGTTTTTTCTTGTGGCTTAAAGTACTTGTTCCATTGGAAGCATTTGCACCCTCAAAGACCATAGGGTTTCTGTATTCACCATTAATGTAAACGTCATCGCAACGGTCAACTGCAACTCCATTTGCTCTATCGCCTTTGTTACTTCCAACATTTTTTACCCATAACCAATTACCATCTTTATCCATTTTAAACAGAAAGGCATCGTAGTCTCCTTCTGAGGTTACGCTCAAAGGACCATAAACTCCTGTATTTTGAAAGCCACCACAAACGTAAATATTGGAATACGAATCAATGGCTATCCTATTGTCTCTAGAACCTCTGACGTCGTAAATGCCATCAAATTTATCCACCCACAACCAATTCCCATCAGGATCTAATTTTCCAATATACCCTTTCGGATCACAGCTTTCACCCCAAGTCGGATTTGTAATGGTAAAACCATCAAAATTTGCACTTAAGCCCGAGAAAAAACCAGTCACATAAATAAAGCCATCGTCATCAACTTTTACATCGTAAGAATGGTCATCAGCATCATAATACGGACAGTCAGGGCCACCACCTGCTCCTTCATTTGCTCCAAATCCAATTGCCCAAACTGGATTTCCATCCGTATCTATCTTAGCTAAAAGGGAATTATCAGCGCCATTTAATCCTTGAGTAACACTTACAGCATTTGCTGATCCAGGCACACCCAAGGTATAAGCACTCCAAAACGTTCCTGTTATAAATACATCTCCACCAGCTGTTACATGCATCCCTAATGCCCTATCATCACAGCAGCCGCCAGATTGATTGCCACCGGCTATTGCCCATAAAACATTACCCAACGAATCCATCTTAAAAACAAAGTTTTCTTTATTATTGCCACCAGTACTTAAAGGGTTATTCGTGAGTGTTATACTTCCAAAAGTTGCCGCATTATTAAAATACCCACTACAATAGATATAACCTAGGGAATCTGTTCCAATAGAAATGCCTTTATCGGATGCGGATCCTCCAAAAGACTTTACCCAATCTGTTTCTTGACTAAAAGAAACCAAAGGAAAAAATATAAGTAATAAGGTGCGTATCATATTGCATCACAATTTAGATAAAAATTATTTATAAAATTTGACAGCAAAAATTTACCTATAAATTCATTTTTCTATTTGAATGATTAGTAAATAAATAGCTAATAAACACATATTTTGTATAACTATTTTAAGAGAAAGCTATACAAATCATGAAATTTAGTATATTTGCATAGTGTTGATATAAATACTTATGAAGAAATTATCATTCGCATTAACAATATTGTTAAATATATTTTCAATAAACACTAATGCTCAGTGTGAGGCTGATTACACTGTAATATTAAATAATTTTGAATTTGTTCCTTCAGAATTAACTATAAGTCCTGGTGAAACAGTAGCCTTTATAAATATTGAGGGTGATCATACCGTCAACGGTATAATTAACAGCATTACGGGAGAGCCTTTTAACAACCCTTACGACTATTTTTTAGATCAAACAACAGGAAATTCGGATGGTGTATGCATGGGAGTCATTGAATTTGATACGGCAGGAGTTTTTAATTTCGACTGTAGTGTAGGCTATAATGCACTGGCAGGCATGACCTTAAGCATTAATGTAGATGCATTCGATTTATACGATTTATTAAGTACAATTTATTTAATCGACAACCCCAATACTCAGGATGTATTTCAATCGTTCTATGCCTTTAACTACTACACCGAAGGCTATTTGACCCAAGGCGGACCATGGACCATTTTTGTACCCAATGACGATGCAGTTAATGAAATTCTAGAATACATGAATTTGAACCAATTTGATGCTTTGAATATTCCAGATTTCACGGAAATATTAGAGTATCACATTGCTCCCGGAAGAGTGTTAGCTGAAGATTTGTACAATGGTTTACAGATTCCATCAGCACAAGGACAACTGCTAAACATCACTGAAAATAACGGTTCTTTTTATGTAAATAATGCAGAAATACTAACGACTAACTTAGAAGCATATAATGGCGTAGTTCACGTTATAGATCATTGTCTAGCACCTACTGGCCTACCAGAATCCACTGTAATGGAGATAATTGCCAGAAGCGAAGAGCATCAAATTTTTGAAGAAGCAATTATTTCTGTGAGTTTCGACGATGATCTTTCAATACAAGCCTCCATCGACAATAGTATTGAAGGCCCTGGCCCATTCACAGTGTATGCACCAACTGATGATGCTTTTCAGTTTTTTGCCCAAGAACTAGGCATGTCTACAGATGAGCTTTTAGAGTCTCAATATATCTACGACATTGTGTTCAATCATATTTTTGATAATGAAATACCAAGTTCTGAGATGTATTCAGGAAATATTGCCTTTAATATCGATGGTATTGGAATAGAGTTTGATGTTACTGACAGTACTTTTTTTGTAATTGGCCAAGAAAACACTGCAGAGGTATTAATAACAGATTTATTAGCATACAATGGCATTGTTCATGTTGTAGATGCCGTAATAAGGCCTAACATTCCAGTTTTGGAGGGAAGTTGTGGAGTGTGGCGTTTGTTGCTACAATCAAATTCTTCTGAAGGTTGGGGTGGTGATGAATTGTTCTTATACGTTAATGGCGATTATGTAGAAACCTTAACAATTTATGAAGGTACAGAACCAAGAAACTTCAATTTTGGTATTGATGAAGATGATATCATAGACATTTACATTCAACCTGAGGCAGGATATAACAATAGTTACAAACTATTTAATGGAGACGGACAGCTAGTAGTTAGTCAAAACAGCTCACAAAACTATGGGCTCTCAAGTTTTACAAATATTAAAGCGTGTGAGGTATTTGGAGAAGATTATTGCGGTAAATTCAAAGTAGAAATGTTTAATGATTTTGGATACGGTTGGTATGGACCTCTAAAAATAATTAGAAATGGAGAGCTCGAACTATCATTGAGCATGCCAGTCGGTTACAAGCAGATTACAGAAATAAATGCTAACTACAATGATAGTTTTGATTTCGTAGTCAACAATCCAGTATTTCCTGAAGAAACTGGATATAAAGTCTATTCAACAAATGGTCAGCTTATTGTCAATGAAAACACAGTAAATGTCGCGCCAAACAATGCTAATGATGTACCGTTTTGCACTACAATTTCTGATAGTTGGAATTGTGTAAACGATGCTTGTGTAGACCCATTGGACGGTTCAGGTGCCTATTCATCGCTCAACGATTGTCAACAGTCTTGCGAAAGTATGTCGTCCATTGACGAGCTCATAATAGATGTTTCTATTTATCCTAATCCATCATCGAATGTATTTTATCTAAGCATTAACGGATACGATAAACACAGTCTAAACATCACTAATTTAATTGGAAAAAATATTTACTCTGAGAAAATCAATGTAAAAGGAAATTATACCCATCAAATTGATTTATCAAACTTTCCAAAAGGTATTTATAATTTAACGGTGAGTACTGAAAACAAAGAAATAAACCACAAACTTATTCTTCACTAATTAATGTAGGATAAAATTTGAGGTAAACTTTAATCAAATCTAGTGAAATGAAAGATTTTGAACTTAAATTATTTAATGCAACTATTGGGGAGAATACAAAGCAAAAGGTTGAAAGATTTATACTATTTATCTCTGTAATAAGCTTTTTTGTACATCTTGCTCTGATTTATTTAGCAAAAGCAAATATCCTTTCAATTGACGACTCACATGGCTTACTGTCAAGTCCAATTGCGGCAATTTATACCCCTTTCTCCTTTATATTAGCATATGAGATATATTTATTGATTTATTATCTGCCCCGATCAATTACAACCTATATCTCTAAACAATACGAAATAATTACTTTAATAATCATCAGGCGAATATTTAAAGACATTTCTAATCTAGATTTAAGCCAAAGTCTTTTCTCTAACGAAGCTAATACTCAAATATTTATAGATTTAGGTACATCCTTAATACTGTTCTTACTCATCTATCTTTTTAGGAGAAATTCATTAAAATTTATATCGCCCTCTAACACAGAAAATTTAGAGCGATTTATTAAAATCAAAAAATGGATGTCTGCTTTACTAGTGCCAATAGTTATTTTACTAGCGTCTTACCATTTTATTTCATGGGTAAGTGGTGTTTTCGAAACTCCCTTGCTCAACACTCAAATGATATCAATCAATAATTTATTCTTTGATGAATTGTTTCAACTGCTAATAATTGTTGATGTGTTACTACTTTTATTTTCATTCTTTAATTCGGATCTCTTTCATAAAATCATGAGAAATTCTGGTTTTATTATCTCTACAATACTCATACGAGTATCCTTTTTTACAGATGGAATTTCAAATGTAATACTTATCATTTCGTCCTTATTATTTGGTCTACTTATACTTCTAATTTACAACGAATGTGAAAAACGAGAACTGTTTAAAAGCTAGTGAATAGATTATTTACAAACAGCTATTGCATAAGTAAATTATGTCTACATTTATTTTTAAATAAGTAATTCATACAACCTAAATTATGGACACTCAGATATTATTAACCGTCATTTTATTGATAATTGAACTCATTGCTTTTGCATGGTTAATTAACGACCTAAATAAATCGAAACAGAAACAAAATAAAATTATTGAATTAGAAAATCAGATCCTTAAACTAGAAGGCTCAATCTTAGAACAAGAGCAGAATATTATACTTGAAATCAAAGAGCTAAAAACCTTTCTAAGGAAAGATTCGAAATAATGCAAATCATCAAGTATTCAAACTCAAATTTTACAACATTATACAACCTAACATCTTAAATACATGAACTTTTTTGAAGTAGTAGATAAACGAAGATCCGTAAGACGTTTTACAGAAAGTGAAGTGCCTGAATCAGTTATGAGAAAATGCCTTAAAGCAGCAATCCTCGCTCCTAACTCATCCAATCTTCAGCCCTGGGAATTCTATTGGATAAGAGACGAAGAAAAAAAGAAAAAAGTTGTGGAAGCCTGCTTTTCTCAAAATGCCGCTAAAACTGCTAAAGAGATAGTAATTTCAGTTTCAAGAATAGATACTTGGAAGAGGAACCGAAATATGATAGTAGAGGAATACGAAAAAAAAGGTAAGCTACTTCCATTGGTAGATAAATACTATAACAAATTAATACCTATGGCATATACTCACGATCGTTTGGGAATTTTTGGACTACTAAAACGATTCGTGTATATCTTTTTAAGCATTGTAGGCTACTTCAAACCCATACAAAGAAGTCCGCTAACCAAGCACCAATTATTTGAATCAGTAACAAAATCCACTGCCCTAGCCTGTCAGAATTTTATGATGGCTCTGGTAGCTGAAGGCTTTGACTCTTGCCCTATGGAAGGTTTTGACGAAAAACGGATTAAAAAACTACTTAAATTGAACTGGCAAAGCCATGTAGTAATGATATTTGGAATCGGAGAAGCCGATAAAGATGGCGTATATGGCGAACGCTTTAGAATTGATGATAGGTTAGTGATAAAAGAAGTTTAATCTTCTTCCTTCTAATAATGTTTAGATACCCAACTGTCTATTTGTTGAAACAGAGGTAATAAATCTTTACCGGCATCCGTAAGCGCATATTCAACTTTTGGTGGAATTTCCTTGTATACTTTTCTGGTAACTAAATTGTCACTCTCCATTTGCTTAAGATGTTCTGTAAGAACCTTTCTAGAAATTCCATGAACTAATGTAACCAATTGACCAAACCTTAAATGTCGATTTCTAAGATTGTAAATAATGGCTAATTTCCACTTTCCGCCAAGCTTATCAGTAAATATACTAGTAGGGCATTTATGATTAATATCGTCCATTTTGTTTAATTGTTACTTTTATGTAACTAGATTTTTTTAGGTTACTTATTAGTAACTGTTACTTTATGACACTATTAATAGTTACCTTGCGAAACTATAACAAAAAACTAAACTAACAAAACATTATGAAGAATTTAAGAGCGCCAAAGTGCAAATGTGGTAAAACACAAAACCCTAACGGAAACTGTGATGGGTCACACGCAAATTTAAGAAACAATACTTTCAAAACTACTTTTGGAATACTAGTTGTTTTACTAGGATTATTTTTTCAAAGCTTTACTGTAAGTGATAATTTGAAAATTAGAAAGAGTTCTATCCAATGGAAAGGCGAAAAAGTAGTCGGTTCTCACATGGGAACTATTGAGTTAAAATCAGCGAACTTAGTTTTTGATAAAGAAAGATTAAAGGGCGGAGAATTTGTAATGGACATGACAAGCATTGTTTGTACAGATTT
>CBFIDK010000016.1:0-21975 GCA_965661345.1 Flavobacteriales bacterium | reverse complement strand
GGACGTGATAGTACGTACACCTTCAATCTAACCGTAAATTATTCTGATAATTTATTTAGTGACACAACAGTTTGTAATGCATTTGTTTGGGACGATAGCACATACACGGTAAGCGGAACGTATACGAACAACTATACAAACATTAACGGATGTGATAGTACGTACACCTTCAATCTAACGGTGAACTACTCAGAGAGCACATTAAGTGATACTACAGTTTGCGATGCCTTTGTTTGGGACGATAGCACATATACAGCAAGTGGTTCATACACTAACAATTATACTAATGCATTTGGTTGTGATAGTTCGCATACTGTTAACCTTACTGTGTTAGAAAGCACAACTGGAATAGAGACTGTTGAAATTTGTGATGAGTTTACTTGGATTGATGGTTTAACCTATACAGAGAGTAATGACTCAGCAACCTATACATTAGTAAATTCAGCAGGTTGTGATAGTGTAGTAACGCTTAACCTTACGATATTCAATTCGGATAGTTTATTTAGTGATGTCACCGTTTGCGATGCTTTCGTTTGGGACGATAGCACATATACGGTAAGTGGTACTTATACCAACTATTACACTAATGTCAGTGGCTGCGATAGTATTTATACATTTAACGTAATTGTTAATGAAAGTACAACTGGTATAGATACTCAAGTTCACTGTGATGAATTCACTTGGATTGATGGTATAACCTATACAGAAAGTACTGATTCTTCAACTTTCTTGTTAACAAACTCATTGGGTTGTGATAGCATTGTAACACTTAACCTTACCATACTTGAAAGTACATCATCATTGTCTGTAGTATCGGAATGTTACAGCTACACATGGAATGATTCAGTTTATACAGAAAGTGGAACATATACCTTTGAAACCACTGGAGAAAATTCTTGTGATAGTACTGCTGTTTTAGAGTTAACAATAAATGAATCTACATATGGAGTAGATGTTCAACAACATTGTGATGAGTTTACTTGGATAGATGGTTTAACATATACTGAAAGTAATGATTCTGCTACTTTTGTATTAGTTAATTCATTAGGTTGTGACAGTATCGTTACCCTTGATCTTACAATACTTTATTCTGATTCAACATATGAGTTTTTTACTGCATGTGATTCATATGTATGGAACGGTATGAATTTCATCACAAGTGGGACGTATACCTATACCACTTCAAATTCACTAGGGTGTGATTCAGTAGTGACTTTAGAATTAACGATTATTAATAGTTCTTCTTCTAGTTCAACCATCATAGCTTGTGATAGTTATGTTTGGAATAACGAATTGTATACTGAAAGTGGAGTGTATACAGTGAGTACATTTAATGAAGAAGGTTGTGATTCAGTTGCTACATTAAACCTAACAATAAAAGGACCTAGCGAGTCGACTGATTATGTTTACACTTGTGACGCCTATGATTGGAATGGTGAAGTTTACACTGAAAGTGGTACATATGAGTTTTATTCTATTGATATCTTTGGTTGTGATTCTATTGCTACATTGGAGTTAGAAGTATGTGATTTAGAAGAACTTGTCATTGATGGTATGAGTACAGTAGATACAGAATCATCTGTAACCTATTCGGTTCAAGAGAACTCTGGCTCTACATATTTCTGGACAATTTCAAATTTAGGATTTATTTCTTCTGGTCAATTCACCAATGAAATCGTTGTTGATTGGTCAATCATTGAAGGGACTTCAACACTTTGTGTAACAGAAACCAGAGACTGTTTTGATCTTAATTGTGAAGGTGAAACGTATTGCACGAATATTGAAGTTAAAGATATTGTTGGTGTAGATGAACTTACTAGTGAAATTATAGAGGTTTATCCAAACCCAACAAGAGGTTACTTTAATGTGACATTACAACTAAATTACATTCAAAATGTTAGTATAGAATTAGTTAACTCTTTGGGTGAAACTGTTTCTGAAAAATATTTAACTGACTTTGAAGGGGAAATTAATGAGTCATTTGACATTTCTAAAGAGCCATCAGGAGTATACCTACTAAGAATTCGTATGGATGATAAGGTTGTAACTAAAAAAGTAACACTAAATTAATAGTACGATAATTCAAATTAAAAATTTAAACTACTCTCAATTTGAGAGTAGTTTTTTTTTAGTTTAATGCAAGTGAATGTAGTTCTTGAATAGGATAGTGGATAAAGCTTTGACAAAGATGATATTAATGCTTAATGGAACAAAAAAAGAGCCGAAACTACGTTTCAGCTCTATTCAATTTCATTAATTTAAATCTTAATTACGGAGTAATTATTTTAAAGACAGTGGCTCTTGCTAAAGCTCTTTCAGCTATTGTATTAGCATTTTGAGACTGGCTTTCTCCAATAGATACGCTAATTAATTGACTTGGATTCACACCTTTACTAACTAAATATTTTTTAGCATTGTCAGCTCTTCTTTGACCCAATTGAAGATTATATTCTTCAGAACCAATTTTATCTGCTCTTCCTGTAATTTTAAGTTTGTACTTAGTATTCGATTTTAAAAAGCTAATAAAATTCGTTAGCTTATCCTTATCTGTATCAGATAGTTCTGCGCTGTTGTACTTATTACTTACTCTATTGTCATCACAAAGCTTATCGTAATTAACCTTAGGTTTGGCATCAACAGTTTTTACTGGAGTTGGAGTTACAGGAGCTTTTTCTTTTTCAATTTTTGTAGTGTTTACTTCTTTTGAAACATTAGGAGTAACATTTTTGATGGTAGGAACTTCAGCTTTTTTGGTGTTGGTATTCTCAAACTTTGGAGGAATAACATCTTCCTTAGATACTATTTCTTTATTTTTTTTCTTTCCAAAAAGTTTAAAATTCAGCGTAAAGGTTGGTCCATGTGTAGTTGAATATCCAGTAGTAAAAGTAAATGGAAGTTTTTGTGGATGGTAAGCAATTGCTAATTCTTTTCTGAAACCAGTAGTGGTGAATAATGAGGCGTTAGTTAATCCGGTAGCAGCCTGAACAGAAAAGGTGTTACTTAATCTGTAAGTTAAACCTAATAAATCCCTGTAATCACCACCTTCAGTGTCAATGTATTCATAGGTATAGTAAAGTCCAAATCGATTTAGTAGCAAGTCTCTACTAACAATTTGAAACCTGTAGAAATTGGGAATATCTTCTGATAAAACGCCAATTCCAAATCCAACTTCAAGACTTTTGTTTTTTGAAATGAGTGATTTCTTAGATTGAGAATAAGAAGAAGTTGAAAATAGTAAGACGATTAGAACTGATAATAATGATTTCATTGGTATGAAGTTGTTAAAGTAGAGTTGCAAATATATAAAAGTAAAGTATCAAATATCATCTTTTGTGTAAATTGTCTAGAGAGAATTTCCCACTTCCTTTAATAATCAATAAAATATACACTAAAAGATACAGTAAAGCTTTCTCTTGTTTTTGGATGCCATCTCCTAAATGTGTTATGAATGCTGCAACTAACATTGTTATAATTAGTGGAATTGTGGCTAATCTTAATTTGTAGCCTAATGCAATTAATAATGAACAAAAAACTTCTGAAAATACGACTAGTATTAGTGAAACTGTAGGGCCGAGTCCAATGGGGTTGGCGAATTTTATTTCACCACCAGCCATTAGTTTGCTTAGTTTTGGTAATCCATGAGTCAACATTAAAGCTGCAATAGCTAAACGGACTATTAAGATTATTAAATCTGAAAAATAGGTTTCTTTTGTTAAATTCATAATTACTGTATAATTAGTTTGTGATGTGTATTGTTTTCAGGCGTTTTAACAACTAAATGATATATTCCTGAAGAATAAGAAGAAAAATCAAATTTTTCCTCCTGAATAGAAATTGAGTTTTTGATTGAATAGTAAATCATTTTTCCAAGTGAATTGTAAACTTCAATTGAAATTTTTTCATGTTTGGGTGAGTTTATAATTAGTTCGAATATGCCATTGCTTGGATTTGGGTAAACAGAACTTTTCAAATACGTATTTCTTTCGTTTAAATCAGATGGAGCGAACTGAAAAGGTGTTGATAATTCTTCACACCCTAAGTCATTACTAAGCATGACGGTATAAGTCCCTGAAGTTTCTGGGAAAAAATATTGAGAATTTGCACCTTCAATAATCTCATCGTTTAATAACCATTGGTAATCGAATCCGGGTAAATCACAAAGTAGAACTTGACCTTCAATGAAAATTTCTGGAGTTGGAAAGGATACATTGATATTAAAGGTGTCTGTAGCTTCGCATCCATTATTGTTGTTAAATACAGCAACCATTTCCTCTGATGAATTTGCTTGGTAAATCAATGGGCTACCTGAGTAAACCAAATCACCATTGGCATTGTACCAATTCACATTATTAGTATTTTGTGGTTTAAATCTAATGGTTTGATTTTCGGCACTCCACAGTGTTGAATTTCTATTTTCCACAGCCAACGCAAATGTTCCGTATTGGTTTTGAATGCCTTGAAGTGAGTTGGTACATTCGGCCTTATTTACTATTCTAATGTCTATCCAGTTTGAATTGTTGTGTAATGCTATTTGAAAAGTACCTGCAAAGCCATCTTCATAACCACAATTATAACTGCTTACATTTTTAAATTCAATAATCATTTTATTATTTATACTTGAGAAAGATACTTCTCCATTGGCATTCGGATTCCAGTCTTCCCATGCCGCAAAAACACCTGCAAATGGACCACTTAAATTAGGTATTTCATTTGAATTGTAACCATTACCCGGTTCAATGAAACTGATAAAGCCATTTGATGAAATCCAAAATTGATGGTAAACTTGGTTGTAAAATGAGAATGGAAAACCAATATTGAAGGGACCTAAAACTTCATCATCACCAATATCTTGAACTACAGATTTCAATAAAGTATCGTATTCCAATTCTAAAATTTCAACAGAGTATGCGTTTAATAGATTTATAGTTTCTTCATTTTCAGACACTGAAGAAATTGCCATTTGATTTTGACAAATTGAGACATCACTAACTTCAATTTCACATTGAGAAAAAGCAAATGTTGAAAATAATAGTGCAAGTGTAAGTGTTAAGGTTAACTTCGTTTGAATAGAATTGTTAGTTGACATTAAAAAAGATAATTAATTATAATAATATTTTAAAAAGTTTGAGTCGTATTTAGTGTATTTCAATTCTTCATTAAATTATTAAAATCCCTTCGTAATTTTAAAATTCTCCTCCCTTTTTCCGTTAATAACTTTAATAAAGTAAATTCCATTAGATAGAATAGAAATGTTTAATTGAAGTAACGAGGAAGAAGTCGGATAGTTATGATAGTCAAATACAATTTGACCCAAAGTATTTGAAATTTCAACACTACAAATCTCATCTGATAATCCTTCAATATTGATTATATTTATAATTGGGTTAGGATAAATAGAAATATTACCCTTAGAACCCAAACGATCTGCACCTAAAGTATAAAACTCATTAGTTGAGAATGGAGTAGACCATGAAGTGCCATTTTCATTACAGGCTCCTTTTATTCGCCATGAAAATTCATGACCAGTTGTTAGACCATATTTGCTTTGAGAGGTACTAGTGCCATCAATGTTATTCCATTGAAAAAGTTGTCCGGTTGTAAGGTTATTTAGTTCCAAAAAATAATGATCTGGAATTCCATTTATTGGAGTATTCCAATGCATTGTTAATGCTGTTGCCGATGAATTTGAGGTTGTGAATAATTCTGTTGGAAGTTTATTGCACGCTTCTTCAGTACTAAAATCATAAAATTCACCCCAACCTGAATGGTATTCTAAATCTGAATTTCCATCTTGATTAACATTACCGACACACCATGCTTTTGTATGCCATTGGTAATTGGTGTTTTCATCAAAATTACCTTTTAAAGTATTT
Organism: Flavobacteriales bacterium; assembly: GCA_965661345.1. Taxonomy (GTDB): domain Bacteria; phylum Bacteroidota; class Bacteroidia; order Flavobacteriales; family UBA7312. The sequence goes on along the minus strand of CBFIDK010000016.1, from coordinate 16,102 downwards.
AAATGATTTTCTCCAATTACATACCTGTAGTTTTCTTGTCCTATTTCTCGAATTTTCCCCTTTACTTGCCAAAATGTTGATTCCATTTGCACAGGAGCATTTGCATAAAATGTAACCCAGTTAGCTTCTGTTTGAACAGATTGATTTTCTAAATTAGGGCATTCTGCAAGCGTGGTGAAGTAAGACGATTCTGACCATTCTGACTGGCACTGAATACTTAAATCAGAGTTTAGCACTCGACTTCTTATATTCCAAATGTATGAAGTAGATGGCATCATGAAATACCTATTTCTAGAAGTGCCATTATAAGGGTTTTCATCAATTGCTCCAGCAGTAATAACTGTCCAGTTGGTTGAAGTTAGTGGTCTATAACGAATCATATAGTGTGAGGGCAATTCATCTGGCAATGACCAATTGAAGCGCACTCTAATGTGTATGATATTATCTACTATTAACTCTGTAGGTACAAAATCACAGGGCGAGTTAGTATATTCACAACTACCATTATCATTTGTTGCTTCAGGGTTGTAATTAGTAGCTAAAGAATCGGTGCATCCTAAAATCTCAACAAAACAGGGATATTCATGAGTTCCGATATTTTCCCAATTATCAGAATTTAAAACAGTCCATTCAGAATTTTCAGCAGTACTGCCTGCGGATATATTCCAATTATTATTTCCTTGATTAATTGAACATTTTCTGACTAGAGTATGATCTTTTGTACCATTGTTGATACCTGCTACCGACCAACCACTTCCAGGATCACCGTTCCAGTCGCCAATACGGTCAATGATCACATAACCACCATCTTCAGGGGAAGAATTTGTACTCGGCTGAATGCCGTATACTAATGCTATGCCATCATCGCCATTACTGAGGTGTGTTGTGGTCATATCCGCTTGTTCTAAAATTGGTACTTCAGAAGAGGGGTGAGCGACAATAAAGACACCATTGGGTTCAATATTTGAGCCTGCATCAAAATAATGCCAAGAATCATAAACTCCGATTACTTCAGGCTCATTAACTACCAAAGCCATAGCGTAATCATCTAAACTGACTGTATTTTCTGTAGGATTAAAAATTTCTATGTATTTGTTGTTAGAACTCCCTTCAGCATATTCTGAAAAAAATAGGGGTGATATACCGTCATTATTTTCATAAACACATGAGCCGTCATCTTCCAAAGCCTCTGGATTGTAATTTAGAGCTAAACTATCTGTACATCCATTACTATAAACCAATTTAATAGCTACTGGAACATGATCTGTAATATAGCTGTCATAATTGCTGAAACCACCTTCGATATAGTTGTAAACTGGAATTGTCATTACCTGACCGCCTTCAGAGTTAAAATCGTCAACTAATTCATTCGTAATAAGGATATGATCAAGATGACTTGGCCAATTAGGAAATGAAAAACTTTGTGGATTTCCAGTAGCAATATTCATATCTGCAAAAAGAAAATTTTCAGAATCGTCTATTAAATCTTGAAAAACATTGTCTTCAACATTATCGGTTAACTCATCGTTGTAATCGCCTAAAACAATGACGTTTTCTGTTGAAAGATTATTATCAATATACGTTTTGATGTAACTAAGAGCTAACCATCTTCTGTATTCTTCATCTGAACTATCGGTTAGGTCTAAATTTCCATCGCCACAACATTTTAAGTGAAGGTTTATAATGTAGTATTCTATATTATTTTTCTCTACATGTAAAAGATAGGGTGAGCGCCCTGCAAAGGCATAGTTATAGGTTGATTCAGAATATATTTTGTAATCATCAATAACTGTAACATCAGATTTTACGGCATAGGCTAGATTTATTCCGCCATAATTTGAGTTAACAACATAACCATTATAACCGTCAATATTTGCTAACATTTCTTCGAAAGTTTCAATATTATTTATTTCTTGAAACCCAATAACATCAGACTCTAATTCTGCAATAATTTGAGACACATAACCAACTGTTGTCGTTCCATCTTTCGGGAAACTCTCCAAATTCCAGGTAATTACATCAAAGGTTTCATCTGTACCAAAACTTAAATCAGATAGGCTTTGAGAAAATGATGAAAGTGGAACAAATAGTAATAAAAACAAATAGTTTTTAGCTATGAACATAGGATAAGTGTTAGTTAGTGCTAAGTTAATAAAAGCAATACTAATAAATCAATTAAAACTTATTAATCGTATTTTTGTGACATGCGTATTACCTTAACAATTTTAGCTCTCTTTATTTCTACGTTTGTTTTTGGACAAAGTTTAAAAGATCTTTCCTTTGGAGAAAGCAGCTCTTTTGAAGCCATCACATGGAACTTAGAGTTTTTTCCAAAAAACAATCAAATAACAATAGACTCTACTGCATTAGCCATTAGCAAATTAGATGCTGATGTTGTTGCATTACAAGAGATAGATGATGTCAACGCTTTTCAACAATTAGCCAATAGTTTGCCAAATTACCAGGGGTATATTATTCCTGAAAATTATGGAAATTTAACTTTAGCCTACTTAATAAAAGAGGATGTTGAAGTGGTGAATCATACATCAATTTATACTTCTTCATCTTATACTTCAATGTTTGCAGGTAGGCCACCATACTTAATTGAGGTCATACATAGCGGCACAAGCTATTTTTTAATCAATGTTCATTTCAAATGTTGCGGTGATGGGAATTTGGATATGAATGATAGTTCCGACGAAGAAAATAGACGATTACAAGCTGCTAATCAAATTAAAACATACATTGACAGCTATTTGGTAAACGAGAACGTAATTGTTTTAGGAGATTTTAATGATTTGATAGAAGAAGGAGAATCAAATAATGTGTTTCAATCAATAATTGACGATTCAGAAAATTTTCTTTTCGCTGATATGTATATTGCACAACAAAGCAGTTCTAATTGGTCGTTTCCTTCTTGGCCATCTCATCTAGATCATATTTTAATCTCTAATGAATTGATTGATGATTTTGAAAATTCCTATAACAATGCTCAGACAATTTTGATTGATAATTTTTTCGCTAATGGATTTAATGGGTATGATAATTGCATTTCAGATCACAGACCAGTTGGGATAAAGCTTTTTCAAATTACATCAAACATAGAGGAGGAGATTAAACCTAAAAGTAAATTGAAACATATTCGAGATATTCGAGGTAGAAAATCGTCTGCTCATTCAAATAATATTCAGTTTTATTTTTACGAAAATGGAACTGTAGAAAAACATTTAATTATAGATAATGGATTTAAAAGGTAAGCATATTCTTCTTACGGGAGGAAGTTTAGGTATAGGCAAATCAACGGCTAAAAAATTAGTTGACAAAGGCGCTAGGGTTTTAATTACAGGTAGAAATGAAGAGCGGTTAAAATTAGCTGCTGAGTTTTCTGGCGCTGAAATACTTGTGTTTGATATTTCTGATTTAGATGCCATTAGTAAAAACGCTCAAAAATGCCTTGAAATTTTAGATGGTAGAGTAGATGCGTTAATAAATAATGCTGGTATTGGTTCTTTTGAAAAAGTTGATGATATAAGTCATGAACAGTTTTTGGAGGTTTTTAATACCAATGTTTTTGGTTTAGCTTTGTTGTCAAAGGAAATAATTTCTTGTATGAAAGCACAAGAGTCTGGTACAATTATTAATATTGGTTCATCTGCTAGTGTAAAAGGTTTTGCTAGAGGAAGTGTGTATTCTGCTTCAAAGTTTGCGGTAAGGGCATTGACTCAATGTTGGCAGGCAGAACTTCGTCCTTTTAACATACGAGTTTGTCAGCTCAACCCTAGTGAAGTAACCACTGCATTTTACAATCAAGAACGTATTGAAAGGGAAGACGAAGCCAAAAAATTATCGCCAGATGAAATAGCACATTCTATTATTTCAGTACTAGAGATGGAGGATAAAGGTTTTATTACTGAGTTAAATGTATGGGCAACTAATCCGTTTTAGGATTAGTTCTTCTTATCAAAAAAAGCGTCCAATACAGTTTTCATTCCCTTATAGGCAAAGAAAAATAAGCATAGAATAAACACTATTCCTAGGGCTTGAAGCGCAATGCTCCCTTTACTATTACCAATGAATAAGGTTACTGAAGCGGTGAAAATAAAAAATATGGCCATTGAAATCCATATCATGCCGTTGGCTAATTTTTGTTTATCCATTTTTATGTTTTTTTACAGCAGCTCTCACGCTACCTGTTGTGTTTAATAATTCTTTAGCAGACTGATAATCTAGGCCAGTTTCTTCCGCAACCATTAGAGTTCCTCTGTCAACAAGTTTATCATTGCTTAATTGCATATCTACCATACGGTTTCCTTTTACTTTACCTAATTTTATCATTAGTGAAGTAGATATCATATTTAAGACTAATTTTTGAGCAGTACCGGCTTTCATTCGAGTACTCCCCGTAACGAATTCGGGTCCAACCACAACTTCAATAGGAATTTTAGAAACTGATGCTAGGGGAGAGTCCTCGTTGCAACTTATACAGCATGTGAGGATATTATTTGCGTTACATTCTTTGAGTCCACCAATAACGTAAGGTGTTGTTCCTGAAGCAGCTATCCCAATTATAGAATCCATTTCATTGATCTTGTATTCTTTCAAATCTTTCCAAGCTTGTTGGGTATCGTCTTCAGCAAATTCAACAGCTTTTCTGATGGCAGAGTCACCACCAGCTATTATGCCTATAACAACATCATGAGATACTCCAAAAGTAGGAGGACATTCAGAAGCATCAACAATTCCTAAACGACCACTAGTTCCTGCACCAATGTAAAACAAGCGACCGCCTTTTTCCATTCTTGAGTAAATGGCGTCTACTGCTTCTTCTATTTTTGGAATGACATTCTCAATTGAACTTGCTACCTTTTTATCTTCTTCATTAATACCCTTAAGTAAATCAAGAGTATTCATTTTATCTAAATCATTGTGGTTGGAAACTTGTTCGGTTGTTTTTTTCATTCTTTACAAACTAGGATATTTTTTGGGATTATGTTCGTGCATAATGTCATACACCTTTTCAAAAATATCGTCCTTATTAGGTTTAGAAAAATAATCGCCGTCTTCTCCGTAGGCTGGTCGGTGATCTTTTGAAGAAATTGTTTTAGGCTCAGAGTCTAGGAAGAAATATCCTTTTTGCTCTTCTAAAACTTTTTGCATCATGTATGCTGTAGCTCCTGCCGACACATCTTCATCAATAAATACAACCTTGTTGGTCTTTTTAAGGCTTTCAACTATTGAATGATGGGTATCAAAAGGCAATAAACTTTGCACATCGATAACTTCACATGAAATTTCAACTTTTTCAAGTTCTTTGGCTGCTTCAGTTACAATACGCCATGTTGAGCCGTAAGTTACAAGAGTAATATCAGAGCCTTCTTTAGTGATTTCAGGAACGCCCACTGGTGTTGTGAATTCACCAAGATTAGAAGGTAATTTTTCTTTTAATCGGTATCCATTTAGACATTCAATAACGATAGCCGGTTCATCACTCTTTAGCAGTGTGTTGTAAAAACCTGCTGCTTTGGTCATGTTTCGTGGAACAAGTACATGCATACCTCTTAATCCGTTTAGCATCATTCCAAGTGGAGAGCCAGAATGCCAAATTCCTTCCAAACGGTGTCCTCGAGTACGTATAATTAAAGGTGCTTTTTGTTTCCCTTTAGTTCTGTAATGTAGGGTCGACAAATCGTCAGACATACCCTGAAAACAATATAGTAAATAGTCTAGGTATTGAATTTCTGCAATAGGTCTTAGCCCTCGCATTGCCATACCTATCCCTTGACCAAGTATGGTGGCTTCACGAATCCCTGTATCAGAAACTCTTAGTTCTCCGAATTTTTGTTGAAGTCCTTCTAAACCTTGATTAACACCTCCAATTTGTCCGCTATCTTCACCAAAGACTAAAACTTCGGGGTGATTAGATAAAATGGTGTCAAAATTGTCTCTGATAATAATTCTTGCGTCAACTTCTTCAGCATCTTTACCGTAGCTTGGTTCAATTACTTTTACCTTGTCAATTGATTGCTTTGATTGACTGTATAGGTGTGAACTGAATCGATCTTGATTTTCATCGTTCCAAAGTTGTAGTTGCGCTTTAATGCTTTGTTTCGCTTTTGTATTCTCACCTCGAACAAGTCTTAAGGCTGAACGTAAAGCTGCAAAAATATTTTTTCGATGTGGATTAAGTTTTGCATCAAATTCTAACTTTTCTTTGATAGGTTTGATGAATACACCATTAGAGCTTTCGCTTATCAAATCCTCTAAAAGTTTTGATGCAAGGGATAACTCTTCAAGAATAGGAGTCTGGTACGCCTTCCAAGCGGTATTTTTAAGTTTTGAAACTTCTTTTTTTATTTCTGCTCTGATGCCGTCAAGTTCTTCGTCAGTAGAAATAGAATTGCTTACAATCCATTCTTTAAACAAGTCGATACAGTCGAAATCTGTTTCCCATTGTAAACGTTCTTTAGACTTGTATCTTTCATGAGAACCAGATGTTGAGTGGCCTTGAGGCTGTGTCATTTCTATGACATGAACAAGAACAGGCACATGTTCAACTCTAGCTATCTTTTCAGCTTTTTCATAAGCTTCAATCAAAGCAGGATAATCCCATCCTTTAACTTTAATGATTTCGAAGCCATCACCTTTTTTATCCCTTTGAAAACCTTTAAGTATTTCTGAGATATTCTCTTTTGTTGTTTGGTGTTTACTGTGTACAGAAATACCATAGCCATCATCCCAAACCGATATTACCAATGGAATTTGCAAAACTCCCGCAGCATTAATTGCTTCAAAAAAGTGACCTTCTGAAGTGGATGCATTGCCGATTGTTCCCCAGGCAATTTCATTGCCTTTATTGGAGAAAGATGTCCAATCTTTTAGGTCTTTATTATCTCTAAAAACTTTTGATGCTTGAGCTAATCCAACTAATCTAGGCATTTGTCCGGCAGTACACGAAATATCAGATGCAGAGTTGTATTGTTCAGTCAAATTTCTCCAGCTTCCGTCTTCATTTAAGGATTGGGTTGAAAAGTGGGCAACCATTTGACGTCCGCCAGATTGTGGTTCGGCATCAATATCTGCATGGCCATAGAGAGCAGCAAAAAACTGTTGAACAGTTAATTCGCCAATAGCCATCATAAATGTTTGATCACGGTAGTAGCCTGAGCGAAAATCGCCTTTTTTAAAGCAGCGCGCCATGGCAATTTGTGCCAATTCTTTTCCATCGCCAAAAATTCCAAAACTTCCTTTACCAGAGAGAACTTCTCTACGCCCCATTAAACTCATTTCTCTGCTTCTACATACTACTTTGTAGTCGTTGATAACAGATGTTGTGAAATCGTTGTAGGTGAGTTCTGATGTTTTGGATACTTTGGTTGTCATTTAGCCTAGGATTAGATTTCGCGAAATTAAGAAAAAAGAAACTTATAGAGTCAAGTCAAGTATTACAAATACTCCAAAAACAACTGAAGCTACTCCGTTTGTGGTAAAAAAAGCTAAATTAACTCTGCTCAAGTTTTTTTCAGAAATTATAGTGTGTTGATAAAAAAGTAGAATAGAAAATAAGATAAACCCTATCCAGTATATTAAAGTGCCTTCTAGCCGCATTCCTGCAAAAAATAATACTGAAAATGTAAAGAGATGAAAAAGTTTACTCAAATTTAATGCGCTTTTTCTACCCATTAAAACAGGAATAGAATTGAGTTTATTTTCTTTGTCAAATTTATCGTCTTGAAGAGCATAAATAATATCGAATCCAGACACCCAAAACAAGACCGCTACTGAAAAAAGAATAGGAGCTAGGGCAAACTTTCCTGAAACTGCTAAATACGCACCTAATGGCGCTAGAGCTAATCCTAAGCCTAAAATAAGGTGACAAAATGAAGTAAATCTCTTTGTGTAACTATATCCTAAAATTACCAATAAGGCAATTGGCGACAAATAAAAACAAAGCGAATTGATAAAATATGTTGTGACTGTAAAAACTACGCAAGAAAACACCACAAACAGTAATGCTGAATTTGGTGTAATTACTCCTCTTGGAATTTCTCTTACATTGGCTGTTCTTGGGTTTTTTAAATCTATTTCTCTGTCAATATATCTGTTAAATGCCATGGCTGCAGAGCGGGCAAAAACCATACAAACTAATACTAGAAATAGAGTAGTTCCATTAAAGCCAAACTGACTACTTGCCAAGAAAAAACCGATTAATGCAAATGGTAGTGCAAATACAGTATGACTAAATTTAATTAATGAAAGGTAATTGTTTAGTGTTGTCATTTTTAACTTATTTGGCCCAAACTTTTCTTAGGATTAATTGTTTCTCTGTTGTGTTTTCTGATATTTTTAAGCAGTAAATAGGGTAGAATTCGCCGCTTTTTAATTCGACGGAAACAATCCCAAAGCGTTTTTTGATTTCTAGTGTTATTGACTCATCCTCTTCCTTAATGAATTCATTTATTTTTGAATCGGTTAATGTCTTTCCATTGATTGAAATTATTTCATCATCTACCGCAATACCTTTACTATCGGCTTCACATGTGTTTTGAATCTTTTTGATAATATGTTTGCCATTTTGTACGATTGAAATGAAACCAAACTTTTGGGCACTCAATGATGGATTTTTTGTTTTCACCAATTCAAAACCAACGTATGAAAGAGCATCTTCTAAAGTTGGGGTATAATCCTCAGTACCATAAACATGATTGTTAAATACTTCACTAACTTTCAGTCCGCCATAGTTCACGCACAACTGTTGAAAATCGTCTTCCGTATAGCCACTATCCAAATAATTTTCATACAAATCCCTCATCACATCATTAAGAGAATGTTTTCCGTTTGAATGTTCAATTATAAACAAGTCAATCATCAACATGCATAAGGCTCCGTCAGCATAAATTGAGGTCTTTCTGTTTGGAATTCCAAGGCTGTAACCATCTAGCCATGTGTCAAATGCACTATCGGCAACAGATAGATTATATCTGCCATCGTTTTCATAATGGCGTTTTAAATTTTCGTTTTGCGTTTTTATAAATTGTTCCCAATTAAACACTTGCCCTCGTTTCAGCATAAGATCACCCATGTAGGTAGTAACGCCTTCAGCAACATATCCTAATTTCGAATAGTTTTCTTTTGTATAATCATAGGGTAACATTTCTTTTGGACGAATGGCTTTTATATTCCAAGTGTGGTAAAGTTCATGAGAACATATTCCTAAAATATTATCGTATTTATTTTCAAATACATCCTTATCATCACCCATTAATATTACAGTTGAATTGGTATGTTCAACGCCATGATAACTTAAGTATGGCGTTATTTGAAATAAGAAATGATACTCTTCAACGGGAAGGGTTTTAAAACATTCTACTTGAGCTTTAGTAAAAGCAATAAAATCGGTTTTAACCTTTTTGAAATCTGGATTACATTCACCCTGAATCCATAGGTGATAGGTGACGCCATTAAGCTCATAACAATCGTGAATTAAACTGTTTGAAGCAATAAAAGGAGATTCGGCTAATTGGTCGAAATTATTTGCGGACAGTACACCTTTATCATCGGCTTTCATGCCACAAGCTATCTCATAATCTGAAGGTATTTCCAATTCAACTTTACAAGGTGTATTTTCTCTACCAATAACATACATGCAACAGTTTACAGGATTTACGTATAGTTGTTGCTCATCCAAATAGCTGGAGCCAGCATCCAAAATATTGGCATAATAGTTATACGTTACAGTTACCTCACTTGCATTTTCGCACTCTACTTCCCAACAATCTTTTGTAATTTTTTGAAAAGGCAATTCATTTCCATTTTCATCAAATGCATTCCATTTTTGAATATTTTTCGAAAAATCAGCTAACTCATATCTACCGGGCCTCCATGCAGGAAGCTGAAAACGAAGATTTTTTTGTCCATTGGTAGTCACATTTAAATCAATATCAATGAGGTGTTTATATGCTTTTTTGTAAGAAAATAAGTAGTGTATCATATGGATTGAATATGGGTTCAAAGATACAGATTCTTAGTTGAAAACTCTGTTAATAAAGTTGATGGACTTACTAGCTTATTTACTAGTGCTTTTTTATTTTTACACTCCCATACTAACTCAGACCAATTTAAAGCTCTAAAAATGGCAGAAAATCAATATACGGAAGATAATATTCGCTCACTCGATTGGAAAGAGCATATACGTCTTCGTCCAGGTATGTATATTGGAAAGTTAGGAGACGGTTCGTCTTCTGACGATGGTATCTATATACTTATCAAGGAAGTTATTGATAACTCAATTGATGAGTTTGTTATGGGTAATGGAAAGACTATTGAAGTCTCCATCAGAGATAAAAAAGTTTCCATCAGAGATTATGGCCGTGGTATTCCACTTGGAAAAGTTATTGATTGTGTTTCTAAGATAAATACCGGTGCCAAATACGATTCTAAAGCCTTTAAGAAATCGGTTGGTCTTAATGGTGTGGGTACTAAAGCAGTAAATGCATTATCCAGTTATTTTAAAATTCAGAGTATTAGAGATGAACAAACTAAGCTCGCTGAATTTGAAAGTGGTGCTGTTACAAATGACGCGCCTATAGAAAGTTCATCTTTAAGAAAGGGGACTAAAGTGAGCTTTATTCCAGATCATGGTATATTTGGTAATTACCGTTTTCTCAATGAGTATGTTGAGAAAATGCTTTGGAATTATTGTTACTTAAATACTGGGCTTACCATACTTTACAATGGCGAAAAATTTTATTCCGAAAACGGTCTAAGAGATTTATTAGAACAAAACATTGATTCTAAAATAGTTTATCCGATAATTCACCTCAAAGGAGAAGATATAGAAATATCAATGACTCATTCTCAAAAGGGATATGGTGAGCAGTATTACTCTTTCGTTAACGGACAGCATACCACTCAGGGAGGTACACACCAAGCTGCATTTAGAGAAGCAATTGTTAAGACAGTAAGAGAATTTTACGGCAAAAATTTTGATGCTGTAGATATCAGACAAAGCATTGTTGCTGCTGTAAGTGTTAAAGTGATAGAACCAGTATTTGAATCGCAAACTAAAACAAAATTAGGCTCTAACGATATTGGTCCTGGGATGATGACAATCAGAACCTTTATCAATGATTTTATAAAAACTCAATTTGATAATTATCTGCATAAAAATCCTGAAACGGCAGACTTGCTGTTGAAGAAAATCATTGAAGCAGAAAAAGAAAGAAAAGCCTTAGCTGGAGTTAGAAAATTAGCAAAAGAAAGGGCTAAAAAAGCCAATCTTCACAACAGAAAACTAAGGGATTGTCGTGTTCATTACAACAATCCTAAAGATGAAAGAAGATTGGATACCACTTTGTTTATTACAGAGGGAGATTCAGCAAGTGGTTCAATAACTAAAGTAAGAGATGTTAACACTCAAGCTGTTTTCAGTTTAAAAGGTAAGCCACTAAATTCATACGGCTTAACCAAAAAAATAGTTTACGAAAATGAAGAGTTTAACCTTTTACAAGCTGCATTAAACATTGAAGATGGTCTTGAGGGATTGCGTTATAAAAATGTAGTGATAGCAACCGACGCCGATGTTGACGGTATGCACATTAGATTATTATTAATCACTTTCTTTTTACAGTTCTTCCCAGAACTCATAAGAGAAGGATACCTGTATATCTTGGAAACGCCATTATTTAGGGTAAGAAATAAGAAAGAAACCATTTATTGTTATTCAGATTCTGAGCGAGTTGACGCCATGAATAAGTTGGGAAAAAAGCCAGAAGTAACTCGATTTAAGGGACTAGGAGAAATTTCACCAAACGAATTCAAGCATTTTATTGGAAAAGATATCAGACTAGAACCGGTTATCATTGGTAAAAAAATGAGTGTAGAAGAATTGCTATCCTTCTACATGGGAAAAAATACTCCAGAACGACAAGAGTTTATAATAGATAATCTACGATTTGAAAACGATAAAGAATTAGAAGATAATTTAAACATATGAGTGTAGAAGATACTTCATTAGAAAATAACGATTTACCAAAGGATATTTCCCACGTTAACGGGATGTACAAGAATTGGTTCTTGGACTATGCGTCTTATGTTATTTTGGAACGTTCCGTTCCACTAATAGAAGACGGTTTAAAGCCAGTGCAAAGAAGAATATTACATTCTTTAAAAGATTTAGACGATGGTCGTTTTCATAAAGTTGCTAATGTAGTTGGGCACACTATGAAGTATCATCCGCATGGTGATGCGTCTATTTACGACGCAATGGTACAAGTAGGTCAAAAGAGTTTATTACTTGATTTACAAGGAAACTGGGGAAATACATTAACAGGTGATAGTGCAGCCGCGGCGCGTTATATAGAAGTAAAATTATCCAAGTTTGCTTTAGAAGTTGTTTATAATTCAAAAATCACTGACTTTGCTCCATCATACGATGGTAGAGGAAGAGAGCCTTTAGCATTACCAGTCAAGTTTCCTTTACTTTTGGCACAAGGTGTTGAAGGTATAGCCGTAGGACTATCCACAAAAATTCTACCACATAATTTTATAGAATTAATTGATGCTTCCATTAAAATTCTTAAGGGAAGTAGCCCAAAAATTTATCCCGACTTTCCGAATGGCGGAATGGCAGACTTTTCCAACTACAATGACGGAAAAAGAGGCGGTAAAGTAAGAGTTAGAGCAAAAATATCTGTTGAGGACAGTAAAACTTTAAAAATCAGTGAAATACCACACGGTACGACCACCGTTTCATTAATAAATTCTATACTAAAGGCCAACGAAAAGGGTAAAATCAAGATTAAAAAAATTGATGACAACACCTCTGAAGGCGTTGAAATACTAGTTTATTTACCTTCAGGAATATCGCCTGATAAAACCATAGATGCACTTTATTCTTTCACCGATTGTGAAGTCACTATCTCACCTTTAGGATGTGTAATAGAGAATAACAAACCCAGATTTATGGGGGTGAGTGAAATGTTGCAAGTTTCCACTGACAATACCTTAGACTTATTACGAAAAGAGCTTGAAGTAAATCTAAAAGAGTTAGAAGAAAAATGGCATTTTTCATCTTTAGAAAAAATATTCATTGAAAATCGTATTTACAGAGATATCGAAGAATGCGAAACATGGGAGTCTGTTATTGAAACAATTGATGTTGGTCTAAAGCCTTTCACCAAAAAACTTTTAAGAGAGGTTACTGAAGACGATATAATTCGCTTAACAGAAATAAAAATCAAACGAATTTCTAAGTTCGACTCTTTCAAAGCCGATAAAGACATTCTGTCGCTTGAAGACCAGATTAGTGCTATCAAAGATAAATTGGCAAATCTTGTTGACTTTGCTATAGAATTTTTCAAGACCCTAAAGAAAAAATACGGCGAGAATAGAGAAAGGAAAACGGAGATAAAAATGTTTGATAATATCATCGCTTCCAAAGTAGTTGCTAAAAACCAAAAACTCTATGTTAACAGAGAAGAAGGTTTTATAGGAACAAGCATGCGAAAGGATGAATTTTTGTGTGATTGCTCTGATATTGATGAAATAATTGTTTTCAGAAAGGACGGTAAGGTTGTCGTAACAATGGTTGATAAGAAAACTTTTGTCGGTAAAAACATTATTCATGCTGCTGTTTTTAAGAAGAAAGACGAGCGTACAACGTATAACTTGATTTATACTAATGGCGTGAATAAAAGCTCTTACATGAAGCGTTTTCAAATTACTAGTTCTACGAGAGATAAAGAGTACGATTTAATCAAAAACAGTAAAGGCGAGATTATTTACTTTACAGCAAACCCTAATGGAGAAGCTGAAAAAGTAACCGTTCATCTAAAAGCATTACAACGCCTTAAGAAGTTAAAAATTGACATTGATTTTTCTGAATTAGCTATCAAAGGAAAATTATCATTGGGTAATCTTGTTTGCAAGACTCCAATAAAGAAAATAGAGTTGAGAGAAGAAGGCGTCTCAACATTATCTGCCAGAAAAATTTGGTTTGATGATATTGTAAATAAATTAAATGTAGAAAAAAGAGGTAAATTTTTAGGGGAGTTTGAATCTAGCGATAAGATTTTGGTTGTACATAAATCAGGTATCATACAACTATTGAATTTTGATTTAAGTAGACATTTCAACGAAGATATACTTCTGATTGAAAAATGGAAACCGAATCAACCCCTTTCTGCCGTTTATTTTGATGGTCAAAAAGAATGTTATTTTGTTAAACGTTTTCTAGCAGTGGACAGTGAGAAAGCAACAACCATTATTAGCGCATCAAAAGGTTCTTATTTAGAAATTATTTCTTCGCATCCATCACCTGAATTTTACCTTACCTATGTTAAAGAAAGAGGTAAGGAAAGAAAAGATGAAACGATAATTGCTAATGAATTCATTGCAATAAAAGGCGATAAAGCTCAGGGTAACAAATTAAGCTCTAAGAAAATTCAGAAAATCGAACTTATTGAAGCTGAAATAGTAGAAAGTGAGCCAATCTCAACAGAAGAAGAAACCGATGAAGCTATTCAGACTGAAGTCAACTCAGACGATAACGAAGTTAAAACCGATAATTCTGGTGACTCAAAAATCATTATCGAAGAAGATAGCACAGATAATCAGTTTAAATTAGAGCTTTAAATCTGGCCTTTATATTAGCTATATTTGTACCAAACGTTTACTTTTATGAAAAAACATTTAATACTCTTTTCCTTTCTTTTATTTACAGGCATTATTTTTTCACAAAGCAGTGATAATTTAAACCTTGTTGGTTCTCTTAATTATCCTGGGACTGAATGTAATGATGTTTGGGGATATGCTGACTCAACTGGTAGAGAATATGCTCTTGTAGGGCTACAAAATGGTTTCTCAGTAGTAGATATTTCAGATCCATCTAACCCAACAGAATCGTTCTTTATTGCTGGTGCTCAATCCATTTGGCGAGACATCAAAGTATGGGATCATTATGCATTTATTACAGCCGATCAAGGTTCCGATGGACTATTAATCGTTGATTTAAATGACTTAACAGGTAACACTTATTTATATACAACACTAGATAATAATGGAAACTATATGTTTACCCATGCTCATAATATTTACATAGATGAGACTGGAAAAGCTTATATTTTTGGTGGAGACATTACTTTAAATCCTAATACAGCAGGGGCATTAATTTTAGATGTAACTAGTGTTTCTATTTCGGCTACAGATACTGTTTTGCCAATAATTCGTGGATTGTTTGATAACTTTTATTTGCACGATGGTATGGCTAGAGGAGATACCTTGTGGGGGTCAGCAGTTTATGAAGGTAAATTTTTTGCTATTGATGTTTCAGACCCTGCAAATCCACTTATTTTTAATGACAGTTTAGCCTTTCATGAAACACCAGATCTATTTACTCATAATTGCTGGATTTCTGATGATGGAAATACACTATATACTACTGATGAGAAAAGTGGTGCATATATAACATCCTATGACGTTTCAGACTTAGATAACATTGAAGAACTTGACAGAATACAGTCAACGCCTTCAAACGGTACAGTCATTCCTCATAATGCACATGTTTTGGGTGATTATTTAGTTACATCATACTACAGAGATGGGATAGTTGTTCATGATATTTCATACCCAAACCACATGGTTGAAGTGGCTCATTATGACGCCTATTATGCTGGTGGAGATGGCTTTGACGGTTCGTGGGGAGCATATCCATATTTACCCTCTGGTTTAATTTTATCTTCAGAGATAAACAGTGGATCTAATGGCGAGGGATTATTATTGGTTCTAGAGCCTGATTATGTTCCGGCTAGTTTTTTGGAAGGAGTAATCTCAGATTCATTGAATGGTAACCCAATCGATGGAGCTTTAGTAAGATTTTTGACTTATGACGTATTATCAACTTCATCAAATATTGTAGGCAACTACTTTTTTGGTATTGACGAGCCTAATACTTACAATGTAGAGTACAGTAAAAATGGATATTTTACCGATACGCTTCAAATTACTTTAATAAGTGGTGAAGTGGTAACGCAAAATGTAAAGTTACTTCCTCAAAATTCATTTTCTAAAACAGGGCAAGTAGTAAATAGTGCTGGACAAGGTATTC
>CBFIDK010000015.1:0-31640 GCA_965661345.1 Flavobacteriales bacterium | reverse complement strand
GTTTTTAATTGCTGACTTTATGAATGATGAAATTGCACCAAACAAAAAAATTAATTTATTAAAATGTGATATTATATTAATACCAAATGAAATATACTCAATTATTGATAATAATACAAGTAATATTGATCCAAATTTACCGATATTAGACATTATAAATGTACAAAAATATAATAAAACATTAATTTATAAGAAACATTATATAATAATATAAATATTGGTGATTTGGATGAATTAACTAACATGAATAATAAATCATTAACATGCATATTAGATAACAGACATAATGAATTATTGATTTATATTAATGATAATTTAGCATCAAGCTACACCTTTAACATGAACTACTACTGGATGATGGGAGACAATAGACACAACTCTCTTGACTCTAGATATTGGGGCTTTGTTCCTGAAGATCATGTAGTTGGAAAAGCCCTATTCATATGGATGAGCTGGGATAAAAACAAAACAGGCATCAACAAAATCAGATGGAATAGATTATTTAATGCCGTCCACTAAAAGATATCTTATACCCTGTAGCTACATGGCGCCAATCGAATACTATGCATACTTGCATCAGTTCGATTGCATCATAGAAATTAATGACTTTTTTGTAAAACAAACATTACGAAATCGCTGTGATATTTATGGAGCAAATGGAAGATTAAACCTTACCGTTCCTAAATCTAGAAAAAGTAGCTCTAAAACAATCCTAAAAGACATAAAAATAAGCTATGACCACAAATGGCAAAAAGAACACTGGCAAAGCTTAATGAGTTCGTATCGCTCATCCCCTTTCTTTGAATATTTTGAGGATGAGTTAGAAGCATTATTTCATAAAAAATACACGAATTTAGTTGACTTGAATTTAGAAATGATGACATTTATTTCTTCAAAGATTGGCATTTCCACGGAATTTAAGTTTACCACTAAATATTCTCAAGAAACTGAACATAATGACTTGAGAAATTATAAATTTAATACCGCCAACTTTCCAAGATACATTCAAGTTTTTGAAAATAAACATGGCTTTATTTCAAACCTGAGTATATTAGACTTGCTTTTTAATGAAGGTAATAATTCCAAATACTATCTAGAATCATTAAAATTATAACCATTAAATTTAATTGACATGGACTTAGAATTAAATAAAAATGAAGATAAAATGAAGTTGATGATTTCAGAAATGAATCAAAAACTTAATAAAATTAAAATTGGTGGTGGAAAAGAAAAAATTGAAAAACAACACAAACAAGGTAAATTAACAGCTAGAGAACGAATTGATTTTTTAGTCGATGAGGAAACAGAAACAGTAGAAATAGGCTCATTTGTTGGTGATGGAATGTATGAAGAATATGGCGGTTGTCCATCTGGAGGAGTTGTTGTTGTTTTAGGATATGTAAGTAAAAAGCTATGTGTTATTGTCGCTAATGACTCAACTGTCAAAGCAGGCGCATGGTTTCCAATCACTGCCAAGAAAAATTTAAGAGCTCAAGAAATTGCAATGGAAAATAAAATCCCCATCATCTACCTAGTGGATAGTGCAGGCGTTTTTCTTCCTCTACAAGACGAAATATTTCCAGACAAAGAGCATTTTGGAAGAATTTTCAGAAATAATGCCATAATGTCTTCAATGGGTATAACTCAGATATCGGCTGTTATGGGCTCATGTGTAGCAGGTGGAGCTTACCTGCCAATAATGAGCGATGAAGCATTGATAGTTAACAAAACTGGAACTATATTTTTAGCCGGAAGTTATTTGGTGAAAGCTGCCATTGGAGAAGACATTGATAATGAAACGCTCGGAGGTGCAGAAACCCACTGTGAAATTTCAGGCGTTACCGATTATAAATCAAAAGACGATAAAGATTGCTTAAAAAATATCCGAGAAATAATGGATAAAATTGGGCATTTTGAAAACGCTGGATTTAACAGAGTAGCTCCTGAGGATCCACAAAAAAACAGCGAGGATATAATTCGAGTTTTACCAGAAAACAGAGAGAAATCTTACGATACAATAGATATCATTGAACACTTGGTTGACAATTCGAAATTCCAAGAGTATAAAAAAGGATACGGCGCAACCATCCTTTGTGGATATGCTCGAATTGATGGATGGGCCGTAGGAATTGTTGCAAACCAACGAAAACTAGTAAAAAATAAAAAGGGAGAAATGCAATTCGGTGGTGTAATTTATTCAGACTCCGCTGACAAAGCCGCTCGATTTATAGCGAATTGCAACCAAAAGAAGATTCCACTTGTATTTCTTCAAGATGTTACTGGATTTATGGTAGGCTCAAGATCAGAACATCAAGGAATAATTAAAGACGGCGCTAAAATGGTAAATGCCATGAGCAACTCTGTCGTTCCAAAGTTTACTGTCATAATGGGGAATTCCTATGGCGCAGGAAATTATGCCATGTGTGGAAAAGCCTATGACCCAAGATTAATCGTTGCTTGGCCATCCGCAAAAATAGCCGTAATGGGTGGTGAGCAAGCTGCAAAAGTTTTGCTTCAAATTGAAAAATCATCCTTGAAGACCAAAGGCAAAAAAATTAGCACGAAAGATGAAGAAGAACTGTTAAAAACAATCACAGAAAGATACAACAGGCAAACCTCTCCTTATTATGCAGCATCACGCTTGTGGATAGATGCTATCATTGACCCTAGAGAGACACGGAAAATTATTTCAATGGGTATAGAAGCCGCCAATCATTCACCTATTACCTCCAAATATAATCCTGGAATCATACAAGTTTAAGTCATCATTCAAAGCATACTATCTTATCGGTCATTTGATTATATTTGCAAGCTCACTCTGAGTATTAAAAATATAAAATGATAGAAATAACTCTTCCAGACGGATCTTCAAGAAGTGTTGCTAAAGGCACTACTGCAATGGATATTGCAAAAGGAATTAGTGAAGGCTTGGCAAGAAACGTGCTAGCGTGTCAGGTTGATGAAGAAGTATGGGACGCCACAAGACCCCTTGAAAAAGATTGCACTTTAAAACTCCTTACTTGGAACGATGAAATTGGAAAGCAAACCATGTGGCACTCATCCGCGCATCTTATGGCGGAGGCTCTAGAATCATTATACCCTGGTGTGAAATTAGGAATTGGACCTGCCATTGAAAATGGTTTTTATTACGATGTTGACTTTGGCGACCACAGTGTATCATCAGATGACTTCAATAAAATTGAAGCTAAAATGCTTGAATTAGCACGACAAAAAAACGAATACAGTCGTCAAGAAATCTCCAAGCAAGACGCCATCAATTACTTCAAAGAAAAAGGCGATGAATATAAGCTAGAATTACTAGAAGACTTAGAGGATGGAAAAATAACATTCTATACTCAAGGAAATTTTACTGATTTATGCAGAGGCCCACATATTCCAAATACTTCTTTCATAAAATCGACAAAGCTTCTTAACATAGCTGGTGCCTATTGGAGAGGCGATGAAAACAACAAGCAGCTAAGTCGAATATATGGAATCAGCTTTCCTAAACAAAAAGAGTTAACCGAATATCTAAACCTTTTAGAAGAAGCTAAAAAAAGAGACCATAGAAAGCTTGGAAAAGAAATGGAATTGTTTTCATTCTCTCAAAAAGTGGGACAAGGTTTGCCTTTGTGGTTACCAAAAGGAGCGGCACTACGAGAACGATTAGAAAACTTCTTAAAAAAGGCACAAAAAACAGCAGGATACGACCAGGTTATTACCCCACACATAGGTAGTAAAGAATTGTATGTATGTTCAGGTCATTATGCGAAATATGGCGCAGATTCTTTTCAGCCCATCAACACACCTGCTGACGGAGAAGAATTTTTACTAAAACCAATGAATTGCCCACATCATTGTGAAATTTATAAAACCAAACCAAGGTCATACAAAGATTTACCTATTCGTTTTGCCGAATTCGGAACGGTTTACAGATACGAACAATCGGGAGAACTTCATGGACTATCCCGAGTAAGAGGCTTTACTCAAGACGATGCGCATATTTTCTGTACTCCTGAGCAAGTTAAAGATGAATTTATTAAGGTAATTGATCTAGTACTTTACATTTTTAAAACACTTAGCTTTGAGCAATTTACAGCTCAAATATCGCTAAGAGATACAAACACACCAGAAAAATATATCGGATCCGTTGAAAATTGGGAAAAAGCAGAAAAAGCAATTTTAGAAGCTACCGAAGAAAAAGGAATCGATACGGTGATAGAATATGGTGAAGCAGCATTTTATGGTCCTAAATTAGACTTCATGGTAAAAGATGCTCTTGGAAGAAAATGGCAACTTGGAACTATTCAAGTCGATTACAATTTGCCAGATAGATTTGAACTTGAATTTATAGGTTCAGACAATAAAACACACAGGCCTGTAATGATTCACCGAGCACCATTTGGTTCTATGGAACGATTTATTTCTGTTTTACTAGAGCATTGCGCTGGGAATTTCCCACTTTGGTTGACGCCAAATCAAGTGATAATTCTACCCATAAGTGAAAAATACCACGATTACGCTGAAAATATTTTAAATCTGCTAAATAATTACGATATTCGCGCCCTCATTGACACCAGAGCAGAAAAGGCAGGTAGAAAGATAAGAGATGCTGAAATGAGTAAAGTGCCGTATATGCTTATCGTTGGTGAGAAAGAAGAGAGTGAAGAAAAAGTGTCTGTAAGAAAGCACGGCGGAGAAGATATGGGTAATATGAAAACCGATGAGTTTGTTAAGCATATTAACCATGAAATTGAACAACTAATTAGTAATTTTGAATAACTAACTTTTATTTAAATCTAAAAGACATCGCAATAAGAAGAAGAAATAATTATCAAAGGAGAAAAACTGAAGATGAGCACAGAATAAATCAAAACATTACTGCTCAAGAAGTGCGTTTGGTGGGCGAAGGGATAGAACCTGGAGTATTTCCTTTAGCAAAAGCATTGAGTGTTGCATCTCAGAAGGGTCTTGACTTGGTAGAAATTTCTCCAAAAGCAAGTCCTCCAGTTTGTAAAATTATTGATTACAAAAAGTTCTTGTACGATCAGAAGAAGAGACAAAAAGTTATAAAAGCAAATGCCAGTAAAACAGTAATTAAGGAGATAAGATTTGGCCCTAATACTGAAGAGCATGACTTGAATTTTAAAACTAAACACGCGCTAAAATTCTTAGAAGAAGGATCGAAAGTGAAAGCATTCGTATTTTTTAGAGGACGAAGCATCGTATTTAAAGAAAAAGGAGAAATCCTTTTATTAAAATTTGCACAAGCTCTTGAAGAGCATGGTGTTGTGGAGCAAATGCCCAAACTAGAAGGAAAGAGAATGACAATGTTCATCGCTCCAAAAAAGAAGAAGTAAGTAAACAAAAGGACATATATTATGCCAAAAATGAAAACAAAATCCAGTGCTAAAAAACGTTTTAAACTAACGGGTACTGGTAAAATCAAAAGAAAGCACGCTTTCAAAAGTCACATTCTTACAAAGAAAGAGACTAAACAAAAGCGTAACTTGACTAAGACAGGCCTAGTGCACGAGTCAGATGAGAAAAACATCAAGCAACAACTTTGCCTGTAATTATTTATTAACCAGGTATTTAGCCAAAAAAGTTCTCAATTGATGAGACGCTAACTACCAAAAAACTGTAAAACTATGCCAAGATCGGTAAACGCTGTAGCTGCAAAAGCTAGAAGAAAAAAGGTTTTAAAAGCCGCAAAAGGTTATTTCGGCCGTAGAAAAAATGTACATACTGTAGCAAAAAATGCTGTTGAAAAAGCAATGCAGTATGCATACATAGGACGTAAACAAAAGAAAAGAAACTTTCGTTCTCTATGGATTCAAAGAATTAGCGCTGGTGCTAGAGAACATGGAATGAGCTACTCAACATTTATGGGGGCTGTTTCTAAAAATGGAATCGAATTAAACAGAAAAGTTTTGGCTGATTTAGCAATGAATCACCCAGAAGCATTTAAAGCGGTTGTTGACGCGATAAAAAAATAATTTAAATATTTTTAATAATTATGAAAGGTAAATCAGTGTTGGTTTACCTTTTTATTTATCTTTGTGCAAATTAATTAAATTATCAAATATGAATACTGGAACAGTAAAATTTTTTAATGAGACCAAAGGATATGGTTTTATTAAAGAAGATGAATCAGACAACGAATACTTTGTACACGTTTCTGGAGTTATCGACAAAATTAGTGAAAATGACAAAGTTACATTTGACTTAGAAGAAGGCCGTAAAGGCTTGAATGCTACAAATGTTAGATTAGCATAGATTTACTAAAATTTTAAATTTAAAAAAGGCTTCATTAAATGAAGCCTTTTTTTATTTCAGCCTTTTCAACTCTAATCGAGCCTCTTCAAAACTACTATCTAGGTTAAGTGTATATTCAAAATCTTGCCTAGCCTTTTCAAAGTCTCCCTTTAATTTATAAGAAAGTCCTCTAGAGAAATATGCAGATGGGTTATTTAAATTGGCTCTTATGACCGCCGAGAAAAAAGAAACACTTGACTCATAATCACCTTCCAAAAGACCCAAATAACCTAAATTGTAATTAGCGTCAATATTCAGAGAGTCTCTTCTCAAAATACCCTGATAACTTTGTTTTGCTTTTTCATAGTTTCCCAAACTTTGGTGATACATGCCCCTGTTATACCATGAACTAATAATAGAAGAATCAATATATAAAGCATTATTAAAATAAAACTCAGCTAGGGTATCGCCATTGAAAGCGTAAATAAATGCTAGTTGCTCATACGACTCAATATATTCTGGGTTTTGCTCAACGGCCGTTTGAAATTGTGATTTTGCCATCTCTAAATCTCCTAACTCTTTATAAATCAATCCTCGATAGAAATATGCTTCAGCATCAAACTTATTTAATGGTAAATATCGGTTTATATCGTTCAAGGATTCCGTATAATTCTGAAAGATATAGTTGAGCTTTGAACGCAATAGTAATGCTTTAGGGAAAGTTTCAAAATCTTTTCCGTCTAGCAGTAAAAAACTTTTTAAATAATATGAAGATTCATCGACAGCCTGGTTAAAATACATAGCCGCCAAATCAAAGCGGCGACTAAGATTTAAAGAGTCTAAATTGAATAATTCAATTTGATCTAATAACGCTTGTGAAAAGTTTTCATTTTTGATGTACAAATCCCTTCTTTCCATTAAAAGAAGTGTGTCAAAGGGATTTTCAACTAATGCCTTACTTAATTGACTAATCGTTCTTTCTTGCTTGACTTCTGTTGAGTTTTTACAAGAAATAAAAAAGATTAGGCCTATTACTAATGCATATCTTAAC
The DNA here is from genome assembly GCA_965661345.1 of Flavobacteriales bacterium. GTDB lineage: Bacteria > Bacteroidota > Bacteroidia > Flavobacteriales > UBA7312. The sequence continues at coordinate 24,331 of CBFIDK010000015.1, read as the reverse complement.
ATAAAACGTTAACTGTTGGCATTTAAAAGCTCTTTAATTTTATTTTCAAGTTCATCCGATAATTCAGGATTGTCTTGTAAAACAATTTTCACAGCATCTCTTCCCTGCCCCAATTTCTCACCTTCGTAACTAAACCACGAACCACTTTTTTGAACAATCTCTAAGTCAACAGCTTTATCAAGTATTTCTCCTGATTTTGAAATTCCTAAACCATACATTATATCAAACTCAACCAACTTGAATGGAGGTGCAACTTTGTTCTTTACAACTTTAACTCGGGTTTTATTACCAATGGCACCATCTGCATCTTTAATGGCTGTACTCTTTCTTACATCTAACCTAATTGAAGAGTAAAATTTAAGTGCATTTCCTCCTGTTGTAGTTTCTGGATTACCAAACATAACACCAATTTTTTCTCTTAATTGGTTTATGAAAACACATGTACATCCGGTTTTACTGATAGTACCTGTTAATTTTCTCAATGCTTTTGACATTAGTCTAGCATGAAGACCTACTGATGTGTCTCCCATTTCACCTTCAATTTCACTTTTAGGCGTTAAAGCAGCCACAGAATCCACAACTAATATATCTATTGCTCCTGAACGGATTAAATTATCAGCAATTTCTAGCGCTTGTTCGCCATTATCAGGCTGAGAGATAAGTAAATCATCAATATTAACACCCAAATTAGCAGCATATCCTTGATCAAAAGCATGCTCTGCATCTATAAAAGCTGCTATACCTCCTTGACGTTGAGCTTGTGCGATAGCGTGTATTGCCAAAGTTGTTTTACCTGATGATTCTGGCCCATATATTTCAATAACCCTTCCTCTCGGATACCCTCCTACTCCTAAGGCAATATCCAATCCTAATGATCCGGTTGGAATAGCATCAACATTTTCTACAGGCTTATCACCTAGCCTCATTACGGTTCCTTTTCCGTAAGACTTTTCCATCTTATCAAGTGTAAGCTGTAAGGCCTTTAATTTTGCATCTTTTTCTTTATCGCTCATTGTTTTATTTTTTATACGTTTCTAGAATTTGTTGAGTATGTTCCTTCGTTTTAACTTTGTTAAAAACGCGCTCAATAACTCCTTTTTCATCAATTACAAAGGTTGTTCTGTGGATACCTTCATATTCCTTTCCCATAAATTTTTTCGGTCCCCAAACGCCATAAGCTTCTATAACTTTTCGATCCGTGTCGGAAAGTAAATCAAATGGAAGATCGTGTTTTGAGATAAATTTTTGATGAGAGGCTACACTGTCTGCACTTACTCCTATCACTTCAAATCCCAAAGTGGTTAATTCTGAATAACTATCACGTAAATTACAGCTTTCAGCCGTACAACCTGGCGTGCTGTCTTTAGGATAAAAATAAAGTATGACTTTCTTACCTCTATAAGATTGTAAACTCATTACTTCATTATTCTGATTGACAACACCAAAATCTGGTGCTTTATCGCCTTCGCTTAATGTTTTCATTGAAAAAAATTTGTCTAACAAAAGAGCGAAAAATTCTCAGGAATTACAAGGTTGAAGGGATAGATTTATTAACAAATCAGTTATTCTTTTTAAAGTATGAACAAAAAGAAGAAATACCACATTCATTGCATTTTGGCGTTCTTGCCAAACAAACATATCTGCCGTGTAAAATGAGCCAATGATGTGCTATTTTAAGTTTGTTTTTTGGAAATCCTTTTAGTAATTGCTTTTCACTTTCTAAGGGATTCTTTGCCTTGGTGGTAAGTCCTACTCGCTCGGAAACCCTAAAAACATGAGTGTCGACTGGCATAGTTGGCACATCAAATAATACAGAAGCTACAACATTTGCGGTTTTACGACCGACTCCAGGCAACAACTGAAGTTCATCTACAGTCTTAGGGACTTCCGAATTAAAATCATTTACTAGCATATTCGCCATTCCCACAAGATGTTTCGATTTATTGTTTGGATAACTAACTGAACGTATATAATGAAATATTTCGTCTTGAGAAGATAAAGCCATTACTTCAGGAACTGGAAAGGCTTGAAACAAAGCTGGTGTGACTTGGTTTACTCTTTTATCTGTACATTGAGCAGATAGTATTACGGCTACTAATAATTCAAAGCCATTAGAGTAATTCAACTCCGTTTCGGCAACAGGCATATGCTCCTCAAAGTAATCAACAAATAATTTGAAACGTTCTTTTTTGGTCATGTTCAAATTTATACAAAAAAACCCTTCTTATTTCTAAGAAGGGTCTAATTCAAAGCTTGTTATTAACTAATTCAATATTAGATCGATTGTATCTATGACTTTGGAGGGTTTAGAGGAATAGCCTCTAGCAAAAGATTTTATTTTAGCAATGGTAAAAGCTGAAGAGTTTGTTTTGTAAAAAAAAGAATCTAGGCTATCGATTGTATGTCTTAATTCAATATATGAATTATTCAAGTCATCATTAAATCGCAAAGTTTCTTCCAACATACGAACTTCATTTTGTTCCATTTCGCCGTATAAATATCTGAGTAAGTCGTTTTGAGTAAAGGTTTTATACATATAGTAATAATTAAAGTTACAACTATGTAACGCAACCTTTAGTTTGATTATTGTGTGCCCACTAAAAATTTAACTTATAATCAAATCGACATTATTCTCTTTCATAAGTTTTCTGATATTTATGAGAGCGTAACGCATTCTACCTAAGGCTGTGTTTATGCTAACACCCGTTTTTTCAGATATCTCTTTGAAGCTTAAATCTTCATAATGACGCATTACCAAAACCTCTAACTGTTCTTTAGGCAGTTCAGAAATTAATCGCTTAAGAACATCAACTTGCTCGCTTTCCATAATCTCATCTTCTCTAGAATTTTCTCCATTTCCAATCACATCAAAAATGTTAAAATTTTCTAAGCTCTTTGACTGAGCAACCAGAGGCATTCTCTTATTTTTTCTAAAATAATCGATAACTAAATTATGAGAAATACGCATTAACCATGGTAAAAATTTTCCTTCCTCATTATACTTACCAGCATTAAGAGACTTGATGACCTTAAAAAATGCATCTTGAAAAATATCTTCGGCTAATTGTTGATTTTTAACTTTAGAATTAATGAAACTCAATACTCTTGACTGGTGTCTAAGGACTAATTCGTCCAAAGCATTTGGATTACCATTAATGTAAGCAGTTACTAAATCTTTATCAGTGGACTTGTGTAATAACATATCTAAACAATTTAAATTAAAAACTAATTATAAAGTAGATATGTATTCTATAGGCAAATAAATTAATTACACAATTTTTGAAAATACCCTGCGGTATTATTAATCCAAATATATATTAGATTTTGTAAAAATCCAAATTATAAAAACTTAAATTTGCATTCTTCTCTAATATTGAAGAAATATTGATGCAATCCAATAATAAAAAAAATAACCTGCAAGACTTCATTCATATCAAGGGTGCAAATATGCACAACCTCAAGAATCTCGATATTAGCATACCCAAGAAAAAACTAATTGTGATAACTGGAGTTTCAGGCTCAGGCAAATCGTCTCTAGCTTTTGATACTCTATTTGCAGAAGGTCAAAGAAGATATATCGAAAGTTTATCGTCATATGCTAGGCAATTTTTAGGCAAACTTCAAAAGCCTGATGTAAAAAAAATTGATGGCCTCTCTCCTGCTATAGCCATAGAGCAAAAGGTAAACACTCAAAACCCTCGTTCAACCGTTGGAACATCAACAGAGATTTATGATTATTTAAAACTTCTTTTTTCAAGAATTGGAAGAACCATATCTCCTATTTCAAACAAAGAAGTAAAAAAACATCAAGTTAGCGATGTTATTGACTTTGTGAAAGAACAAAAAGAAGGGCAACGAATTATGGTGCTTTCAAAAGTAGAAGTGAACGATTCAATTGAAAAAAGCCTAAATAAAATTTCTCTTAAAGGATTTTCAAGAGTTAAAATTGATAATAAGGTTCTTAGAATTGATGACATCACTGATTATAAATCGCTCGCAAAAACAGATAGTTTTTGGATTGTTGTCGATAGACTCACAACAAACCATGATGATGACAATTTAAACCGTTTAGCAGACAGTGTTGAAATCGCACTTTACGAAGGTGAAGGAAGATGTGCTTTAGATTTTGGCAAAGACGAACCTATTCACTTCTCCAATCTTTACGAGCTGGATGGAATGGTATTTGACTTACCAACAGAACACTTGTTTAGTTTCAACAATCCATTTGGAGCATGTAAAATGTGTGAAGGCTTTGGATCAGTTTTAGGTATTGATGAAGAAAAAATTGTTCCGAATAAATCGCTATCTGTTTTTGATGGCGCAGTACAATGTTGGAAAGGCGAAAAATTGGATAGATGGCGCGAACGCTTTATTTTAAATTCTGCTGAACATAATTTCCCTATCCACCGTCCATACATTGATTTGTCAGAAGAAGAAAAGAAACTTTTATGGAATGGCGCTAAAGGAATAAAAGGTATTCGTCAATTTTTTCAACTTTTAGAAAGAGAAAATTATAAGGTGCAGAATCGCGTAATGCTGGCTAGGTTTAGAGGGAAAAGTAAATGCACAGATTGTGATGGTTCTCGACTGAAAAAAGAAGCCTTGTATGTTCAAGTTGGCGGTAGAACTATTAATGACATTGTTCATTTACCACTTAAAAAAGTTCTAAATCTAATTGACTCATTAAAACTAAATGAAAAAGAGGTAAAAATTTCCGAAAGAATAATAACCGAAATAAAAAATCGCCTTCATTTCCTTGTTGATGTAGGCTTAGGATATCTTAACTTAAACAGACTCTCGTCAACCCTCTCAGGAGGAGAATCTCAGCGAATAAACTTAGCTACCTCATTAGCGAGTAGTTTAGTTGGCTCGATGTACATCCTTGACGAACCAAGTATTGGACTTCATTCCAAAGACACACAAAAACTGATTAAAATCTTGCAATCATTAAAAGAGCTTGGCAACACAGTGATTGTTGTCGAACACGATGAAGAAATTATGATGGCGGCTGATGAAATCATTGACATTGGCCCCTATGCCGGAAAAAACGGCGGAGAGGTTGTCTTTCAAGGAAAACTAACAGAAATAGGTAAATCAGAAAATAGTCTGACTGCTCAATATTTATCACAAAAAATGAATATTGAAACTCCAAAAACAAGAAGAGCAATTCATAAATCTATTTTAATAAAAGGTGCAAGAGAAAATAATTTAAAAAATATTGATGTTACTTTTCCACTAGAAACACTTACAGTTGTAACTGGCGTTAGTGGCTCAGGAAAAAGTTCATTAGTAAAAAGCATCTTATTTCCAGCGGTTCAAAAAACTATACAAGGCTACTCCTCTAAACTTGGAGCACACGACACAATTGAGGGAGACTTCAAAAGCATTCAACATATTGAATACATAAATCAAAATCCAATTGGTCGTTCGTCACGCTCAAACCCAGTTACCTATTTGAAGGTTTACGATGACATTAGAACCCTTTATTCAAGGCAAGACTTAGCCAAAGCAAGAGGCTATAAAAGCGGTCAATTCTCATTCAATATTGCTGGTGGCAGATGCGAAAAATGTGAAGGTGAAGGCGAAATTAAAATAGAAATGCAGTTCATGGCTGATGTTTTTCTTAAATGTGAACACTGTAATGGAAAACGCTTCAAAAATGAAACCCTCGATATCAAGTTTGCAGGGCAGACAATATCTGACATCCTAAACATGACTATTGATGAAGCAATCCATTTTTTCGAAGAAAATGACAAACAAAAAATAGTTGAAAAATTATCTCCACTACAAAAAGTAGGCTTGGGGTATGTCCAACTCGGGCAATCTTCTAACACGCTTAGTGGTGGCGAAGCCCAAAGAATAAAACTTGCATTCTTCTTAAGTAAAGGCACTAAATCTGAAAAAACTTTATTCATTTTTGATGAACCCACAACGGGCTTGCATTTCCATGACATCAATAAGCTATTGAACTCATTTTACGCCCTCATTGACAATGGTCATTCTATTGTATGTGTAGAACATAATTCTGATGTAATAAAATGTGCTGATTGGATTATTGACCTAGGTCCTGAAGGCGGTGAAGATGGTGGACAATTGATGTTCCAAGGCAAACCTGAAGAAATGATTAAAAGTAAAAAATCTCATACTGCAGCGCATTTGTCTCAAAAGCTATGACCTTGACTCCAAGTAAGATTGTAGTATAATAGTAGCGCTAACTTTATCAACCAAAGACTTATCCCTTCTAGTTTTTTTATTTAATCCAGCATCAATCATTGTTTGAAAAGCTATTTTGGAACTAAAGCGTTCGTCAACCCTTACGATGTTTACATTTGGAAACGTTTTAGCAAGTTTTTTTACAAAAGGCTCTATAAAACGAGCACTTTCTGAAGGAGAATTATCTAAATTTTTGGCCTCTCCGACAACAAAACATTCCACCTCTTCATGCCGAAGATAATCTTCTAAAAAAGATAAAACATCTTTAGAATGAACAGTTGTCAATCCAGATGCAATTATCTGTTCATTATCGGTGACCGCTATGCCAACGCGTTTTTGTCCATAATCTATTGCTAATAGTTTTGACATGATGCGAAAATAAAGCATTTAACTATCTTTGCTATATGAAAAATGAACAAAAAATAATTATTGAACAAGCTTGGGAAGATCGTAATCTACTAAACAACAATAATACTCAAGAAGCCATACGCTCTATCATTGAAGACCTTGACAAAGGAAACATAAGAGTATCAGAAAAAATTAACGGTAATTGGCAAGTCAACGAATGGGTTAAAAAAGCCGTCATTTTATACTTTCCTATTCAAAAAATGGAAACACTTGAGGCAGGCCCTCTAGAGTTTCACGATAAAATGAAATTAAAAACAAACTACAGTGAACTTGGCGTAAGAGTAGTTCCTCATGCTGTGGCGAGGTATGGTGCCTTTTTAGCAAAAGGTGTAATAATGATGCCTTCATACGTTAACATTGGCGCCTACGTTGACTCTGGCACTATGATTGATACTTGGGCTACTGTAGGGTCTTGTGCTCAAATAGGTAAAAATGTACACTTGAGCGGTGGCGTTGGAATTGGCGGTGTTTTGGAACCCTTACAAGCCTCACCAGTAATAATTGAAGATGGCGCATTTGTTGGCTCAAGATGCATAGTTGTTGAAGGTGTAAAAGTAGAAGAAGAAGCTGTTTTGGGCGCAAATGTAGTCCTTACAGCTTCTACTAAAATATTTGATGTCACTGGTGAAAAAGCAATAGAACACAAAGGCATTATACCAAAACGATCGGTTGTTATTCCCGGCACCTACAACAAAACGTTTGGCGCAGGTGATTTCGGAGTTTCATGCGCACTCATCATTGGACAAAGAAAAGAAAGTACAGATAAAAAAACATCACTTAACGATGCTCTTAGGGAGTATAATGTAGCAGTATAATGAAAATTGGTTTTGATGCAAAAAGAGCCTTCTTAAACAATACTGGTCTTGGAAATTATTCCAGAGATACCATTCGTATTTTAGGGGAGTTTTTTGACCAAAACGAATACCACCTTTATACACCTAAAACAACAAATAATGACCGCCTGGATTTTATAAAGAACAATTCTGTTTTTAAGGTTCATTCGCCTCAAAAAATATTTTCCAAAGCATTCAAATCGTATTGGAGGACCGTTGGCTTAACAAAAGATTTAACAAAAGATGAAATTGTGCTTTATCATGGATTAAGTCATGAAATTCCTGTTGGAATACACAACACAAAAATCAAGTCAATCGTCAGCATTCATGATTTAATTGCTATCAGATTCCCTCAATATTTTAAACGTTTTGATAGACTTTCTTACATAAAAAAAAGTCAATATGCTTGTCAGAATGCCGATAAAATCATTGCTGTCAGTCAACAAACAAAAAACGATATTGTACGGTTTTTCAATATTGATGAAAACAAAATTGACGTAGTCTATCAAGGCTGTAATACTATTTTTCAAAGCCCATTATCAGAAGATTATAAAAAAGAAGTTGCTGAAAAATACCAACTGGCAGATAACTATCTTTTATACGTTGGTACTATCGAAGAACGCAAAAATCTTATTGCTGTTTTAAAATGCCTCAAAGAACTTCCCAACAAAAAGCTAGTTATTATTGGCTCTGGAGGAAAGTATAAACAAAAGTGTTTGGATTACATAAAAGCAAATCAGCTTACAAATCAGCTTACATTTCTTAGCAAACTTCATTTGAAGGAAATGGCAGCTATTTATCAGAAAGCTGATATAATGATTTACCCCTCCTTTTTTGAAGGTTTTGGCATCCCAATTCTTGAAGCTCTTTTTTCTGGAGTACCAGTAATCACAACTTTAGGCGGTTGTTTTTCAGAGGCTGGCGGACCCAAATCATCATATATTAACCCCACTAATATTGAGCAAATGAAAAGCGAAATTGAAGATATTTGCTCAAACCAATCAAGACGAAAAAGCATGATAGAAGCAGGGAAAATTCATGCTCAAAAATTTACGGACGATAAAATCGCCAATCAAATAATTAAGGTTTATCAAAGTGTATTATGAAGGAAGATATTTCAAAATGTTTGACAGTCTTACAAAATGGAGGGCTAATTTTATACCCCACCGATACAGTATGGGGGTTGGGCTGTGACGCTACAAATTCAGCGGCAATTGAAAAAATATATGCTTTAAAAGGAAGAATATCATCAAAAGCATTAATTACTCTAGTAGGTTCTGAAATAATGCTTGAAAGAACTGTGGAAGATATGCCAAGTATAGCTTGGGACCTTATTGAAGCTGCCACCAATCCTCTAACTATTATTTATGATAAAGTAAATGGCATTTCAAAAACTGCCATTGCCGAAGATGGAACATGTGGCATACGACTTACTAGCGACCCATTTTGCAAACAGCTCATTCAACGATTTGGAAAACCAATAATATCTACATCGGCAAATCAGAGTGGACAACCAACTCCTATGACGTTTTCAGAGATTGATCAACACATTTTGAAAGGAGTGGATTTCGTAGTAAATTTCCGACAAAATGAAAACACAAAAAAAACCGCTTCTAACATTATAAAACTCCAAAACAATGGAGCTATTAAAATAATCAGATAACAAGTGAATCTTAAACATCAATTAAATCAAAGCATTTTCAAAGTAGTTTGTCAGGCAGCCGACGAATTAAACGTTGAAACTTACGTCATTGGCGGATATGTAAGGGATTTACTCTTAAATTCTGAAGAGCCAAAAGACATTGATTTTGTTTGCGTAGGAAGTGGAATAGAATTAGCTCAAAAAGTTAAATCAATATTAAACACTGATAGTCAAGTTCAAATCTTCAAAAACTTTGGCACGGCCATGTTAAAGCATAATGATTTAGAACTTGAATTTGTTGGCGCTAGAAAAGAATCGTACCGCATAGACTCAAGAAAACCAATCGTAGAAGATGGAACGCTTGAAGACGACCAGAATAGAAGAGATTTTAGCATTAATGCGTTAGCTATACAATTGAACGCCTCTCATTTTGGCGAATTAATTGATCCTTTTAATGGGCTAGAGGATTTAGAAAATAAAATAATCAGAACCCCTCTCGAACCTAATAAAACATATTCTGACGATCCCTTGAGAATGATGCGAGCCATCAGATTTTCTTGTCAACTTAATTTTACTATCGAAGAAGCGTCACTGCATGCAATTAAAGAAAATGCTAATCGGTTAAGTATAATTTCACAGGAACGAATTACCGATGAACTCAACAAAATTATCGCATCAAAAAAACCCTCAATAGGTTTCAAATTACTTTTTGACACAGAGCTTCTTCATCAATTTTTCCCTAAGATGGTAGAGCTTCATGGTGTAGAACTAATTAATAATAAAGGACACAAAGATAATTTCTATCACACTCTTAAGGTATTAGATAATATCTGTAAAGAATCAGATAATTTATGGCTAAGATGGGCCGCAATTTTACACGACATCGCAAAACCAGACACTAAACGATTTGAAGAAAATCATGGCTGGACATTTCACGGACACGAATTTTTGGGATCTAAAATGGTTCCTAAAATTTTCAAATCGTTGAAATTACCTCTAAACGAAAAAATGAAGTACGTTCAAAAGTTAGTTCGTCTTCATCTACGCCCTATTGCCTTAGCTAAAGAAATTGTAACCGATTCAGCGGTCAGACGATTGTTGTTTGATGCTGGTGAAGACATCGACGACTTAATGAAATTATGCGATGCAGACATTACGTCCAAAAACCCTCAGAAAGTAAAGCGGTATCTTGAAAATTTTAAAATCGTTAGACAAAAAATCAAGGACGTTGAAGAAAGAGATCACATCAGAAATATGCAACCTCCAATTAGTGGTGAAGAAATTATTGAACTATTCGATTTAAAACCAAGTAAAGAAATTGGACTATTAAAGTCTGCAATAAAAGACGCTATTCTTGACGGGCTAATCTCAAATGATAAAGAAGAAGCGCACACTTTTCTCGTTAAGAAAGCTGCCGAAATGGGCATTAAACAAAAACGTTAAATTATGATTATAAAATTGAGTATAATATTGGACCATCAATCGGATGTGTTTAGAGAAGTAAAAATAAGTTCATCATCTACATTAGAAGAATTACATCATTTTATTGTTCAAATTTTTGAGCTACAAAAAGACGAAATGGCGGCTTTCTACTTAACAAATGAGGATTGGGAACAAAGTGAAGAAATTCCACTGATTGCTATGGACGCTAATTCCATGGAGATGAATAAACTTTCAATAAATGAAATATTCAGCAATCACGATAAATTGTTATATGTCAACGATTTTTTAATCATGTGGCGTTTCATGATTGAGGCAGTTGAAAAGGATGAAAATAATACCATCGATAGTCCTGAAGTATTTCTTTCATTTGGAAAAATGCCTGAAGATGCTCCCCAAGTTCAATTTGTCTCTGAAGAAGACCCTTATAATTTAGACGATGAATTCTTTGACGAAGAAGATGAGGATGAGTTTAACGAGTTCGAAAGTTATGACGAGTACTAAAACACTCAAAGTAATTTATGGACCTACTGCTATTGGAAAAACAGCCCTAGCAATTAAGCTGGCGAAAGAGCTCAATACTGAAATAATTTCTGCTGACTCAAGGCAGTTTTACAAAGAAATGAAAATAGGCACAGCCGTTCCTGACCAAGAAGAATTGGAGGCAGTAAAACACCACTTCATTCAGCACAAAAGCATTCATGAATACTATAATGTTGGCTTATTTGAAAAAGAGGCAATCTCTAAAATAGACGAACTCTTCAAACGCTTTGAATCACTAGTTATGGTTGGTGGTTCTGGCTTGTACATTGACGGAGTTTGTAAAGGATTAGATTCTTTTCCTGAAATCAGTCAAACGCTTAGAGATAAGATCAGAACGGATTTTAAAAGCAAAGGTATCAAATGGCTTCAGAATGAGGTCAAAGCCTTAGATCCTGAATACTATGAATCTGCTGACAAACAAAATCATCAGCGTTTGTTAAGGTGCTTGGAAGTATGTTTGCAAAGTGGAAAAACGTACAATAGCTTTAAAAATACTAACAAAAATATACGTTCGTTTGAAGTGGAATACTATTCAATACAAATGAATAGAGAAGAATTATACGATAGAATTAACAGACGAGTGGATAACATGATGGACAATGGACTATTGAGTGAAGTTGAAAATCTACTTCCATATCAAGAGCTAAATGCATTACAAACGGTAGGCTACAAAGAGTTATTTTCTTATTTCAAAAAAGAAATCACACTTGAAGAGGCTATTGCACTCATTAAACAAAATTCTAGAAGATATGCCAAAAGACAACTAACCTGGCTAAATAGATACGATGTTAAATGGCTATAAAATTAGTGGAATACTGAGATAGAGCCTTTTATCTTATCGTGTCCATTATTAAGTAGTATAGAATAAAAATATACCCCTTCTTTTACTAAGTGTCCAGCTTCATTTTTACCATCCCATGGTCTTTTATATCCAAGAGACTGAAAGACTTTCGCACCCCAACGGTTGTAAATAATAACCTCAGAATTTTCATAAAGGAACGAAGGGTTTATGTTCCAAGTATCATTTATAAAATCACCGTTTGGACTAAATGCGTTAAATAGACAACTGTCCAGTACAACTGGAACTTCGAGTTCATCAGTAAATTCACAGTTGTTATTGTCCGTAACGCTTAGTGTATACACTTGAGGACTTAAATTTTCTATAGTTGGTGTTGTTTCACCATTACTCCATAAATACAGATAAGGTGGAGTTCCACCACTAATATCTGCATCTAAAGACGAAAAGCCTTCTTCAAAACAATCGACTTCTTCAACCATACCTGAAGTTATCTCATCAATAGTCAAATCGAAAGAAAAAGAACAATTTGATCTATCCAAAATATTACAGACGTATTCTCCAGGGCATAAACCGCCAGAATACACTGAATCGTTTTGCCCATCTTGTAGCAAACCATCTTTCTCCCAAGAATAGCTAAATGGTCGTAAACCTCCACTTTCTACTACCATTGCTGACAATTCTTGATCTATGTAGCCTTGCATATCGTCAATAGTAAAATCAATTGTATCTGAACAACTAACCGACTCTACGGCATCAAATACAATAAGGGTATAATCATCAGGGCATAAACTATATGACACACAAGAATCGTTTGTAAAAATTGTGTCCGATAGTAATACAAAGCCGTAAGGGGCTAAACCGCCTTGAATACAAATTCTAAAAGAATCTTCTTGAGTAGCTGAGACAATGTTAATAGGGTCTGCACCTTGCTCTACCTCTATTGGAGTATCATTACCAGCCGTGTAAATACAACCGTACGAATCTTGTAAGGATACAGAATAATATCCTGGCTGAACATCTAAAACTGTATAATCTGTTTGGTAAGAATTTTGATAGTAATTGGCAACAAAACTACCCGAGGCATCTATATTTCCTAAACTGTATGGAGCACTTCCTCCTGAAATATTTGTAATAGAAATTTCTCCAAATTCCTCACAAGATTCTGGCCCTGTAGTGCTAAACGAGAATGATAAACCTTCAGGGTCATGGAATGAAAATGACTGTTGAATGGTATCATCTGCCGAGGTAATGACCGTCAAATCATAATCTCCAGCATAGATTAAAGAGTCAAGGGTAAAAGTAGCTGGCGACTGGCTGTTCGTCGGTGAATAAATGCCTTGTTCAAACGGTTGATTATTCTTTAACAAAGTAACTGTATATGGGGTATCTGCAGGCAATACAGTGATGGTAAAATACGTATATAAACCCTCACACTTAAATGTATCTGTGCTAGAGATAAAATTACCCTGATTAAAGTTTAAATTCATGGTGGCACTCTGCGCAAAAACAAAGCTTGCACAGATTATAGAAAGCAGTATGACAACGAGTTTTTTCATATAAAGCAAAGATAATGTTTTTTCTATTGATTTTCTAAATGATAAAGTGTCAAAGCCGAAATCGGTTTTTCTAGTATTAATTCAATGTTTATTCCATGTGTAGAACAACATGATTTGAGTTCAGCACTGAAATAATAAGAAATAGAACCACAAAGATTGATCGTCTTGATGTTATAGGGCAATAAATAAATACGTATCCATTCATTGAAAGTATCGGCTAATATCTTTGCTATCTGCGGATGACTTTTATAAGGAAATAGTATTTTACAAAAAGAAGCCAAAAAACGATTTGGAAATGGATGACTATACAATTCACTGAGAAGACCATCAGTATCAATATTCATTTCATTTTTCAAATCCTCATCGAGTGAATCGGTTAATAATAATTTCAAAAACTGCTTTCCAATAAAGTTTCCACTGCCTTCATCTCCGAGTAAGTAACCCAAACTAGTCGTAACTGGTGTAACTTCTTTTCCATCAAAAAAGGCCACATTAGAGCCTGTTCCAAGAATCCCTACTACACCACTTTTACCCTGAAGTAAAGCATAAGCAACGGCTAGCAAGTCCGATTCAACTTTAGTAATTGCATTTTTAAAAACTGAACTTAGCACTGAATTTACAGCCTTTGACTTTTCCAAATTACCACAACCGGCACCGTAAAAGAAAAGCTGTTTGACAGAACTACACTCAATATTTAGGCTAAGAATTGTTTCCTCAATCTTTTGTAAACTAACCACAAAAGGGTTTAAACCAATGGTTTCAAATTGGCTTATATTTTCACCGTCAATTAATCGCCAATCTGTTTTGCTACTCCCACTATCAGCTATCAGAATCATATGTGCGTTTTATTTCGTGTGTTTCACCCTCAGTCGCTAGTAAGGTATTTGGGAAAACAGACATAGCTTCATCTAGTAAGGGTGTTAAGTCAAAATACCTTTGGGAATAGTGTCCAATTATCAAACGCTTGACATTGGCTTTTTTTGCTATCGTAGCCGCTTCTTTTGCAGTTGAATGCATTGTTTGTCGGGCACGGTCTTTTAATTCGTCTAAAAAGGTTGCTTCGTGGTACAATATATCGACGCCTTGAATGTGAGGAATGATAGACTCATCATACATAGTATCGCTACAAAAGGCAAAAGACCGTGGGTTTTGTGCAGAGCGTGTAAGTTCTAAATGAGGAATTAATTCACCATCTTTCGACAAGTAGCCTCCACCCTCTTTTATATCGGGAACTGCTTCAAGCGGAATACCATACTCTTCGATTTTTTCTTTTCGCATACGCCTTGGTTTTGATTTTTCTTTAAACAAAAAACCACAACAGGGTAATGAATGTTTTAGTGGAATAGTGTGTACCGTAACTTCATTATTTTCTAGTAAAAGTTCAGAACTCTCAAAGCCAAACTCATGAAAAAATAAGGGAAAACACAAAGTAGTTTTTGACGCTTCTAGTTGAATGTAAATGATTTCCTTTAGTTCTGCTGGACCATATACATGAAGTTCTTTTTCCCTTCCTAACAAATGCATGGTCGAGATAAAACCAATAAGACCAAAATAATGATCACCATGTAGATGTGAGATAAAAACATGATGGATGTTTTGCATCCTTATTTTATACTTCCTCAGTTGCAATTGAGTACCCTCGCCACAATCAATCAAAAAGAAACGCCCAGCTACATTCAATAGCTGAGCGGTAGGCTTTCTTTGGTTTGTAGGTACTGCCGAATTACACCCTAATATTGTTAAGTCAAAAGGCATTAATAATCCTGTATTATCATCTTTTTAGTGAATACTTCCTGACCATTTCTTATGCTGTAAAAGTACATGCCAGATTCATAAGAAGTAGCATCTATTTCGATAGTATTCTGACCGGCAAGCGCATTTATAATTTCTTTGTGAACAATTTTACCCATCAAATCTATAATCGTAAATTCATAGTTCGAATTATCTTTAGAGTAAAGTTCTACCTTAGAAGTATATGAAAATGGATTTGGTGAATTTTGAGAAAGTGTAAAAGAGGAAAGTTCTCCGACTTCAATCGAGAGCGATGACTGAACAATCAGCCTGTAACCCTCAATCTGCTCATAGTTACCCAAGCTTTGATAGAGAGAAAGTATACCAACAAAAGGCACATTTATCCAGCCATCTATGCTTAACGTAAAATCATGCTGCCCCACTTCATCGTTAGTTGGTGTACCAAATAAGGTAACACAAGCAACCGAATTGCCATCAAATACTGAATCTGGATTTGAAAGATATGCAGACATTGACTCTGGCAACCCTTCAATACCTACCAACTTGATACTGTCTATACTTAAGGGTGCTAAATTAATAAGTGGAAAATCCTCCGAATAAAACGGATCACCCATCACTTCACCAACATTATTAGGTGTTTTAATTTGAATGTGTTCTTCATAATACACCTCTTTTACCGCTAACGGTAGGTTTTGGGTTGTATCTGGCCATAGGCCAAAAGTAGAATCCTGTAAGCTTTCTAAAGGACTACATGGGTTTTGCTGTGCAAACGATGACGCCCCAAAAACTAATGAGAATATTAAGAGTAGAAAATGTTTCATAATTTTATGGTTTAGATGTTTAACTGCCTTTCTATGTCTTCCATTTCAATGATGTCAAATGCTTCTTGAATACTAGGAACAATCATATATTCTTCCTGAGGAGGTAGATTTGATACCATGACAAAAGAGTTATCCTTGACAGTATTTTTACCAAATGTAGTAAACTTTAATAAATGTGAAGAGTTTAAATCTGAAATATCTGATAAGTCTAAAATCAAATGCTTGCATTCAGCATCTAATAGAGGCTCAATGAAAGATAAGTCATCGGTATTTTCTGATAGTTTGACAATCAAACAATTTTGTTCTATTCGGTGAGAGTACATGTTCTATTTTTTTATGGAATTCGCCAACAAATATAAAACTGCCATTCTGATTGCCACACCGTTTTCTACCTGTTGTAAAATGATGGATTGTTTAGAGTCGGCAACATCAGAAGTAATTTCTACTCCTCTGTTAATCGGACCAGGGTGCATCACAGTAATTTGCTTTGATATAGAGTCCAATCGTTCTTTATTTAGACCATACATCATGGAATATTCTTTTTTAGAAGGAAAGAACTTGGTGTCTTGGCGTTCGAGTTGAATACGAAGCATATTGGCCACATCACACCATTCCAAAGCTTTCATCAAATCAGGTTCATAGATAACACCTAAAGATTCTATATACTTTGGCATTAGTGTAGATGGCCCACATACTTTTACTTCGGCACCTAATTTTTGCAAGCAGAAAATATTAGATAGCGCTACTCTTGAGTGAAGAATATCGCCAACAATTACAACTTTTTTACCTTTTACTGAGCCTAATTTCTCTCGTATTGAATAAGCATCTAACAAGGCTTGTGTGGGGTGTTCATGCGCGCCATCTCCGGCGTTTACTATGGGTACATCTATGTGGTTAGAAAGAAAGGTAGCCGCGCCTGCATCAGGATGACGCATAACAAGCATATCAACTTTCATTGCGAGTATATTATTGACCGTATCAACTAATGTTTCTCCTTTTTTTACGGATGAAGAAGCTGCTGAAAAGTTTAAGGTATCGGCTGACAATCGTTTTTCTGCTAATTCAAACGACAGCTTGGTGCGTGTCGAGTTTTCAAAAAATAAATTGGCAACTGTAATATCTCGTAGTGAAGGAACTTTTCGAATTGGGCGATTGATAACTTCTTTGAAGTTGTCAGCAGTGTTAAATATAAGTTCAATATCTTCTTTTTGAAGATTTTTAATTCCTAATAGGTGCTTAACACTTAGAGTACTCATTAACTTTTCAAAATTACACGTTCGTTATTCCCCCATTCTACCGATACTCTTTCATCTGCTACAACATCTATAGTGTGTCCAACATAATTTGGCTGAATAGGCACATGCCTACTCAATCGACGATCAATTAATACCATGAGTTCTACTGAAATTGGACGTCCATAATCGTGAAGTGCGTCCAAAGCGGCTCTGACCGATCTTCCTGTGTAAAGGACGTCATCAATTAGAACAATCTTTTTGCCTTCTAAAGAAGTTTGAATTGTAGTACTATTAGCCACTAATAGGCCGTCTCTCCTTCTAAAATCATCTCTGTAAAAGGTAATGTCCAAACTACCTATTTCTAATTTATAGTCAGGGAAATTTCTTTCTAGCGATTCTTTTATACGGCTGCACAAATGAATACCTCTTGGTTGTAGACCAATTAGAACAGTATTAGAAAAGTCGTTGTGGTTTTCAACTAGCTGATGGCACAATCTATTGATTATGATTTGTAGTTGTTGATGATCGAGTATGCTTTTGGGCTTGCTCATTTCAAAGGGCAAATATAAATTAAAAAATTGTACGGTGTAAAAAAAAAGACCTTATGAAACATAAGGCCTTTTAATTTTATGAAAATTGGGAATTACTTCTTACTTTTCTTTTCTGCTTTATCCATACTTTCTTTCAAAGCAATTAGTTCGTCCATATCTCCAAGAGTACTCTTTTGTTGAGTCTTCTGAACTTTTTGTACTTTTTGCTTAGTACTTTTTGCTTCTTCCATCTGTACTTCTTTGAAAATTACAGTGTGAGACACAATAATTTTTTGAGAATCTTTGTGGAATTCAAGTACACGGAAAGTTAATTTCTCACCTACTTCAATTTTGCTATCGTCTTCTTTTACCAGGTGTCTTTTAGGGGCAAATGCCTCAACTCCATGTGTAAGCGAAACGGTAGCGCCATTTTTAGTAAGCTCTTTAACTTCACCTTCTAAATCTGTTCCTTCAGAGAATATTGATTCGTAACCGTCCCAAGGGTTGTCTAATAATTGCTTAACGCCTAAGCTTAATTTTCTAGACTCCATGTCGATTTCTAATACTTTAGCATCTATCTTCTCGCCTACTTTAGTAAACTCTGATGGGTGCTTAATTTTCTTATCCCAAGAAAGGTCAGAAATATGAATTAATCCATCAACACCTTCTTCAAGTTCTACAAAGATTCCGAAGTTAGTGAAGTTACGTACAATAACTTTTTGATCACTTCCTACTGGGAACTTAGAGTTAATTTCTGTCCAAGGGTCTGGTAGCAATTGCTTCATTCCAAGCGACATTTTGCGCTCTTCTCTGTCGAGTGTTAAT
Organism: Flavobacteriales bacterium; assembly: GCA_965661345.1. Lineage (GTDB taxonomy): Bacteria > Bacteroidota > Bacteroidia > Flavobacteriales > UBA7312. The sequence goes on along the minus strand of CBFIDK010000015.1, from coordinate 5,734 downwards.
ACTTGCGCTTCTATTTCTTGCCCTACTTTTAGGAAGTCGCTTGCGCTTCTTAAATGAGTAGACCATGACATTTCTGAAACGTGTACTAATGCTTCAATTCCTGGTTGAACCTCAACAAAAGCACCGTAATCTGCTACTACAACTACTTTTCCATTGATTTTATCACCGATTGAAACTTTTGCATCTAAAGCATCCCAAGGATGAGCAGTAAGCTGCTTAAGTCCTAATTGAATTCTTTTCTTTTCATCGTCAAATTCTAAGATTACTACGTTTATTGTAGAATCTAGCTCAACGATTTCATCTGGATGGTTTACTCTACCCCAAGATAGGTCAGTAATGTGGATTAATCCGTCAATACCACCTAAGTCAATAAAGACACCATAAGATGTAATGTTTTTAACTGTACCTTCAAGAACCTGTCCAACTTCAAGTTTAGACATAATTTCTTTCTTCTGTACTTCTAAGTCAGCCTCAATAAGTGCTTTGTGAGATACTACGACGTTACGGAATTCATGATTAATTTTAACCACTTTGAATTCCATTTTCTTTCCTACATAATCGTCATAATCACGGATAGGCTTAATATCAATTTGAGAACCTGGTAAGAACGCTTCTAGTCCTAGAACCTCAACAATCATACCACCTTTTGTTCTACATTTGATAAGACCTTCAAGAACAATGTCTTTATCATGAGCTTCGTTAACTCTTTCCCATGAACGAAAAACTCTTGCTTTCTTGTGAGAAAGGATTAACTGACCTTTTTTGTCTTCCTTCTTTTCTACCAATACCTCAACAGTATCGCCAGCTTTTAATTCCTCATTGTATCGGAATTCATTTCTTGAAATAACACCGTCAGACTTATAGTTAATGTTTACAATAACTTCTCTATCGGTAATAGATACTACAGAACCATCTAAAACTTGGTCCGTATCAATTGTACTTAGAGCAGACTCATAGTTTTTCTCTAAGTCACTTCTTTCGTCTTTGGTGTACTCTTCAGTACCCATTTCATAAATTTCCCAATCGAAGTCTTTATCTTCTTCTGCGCTAGTCATTCGCTCAACTTCTTTAGCTTCAGGAGTTGCTGTTTCTTCTTCTTTTGCTTCAGTTTCTTCAGCAACAACTTCTTCCGTAGCAGCTGTTTCTTCAACAACAACTTCTTCAGTTGCAGTTTCTTGTACAACTTCTTCTGTAGTTTTCACCTCTTCAACGGCTTTAACTTCTTCGGTTGGTTTTACTTTTTCTGATTTTTTGGCTGCTGTTTTTTTAGCAGTCGTTTTCTTTGTAGTAGTTTTTTTAGTAGCAGCGGCTTTTTTAGTCGTTTTTTCTGCTTCTGTTTTTTTCTCTTCTGACATAGTAGAATGTCTCAGTTTGTATTTCACTGTAAGTGCTTGAGGTGAGCGAACAAATACGTGAAAGTGTATTAGTTTGTTTTTTTATCCTTTATCCTCAATTATTCGCAAAAGGTTTGCAAATGTATAAAAATATACTGTTCAAACTGTTTTTTTTCTTGATTAGCTAATCGAGGACTACTTATGGCTCTTAAAGGTGCTGAAAAAACACTGCCTCATTGTTAAAATTTAAGCTCGGTTTACTAGAGAATAAAGCATAAATTGATGAGCCGCTACCGCTCATTGAAGCATAAAGCGCTCCAGCCTCAAGAAGTGTTTGTTTTATAGCCTGAAGTTTGGGGTGAAGCTTGAAAATACCTGCCTCAAAATCGTTTTTTAACCTCCAATCTGACAATTGATTTTGTAAGTCATCAACCAAATTAAAGGCAGAGGGTTTTGGAACAATTCCAGCAAAAGCCTCAGCAGTTGACACAAAAACATCGGCTTTTACGACCACTAAAAAATAGCCTTTGAGATCTATCTCTATCGGTTTTAGTTCTTCTCCCACTCCACTGGCAAATGAAGGCACGTTGTCTATAAAAAAGGGGCAATCGGCACCAAGGCGAAGGGCATATTTCTTTAATTCTTGCTTGCTTTGACCCAAATTAAACAGTTGATTTAAGCCCATTAGCGTAAAGGCCGCATCTGATGAGCCTCCTCCCAACCCAGCGCCTGTCGGAATATTTTTATGAAGGTGAATAAATACATCGGGCAAATCATAATCCGCCTTTAGCAATTTCAAGGCTTTTTCACAGAGGTTTTCTCCGCCTTCCACGGCAATACCGCTACACTCAAATCCAGGTGATGACGAAGGGATTATTTCCAATACGTCTTGCCAACCAATGGGATAAAAAATAGTCTCTAAATTATGGTAGCCATCCGCTCGTTTAGAAACGATATTTAATCCTATATTTATTTTTGCGTTTGGAAAAAATAACACTGTTGAAAAATTTAATTGTCAAAAGACAAAAGTAATCACATAAATTTTTCTAAACTTGAAATTCTATTTATTTATTTAAAATTTCGACATTTACTCGAGTAATGACAGACATAGAATACCTAGATTTTGAAAAACCAATTGAGGATTTAATGCACAATCTCAAGCAAGCTGAGCAATTGGGTAGAGAAGGCATTGAAATAAAACAAACAATTACTGACCTCAAAAAGAAATTAGAGAAGAAAAAGAAAGAGATTTATTCTGATCTTTCAGCATGGCAAAGGGTCCAGATTTCCAGGCACCCTCAACGTCCATATACATTAGAATATATTGAATCTATTACCGACGACTTTATTGAATTACACGGCGATAGATCTGTAAAAGACGACAAGGCCATGATTGGAGGCTGGGCAAAGATTGACGGCAAAACTTTTATGCTTATTGGTCAGCAAAAGGGAAAAAATACCAAAATGCGTCAACATAGAAATTTTGGCATGGCAAACCCCGAAGGTTACAGAAAAGCTTTAAGACTCATGAAAATGGCCGAAAAGTTCAACAGACCTGTTGTTACTTTTATTGATACGCCAGGTGCTTATCCAGGCTTAGAAGCCGAGGAAAGAGGGCAAGGCGAAGCCATTGCTAGAAATTTAATAGAGATGATACAGTTAAAAGTACCCATCATCTGTATCATAATTGGCGAAGGAGCTTCTGGAGGAGCATTAGGAATTGGTATTGGCGATAAAGTAATAATGCTTGAAAACACATGGTATTCTGTAATTTCACCAGAATCGTGCTCATCCATTTTATGGAGAAGTTGGGATTATAAAGAACAAGCCGCCAACGCCTTGAAGTTGACTTCACACGATATGCTGAAAAACGGCTTGATTGACGGAATTATTGGTGAACCTCTTGGAGGTGCTCATAGAGACACTGAATTTATGTGTGAAGAAGTAAAAAAGTCCATTCTTGAATTCACAAAAGAATTGGAAAGCAAAACTGCCGAAGTGCGTATTAGTGAACGAATAGAGAAATTTGGAAACATGGGAGTGTTTAAGGAGTAGTGTTAGAATATGGAAAAGAAGAAAGCAAAAAAGACAGTAAGTAAACCAAAAGTATTAAGTTCCCCTGATGGGAAATTACCTCCTCAGGCCTTAGAACTCGAGCAAGCGGTGCTTGGCGCGCTAATGATTGACAATGACGCTTTATCGAATTCCATTGAATTATTAAAACCAGAAAGTTTTTACCAAACTGAGCATCAAAAGGTCTTTTCTGCTATTGAAGATTTATTCAACAGCACCCAACCCGTTGATATTCTTACCGTGACCAATTTACTGAAACAAAAAGGCGAGTTAAGGGATGTTGGTGGCGCTGCTTTTGTCTCAAAATTAACAGAACGTGTCGCTTCGGCAGCAAACATTGAAACACATGCCCGAATTATAGCTCAGAAATTCATTCAACGTGAGCTTATTCGTATTTCATCTACCACCATAAAAGATGCTTACGACGACACTACTGATGTCTTTGATTTACTAAATGCTGCCGAGCAAGGCTTGTTTGAAATTTCCGAAGGAAATATCCGAAAGAATTACGATAAGATGAGTACGCTTATACGTCAGGCCCTAGAACAAATTGAAGAGATAAAAAATAAAGAAGACGGACTTAGCGGTGTGCCTTCAGGCTTTTCTGACCTCGATAGAGTTACTTCGGGTTGGCAAAAGTCCGACTTGGTAATTTTGGCGGCTCGACCTGGTATGGGAAAAACAGCTTTCGTACTGTCAATGGCACGAAATACAGCCGTTCAATTCAAGAAGCCCGTAGCAGTATTTTCTCTGGAAATGTCATCCGTTCAATTGGTAAACCGTCTAATTTCTAGTGAATCGGGTATCCCTGCTGAAAAACTACGAAAGGGAAATTTGGAAGACCACGAATGGATTCAATTAAACCAACAGATAACCTCTTTATCGGAAGCTCCATTATTCATTGACGATACGCCTGCCTTAACGGTCTTTGAGCTTAGGGCAAAATGCAGAAGACTAGTGCGAAATAATGGTGTAGAGATGGTAATTATTGACTATTTACAATTAATGCACGCCGGTAATTCCAATAAGAGCGGAAATAGAGAACAAGAAATTAGTACCATTTCACGGTCTTTGAAAAGTATCGCCAAAGAATTAAACATTCCTATCATCGCCCTTTCCCAGCTGAGTAGAGCGGTAGAAACACGGGGTGGTGACAAACGCCCAATGCTATCCGACCTTAGGGAATCGGGTGCTATTGAGCAAGATGCCGATATTGTATGTTTCATTTATAGGCCAGACTATTACGGATTTACAGAATGGCCCGATACATCGCCAGGCCAAGATCCCGATTGTCAAGGTCAAGGCGAAATTATTATTGCCAAACACCGAAACGGTTCTTTAGAAAATATTAGGCTTAGGTTCATTTCTCACTTAGCTAAATTTACCGATTTGGATGCCTTCGGATTCAGCAATGATGATGTATTACCATCTAGTATGAATAACGATGCGCCTTTCTAAAATGTACAGATACCTTTTACTTTTTTTATTTAGTATTGGACAACTTAATGCCCTCGCCTCCTATTTGCTCATTCCTATGGACGAGGCTCAAGCCAACCATCTGAAAGCATACGGAATTGCCTATTGGACTTTGGAAAATGAACAGACCGTAGATTGGTTACTGAATTATAGAGGTGGTAGTTTTCTTTTGAAATACCAAATTGCCTTTGAGAAAGAATGTAAAATAAGAGGTGTATCCTATGAAGTAATTGCAGATGTGCAGGCTACTCAAATACTGACTCAAATCGCTAGTCCAGAAGTCAACCAAGATGTAGTGAAATTGGAAAAAGTACCTCGCATAGCCGTTTATTCCCCTAAAAGCAAATTGCCTTGGGACGATGCCGTGACTCTAGCCCTTACCTATGCCGAAATACCCTACGATTTAGTGTACGATGAAGAAGTCATTAACGGTTCTCTACCCCTTTACGATTGGTTACACCTTCACCATGAAGATTTTACAGGACAATACGGTAAATTTTATTCCGCTTACAAAAATGCCGAATGGTACCGAAAGCAAAAACAAGATTTTGAAGAATCGGCTCAAAAACTAGGCTTTACTAAAGTCTCGGACGCTAAGCTAGCCGTTGCCCTAAAAATTAGGGAATTTACTGCTGGTGGCGGTTTCCTCTTTGCCATGTGTTCGGCAACTGACACTTACGATATTGCCCTAGCTGCCCAAGAGGTTGACATTTGCGAACACATGTTTGACGGCGATGGCGCCGACCCACAAGCCCAGGACAAATTGAATTACGACAACACTTTCGCTTTCAAAAATTTCATCCTTGAAAAAAACCCAAACCAATACGAATATTCGAGTATTGACGCCACCC
>CBFIDK010000014.1:0-33756 GCA_965661345.1 Flavobacteriales bacterium | reverse complement strand
GAAGTGTATGCTAATCCAGAGCACTATTTTGATCAAGTCATTGAAATTAACCTTTCAGAATTGACACCTCACCTAAATGGACCTTTTACCCCAGATTTAGCAACTCCAGTTTCAGAAATGAAAGAAAAAGCGAGAGCCAACGATTGGCCTTTAGATATTGAGTGGGCATTGATAGGGTCTTGTACGAATTCTTCCTATGAAGATTTAACTCGAGCAGCATCTATTGTTGAAGACGCTGTTGCAAAAGGCTTAGAGCCAAAAGCAACATTAGGCATCAACCCTGGTTCGGAGCAAGTACGATACACCGCCGAAAGAGACGGACTAATAGACAGCTTCAATAAATTTGAATCTACTCGAATTTTTACAAATGCTTGTGGTCCGTGTATAGGTCAGTGGGACAGAGAAGGTGCTGAAAAACAAGAGAAAAACTCTATCGTTCACTCTTTTAATAGAAACTTTGCAAAACGTGCCGATGGAAACCCAAATACTCACGCCTTTGTAGCTTCTCCAGAAATGGTAGCAGCCATAGCTATCTCAGGTCGATTAGATTTCAACCCAATTTCTGATAGCCTTACGAATAGTAAAGGCGAATCTGTAAAACTGTCAGAGCCTTCAGGCTATGAATTGCCAGAAAAGGGATTTGACGTTGAAGACAACGGATATCAAGCTCCTGCAGAAGATGGAAGTGGAGTAGATGTAGTGGTAAAATCAGATTCAAACCGATTGCAGTTGCTTACCCCATTTGAAGCATGGGATGGCAAAAACATAACGGATGCTAAGTTATTGATAAAAGCGCAAGGCAAATGCACAACTGACCATATCTCAATGGCGGGTCCTTGGCTACGTTTTAGAGGGCATCTGGATAATATTTCCAACAACTGTTTGATTGGAGCAGTAAATGCTTTTGGTGGTGCAACAAATAGCGTAGTAAATCAGTTAGACGGAAGTAAAGACGAAGTGCCAAATGTTGCACGCGCCTACAAAGCTGCAGGCGTTGACACAATCGTTGTTGGTGATCATAATTACGGTGAAGGTTCTTCTAGAGAGCATGCCGCAATGGAGCCGCGTCATTTAGGCGTAAGAGCTGTGATAGTAAAGTCCTTTGCTCGAATTCATGAAACAAACCTCAAGAAGCAAGGAATGTTAGGATTGACCTTTGATAACGAAAGCGATTATGATTTAATTCGTGAAGACGATACCTTCAACTTTGTTGACCTAGCTGAATTTGCCCCTCAAAAACCGTTGACCCTGGAAGTTAAGCACAGCGATGGAACAACTGACCACATAAAATTGAACCATACTTACAATGCCCAGCAAATTGATTGGTTTAAAGCCGGTTCGGCTTTGAATTTGATTCGTCAACAAAACGCATGATTTTTTCGAAAAATTTTTAAAATCTGACGTTTTTCGCCTTTTTTTGAGTGTTCTTGCCTGTTTTTTTTGAGCCAGTATTTTTTGATTACGCCTGACTTGTCGGCTGAAAATACCTGCTCATCGTTCATTTTTCGGTTTCGTCAAAATCGGGGGGGGGGTAGACCCTTATTTGACTTTGAAGTTGATTTTCCTTAGGTTTAAGGAATGTCTAACTAATACTCTTTAAAAATGAAAAAACTTTATTTATTGCTAGCATTACTTTTAATGTTAGCACAGTCATCGTTCTCACAGGTTACTGTCGGAGAACAGACTTCGACAGTCCCAATCTTACCAGTTTACCCTTATTATGGATATACTTATTCTCAAAGTATTTATCCAGCATCTTCTATTGGTGCTTCTGGTGACATTACAGGAATTACTTATCGCGCTACTTCATCAATCAATTTGTCTGTATCAGACAATTGGGGCGTGTATATAGGGCATACTTCCCAATCTAATTTTTCTACTACTAGCTCTTGGGTGGATATTACAACTTTAGATACCGTTAACTATGGTACGGTTTATGTTGTAGGTGACTCGGTTCATATCCAATTTGATACACCATTTAGCTATAATGGAGTTGACAATATTGTAATAGCGGTTGAAGAAAATGCCCCAGGTTATGGATCTTATGGGTATCACTTTTTTGGCTCACAATCTGATTCAATTTCTATTTATCATATCAACGATTCCAATAATCAAGACCCTTCCAGTCCACCTAATGGAACAATTAGTTCAAATTTTCCAACAGTAACCTTTCAAGGTATTGTCCAAGCTTGTGTAGCACCTCAAAATTTAACGGCGGATAGTTTAACCTATTATTCTGTGTTTGCGGAATGGGAAGGAGATAGTACTTCTACTTATTTGGTGGAACTCGAATCTGCCAATTCCACTTCAATAGATACTTTAACCAATACTACACAAATCTATATTGATACACTTGATGCATCTACAGATTACACAATAAATGTACAAAAGGTCTGTGGTTCTGGTGATTCCTCTATTTTTGTCTCGGTTAACTTTACTACTTTATGTAGTTATGAAACACCAGATTATTTAGAAGCATTTGACAGTTTCATACCAAATTGTTGGGAAGAAAGAAAAGGAGTAATATCTGACTCAACAGTATTTAGTACTACTACATTTGGTTGGAGCGGTTCTACATTTGGTAATGCTTCAGGACAGAGTTCAGCCACAAAAATTAATATGTATTCAGATGTATATGACTGGTTATTTTCACCAAGCATTGATTTGGGAGATGGTTCATCATCTTACATGCTAGAATTTGATATTGCGCTAACTTCTTATTACTATTCAACCCCTAATTCTTTTGGTAGCGATGACCAATTTGCGGTAGTTATTTCTTTAGATAATGGCCTGACTTGGAGTTCGGATAATATTTTGGAATCGTGGTCTTCTGGGATGACCTTTTCTAATACTGGAGAAGTATTAGTTTACGATTTATCGGCTTATACAGGTCTTGTTAAAATAGGATTCTATGCCTACTCACCCACAGCAAACAATGATATTGATTTGCATATAGATAACTTTTCAGTTAAAGAAATACCTCCTTGTCCAGACCCAACGGATTTAGATGCACTGTTAATCACAGATTCATCAGCAGTTTTAACTTGGGTAGGAAACCCCAACGATTCTATCTATTTTCTAGTGGTTGGCGAAGATGGGTTTGATATTGATTCTGCAACTGTTCAGCAATTCAGTTCTGACAGTGTTATGGTTGACTCATTGTTGCCAAATACAAGCTATGAATTTTATGTAAGCGTATTATGTTCAGGCTCTGATTCAAGCGGTTGGAGAGGTCCATATTCATTTCAAACTTTATGTGAAGTCATAAGCGTTCCTTCTGAAGTTGAAATGTTTAACACCTATCTTCCTGAGTGCTGGAAGGAAGCTAATGGGCTTCTTTCGGATACAAATCAATTTGCAAATGCTTCTTCTTCAGTTTGGACAGCAGATGGCTTTGGAAACGTTGGAACAACTGGTTCAGCAAGAGTTAATATTTATGGGGGAAATGTAGAAGATTGGCTAATTACCAACACCTTTGATCTAGGAACACCATTAACAAATTATCAGGCAGAGTTCAGATTAGGTTTAACGAGTTTTTATAACTCAAACCCTGCGTTCTTTGGTATTGATGATCGATTTATATTTATGATTTCTACTGATGGTGGAGCTACTTGGTTATCAACTAATATTTTACAAGAATGGAACTCATCTCATGCACTTGGAGTTGACGAGCATATAGTCATTGACTTAGGAGCTTATACGGGGCAAGTTGCTTTTGCTTTTTATGCCGAATCACAAGTATACAATAATGACATAAATGTGTATGTAGACGACTTTGTAATCAACAAATGTACTGAGTATATAAACATAAGCGATACAGTTTGTGACAGTTATGTTTCTCCATTGGGGAATGAATATACTACAACTGGTGTGCACACAGATACAATTGTTTCACAAGCTTGTGATACAGTCTATGTTATAGATTTACAAGTAAATTCTTTTTCAGTAGATTCTGTTCAAATTGTTGAATGTGACACCTTTGTTTCTGTATCAGGAAATTTACTTACTGAATCGGGAATTTACTTTGATACCATTCCTAATGTCTTAGGATGTGATAGTATTGTACAAACTGTATTGTCGGTGTTGTACATTGATTTAACCCTAGACTTAGATAATAATATTTTTGTATCATCCAATGAAACTGATCCTGCGGCTGAATATACTTGGATAAATTGTTTAGATGGTAGCGTTATTGAAGGGGAAAATTCACCCAATTTTGTTGCTACTGAATTGGGCGAATACGCTTGTATTATTAGTATGCTAAATTGTACTAAAACCACTGACTGTATTGAGGTTACATCATTAGATACAACCTCATCGGATTCTACTATTTCGATTGATGAGTTAAATAGCTTCACTTCAGTTAAAGTGTATCCAAATCCAAGTCGTGGTGAGTTTAAAATTGAAATGGAAGACTATTTCGATGGAGCGACACTAAACATTTTCAATGCTGTTGGTCAAGTCGTTCATTCTCAAAAGATAAAAGATAGTGTGACTACAGTGGATTTGAATGCTACTGAAAGAGGGCTTTATTTTATCTCAATTAAATCGGAAAATAAAATTTATAGAAGCCGAATAATAATAGACTAAAAAAATTAGCATATTTTGAATAAAGAAAAAAGGAGCTTTTTTAAGCTCCTTTTTCTTTTTCAATTAATAATCTTCTGTAATTGTCAATAGCCACAAAATAATCGGGGTCTTCCAAAACATTTACATCACAGATTTTATCTGCTCTTTTAATGAGTGCTATACAGTCTTTGGAAAGGTGTCTTAGGTGCACGCTTTTTCCGTTTTTTAAGTATTTCTCAGTGAGTTTATTTATACATTCAATAGCAGATTGGTCCGTAATTTTGGACTCTTTAAAATCTATTATCACTTCCTTTGGGTCCTTGCTCACATCAAACTTACTTTGAAACAACTCAATAGAGCCAAAGAATAAAGGGCCATAAATTTCGTAGTGCTTTACACCATGCTCATCGGTATGTTTTCTTGCTCTAATGCGCTTGGCATTTTCCCATGAAAATACTAGTGATGACACAATAACACCTGCAATAACGGCTATAGCAAGGTCAAAAATAACGGTCATTACTGTAACCAGTAAAATCACAAATACATCACTAACAGGTACTTTGTTCCAAACCTTAAAACTGCTCCAGGCAAAAGTGCCAATTACTACCATAAACATAACTCCCACTAGAGCAGCAATAGGAACCATTTCAATGTATTCTGAGCCAAACAGTATAAAACCCAATAAGGCCAGTGCGGCAGTAATACCCGATAATCGGCCTCTACCACCAGATTTTATATTGATTATGCTTTGTCCAATCATAGCACAACCGCCCATGCCTCCAAAGAAACCGTTTACAAAATTAGCGGCTCCTTGAGCAACGCATTCCCTGTTTCCATGCCCGTGAGAGTCGGTTAGCTCATCAATCAAGTTCAAGGTCATCAACGACTCTATGAGGCCAATGGCAGCCAATATTAGGGCGTAAGGTGTGATGAATTGAAGCGTTTCCCAGCTCAATGTAATCATTGGCACATTGAAAGTAGGTAAGCCAGCTTTTATCCCTTCACCACCATTAGAGATGATGAACGATTTAACAGTTTCTGTTTCTAAGCCACCAAAAATGACAATTATGGATACTACCAAAATAGCAGTCAGAGCAGCGGGTACTTTCTTAGTTAATTTGGGAAGAAAGTACATGATAGCCATGGTCAAAACTACTAGTGCTAACATAATATTCATGGATGCTCCACTAAGCCATTCTCCATTAGATTTAAACATTCCAAGCTGCGAGATAAAAATAACTATCGCTAAACCGTTTACAAAACCCATCATCACAGAATGTGGAATCATTCTTACAAATTTACCAAGCCTAAAAGCACCAGCAGACATTTGAAATATACCTGCTAAAATTAGCGTGGCAAATAGGTATTGTAGGCCTGCACTGCTATTACCGCCAAGAGTATTTCCTTCACTTACTAAATGAACCATAACCACGGCTAAAGCACCGGTTGCGCCTGAAATCATGCCAGGTCTGCCACCAAAAATAGAGGTAATTAAACCCATCATAAAAGCACCATACAGACCAACAATAGGTGAAATCCCAGCTACAAAAGCAAAGGCTACTGCTTCGGGAACTAGGGCTAAGGCTACGGTAAGTCCAGATAGAATATCGTCTTTAATACTTCCGTTTGTTTTGTCAATAAATTTAAACTTGCTCAATGGAAATTTGTTTTAATTAAGTGCGCAAAAGTATGTTTTTCAGTGGATTGAAATTGATAATTGTAGAATTAATATTCCATTTTTAGTTGTACATTCGATTTCATGTTGAAAAAAGATAACACAAGAACTATATGGTCGTGGGCATTATACGATTTTGCCAATTCTGCCTTTACGACTTTGGTAGTCACATTTGTATATGGAACTTATTTTATTTCATCAATTGCTCCTTCGGAAATTGAAGGCACTCAATGGTGGTCGTGGGCAATATCACTTACAGCTGTAATAGTTGCAATAAGCTCACCTTTTCTAGGCGCCATAGCGGATAATTTTGGATTCAGAAAAAGAATAATGATTATTTCAACTCTTTTTTGTGTCATAACTACGGCCTTGCTATTTTTTCCCACAGAAGGACAAGTTATTTACGCCCTATTAGTGTTTGTCATTGCCAATATCAGTTTTGAAATAGGCACTGTTTTTTGCAATGCTTATTTGCCACAAATAGCATCAGAAGATAGAATAGGAAAAACATCTGGATTGGCTTGGGGCTTGGGTTACTTAGGTGGTCTACTGGCTTTGGCTTTATCGCTTGTTTTATTGGTACAGACCGATGCGCCTATCTTTGGTTTTAGTGTTGATGACGGTGAAAATATTCGAGCCACTAATTTACTAGTCGCATTATGGTTTTTCATTTTCAGTGTTCCATTACTGTTTGGAGTAAAGGAAGTAAAAAGAAGAAAGGGGATAGATTTAAAAACAATTGTAACGCAAGCCTATGGCCAGTTAAAACAAACATTTCTAGAAGTTAAAGAGCATAAAACCATTTATAGTTTTCTTATATCTCGATTGTTTTATAACGATGCCTTAGTAACTGTATTTGCATTTGGAGGAATTTACGCTTCAACAACGGTTGGATTTTCTTTTGAAGAAATCATGATTTTAGGGATAGTTCTGAACGTATTGGCAGGGCTTGGAGCATTTATCTTTGGCTACTTCGACGATATCAATGGCAGCAAGAAAGTAGTAAAATGGAGCATTAAGTTCTTGATGCTGGCTTGTGTCATTGCTATATTATCCCCAGAGTTACCAGGATTAATGGAACTTATTTTTGGAGGAGAAGCCATTCCAGATTGGTTTAATTCAAAATTTTTGTTTTGGGTCGCAGCGGTATTTATTGGTATTTTTTCTGGCCCTAATCAATCGTCTAGTCGTGCCTTGATGTCACGTATTACACCAGAAAAAAATAGGAATGAATTTTTCGGTTTTTATGCCTTTTCGGGCAAAGCAACTGCTTTTATTGGTCCATTATTGTTTGGCTTTGCAACCTCACTTTTTAACACACAACAGGCCGGCTTAGTCATTGTAATTTTGTTATTTACTTGTGGATACCTTTTTTTGAAAAAAGTTTAAAAGCCGAGAGATTTAGTATCTTTGTTTAATGCGTTTAATCTTAGTTTGTTTTCTTTTTTCTACCCATATTTTTGCACAGCAATACATAGGTAAAGAGGGTGTAGTGAGTTTCTTTTCGGCAACTCCCATTGAAGATATCCAAGCTGTAAATAAAAATGCTGCTGGAGTAATTGACGCTCAAAGTGGTAGTTTTGCGTTTCAAATTAAAATTGAAGATTTTGTTTTTCCCAACTCACTTATGCAAGAACATTTTAACGAAAGTTATATGGAAAGTGACAAGTACCCAGTTTCTACTTTTGTAGGTGAAATTGCTGATTTTTCATCCTTAGACTTATCAAAAGAACAAGCTATTAATGTTAATGGCGAATTGCTTGTGCATGGAATTAAGCGTCAAGTGAGTTTGACTTCATCTGTTCAATTAATAAACAATACACTAAACCTTAAATCGACTTTTGATATAGCTTTAGAAGATCATAAAATTGATATTCCCAAAATCATGTTGTATAAAATTGCTGAGGTAATTAATGTCAACATTGAAATGTCTCTTCAAAAAAAATCAAATGAATAAATTACTACTAATATTACTAGTAACAACTGCCCAACTTTCTTTTGGGCAAGACTTGTTGAGCCTTTTGAACGAGGAATCTGATGGTCCGAAAATTGTTAACTCAATTTTTAAGGACAGTAGAGTAGTAAATGCGCAGTCGACAAAACAGTCGTCAAAAGGAGAATTTAAGTTTTTAATTCAGCACCGTTTTGGTACTCTTAACTCAGGTTTTTATAACCTTTGGGGCATTGATAATTCTCAAGTCAGAATGGGTTTAGATTATGGTATTTCTGACCGCATTGCAGTTAGCGTTGGTCGTAGCTCAACAAACAAACAATACGATGTCTCTGTAAAAGGTAAGTTGCTGAATCAAACCGATAAGTCACCAGTTGTTGTTTCCGTTTTTTCAGCAGTGTTTGTAGCCCATCCTTCTGAATTCTTGCGGCAACAAACAGATTATGATTTTCTAAATCAGATTTCCTTTGCTAATCAATTAATTGTAGCGCGGAAATTTAGCTCCAAATTTTCTGCTCTAATTCTTCCAACACACATTCACTTGAATACATTTGAATCAGGGACTTCTGCTGACCCCTTATTTTTTGGTTTAGGTGGGCGGTATAAACTTTCTAAAAGAGTAACAGTCAATGCTGAATACTTTTATGCTTTGAGCGATATGGTAGAGGTGCATAAAAATATGTTGTCAGTCGGTTTTGATATTGAAACTGGAGGGCATGTTTTTTCTTTGCATTTAAGTAATTCAAGAGGAATGAATGAACATACCTTTTTAACCCAAACCACAGGTGATATATTGGAAGGCGATATATATTTCGGATTTAATATTTCACGAGTATTTCAATGGTAAACAACTCTTCAAAATTTGATATAGCCATAATCGGTGGAGGAATTGTAGGACTTTCATGTGCTTATAAAATTCAGAAAGAATATCCGCAATTAAATTTAATCGTAACCGAAAAAGAAGACCTTTTAGCCGCTCATCAAACGGGGCGAAATTCTGGCGTTATCCACTCTGGATTATATTATAGACCAGGATCTTTTCGAGCCAAAAACTGCGTTAACGGCCGAAAGCAATTGGTTCAATTTGCAAAAGAACACAATATTAAACACGATGTTTGTGGAAAGGTCGTTGTTGCGGTAAACGATGAAGAATTAGAAAGACTGGATGGAATTTTTGAAACAGGAAAAGCTAACGGCCTCATTGGTTTAGAAAAGATTTCCAAAGAAAGACTGAAAGAAATTGAGCCTCATGTAGAAGGTGTAGCGGCATTGTGGGTTCCAGAATCGGGCATAATAGATTTTGTGGGGGTAACCAATAAATTGGCACAACTCATCACTGAAGTTAACCCAAATAGTCAAATCGTTACCTCTTGTGAAGTTCAATCATTTGATGACGATTCCATTCATACTTCAAAAGGGACTTTTCATGTTAGAAAAAAAGTCTTTTGTGCTGGATTGTTTTCCGATAGAATGGCGCAAAAAGATAAGGTTGAATCCGATGTGAGAATTGTTGGCTTTAGAGGCGATTATTACGACCTTTCAGAAAAGGGAAAATCAAAAGTGAAAAATTTGATTTATCCTGTTCCAAATCCAGAATTTCCGTTTTTAGGGGTGCACTTTACCAGAATGGTAGATGGTACAATTGAATGTGGGCCAAATGCTGTATTTACTTTTAAGAGAGAAGGATATGGTAAAACTGATTTTGATTTGAAAGATACTTTTGAGGCTTTACTTTATAAAGGCACTTGGAAATTGTTTTTGAAACATTGGAGATTTGGACTCAAAGAATATAAAAGAGCATTTTCTAAGAAATTATTTTTGAAAGAATTAAATAGATTAATACCTTCGTTGGAGATGGATGATATTGTTGAAGGACGAAGCGGAGTAAGAGCTATGGCTTTGGGTGCCGGTGGAGATGTTTTTGATGATTTCAAAATAGAATGCAAAGGAAATAGTATACACGTTTTGAACGCGCCTTCGCCAGCTGCAACAGCTTGTTTATCTATCGGTGATGAAGTGCTAGAAATAGTTAAAAATAATTTTAGTTTAACTTAGCAATATATGTTGAAAATATTTGGCTTTAACAAGAAAGAGAAAGTAACAGTCGAGGAATTGGCAGTAGTTTATACTAAAACCTTATTTGAAGTAATTGAATTGGGCTTTTCTGAAATTATAGAATTTGTCAACGATAATCGAAAATTCGAAGAATCTCCCAATCTAAAATTAGAAGATACAAATTGGTTTCTTATGATCGTATTTGCCGCCAATAACCATTCATTATCAGAATATTTTGATGAAGATGTTGTTCAACGCTTACACCATGCTAGTTTAAATGAATTGATTGGCTACTTTGATATGGAGGAAGATATTGTTCGCGATATGTTTATTGATTATGAAGAGTTTTTTAAGGAACAATACACAGAGGATATTACCACAGAAAAAGCCATGGCAAAATCAATATTTGTAAAATATAACCTTAATGAATTTCAGGGAGATTTACTCAAAAATAAAAACGAAGCCAACCCAGTATTCTTACAAGAATTAACAGATTTAATGAGTAATTTTATTTGGAATTGGAGAGACTATCTTAACAAATACAAAGTCAATTAAAGCTTTTCTATTCCCGTATAGTTAAAGGGTGTAATGCCTTTTAAATAAACTTTGAGTTCATCGCTAATATTCAAACCATCAATAAACACTGCTAGCGTGCGTTGCTCAATTACGCCATTGGTTCGGGTTAGCTCCTTTAGTGCTTCATAAGGTTTCGGATAGCCTTCTTTCCTTAGAATAGTTTGTATTGCTTCAGCAACAACTGCCCAGTTATCGTCTAAGTCAGCATGAATGGCAGATTCGTTTAAAATTAATTTGTTCAAGCCTTTAAGAATCGATTTAAATCCTAGTAAAGTATGCGCCATTGGTACGCCAACGTTTCTTAAAACAGTAGAATCCGTTAAGTCTCTTTGCAAACGTGAGACGGGTAGTTTTGACGATAAGTGCTCGAAAATAGCATTAGCTATTCCTAGGTTACCTTCGGCATTTTCAAAATCAATAGGATTTACCTTATGCGGCATGGCTGAAGAACCAACCTCGCCTTCCTTTATCTTCTGCTTAAAGTAATTCATTGAAATGTAAGTCCATACGTCTCGGCTTAAATCAATTAGAATGGTATTGATTCTTTTAAGGTTGTCGAACAGAGCAGCAAGATTGTCATAATGCTCAATTTGAGTCGTAACTTGAGAACGGTCTAAGCCCAAGGTATTGTCTACAAATTCGTTTGAAAATGAAACCCAATCAATTTCTGGATAGGCGATATGATGGGCATTAAAGTTCCCTGTTGCACCACCAAATTTTGCGGAGAATGGAACCATATTTAATAAGCCTATTTGTCGCTCAAGACGTTCAATAAACACCATTATTTCTTTACCAAGAAGAGTAGGCGAAGCCGCTTGACCATGCGTACGCGCTAATAATGGTATTGATGCCCATTCATTTTTTAAACTAATGAGCTTGTCTAGCAATTCCATATAGCTAGGGATATATATATCTTCTACGGACTCTTTAATAAGAAGTGGCGTAGCGGTATTGTTTATGTCTTGCGAAGTCAAAGCAAAATGAATAAACTCTTTGTATTGGCTTATGTTGAGTTTGTCAAATTGTTCTTTAATAAAGTATTCAACAGCTTTAACATCATGATTTGTGACGTTTTCAATGTCTTTAATTTTCTGAGCATCCTTATTGTCAAATTTCAAATAGATATCTCTGAGTGCACCAAATAAATCAGTGTCAAAATTTTCAAGTTGAGGAAGAGGTAGTTCACATAATGAAATGAAGTATTCTACCTCTATTCTGAGTCGGTATTTTATGAGTGCTGCTTCCGAGTAATAGGCACTCAGCTCGTCAGCTTTATTATGATATCGACCATCTATTGGAGAAATTGCAGTTAAAGCAGATAATGACATTTATTATGGTATTAAAATTGAACGTTGCAAATTTACACTTTTTGAATTTAGCCAATAAAAAACAGCCCAACTTTAGTTAGGCTGTTTATAAATTAGTTTTTTAGAAGGGTTATTGTTTGATAAACCTATGAATTGAGGTCTTATCATCTAGCTGAACTTTTAGTGTATAGAATCCCGTTGGGAAGTCGCTAACATCTAAAGACAGAAGCTGTTCGCCATCTAAAACCCCATAATTTGTTTCTTGAACTTTCTGACCGGTCATTGATAGAATAGTCACATGAAGGTTTTGAGATTTTGGATTTAAAGAAATAGATAAATTTTCTTTAGCAGGGTTTGGCATTAGTTGAATATCTAGGTCTTCCCAAGAAGGTACATTTACAAAGCTTCCAGTGATTTCAATAAGTTCTGAATGTAAGACCTGCTTAGTATTCTCATCTTGAACAAAAACAATTACCCTGCAATTATGTAAGCCTTCCCAGAGTCTGAAGGAGTTAGCGGTAACGTCACCTGTTTCAAAAGAAGCAGATTCATTTACAGTCACAGCATTACTGTTACTCAAGTTTGCAGCAGTTCCATTGGCATCAGGTAACATTTTTCTCAACACTTGGAAAAATTCACTTTCTCCATTAGTACCTGCTGTATTTGTATATTCATCTTCAACTATTGCAATATGAATGGTCGTATTTGGATAGTCTTCATATGCGGTTACGGTAATTTCAACATCTAAATCTACTCCTTCAGTTGCCACTGCTGTTCCTTCAATTTTGATAAAAGAAGGTACTGCAGCATGTTGGTCAATTTCTTCTTGAGAGCTAGCGGTAGAGGCACCATCGATATGTGCTGAAGGCACACCTCCAACATTGTAGTAGGTTGTTCTAGTAGAAACATCTGAATTAAAGGACTGATCAGCACTACCTGGCCAATTTACTTGATACTTTATAGCACTTACTTTTGCATTCGTTAAATCGTTTACATTATTTGCGTCCAACAGAGTTTGAAAACCTGGGTTGAAGCTTGCGCAAGGCCCACAGGTATTACTTGTGAAATGTTCAAATAACGGAATTCTTTGGGTAACGTATTCAACACTTATAATGCTGAAATCCATTGAATTATTTGAAGTGTCAACATCATTACCACCATTTACATTTTCAATACTTACGGTAATATTTGCAGTATCTAATGTAGCCATTGATAATTGATCAGGATGAGTAAAATCATAGCTATCTAAAGTTTCTATTGATACGCCATTAACATTATAAGTGTATGAATCTGTGCCGTCGGTCCAAACGATATCCATAGAAGTAATTGTTTCAGCGCCATAGTTTATAATACTTCCTTCAATATCTACAATTGCAGGAATTTGAACATATGTTGGTATAGTTAAGTCTGTTAAAAAAGCATTTATTCCAACTGGAACGAAAGGTTGATGTGAAACCATAATATCATCAACATAAAAAGAATGACCATTAAGTGGAAATATATCTAAGGAGGCAACTTTATTAATTGTATTAGAAAATGAACCAATTGAATTGTCATTAATAAACACTTCCCATTGGTTGAGAGTTAGGTTGATGGTTATGTCTAGTTTAAACCATTCCCCACTTGGGTAGGTTGAGGATATGAATGTGGTTGCCCCACCACCCGTTGAGAAAACAATTGAACCGTCGTTGTTCATGTTGCAATCTAACGCCCAAGTATTTCCGATAGTTGTTTCGGCCTGAAAGTTAAAATACGCTCCTCCATCAACGAAAAACATTGATGAAAATTCAAAGTCACCTTCGTCAAAGACTTCGCCAAAAGGAAGAACAACATCCTGAGGTCCACCAGTTGATGAAGATGATGAAAAATAAATAGATTGAGTGCCACTGCTTGCATTATCAGTAGTTGTTTGAGCATCTTCATTGCCTCCAGTTGCTCCAGACCATGTAGTCCATGTAGCATTGGTTTCACCAATATAATCGCCTACAGCATATGATTCAAAATCATCAGTAAATGAAAATTGAGCATGCAATAAGGAAGTACAAAAGAGAAGTGATAAAATAGTAATTGACTTTTTCATTATTTTAAATATATGATTACACAACAATTTTAGTGAAATAATTACTGAATTTGAAATCTTTAATCAAAAAACCTTTAATATTTTTGCAGCATGACAACAATAATCATAATTATTTGTATTGTTCTTTTGTTGTTAGGTATTTTAGGTTGCTTTATTCCTGTTATTCCTGGCCCTCCATTAGCTTATGCTGCTTTGCTTTTGGTCTCAATTTTTACGGATTACAAATTTGAAGATTCTTTTCTAGTACAATGGGCCGGAATTGTCATTGCTGTAACCGTAGCTGATTTTTGGCTTCAGGTCTATGGTGTTAAAAAATTTGGAGGTACTAAAAAAGCCATTAATGGAACAATGATTGGTTTATTTGTAGGAATATTAGTTCCTATACCATTAGGGTTTATTATTGGCCCGTTTGCTGGAGCATTTATTGGTGCCTACATGTATGAGAAAGACGATATGTTTAAAGTCTTAAAGATTGCTTCTGGTGCACTCATTGGTTTTATTGGAGGCTTAGTCCTCAAGCTTGTAGTTTGTGTTTACCTTATTTATAAATTTTTTTTAATCATAACGCCTTATTTTGAAAGTCTGTTCAGTATCTTACCTTAATAGTATTCCATTTGTATATGGCTTAGAAAATAGCACATTGGATATTCACCTTTCTACTGCTATTCCATCGGAATGTGCGTCTAAACTTTTGAAAAAAGAAGTGGATATAGCTCTTGTGCCTGTTGCCGTTATTCCCGAAATGGACTATTCTAAAATTATTAGTTCATTTTGCATCTCTTGTGACGGCCCTGTTCAGACAGTATGTTTGTTTAGCGACTGTCCGTTAGATGAAATAGATACTATTTACTTAGATTACCATTCGAAAACGTCGAATGCTTTGGTGCAAATATTATGCAGAGAGTATTGGAAAATAACGCCTAAATTTATCGATAGTGAACATAACTTTGAAGAAAAAATAGGAGGTCGAACGGCTGGAGTAATCATTGGTGATAGGGCAAATGCCTATCGCGATTCTTATGACCACATCTACGACTTATGTGGTGAATGGAAAAAATATACCTCTTTACCATTTGTGTTTGCATGTTGGGTAAGCAATAGCCCTTTGAATGAAGAAAAAGAACTGTCATTCAGTAATGCTTTAGCGTTTGGTATTGATAATTTAGAAGAAGCTATAAAAAGTAAAAGCCATTTATTTGATACTAAAATTGATAAGACAAATTACCTCACAAAGGTTATAAATTATCATCTTGACGATGATAAACGTAAGTCAATGCAGCTCTTTTTTAAGCTCTTAAAGTAGCCTTACTTTTTTCGTTTAGCTGCGGCTTCCTGTTGTCTTTTGGCCATGTCTTCTAATCTCTTCTGAAATTTAGACTTCTTCACTGGTTTCTTCTTGTTATTTTCTAGCTGAGCAAGAATGGCTGCCTCGTCAATGAAGTATTTTCTCATAACAAATTGCTGTCCGAACGTCACCATGTTAGCTAAGAAATAATAGTAACTCAATCCAGAGGCGTAGTTGTTAAAGAAGCCTAAGAACATAATAGGCATTAGGTACATCATCCATTTCATTTGTGCCATTTGCGGACCACTCATCTGACTATTCATTCTTGTGTACAATAATGTAGAAACAGTCATTAACAAGGTGAATAAACTAACATGGTCACCATAAAATGGTATCTCGAAAGGCAAGTTTAATACAGAGTCGTAACTCGAAAGGTCATCGGCCCACAAGAACGATTTTTGACGTAGTTCAATACTCGCTGGGAAAAATCTAAAAAGAGCAAAAAGGATCGGCATTTGAAGAAGCATCGGGATACAACCGCCAAGTGGGTTTACACCAGTTTTCTTGTAGAAAGCCATTGTTTCTTGTTGAGCTTTCATAGGATCTTTATCCTTATACTTCTCATTTATTTTGTCTATTTCTGGCTTTAGCACTTTCATTTTAGCCTGTGATTTGTAGGCTTTGAGCGTAAATGGAGCAAGTGCCATCTTAATGATTAATGTCATTATAAGAATAATGATACCATAGTTGGTAATGCTGTTATCTAGCCAGTTGAAAATAGGAATTACAGCATATTTGTTGACCCATCTAAATATACCCCATCCAAGAGGAATCATTCTTTCGAGTTCCATGTTGTAAGCCGAAAGTGTTTCGTAGTGATTTGGTCCAAAATAAATTTGTAGAGGAATACTTTCACTAGACTGATGTCCGTAAGGGAGAGAAGTTTCTACAGATAGTTTTCTTACGAACCTTTTGGACCCTTCGTTTGTAACTGCTCTAACTGAAGTAGGCTTTTCAAAACCGGCATTATTAACAAAAACAGTACTAAAAAATTGATGCTTTAAACCTATCCATTGTGCTTTACCGCTTAAATCTTCTTCATCGTCCTTAGTTTCTGAAAGGTAATCTACATCTTCATTCAAATATTTGTAATAAACAGTTGAGTACATCCTTTCGTTTTCTAAACTTTTTTCGGTGTGTGGCAGGTTAATGACCCAATTTAACTCAAGCTCATTTCTGTTGGATGGAATAATATCTTCCAAGCCAACCACATTAACTTGAAAATCCATCATGAAATCATTGTTTTCAAGATTATAGACGTATTCAAGGTAACCGCCATTGGATGCCATTAACCTCATCGAAACCGATTGGTTTGATTGATTTACAGATTGAAAGTATAGGTCATCAGTATTAATGATTCTATTACCTTCAGAGAAAAATGTGATATTAAAAGCAGAGGAATCCTGGTCAATTAGATTAAGCGGCAATGAATCAGACGTTTGATAGTCTTTTAGAATAGCAGAAATTATCCTTCCACCTTTAGGCGAAATACTGAGTAATAATTTCTCATTTTCAATTGTAATTTGATCTTCAGAACCTGTGGCTGATGGGGCGAAAACTCCGAAATTTCTTTCGTAGGTTTTGTTCATCAGGCTTGTGTCCGATGTAAGTGTTAGGCTAGTATTTG
Organism: Flavobacteriales bacterium; assembly: GCA_965661345.1. Taxonomy (GTDB): domain Bacteria; phylum Bacteroidota; class Bacteroidia; order Flavobacteriales; family UBA7312. Next base: position 16,571 of record CBFIDK010000014.1, on the reverse strand, counting down.
GATTGCCGATTTCTTCTTTTTCGTTTTCTTCTTCAAGAATAACTGTTGTAGTTTCTTCTGTATTAGTTTCAGGTTCTACCACTGGTGGAAAAAGGGCGTTGTAGCCAAGTACAATTAGTACGATTAGAATTACACCTGTTAAGGAATTTTTGTCCATTTGAATTATTGTTTGGAATAGGTTAATGCTGCTTTTATAAAACCAACAAATAGGGGTTGAGGTTTTGCAACAGTACTTTTATATTCTGGATGAAACTGCACACCAACAAACCATGGGTGTTGGTCAATTTCAATAATTTCAACAAGTGAAGATTCAGGATTAATTCCTGTTGTACTCATTCCATTTTTTTCTAGTTGAGTTTTATATTCATTGTTGAATTCGAAGCGGTGTCTATGACGCTCTTCTATTTCTGATTTTTGATAACAATCGAAGGCTTTAGAATCATTTTCTAATTGGCAGGTATAGGCGCCAAGTCGCATGGTACCGCCTTTATTGAGGATTTCTTTTTGATGCTCCATTATATCAATAACAGGGTGTTTTGTATCAGGATTGATTTCAGTAGTGTGTGCATTTTCTAGATTTAATACGTTTCTAGCGAATTCAATAACTGCACACTGCATACCTAGACAAATTCCAAGAAATGGTAGATTATTTTCTCTAGCGTACCTGATGGATTCTATTTTTCCTTCAATTCCCCTGTCGCCGAAGCCAGGCGCAACCAGTAAGCCGTGAAAGTCCTTTAACTTTTCAGAAGCATTTTCACTATTTATTTCTTCTGAATGTATCCAACTAACCTTTACTTTACATTCATTAGCAGCGCCACTGTGTATAAAGGATTCTGCAATGGATTTGTAAGCGTCTTGAAGTTCGACATATTTTCCTACCACCGCAATTTTAACTTTGGATTTAGGATTTTTTAGCTTTTGTAAGAATGAATTCCATTCATTTAATGCCACTTTTGTATCGTCATTTAAGCCAAGTTTACGAAGTGACACTTGATCAAGCTTTTCAGCTTGCATTAAAAGAGGGACATCGTAGATGCTTTCAGCATCCATTGATTCTATTACGGCATCTCTTTCAACATTACAAAAGAGGGCTATTTTACGTCTTATTTCAGAGTTCAGATGATGTTCAGTTCGGCACACAAGAATGTCCGGTTGAAGCCCTAGTTCTCTTAGCTTTTTGACCGAATTTTGTGTCGGTTTAGTTTTTAATTCTCCTGCTGCAGAAAGGTAAGGTATTAGCGTTAAGTGAATACAGATGGCATCAGATTCCATTTCCCATTTTAATTGCCTAACGGCTTCTATAAAAGGTAAAGATTCTATGTCACCAACTGTCCCGCCAATCTCGGTTATTACGATATCGTATTTTCCTGTTTTACCAAGAATTTTGATGTGGTCTTTTATTTCGTTTGTAATGTGTGGAATTACTTGAACGGTTTTACCCAAATAGTCGCCTCTACGTTCTTTGTTAATGACGGATTGGTAAATTCTTCCAGTCGTAACGTTATTTGCTTGAGATGTTGAGGTTGATAAAAAACGTTCGTAATGTCCTAAATCTAAATCCGTTTCAGCTCCATCATCGGTCACAAAACACTCGCCGTGCTCGTATGGGTTCATGGTGCCAGGGTCAACATTAATGTAAGGGTCTAATTTCTGAATGGTTACAGAGTATCCTCTTTCTTTGAGGAGTTTTCCGAGTGATGCTGAGACAATTCCTTTCCCAAGTGAGGAGGTAACTCCCCCTGTAACGAATATGTACTTTGTTGGAGAGTATTTGCTCATGATTATATTAATGTATTTGGACTAATTAATTATCGTCTGCAAAATAAAGTAAAATATATGAAGAAATAAGTTGAAGATATTTTTTTTTTAAAAACTTAAACTCATGCCAAGACTAGGCATAATTGGTAGCTGGTTTACCCTCTTATATTCTATCCTGTTGAAATAGAAAATATTTTCTCTGTTGTAGAGGTTTGTAATTCCAACGTTCCATTCAAAGTTCGATGACTTGCTAAGGTAGTGTGTTTTTTTCAGTGCAATATCAAGCCTATGGTACCAGGGTAGTCGGCCTTCGTTTAATCCGGCATATAATATTCCGAGCTCTCCAGTTTCTGAAATGTATTCGGTATCTACCCCGTCAGAAAAGTCTAAGTTAGGATAAAACCCTTGTGTTTGTGTAAATGGAAATCCTGAACCTAGGTTCCATCTTGCGTCAAAACTCCAGCTTTTATCTGCGCCAAATCGATAGGTGCTAACAAGGTTAAGGTTATGGCGTCTATCGAAGTGAGGGTTGTAACTAATTTCTTCACCATTTCTACTGATATGTCCAAGAGAATAGACTAACCACAAGTAAATTTTTGGGTCATTGTATTTCAGAACAAAGTCTACGCCTTTTGCTAAACCCTCTTCAACAATAAAGTCGGGGTCAGAGCCTGTCAATTTATTTTTATTGATGTTTGTTAACTGGGTAAAGTCTTTGACATAACCTTCAATGTTGAAGTCAATTTTATTTGAAATATCATATTCTAATCCAAGAATAAGGTGGTTGGCAGTTTGAAGACCATTCACTACTTCTTTTCCTTTAAACTCATCTGGAAGATTGTCTGGAGCTGACAAGAAGCCGTAGAAAAGGTTTACCACATCTTGGTCGGAATTGGTGCTCACTAAGTTTTGAGAATATTTTCCTGCTGCGAGTTTGAACCTTAGTCTATCACTGGCTAAAAATTTAGCACCTAGTCTTGGTTCAAAAGTAGCTCTCAAAGAGTTGTACTTATAAATCCTCACGCCAGGGTCAAAGATGAGTTTTCCTTTTTTGACTTTATACCTGATAAAGCCAGAAAGTTCTGTTGAATTTTCTTTTTGCTCGATTTGTATTCCCGTCGCATTTGTGAAATCAAAATCCGTTTGATAGCCTAAAATTTCTAAACCGTATTGGATTTCATTTTCGTTTTGAAATGAAGTAAAGTTTAGTCCAAGGTTGAAGCCATTGACGCCACTTTGTCTTGGATTAAGAAGGGATTCTTCAAGCTTAATGAGGTATGAAGAATATGCAAAAGTTCCTTCGATTATAGTTGAGTTACCACTGGGAACAAGTATAAAGTTACTGCCAATTCCGCCAGAATTCCAACCTAAGTTAGAGACATCCTTATAACTGACCTTATCTTGATAATTATAACCAAACACACTCCATTTACTTCCGCTGTTTCCAGTGAAGGATATTTTACCATAAAGGTCTGTGTAGCTGTAAGGCAAACCTGCCGTGTCGATGTATGTGTAAAGTAATTTTGAGCTTTTATCCAGATAAGATGTTTTTGCTGACATGATGAAAGACGAATTCCCACCCTTTTTGAATAGAGGTCCTTCAAGCATAAGTTTACTTCCAAATGTGCTTGTAGCTACTTTTCCACTCAATTTATTTTTATTACCATCTCTGGTTGTAATGTCCATGATTGAAGAAATTCTACCACCATACTGTGCGCCAAAGCCACCAGTATAAACGTCGGCATTTCGCATGATATCTGTGTCAAATACTGAAAATAATCCAATTGAGTGGAACGGATTGTATACAATCATCCCATCGAGTAAAACTTTATTTTGAATAGGCGAGCCTCCTCTAATGTAGAGTTGTCCACCTTGGTCGCCAGTAAAAACTACACCAGGTAATATTTGTAAATATTGAGCAAGATCTGGCTCACCACCAATGGATGGGATAATGCTTATATCTTTAGGAGTGATTTTGGTTACAGATACCTTTACTTCGGTTTTCATCTCTTGCCTGTCTGCAGATACTGTAACGGTTTCAATTTGAACAGATGAGGTCGAAATTTCTAATTTCTGATTGAGTATCTGTTTATTTTTTAAACTGACATTTTGTTTTAGAGTGTCGTAGCCAATGTAGGTTACCAATAAGTTATGATTGCCCTCTGGTACATCGCTAATATTAAAAAAACCATTTACGTCTGTGGCGGTACCAATTGCTAAACCCTCTACAATTACGTTACAAAACATAATGGGTTCACCATTGTCTTTGTCATAAACAAAACCACGGATATCACCCTTTTGAGCAAATAAACTTATGCTTGTGATAATAAATAATAAGAGGGCGCTTAATTTCTTCATTAAAAATTTAAAGCAGCAAAGTTACTTTATTTAATGCAGAATTTTGAAAAGTAATTCCTTAAGAAGTTCTCCATCGGTGTTTGAGGCATTGCCTACACCTTTACACTTCATGTCGTACTCCCTTATTTGAGAAATTATATTCATGCATTTTCGTTTTCCATAGTGTTTGGCGGCAAGTTGGTAATCTTTAACAAAATAGGGGTTTATTTTTAATTCTGTGGCTACGTTTCTTTGTGACTTATCTGTAAGCACATGATAAATAAGCACTTTTTGAAAAAAGCTAAACAAAACACCTAAAGTAACGACTAGCGGGTTAGACTTTGGGTTGTTAGCAAAATAGGCAGCAATTCTGTTTGATTTTAGAATGTCTTTCTGACCCAAAGCATTGGTCAATTCGAAGTTATTAAAGTCTTTGCTTATTCCAATGTTTCGTTCTATAATTTCAGCACTTATTTCAGAATTTTCAGGAACAATTATCATGAGTTTGTTCAACTCATTCGTAATTTTGTTGAGGTCGTTGCCAAGATATTCGCCGAGTAAATAAGCCGCTTTGTGTTGAATTTGGTAGTTTTTACTTTTTACATGATTAGAAATCCATTCGGGGATTTGATTGTCATAGAGCTTTTTACTTTCAAAAAGAACAGCTTTTTTCGCAACTGTTTTCGCAAAACTTTTACGTTTATCAAGGATTTTGTTTTTGTAACAAATAACAAGAATTGTAGACTGTAAAGGATTCTCAACATACGATTGTAGTTCTTCAATTTTTTTGAGATCCTGAGCCTCTTTGACTACCACCACTACTTTTTCTCCCATTAATGGGAACTGTTTGGCTTTACTTAATACACTTTCAACACTACTCTCTTTGCCATAAATAACCGATTGGTTAAAATCTTTTTCAGATTCATCCAAGATATTATGTATGATATAATCAGATATTTTATCAATGAAGTAGCTTTCTTCCCCCATTAAAAAATACACAGGACTGTATTTTTTTTCTTTTAAATCTGAAAGAATGTTTTCAAATTTCATTTCTTTGCTTCTTATGATGTCTGATTTGAGTTTGCCAAAATACGACTTCAATCTTAAAAGTATTGAAGGAATTACACATATTTTTGATGTTATTAGAAAAAAATATGTCAAACTTACTCCCGAAGAGTGGGTGCGTCAGCACATGGTTCATCACCTCATTGAAGAAAAACAATTTTCTAAATCTTGGATAAGCGTTGAGCAAGGGTTAATGTACAACGGAATGAATAAGCGAGCTGACATAATTTGTTACAATCATGATGGAAATGCCCTTTTGTTGGTGGAATGTAAAGCGGCATCTGTAAAAATAAATCAAAGCGTATTTGAACAAATTGCTCGTTATAATTTTGATTTAAGAGTGCCGTATTTATTAGTTACCAATGGCTTAAAACACTATTGTTGTCAGATGAATTACACCACAAATAGCTATGAATTTCTGAAAGACATCCCATCCTTTGAGAACATAAAGACATCCGATTAATTATTCAAAAGCTAATTTTCTTAGTTACAAAATTGTAGTTTTGCACCTCTAAAATTTTAAACATGAATCTAGAAGGAATATTATCCATTGCAGGAAAACCTGGCTTATTCAAAATGGTTAGCCAAGCGAAAAATACTATTATAGTAGAAGGTATAGTTGACAAAAAAAGAATGCCTTTGTATGCAAGTCATCAAGTTAGTGCGCTAGAAGATATAGGCATTTATACATATTCAGATACAACCCCCTTGTCTGAAATTTTTGACTCCATTGCTAAAAAAGAAAAAGGTCAGCCTTGTTTAAGTCATAAATCATCAAAAGATGAATTATTTGCTTGGATGAGAGAGGTGTTGCCAGAATTTGATGAAGACCAAGTGTATCAATCCGATATTAAAAAGCTGGCGCAGTGGTACAATATTTTACAAGAAAATGGATTGATTGAAGTTCCAAAAGCGGCAAAGAAAACCGCTAAGAAAACAGAAGAAACAAAAGATACAGAAGAAAAAAAATAAAAACATGATTACAGCAGACATCCCCACACGCCCAAAGCGGCATTTTGTTGACGAAAATCTTGAAGTTAAATCTTGGTCGCAAATTGAAAACTACTTTCAACAATTATTAGACGCAGATATTCAATCCGTTTCAGAATTAGAACAATGGATGCTGAATAGAAGCGAGCTTGAATCTGTATTAGAAGAAGAACAAGCCTGGAGATACATTAAAATGAATATTGATACAACGGATGAAGAGTTATCTAAAGCATTTCGATTTTGGATAACAGAAATTTCTCCAAATGTTGCCCCATATTCTCATCAGCTTAATTTGAAGGTCGCAAACAGTCCGTTTGTGGGGGATTTAGACCAAGAAAAGTACCGAATATATTTAAGAGGCTTACACAAATCTATTGAAATATTTAGAGAAGAAAACATTCCTCTTTTTACAGAAATGGAAACCAAACAACAAGAGTATGGCGCCATAGCTGCAAAGATGACGGTTGAAGTAGATGGTGAAAAAATGACCATGCAAAAAGCAGCGCAATTTTTAAAAGATACTAACCGAGACAAACGCCAAGATGTTTTCGTCGAGATGAGTAAAAGAAGAGCGCAGGATACCGAAAAACTAGATGTACTGTTTGACGACTTAATCGCTTTAAGACAACAAATTGCCAAAAATGCTGGCTTTGATAATTACCGCGATTATATGTTTGCTGCAATGGGACGTTTTGACTACAGCCCTGAAGATTGTTACGATTTTCACGATGCAATTGAAAAAGAAATAGTACCTATCATTGAGACTTTTGATGAAGAGCGTAAAAACAAGATGAATGTTTCAAGCTACAAGCCTTGGGATACATCCGTTGATGCAGAGGGAAAAGCACCTTTAAAACCATTTTCCGACGGAGAAGATTTAATTGACAAATCTATTCGTTGCTTTCAAAGGATAAAGCCATATTATGGTCAGTGTCTGAGTACTATGAAGGCAATGAAACACCTTGATTTAGAATCAAAAGAAGGAAAAGCACCAGGAGGATTTAACTATCCTTTGTATGAAATCGGCGTGCCATTTATTTATATGAACGCCGTAGGATCTCAGCGTGATTTAGTCACTATGGTTCATGAAGGCGGTCATGCTGTTCATTCTTTTTTAAGTAGTGATTTGGCGTTATGTGATTTTAAAAGCACGCCATCAGAGGTTGCTGAATTAGCCTCAATGTCAATGGAGTTAATTAGTATGGATGCTTGGGACGAATTTTATTCAAACGAACAAGAATTAAACAGAGCTAAAACAGAACAAATGCAAAAAGTTCTTGAGGGCTTACCTTGGATTGCTGCCGTGGATAAATTTCAGCACTGGATTTATACCACCAATCATACTGCAGACGAAAGACGTCAGGAGTGGAAAAATATAATGTCAAAATTAGGCAGTTCTGTTGTTGATTGGGACGGTCATGAAGACGCCTTATTGAATTTGTGGCAAAAGCAATTACACTTGTATGAAGTGCCATTTTATTATATAGAATATGGAATGGCACAGTTGGGAGCTATTGCAATGTGGAGAAGTTATAAAGAAATTGGCGCAAAAGCTCTTGATAATTACGATAATGCCTTGGCTTTAGGTTATACAAAATCAATTGGTGAGATTTATGAAAGGGCAGGCATTGAGTTTAATTTTTCACAGCCATATGTCAACGAATTGGCAACTTTTATTAAAACTCAACTTGTAAAGTAAAACGACTAATAATTATTATTCAAAAACCTCCTGAAAATCAGGAGGTTTTTTTTGTTATATACTCTAGTAGTTTTAACAAATTGTTAAATTTTATCTTTTTTATTTTTCGAACTGTATTTATGTCAAAAAAAAAATTATTTTCGCCGACCATTTTTTCCAATTTAAATAGCATAGGTTATGATGATCAGATCCAGACAAAGAAGAAAGCAACTATTGTTGAATAAGAAAGCTAAAAAGCCTAGCATTAGAATAGTAGCTCATACACATTCACGAGATTTTTTGGGATGGGTAGCCATGACGGAAGATGACCAAGCTGTTGGTTGGGTGAACTTAACCTTTCAAAAGGATAATGTCATAAAGTTTCAAGATGCTTTTGTGTCCCCTGAATTTAGAGGGAGAGGTATTTACAAACTACTTTGGGATAGTCGCATGCAATGGGTTAATGATAATTATTCTGGAAAAGGATATGTTGTTGAATCGTGGTGCAAACAAACTTCAATCGGTCAGTTCATCAATCAAGATTTTACAGTAGGTGAGACCGCTACAAGAGTATTCAAAGAAATTTAAATAACACCTTTGTTCATTCGAAATTGCTATTATTAAGTTTTGAAAATTATAATTTCATGCCTTAAATATGTGTATTTAACGGCTATCTGACGACTTAATCTCATAATAATAATTACTTTTGCACCCCCATAAATATTAGAAGTTCTAACAATATGAATATTACACAAGAAAATATAGATGCATTAAATGCCAAGTTGAAGATTCAGTTAACTAGTGAAGACTATCAAGAAAAAGTTGAAACGGTAATTGTTAACTATAGAAAAACAGCAAGCATTCCTGGTTTTAGAAAAGGTAAAGTGCCCATGGGCCAAGTCAAAAAAATGATTGGTAAATCGGTGCTAGTTGATGAGGTTAACAAAATACTCCAAGAGGCAATATATAAGCACATTACAGAAAATAAAATTGAAGTTTTAGGAAACCCATTACCATTGACATCAGAAGTTGATTGGGATAGTGCTTCTGATCTTGAATTTGAATACGAAATGGGACTTGCTCCAGAATTCAATGTGAGTCTTGACAAAAAATCTAAATTCGATTATCTCCAAATCGTAGCCGATAAAAAAATGGTTGACCATTACGCTACCGATATGGCAAAGCGCTATGGAAAAATGACTCAGCCTGAAAAGTCTGAAATAACAGACTTAATGATGGGTGAGTTTTCTCAATTGGATGAGGAAGGGAATCCTTTAGAAGGAGGAATAAATCATACCTCTTCAGTTGCTCTAGATATTATTCAAGACAAAAAAGCCCAAAAAGTATTAGTGGGTTTATCTGAGGGGGATGAAGTAAAACTTCGCATTACAAAAGACTTTTCAAACGATGCTCACCACATGTTGAACATCAAAAAGGATGAGCTTGAAAATTTGGATAGCGACTTTATTTTCAAAGTTTCAAAAATTAGCAGAATGCAACCGGCTGATTTAAATCAAGAATTATTTGATAAAGTATTTGGAAAAGATACTGTCAAAAGTGAAAAAGAATTTAGAGCTAAAATTAAAGAAGAAGTAGAAAAATCATTTGTTAGCGAAAGTGATAATAAGTTGAAAAACGATGTGATTTTACACTTAATCAAAAAAACTAAACTTTCACTACCCGATGCATTTTTGAAGAAATGGTTGGTTACTACCAATGAGCAAGGCCTTACGGCAGAACAAGTAGAGCAAGAATACGAGCAATACTCTAAGAGCTTAAAATGGCAGTTGATTGAAAATAAAATCATTAAGGAAAACGAACTAGAAGTTAAAAATGAAGATGTAATTACACATACAAAAGAGTTGATTACGTCTAATTTTGCACAGTACGGCCAGCCAGCTCCAGATGACAAAAAACTCGAAGAAATTGCCATTCAAGTACTCGGCAACGAAGAAGAACGTAAGAAAGTTTACAATCAACTTTACGATGTGAAAACCATGAGTTTATACAAAGAAAAGTTTACCCTCAAAAATAAAGAGGTCACTTACGATGAATTTGTTAAATTAGCTTCTGAAAAATAAACTACACTATAACTATGTTTGACCCTTCAGAAGAATTTAGAAAATTTGCCACAAAAGATCGTGGCATCAGCAGTACAACCCTTGATCGTTTTCAGTCAGCTTACGCTAACTACATATCGCCAACCATTATAGAAGAGCGTTCTATGAATGTAGCGTCTATGGATGTATTCTCACGATTAATGATGGATAGAATTATCTTTTTAGGCGTTCCTATCAACGATTACGTTGCTAACATTATACAAGCCCAGCTATTATTTTTAGAATCTGTAGATTCAGAAAGAGGGATTCAAATTTATCTTAATTCACCTGGTGGAGGCGTTTATGCCGGCTTAGGTATATACGATACCATGCAATACATAAACCCTGACGTAGCAACTATTTGTACGGGTATGGCTGCATCTATGGGAGCTGTCTTGTTATGCGCTGGAGCTACTGGAAAACGTACTGCCTTAAAACACTCAAGAGTAATGATTCATCAGCCTTTAGGAGGTGCTAGTGGACAAGCCTCTGACATTGAAATCACTGCCCGAGAAATTCAAAAGTTGAAAAACGAATTGTATGAGATAATTGCTCAACACTCTGGTAAATCTTTTGAAGAAGTGTGGAAAGACAGTGACAGAGACTACTGGATGACTGCTGAAGAAGCCAAAGAATACGGTATGATTGACGAAGTTCTAGTCAAAAAAGCCTAATAATTTCTAATTAAATAGTAATCAAAACCACATGCCTAAGGTGTGTGGTTTTTTATTATTTTTGTACCATGTCAAAAGAGAAAAATATCAATTGTTCATTTTGCGGTAGAGATAAGCAAGATACAAATGTACTTATTGCTGGAATCGATTCGCATATTTGCGATAGTTGCATTGAACAAGCCGTTGGTATTGTTCATTCAGAAAAAGAAGGTAAAGATCAGCAAGTCCTTGCTGATCAAATGAACCTATTGAAGCCTATTGACATTAAATCTCACCTAGATAAATACGTAATCGGTCAAGATGAAGCCAAAAAGGTATTGTCAGTTGCTGTATATAATCATTACAAGCGTTTAGTACAACCCCCCTCAACAGATGCTGAGGAGATTGAGATTGAAAAATCTAATATTATTTTAGTAGGAGAGACCGGAACGGGTAAAACCTTACTCGCCCGTACTATTGCGAAAATTTTAAACGTTCCGTTTTGTATTGCAGATGCTACTGTTCTTACTGAAGCTGGTTATGTAGGTGAAGATGTCGAAGCTATTCTTTCAAGATTACTTCAAGCCGCCGACTATGACGTAAAAGCCGCTCAAAGAGGTATCGTTTTTATCGATGAAATTGATAAAATTGCTAGAAAAAGCGATAACCCATCAATTACAAGAGATGTTTCAGGTGAGGGTGTTCAACAAGCTATGCTAAAACTTCTCGAAGGAGCTGTAGTTCAGGTTCCACCTCAAGGCGGAAGAAAACACCCTGAGCAAAAAATGGTCTCTATTGATACACGAAATATTTTATTTGTTTGTGGAGGTGCATTTGATGGCATTGAAAGAGTAATTGGAAAACGATTAAGTACTCAAGCTATTGGATATTCATCTACTAAAAAAGAAAAAGTAGACAAAGACAATCTTTTACAATACGTATCGCCACAAGATCTAAAAGGTTTTGGGCTTATCCCTGAATTAATAGGGCGTTTGCCAGTGCTTTCACACCTCAAGCCTTTAGACAAAACTACCTTACGTCAAATTCTTACAGAGCCAAAAAATTCTTTAACAAAGCAATATACTAAGCTCTTTGAAATGGATGGAATAACATTTACTATTGACGATAATGTTTTAGATTATATCGTAGACAAGGCCATTGACTTCAGGCTTGGGGCAAGGGGTTTGCGTTCTATTTGCGAAACCATAATGATTGACGTTATGTTTGACAGCCCGTCAAAAGATGACGTTAAAGAATTTAAGCTCACTTTGGAATATGCTCAAAGCAAAATTGAGAATTCAAAACTTAAAAAATTAAAGGTAGCCTAGCGTTCAAAAGTTTGAAAAGTAAACGAAAAAGGATGCCTTTCATCCTTTGGATGATGTTTTTCATGAACCAGTTTCCAGCTATCGTCTAAATCTTCAAAGAAAGTATCACCTTCAATCTCGGTATGAACTCGTGTTAAGTATACTCTATCAATTAATTGATTGTCAATAGCGTACTTATAAATTTGCCCTCCACCAATGATAAAAGGTTCCTGATCCTTAGCGACTTTGGCTAATTCAATAGCTTTTTCAATAGAGTCAACAACTATACACCCTTCAGCTTCTAGTTTTTCTTGTCTACTTACAATTACATTAGTTCTGTTGGGTAAAGGTCTGAACTTACTAGGAATCGACTCATAATTCCGTCTACCCATAATCACAAAATGATTTTTGGTTGTATCTTTAAAGAACTTCATGTCTGTTGGCAAATTCCAGACTAAGTCATTGTCTTTTCCAATAACTTTATTCTCTGATACAGCAACTATTAAGGAAACTATCATTAGCTTTTATTTACAGTATAAATGACACCTCTATCTTCTAAATAATTTTTGACAAACTCAAAATGTTCGCCAAGATATTCAGGCGGTGAAATGCCTATTCTATTATATTTTCCATTCACAACTAAATTTGCAACTGCAGTACATGTAAAGCCTGTTGTTCTAGCCATTGAAATGGTATTGTCTTGATGGCGATCAAGTAAATTGTATTGGTAAGTTACGGTTTTTTCATCTTCTTTACCAGTCATTCTAATTCTCATAACTGTGAAATCTTTCTCGCCTTCTTTGAGTTCCCATTTTGGAAAAAGGAGTTTAGAAGTCAAATCAATAGGTTTTATCATTTGTCCATTAACTTCTATTTCATCATAAGAGAAAAAACCACTAGCTCTTAATACTTTCAAATATTCAACACAGCCTGGGTAGCGAAGTGTTTTCTCAATCATGTTTGGAATGTGAGGCATGGTATCAATTAGTGTTCGCAAACCGTCGGAATTCCAACTTTCAAGTGTGCCAACGCCTTCAAATTCAATAAGTTCCGTGTCCGATAAAGCTTCTTTAGTTAAGAGTTGACTATTTTGGATAAACCGTGCTGGTCTTATGTATTCTTCAATTACATCAATAGGTGAAAAGACCGCTTTGTATTCATAAGGCCATTCTCGAACTTCGGGCAAACCACCGACTAGACATTCATAATCTGATATTTTCATTTGTTTATCATGATGCCCTAAGATTATATTGCCCATTCCAGGCGCTACACCACAATCCATAACCGCAACAACTCCCATTTCTTTGGCAAGTTCATCTAAACCAAAAGGATCTTCAGGAAAAAAAGAAATGTCAACAATATTTTTACCTGCTTTTATTACGGTCTCAAGCATTTTGTAGCCCATAAAACCAGGTGCCGCACCAATTACTAAATCACAATTACTAATAAGCCGTTGTAAGGTGTAAGCGTCTGATAAATCAGCGTGAATAGTATGTATCCCTAATTCTGAAAGTGGCGATAAGGCTTTTTCATTAAAATCTACAGAAGTGACCTCATGTGTTTTGGATAAATCTCTAGCTATAACATTTCCAACAAGTCCAGCGCCTAATACAATTATTTTCGCCATTATTAAATTGCTACTTTACCTTTAATGTGTGGGTGTGGGTCGTAATTTTGCAGTTCAAAATCTTCGTATGTAAAGTCAAAAATACTTTTCACATTTGGGTTTATCTTCATAATTGGAAGAGGGCGTAGCTCTCTACTCAATTGTAATTCAGTCTGTTCAAAATGGTTGGTATAAATATGAGCATCACCTAGGGTATGAACAAAATCACCAACTTCTAAATTACAAACTTGCGCCATCATCATTGTCAGCAAAGCGTAAGACGCAATGTTAAAAGGAACACCTAAAAATATATCGGCGCTTCTCTGGTATAATTGACAAGATAATTTTCTGTCAGCTACATAAAACTGAAAAAAGGCATGACAGGGTGGAAGTGCCATTTCTTCAATTTCACCAACGTTCCAAGCACTGACAATCATTCGTCTGCTATCAGGATTATTTTTTAACTGATTGACAACTTGTGATATTTGATCAATATGTCTTCCGTCTGGAGTTGGCCAACTTCGCCACTGGTAGCCGTAAACGTGTCCTAAATCGCCATTTTCATCTGCCCATTCATCCCAAATTCTAACGCCATTATCTTTAAGGTATTTAATATTGGTATCTCCTTTAAGAAACCAAAGGAGTTCGTGGATAATAGAACGAAGGTGTAGCTTTTTTGTGGTTACACAAGGGAAGCCTTTGGATAGATCGAATCGCATTTGATGTCCAAAAACACTTTTTGTTCCAGTTCCAGTTCGGTCTGCTTTCAGAGTGCCTTCATTCATCACTCTAGTCATTAAGTCTAAATATTGTTGCATATTTTATAAAATCATTCCTACTATTACTGAGGTAAACAAACACGCTAATGTTCCAGCAATGAGTGCTAATATTCCTAATCTTGATAAATCTTTCATTCTTGACGGTGCAAGAGCACCAATACCACCAATTTGAATTCCGATAGAAGAAAAGTTAGCAAATCCACACAAAATGTAGGTTGCAATTATGATTGACTTTTCCTCAAAAAATCTTGATGAAGCTTTCATTTCGCCCAAAGATACATAGGCTACAAATTCGTTTAGAATGGTTTTTTCACCCAGAAGCTGCCCTACCAACACGATATCTTCCTTGCATACCCCAAGCAGCCATGTAATAGGTGCGAGCGCATAACCTAGTATAAATTCTAAACTAAAGCCTTTAAATTGACCATCCGTGAGGTTTTCCACCCATGCGTTAATGCCGGTTAAATCACCAACAAAATTTGTGAGGAAATAATTTACCATAGCAATAAATGCGATAAATACGAGTAGCATAGCTCCAACGTTTACGGCTAATTTTATGCCTTGTCCTGTACCAATACTAATGGCTTCCAGAACATTACTTCCTAATTGTTCGTCAGAGATATTCATGTCTTGATTTACTTCTTCAGTTTCAGGAAGTAGAATTTTAGCAGCTACCACAGCTGCAGGTGCCGACATCACAGAAGCGGCTAATAGATGCTTTGCAAAAAATAATTGTTGAACTGGGTCATTGCCACCTAAAAATCCAATATATGCAGCGAGCACCCCTCCGGCAATTGTTGCCATTCCTCCACTCATCAGACAAAGTAATTCTGAAAGTGTCATCTTTTCAATGTATGGTTTTATAAGTAAGGGAGATTCCGTTTGCCCTAAGAATATATTACCAATAGCTGCTAAACTCTCAGAGCCTGATAAGTTCAAGGTCTTTTTCATTATTAGAGCAAAAAAGTAAACAACCTTTTGAAGAATTCCGTAGTAGAATAAAACGCTCGTAAGAGCCGAAAAGAAAAGTATTGTAGGAAGGACTTGAAAAGCAAAAATATAACCAAAGCTCGTTGTATCGCTGATTAGATTTCCAAATAAAAATAATGAACCTTCTTGTGTAAAGCCTAGAAGAACTACAAAAATAGAACTTAGCCAGTCAAAAAGTTTTTGTATTAACGGGACTTTTAGGATGGCTAGCGCAAAAATGATCTGGATGAGAATGCCTTTCCATACTAAGGACCAATTGATAGCTTTCCGATTTCTGCTAAAAATAAAAGCGATCCCAATTAATACTGCTATCCCTAGAAGACCTCTAAGGATATTCATTAAATTAAATCCGTCATTTTTATAGTCTTGTAAACTAGTTGTAAAGGCGTAATTTATGTTGTTTTCTGTAAGAACAAGGCTATTTGTACTAAGCGATACGTCATAATATCGACTGGTATCATTTGGAAAGTTGTAGTCAAATTGAAGCACTTTATTTTCCATACTCCATGAACCAGTGGCCTTTAACGGTATTGAGGCTATTTCGTATTTGAAAGTGCCATCGTCGTTGATAAGCATGTAGTCGTCAGTGCCAATTGTTCGTAAAGGTGTTGTGTCATTAATTGAAGTGATGCTTTCAAATATCCATTTTCTATCTAATTCCTGGGCGTTGACGCTCAATGAGATTAGCGATAGAAGGAGTAAGGTTATGTGTCTAAGCATATGCTGAATTTTATTTTCTGTTATCGATTTCATCCCTCAGTTTGGAGGCAAGCTCATAATCTTCTTCAAGTATAGCTTTTTGTAACCTTTCTTCTAGTTCAGAATTGGTAAAGTTTTCAAAATTTGAAGTGCTTTCAGCTTTTTTTTCTTCAATTGTTTTTATTTCATCAGTAATATCTTGCTCTAATATTATACCAGCTTCTTCTAGTATAACGGCATATGTGAAAATAGGCGCTTTAAAACGAATAGCAATAGCCACTGCATCGGAAGTCCTAGAGTCTATTTCAATTTCTTTGCCGTTCATATCAATGCAATAGATGATGGATGAAAAAATTCCACCAGAGTTGATGGAGCTGATTACAATTTTTTGTACTACAATGTCATATCCTTTACAAATGCTTTTAAATAAGTCATGTGTAATTGGCCGTTGACTTTTAAACTCATTGTCTAAAGCAATTGCTATGGCTTTGGCTTCAAAGTTGCCAATAACAATTGGTAATCTTCGTCTTCCTTGAACCTCGCCAAGTACCAGAGCGAATGTACCAGATTGAGTTTGACTATTTGATAGTCCAACTATATCTAGTTG
>CBFIDK010000013.1:0-40960 GCA_965661345.1 Flavobacteriales bacterium | reverse complement strand
GTAAGGTGTACATTACAGCAACAGCTCCGATAACTGCAAATATTGGCTCAACGATAGCAGAAAGTTGACCCCATTTCCAACTTTTCCATCGACTAACACCTTGTCGCCTTAAGGGTATAGAAACAGCAAATCCCTCAGGAAAATTCTGAATTCCAATTCCGATTGCCAGCGCTATAGCAGCACCAATTTCAAAACCAGGAATACCATGCGCAATTGCGCCAAAAGCAACGCCAACAGCTAATCCTTCAGGGATGTTGTGTAGGGCAATAGCTAATACCAAAAGAATGGTTTTTTTCCATTTTGTAGGATAGCCCTCAGCTTCTTCTACTTTTTTAAATAAGTGTAAGTGTGGAATGATTTTATCTAGGGAGTATAAAAATAAAGCACCCATAAAAAAGCCTACAGCTGGAGGGAACCAGGAGGGTAGGTTGGAGGTGCCCATCTCGTTTTGCATTTCAACATAGCTGATTGCTGGTGATAGTAACGACCAAAAACTGGCTGCAATCATAACGCCAGCTGTAAAGCCTAATGAGGTGTCTAGTAATTTTCTGTTTGACTTATTAAAAAACACAACCAATGCAGCTCCAGCGGCTGTTAGTCCCCATGTAAAAAGCCCTGCTAGTAGAGCTTGAAGAATGGGGTGTTGAATTACAAACCAACTATAAAATTCATTTATCATAATTCTTTAATTAAAAGCGTTTTTGCCACTTCATAACTAATGTGGCTTTTGGAGTTATTAACTTGTATTTCTAGAGAATTGTCAAATTCTATTTTTCTAGAGATGAGTAATGTACTTCCAATGGTAATTGAAAGTGAATTCAAATACTTTAACAATGAAGGGTTATCGTTGGTAACGCCAACAATTTCCCCTTTTGAATGTTCTGGGAATTGAATCAATGGTAAAGCATCAGATTTTGGAAACAAGCCATTTATGTCTGGAATGGGTTCCCCGTGAGGGTCTATTTTAGGTTTTCCTAAAAATGAATCAAGGGAGTTGATTAGTTTTGATGATTTAATGTGTTCAAGTTGTTCAGCAACGTCATGGACTTCATCCCAATCGAATTCAAGTTTACTGACTAAAAAACACTCCCAAAGACGATGTTTTCTCACAATGTCAATGGCTGTTTTATAACCGTTCTCGCTGAGATAAACTCCTTTGTATTTTTGATAATTGACTAGCTTTTTGTCGGTTAATTTTTTAATCATTTCAGTAACCGACGATGCTTTGGTGTTTAGCTCTTTGGCAATAGCATTGGTTGACACATTTTCCAATTTATAATTGGATAATTTTAATATTGCTTTTAAATAATTTTCTTCTGCTAAAGTAGTCATTTCGCAAATGTAAATATTTTATTTCGTATTATTTTTAGCTTTGCCTAAAATATTTTTGAGAACTTATTTTTTTTCTACATTTACCTAATGTATATTGAGTGGAGATTCAAATCATATGACGATTTAACAAAGTCGGAATTACACGACATAATGGTATTGCGTCAAGAGGTTTTCGTTGTTGAGCAAAACTGTCCTTATCTAGATGCTGATGAAAAGGATAAAGATTCATATCACCTCATGGCTTACGCGCATAATTCTTTAGCAGCCTATCTTCGACTGGTGAAGCCTGGAATAAGTTATGAAGAAATGTCTTTTGGTCGTATAGTAACCGCTCCGACTTATAGAGGTAAGGGTCTAGGTATCGCTTTAATGAATGAAGGAATTTACTACTCTGTTAAAGTATTTGGCACAAGCAATAACCGAATTTCTGCTCAGACACATTTATTACCATTTTACCAAAAATTTGGCTTTGAATCTACAGGAAAAGAATACTTAGAAGATGGAATTCCACATACAGAAATGCTCAAGAGAACATGATTTTAATTTTACTTTCTGAATTTTGAGCAATACATTGTGCTACAATCTTTAATTTCTAAATATAACCAAGCTGGTACTAGATATACTTCATATCCGACCGTTCCTTATTGGGATAATTCTAGCTTTTCGACTGATTCTTATTTAAAAGAATTGAAGCTTACTTTTCAGAAAAGTAGGTCATTGGGAATAAGCATATATATTCATTTGCCATTCTGCGAGAGTCTATGCACATTTTGTACTTGTCACAAGCACATTACAAAGCGACACCAGGTAGATGACAGTTACATTGACGCTGTACTACAAGAATGGAAACTTTATGTTGATTTTTTAGAAGAAGTACCCTGCATTAAAGAGATGCATTTAGGCGGGGGAACGCCGACTTTTTTTTTCTAGTGAGAATCTAAGAAGATTGATAAATGGTATTTTGAGTATGTCATCTTTGGCATCTACACACGAATTGAGTTTTGAAGCCCACCCCAATAACAGTACTAAAGAACAGCTACACACCTTATTTGACTTAGGATTTAGGCGATTAAGCTTTGGTATTCAAGATTTTGGAGAGAAGGTTCATAAAGCCATTAATCGTATACAATCTTTTGAGCTAGTAGAAAAAGTAAGTAATTGGTCAAAAGAGATAGGTTATACCTCACTTAGTCATGACCTCGTATTTGGTTTACCTTTTCAGACACTAGATAATATTAAGGATAGTATCAAAAAAACGGCTGCTCTTATGCCAGATAGAATCTCTTTTTACAGTTACGCCCATGTACCTTGGATTAAAGGAGTAGGGCAAAGAGGCTTTGATGAAAAAGATTTACCAAAAGCAGATGAGAAAAGGATACTCTACGAGACTGCAAAATCAGCTTTTATAGATTTGGGTTATGAAGAAATTGGCATGGATCATTTTGCATTAAAAACCGATAGTTTATACCAGTCTACTATCGAAAAAACATTGTATAGAAATTTTATGGGCTATACTATAAATAAAACGCAATTGATGATTGGTTTGGGATTGTCTTCCATTGGCGACAGTTGGGGAGGTTTTGCCCAAAATATTAAAAATGTAAAAGAATATGAAGAATGCGTAAACGCTGGTCAATTTCCATTTTTTAGAGGGCACATTCTTAGTGAAGAAGACAAAGTGATAAGAAAGCATATTTTGAATATTATGTGTCACTTTAAGACGTCATGGGTAGAGTCAGAGATGCGTTTTGAGGGCTTGGAAAATACAATTTCGCATTTGCAGGAAATGGTAAATGACGGACTGATTACAGTTAGTAATAATAAATTGATTGTAGTCGAAAAAGGGATACCATTTGTTAGAAACGTATGTATGGCTTTTGATCTACACCTTTTGAGAAATCAGCCTGAAAAGCCGGTATTTTCTATGACGATTTAATTGAGAAAAACGGCTTCCGTTTCTCCAAATTCTACACTTACATGTTCTTGAAGAGTAGTTGCCAAAGATAAGCCTACAATATCGGCTTTGATTGGGAATCGTTTATAGTTTCTATCAATTAAAACGGTTGTCATTAACTTTTTTAAAGGTTGATTTATAAAGTATTGCGCAGCATACATTAGGGTTTTTCCAGAATTTAGAACATCATCTACTAGAACAACAACTTTATTGTTTAGCTTACTGTGAGCACTGACTTTTATTTCTTCTGATAGAGGGTTGTCTTTGTTGAGCTTTACTTCAATAACTTCAACTTTAACCGATGATATTTCCATTAAAAATTGAGAAAGACGTTGCGATACTATCGCACCTTGAGGACTTATTCCAGCAATAATAATTTCTTTTTCAAGATGATTTTTTTCAAAAATTTGCCATGCCATGCGGCGCAATTTTTGTTCAATCTGCTGGGCGTTTAAAACTAATGTATTTGAGGAACTCATTTTCATATCGCTAATTTACACATTCTTCTTTTGAAAAGTGATAAAAAATTCCCTGCCTGCACGTTGAGGAATTGAATTTTTAGCAATTTCCATGGTTTTAATATTAAAGCGTGAAGAGAATAAAGACACATACTCTTCTTTGCTTCCACCAAATGGGGGTTTGTCGTTGTTTAATTCTTCAGAAAAAAGTAATCCAACAATTTGTCCAGCATCATTTAATAAACTGTGGCAATGCTCAACATAAGAAGGCCTTAAGGCAGGGTCTATAGCGCAAAAGAACGTTTGCTCTAAAATGATATCGTATTTTCCAGAATGATTAAAAAAGTCACCTTCAATTAATTGATTTTCAGGAAAGTTAGTCGATCGCTCTGAAAATTCATTCAGAGCAGTTGGCGATATATCTAAGACGTGAATATTCTTAAATCCAATAGAGAATAAATATTCGGCTTCATAACTTCTTCCACAACCAGGAATTAGTATGCTAACACTTTTGTTGTTGAAGCCATCAAAAAACGCCTTAATTGGTGTAGATGGATAGCCAATATCCCAGCCTGTTTGTTCAGATTTATAGCGATTATCCCAAAATTCTTTATCAAGCATTTATTTTCTTTCTAGTAATACAACATTTTCTACATGATAGGTTTGAGGAAACATATCAACAGGTTGAACTTTGGTAACGGTATAATGTTCGGTCATTAGTGCTAAATCTCGAGCTTGAGTAGCGGGGTTGCAACTAACATATACAATTTTCTTTGCCCCTACATCCAATAATTGACCAATCACATTCTTATGCATACCGTCCCTAGGAGGGTCGGTAATAACGACATCTGGTCGGCCATTTGAACGAATAAAGTTTTCGGTGAATACCTCTTTCATATCACCTACATAAAATTTGCAGTTGTCGATGCCATTATTTTTAGCATTTTCTTTAGCAGCTTCAATTGCCTCAGGAACAGATTCTACACCAATTACTTTCAAAGCATTTTTGGAAACAAATTGTGCGATAGTTCCTGTACCAGTGTACAAGTCATAAACGATGTCATCTTTTTGTATGTCAGCAAAATCTCTGGCTACTTTATACAGCTCATAGGCTTGTTTAGAATTTGTTTGATAAAACGATTTAGGACCAATTTTGAATTTTAAGCCTTCCATTTCTTCATAAATACAATCTTCTCCAGCATAGGTTATAATGTTTAAGTCAAAAATACTTTCATTTCCTTTATCGTTAATAGTGTAAAGAAGGGAAGTAATTTCAGGAAACTTTTCATGTAAGTAGTTCAAAAGACCTTCTCTTTTTGCTTTATCTTCATAAAAAAATTGAAAAAGTGCCATTATTTCACCTGTACTGCTCATTCTTAAGGTTAAGGCTCTTAAAAATCCTTCCTTTTCAGAAATATCAAAAAAGTCTAGTTCGTGTTTAATAGCATAATCTCTGGCTGCTTTACGAATGGCATTGGAAGGCTCAGCTTGTAGGTGACACTCGTTGAGGTTAATTACCTTATCCCAAAACCCAGCGACTCTAAAGCCAGCGCCGTTGCGGTCTTTTATCTCTTCACCATTTTTACTTTCTTCATCAGTAATCCAGCGTCTGTTAGTAAATGCAAAATCCATTTTATTTCGGTAGTTAAACTCATTCTCACATTTCAAAATAGGAGAAACTTCTGGTAATTCAATGCCGCCAATTCTACTTAGTGCATCGACTACTTCTTTTTGTTTGTAATCTAACTGATGCTTATAGGCCATAAATTGCCATTTGCAACCGCCACACAATCCAAAATGTTCGCATTTAGCTTCTTTTCGTTTTTCAGAGTAAGAGTGAAACTTTACGGGTTTTCCCTCTAAAAATGACCGACGTTTTTTGTGAACCAATACATCGCAAACATCACCAGGAACTGCACCTTCAACAAAAAGAACGAGTCCATTTTCGAGCCGACTTATGGATTTGCCTTTTGCTCCAGCATCAGCTATAAGTACATTTTCTAGTAGTATCTTTTTCTTTTTTCTTCCCATGTCGCAAATATAGAATATTAAAACACTGATTTATTCTGCAACCAAATACATTTTTCTAAATTTGTAGCTCAAAATTAAAGATATGTATAGCTCACAAGAACTTATTGAAATAGAAGAAAAATACGGTGCTCACAACTACCACCCGTTACCTGTAGTGCTCTCTAAAGGAGAAGGCGTTTATGTGTGGGATGTGGAAGGGAAGAAGTATTTTGATTTTCTTTCGGCATATTCAGCAGTAAATCAAGGGCATTGTCACCCAAAAATTATCAAAGCTTTAACTGATCAAGCTTCAACCTTAACACTAACATCAAGGGCCTTTCACAATAATATTTTAGGTCAGTACGAAAAGTTCATGACAGATTTGTTTGGATACGACAAAGTGCTACCGATGAATACAGGCGTTGAAGGTGGCGAAACAGCAAACAAATTGGCGCGTAAGTGGGGCTATATGAAAAAAGGCATCGCTGAAAATAAAGCCAGAATCATTTTTGCTAACGGTAATTTCTGGGGGCGTACACTAGCGGCTATTTCAAGTTCTGATGACCCAACTTCATACAAAGGTTTTGGGCCTTTCATGCCTGGCTATGATTTAATCCCATACAACGACTTAGAGGCTTTAGAAAACGAGTTAAAAGACCCAAATGTATGTGCTTTTATGGTAGAGCCAATTCAAGGAGAGGCTGGAGTGGTTGTTCCTGATGAAGGATATTTGGCTGGCGTTAGAGCATTATGTACAAAATACAACGTCTTGTTTATTGCCGACGAGGTACAAACAGGTATCGCCCGAACTGGTAAAATGATAGCCTGTGATTTTGAAGATGCACGTCCAGATATTTTAATTTTAGGAAAAGCATTATCAGGAGGTGTTTTGCCAGTTTCAGCAGTTTTAGCAGACGATGACGTGATGCTTTGCATAAAGCCAGGCGAACACGGTTCTACATTCGGAGGAAATCCATTAGCTTGTAAAGTTGCACAAGCTGCACTTGAGGTCGTTGTCGAAGAAAAACTATCAGAAAATGCTACAGAGTTAGGCGAAATTTTTAGAACTGAACTGAATAAGCGTTTAGGGCATTTGAATATCGTTTCTTTGATAAGAGGTAAAGGACTTTTAAACGCAATTGTCATTAACGATTCTGAGGATAGTTCAACAGCTTGGGATATGTGTATGGCACTAAGAGACAATGGTTTATTAGCAAAGCCTACTCATGGGAATATTATTCGTTTTGCGCCTCCTTTAGTGATTTCAAAAGAAGAATTAATGAAGTGTATTGGTATCATAGAAAATACGCTAATCACTTTTGAAAAATAATTTTGTATCTTTACATTGTGAAGATTATAACACATGCCATAAATGTTCTTATATGTCTGGTAGTTTTAACTACAAGCATAGGTATCCCTGTTATTTTCAATCATATTCATAACCCTGAAATTAGTTTAAACCAATACGAAGAGCTTGAAGAAGTGTTTTGCGAAGAGGCAGTTCTATGTTGCGAAACTGAAGAAAAAACACAGCAAGATTCTGAAACTAAAGAATCTAATTGTGACTGCAACTTATTGGCATCTTGCTGTTGCTGTTTCTTTGAAGTGGAATTAGTTGCATTTTCTTTTGATACTCCTGTAAGTTTAAAACTCCCAGCCCCTAATTTCATTACAGCTTACACAACAGAATTAAATAGCATCTCACATATATGGAGTAGCTCATTATATTCTATTTTTAAATATAAGTTACCTCCTCAAAAAACATATTCTCAACAACTTTCATTATTTCAAGTATTTCGCATTTGATTCCTAACTGTTAAATTTTATCTAACAAGTTATATTAATTTTAATCAGTTAAAAAGAATCAAAATGAAATACATGTTTATTGTTGTCCTGCAGTTTAGCGTAATGATTACTTACGCACAGGGACATTTAATGGGAAAGATAGTTGATGAAGATGGAAATACCTTAATCGGAGCTAATGTAGTGGTAGAAAATACTACACTAGGAACCACTACAGAATCAGATGGAAAGTTCCATCTTGACTTGGCTAATCCTTTACCTATAAAATTAAAAATTTCTTACATAGGTTTTCAATCTATAAGCTTGGAAGTAAAGGATTTCACCTTTTTGAACATAGCACTAAGTGAATCTGTTGATTTGAAAGAAGTTGAAGTAAGTGCTAAGGTTAACACAACAGAGTTGTCCATGGTTAATCCTTTGCAAGTACAAAAAATATCTTCCAAGGAATTACAAAAAGCAGCATGTTGTAACCTTTCAGAAAGTTTTGAAACAAACGCAACAGTGGATGTAACTTTTTCTGATGCTGTTTCAGGTGCTAAACAAATTCAAATGTTAGGACTTGATGGAGTTTACACACAAATAACACAAGAAAATGTTCCGCTGATACGCGGTTTATCGTCTGCGTATGGACTTACATATGTGCCAGGCACTTGGATTGAGTCCATTCAAATTATCAAAGGTTCAGGTTCTGTTATAAATGGCTTCGAATCTTTTGCTGGTCAAATTAATCTAGAGTATTTTAAACCAGAAAATGCCGACAAAATCTTTTGGAATTTTTACACAAATTCAGAAAGTAAATTTGAAAACAATCTTCAATTTGCCAAAAAAACTGGAAAATGGACAACGAACCTTTTCACTAGTATTAACTATCACTCCAAAGATGTTGATAATGATGAAAATGGCTTTTTAGATATGCCGAATATTAAGTCTATAAATGTTCTGAATCGATGGTTAAGAGAAACTGAAGTCTTAGAAGTAAATTTGGTTGGGCGTGTTTTGTTGGATGAGCGAATTGGAGGACAAGCACGGACAATTGCTAATCCATATAAGGTAATACTAGATAATACGCTTATAGAATTTAATACTAAAACAGGCTTAAAAATGCCCGATAAAATTGGTAAAAGTATGGGGTTACAAACTGCGTTCAGAAGACACGATCAGGCCATTAAATTTGGACTTACCGACTACAATGCGCTTCAAGAAAGTGCATACTTAAACTTAATAGGCCAGACCTTTATCTCAACGACAGATAATGTTTTAAAATATGGTTTAAGTTATTATGCCGATAGATATACTGAGAATTATGAGACATTAAATTTTGACCGTACAGATTTGACCACTGGATTGTTTGCAGAATACAGCTACAAAGCAGCCGAAAACAAATTTGTTTTTGTTGCCGGAATAAGAGGAGATTATCACAATACTCATGGATTTGAATACTTACCAAGATTGAATGTAAAATACAATCCTACTGAACAAACAGTGCTAAGGTTATCGGCTGGTAAAGCTATGCGAATAGCCAATCCAATTGCTGAAAACACTTCCTATTTTGCGTCTTCCAGAGAGTTTGACATTCAAGATAGTTTGGGGATAGAAGTCGCTTGGAATTACGGAGCTAATATTACTCACTGCTTCATACTATTTGATAGAGATGCAACCTTTAACGTTGATGCCTACAGAACAGAGTTTGAAAATCAAGTAATTGTAGATATTGAAGACCCTAAAAAATTAAGGTTTTATAATTTAGACGGAGAATCGTATTCCAACAGTATTCAGTTTGATTTTAATTACACGCCATTTAGTCGATTTGATTTAAAGTTAGCGTACAAGATTAATCAAGTATACTCTACTTTTGATGGTCAAAAGATGCTTTCTCCATTAGTGCCAAAAAATAGAGCATTAGTTAACTTTGCCTATTCTACTGATCACATCAACAAATGGTTATTCGATGCGACTTGGAATTATATAGGCGAGAGTAGAGTTCCATATCACCCTTTAATTGAAGAGAATAAAACCGTATCTGATCCGTTTTTTGTGATGAATAGTCAAGTTACCAAGAAATTTAAAACATTTGACGTCTATCTTGGAGGCGAGAATTTATTGAACTACAAACAAGATAACCCAATTCTTGGTGGAGATGATCCATTTGGTAGTAACTTTGATGCTTCTATAATATGGGCACCAGTTATGGGCCGTTTAATTTATACAGGAATTCGTTTAACAATTAACTAATGAAACTAGGAATAATAATTTACAGTACGGATGCAGAAGTAGTTTTTAATGCTTTTCGATTGGCAAATTTCTCTCTAAAAGAAAAAGACGATGTTCGTCTTTTTCTTTTAGCAAGCGGAGTAGAATATGGTGAGTTGCACTCCGAAAAATTTCCAATAATAGATTTAGCTCAATCCTTCATTGATAATGAGGGGCAAATTTTAGCGTGTAGCACTTGTCTAAAACTTAGAAAAAAAGATAGCTCAGAACTGTGTCCACTTTCTACTATGAAAGATTTGTACGAGCTAATAAGAGACTGCGACAAAACCGTTACTTTCTAAGATGTTATTTGCAAAAATAATGATGGGTGTCGTGGCAATTGGTCTTCTAGTTGCTCTTTTGCTTTTTTTGGAAAAAATCGATAAATGATGATGATTCCTGTCGTTCTTTTGCGCTAAAGATACTGGCATTTAATTCAAAGCCAATTAGCATGACTATGGCATTGAAATACATCCATAACAAGATAACAATAAGTGTGCCGATTGAGCCATACAGCTTGTTATACTGGCCAAATTGATCAATGTAGTATCCGAAGCCCACCGACGTAAGAACGATGAACAGTGTTGCTAAAATAGCACCAGGAGAAAAGAAACTCCAATAGGTCTTTTTTGATGGTCCAAATTGAAACAACAAGGAGAGTCCAAAAAATAGGAATATCAGTAGAGTAATCCATTTACCAAATTTGATAAGAAAAATTGAATTTATTCCTAAATCAACAAAATAGCCACTGGCAAACTGAGTAAATACAATTATAGCAATTGCAAGAATCAGCATTATTGAAAGTGTGAGGGTTAGGCCAATAGCGATAAGCCGTTGTTTCCACATTCCTCGATTTTCAGAAATATGATAAGAACTGTTGAAAGCTTCCATCAAAGAATTGATGCTATTCGTAGAAAAATATAAGGCCATCAAAAAACCAAATGATAACAGTCCACTTCTTGGATGATTTATAATATCATTTAGCGTTCCAAAGGCAATTTCATTCGTAGACGGCGGCAATACTTCACCTAAAAGCTGGAGTAATATTTCTTGAAAATTATCAATAGGAATATAGGGGATAAGCGTAAAAAAGAAAATTAGAGCTGGGAATAATGCTAAGAAGAAATTAAAGGCAATTGAGGAGGCTCTTGTTGTAATAGCACCTTTTTCTAAGCCTTTTATAAAAAAACGAGCTACATCGTATAAATGCATCCCTCTGAATCCAGGCAATACTATATGCTTACTCCAATTAATTAGAAAAGAAAGTTTTTGTTTTAGGCTCATTTACAGTGCTTTTAAACTTAAATCCAAACTACTTACTGAATGTGTCAATGCGCCAACGGATATATAATCCACACCACAAAGAGCATGTTCTCGAATAGTTTCTTCTGTAATACCTCCTGAGGCTTCTGTTTCAAATAGATTTCCTATGCGTTCAACAGCAATTCGTGTATCGGCATAGCTGAAGTTGTCTAGCATAATGCGTTGGACTTTACCAATATTCATTATTTCATTCACTTCATCTAAATTTCTGGCTTCTACCTCAATCGGAATATCTAATCCCTTTTCTTTCTGGTAGGTAATTGCTTTTTCAATGGCGGCTTCCATTCCTCCTGCAAAGTCAATATGATTATCTTTTATCATCATCATATCGTACAAGCCAAATCGATGATTTTTACCACCCCCAATCCTAACTGCCCATTTCTCTAGTAATCGTATGCCTGGAGTCGTCTTTCGAGTATCTAATACTTGCGCATTTGTACCCTCAAGTAACTGAACAATTTGGTGTGTTTTAGTGGCAATACCGCTCATACGTTGCATACAATTTAGTACTAACCGTTCGGCAGTAAGTAAAGAGGCTGAAGGCCCTTCAACAATAAAAGCAACATCACCAATGCTCATTTCTTCCCCATCATTCATCAATGGAAAAAATTGAATATCCGTATTTACTTTTTTGAAAATAGCTTCAGCTACTTCCATACCAGCAAGAATGCCTTTTTCTTTCACAAGAAGTTGCGCCTTTCCAATTGCAGTAGAAGGAATGCACGCCAGAGAAGTGTGATCACCATCTCTAATATCTTCTTTAAGAGCAAATTCAATGAATGTATTTAATTCTTCTTGCATGGGTTTATTTTCTATCAAGCAAAATGACTAATATTGCGTTAAATTACAAAACTTTTTCGGTGAAAATTGTAGTATTAGCTATTGGCAAGACAGATGAAGGCTGGATTCAAGAGGGGATTGACAAATATTCAAAGCGATTGAAGCATTATATTTCCTTTGATTTTCAAATAATTCCTGATATTAAAAACAGAAAAAATCTATCTGAGAGTCAGCAAAAAGAGCAAGAAGGTGAACTTATTCTTAAGCAACTTCAAAGTACAGATCAACTTATATTACTTGACGAAAAGGGAAAAGATTTTACATCTAGAAAATTCGCTCAATTTTTACAACAAAAAATGAATTCAGGCGCTAAACGTTTAGTTTTTGTAATTGGCGGACCATATGGTTTCAGCGAGACGCTCTATAACACAGCATTTGCAAAAATAAGTTTATCAAAAATGACTTTTTCCCATCAGATGATTCGTCCATTTTTTAGTGAACAACTTTACCGCGCCTTCAGTATTTTAAATAACGAACCTTATCATCACGACTAATGAAACTAGTATTTGCGACCAACAACCCCAATAAATTAGCTGAAATTCGAATGCTTGTTCCTTCTAGCATTGAAATTATGAGTTTGAAAGACATCAATTGTAATGAAGAATTACCTGAAACGTCTGATAATTTAGAAGATAATGCTGCTCAAAAAGCATATTATGTCTTCGACAACTATGGCTTCAATTGTTTTGCCGATGATACTGGCTTAGAAATAGATGCTTTAGATGGCAGACCAGGGGTCTATTCAGCAAGGTATGCTGGAGAAAAATGTATTGCTGAGGATAACATGCAAAAAGTGCTTTCCGAAATGCAAGGAGAAGATAATAGAGACGCTTGTTTTAGAACTATAATTTCTCTTGTGATTGATGGTAAAGAATTTCAATTTGAAGGTCAAGTTGATGGGCAAATTATTCCTGAAAAGTGGGGCGATCAAGGTTTTGGATATGATCCAATATTTTTACCAGATGGTTTTGAAGTTAGCTTTGCGCAAATGTCAGTTCAGAAAAAAAATGAAATTAGCCATAGAGGGTTGGCAGTCAAGAAGTTGATTGAATTTTTGAAAAATAAACGATAAAATTTACTCAACTTAGTTTTAACTATGTTATTCAAATATTACACCGATGAATATTACTTATTTACTACCTTTTTTACTTTTAATTTTGTCAAGCCAATCCCAAATGCCTAAACTAGATTATCCCATTACTGAAAAAAAGAAAGTAACAGATACTTATTTTGGTGTTGAAGTTGCTGATAATTACCGTTGGCTGGAAGATGACAGAAGCGAAGAAACGGCTCAATGGGTTGAACAACAAAACAAACTTACTTTCGGTTTCCTAAATCAAATTCCTATCAGAGAACAGTTAAGAGATAGACTAGAAAAAGTCTGGAATTACGAAAAAGTTTCGGCGCCTTTCAAAAGAGGAGATTACACTTACTACTATAAAAATGATGGGTTACAAAATCAGTATGTTATTTACAGAGAGAAAGACGGCAATACCGACTTATTTTTAGACCCCAATACATTCTCAGAGGATGGAACAGTTTCTCTTACTTCATTAAGTTTTTCTGATGATGGTACTTTAGCGGCTTATTCTATTTCTGAAGGAGGAAGTGATTGGCGAAAAGTTATCGTAATTGATGCGCTGACTAAGGTAGCTATTGAAGATACATTAGTTGACATAAAGTTCAGTGGTGTTAGTTGGAGAGGCAACGAAGGTTTTTACTATTCCAGTTATGATAAACCTGAAGGAAGCGAGTTATCGGCCATGACGGATCATCACAAGCTGTATTTTCATAAACTAGGTACTTCTCAAAAAGAAGACCAGGTGATTTTTGGAAATTTACCATCCGAAAAAAACCGTTATGTGTGGGGAGGTGTTAGCGATGATAGTCGTTTTTTAATCATTTCTGCTTCGGTTTCTACAAGCGGAAACAAGTTATTTATAAAAGATTTAAGAGAAGAAAATTCTCCGATTATTACAATAGTTGATGATTATTTAAGTGACAATTACATTCTTCACAATGAGGGTGATTTACTGTATTTAGTAACGAATAGAAATGCTCCAAATAAAAAAGTAGTTACAGCTTCATTTCAGCAGCCCCAAGAAGAGTTTTGGCAAGAATTTATTGCTGAAACCGAGCATGTTTTAACTCCTAGTTTCGGTGGAGGCTTTTTCTTTGCTAACTACATGATTGACGCTATTTCTAAAGTCTATCAATTTGACGCTGATGGCAAAAGTTTAGGCCAAATTAAATTACCGGGTGTTGGAAGCAGTGGTGGCTTTTCTTCCAAAAAAGAAGAAAAAGATATGTATTACCAATTTACTAACTACCACACCCCTGGAGTGATTTACAAATACAACCCAGACAAACAAGAATCGGAATTGTATTGGTCACCCACTATAGACTTTAATTCTGATGACTTTGTTTCCAAACAGGTGTTTTATACTTCTAAAGATGGAACAAAAGTACCCATGATTATTACACATAAAAAAGGCATTGAATACAACGGAACCAATCCTACTATACTTTACGGCTACGGAGGTTTTAACGTAAGTTTAACACCTTCATTTAGTATTAGCAGAGCGGTTTGGATAGAGCAAGGCGGGGTATATGCTGTCGCTAATCTAAGAGGTGGTGGAGAATATGGAAAAAAATGGCACGATGCTGGTACTAAAATGAACAAGCAGAATGTATTTGATGATTTTATAGCAGCTGCTGAGTATCTAAAAAATGAAAACATTACCTCTACCAATTTTTTAGCGATCGATGGACGTTCTAATGGTGGTCTTTTGGTAGGCGCAACAATAACTCAACGTCCTGGCTTGGTGAAGGTGGCTTTGCCCGGAGTTGGTGTTTTAGATATGCTTCGTTACCATAAGTTTACTGCCGGTGCTGGATGGGCTTACGACTATGGCACCTCAGATGATTCTAAAGAAATGTTTGAGTATTTAAAAGCATATTCACCCGTTCATAATGTAAGTGAAGGAGTGTTATATCCTGCGACATTGGTTACAACTGCCGATCATGACGATAGGGTAGTTCCTGCCCATTCGTTTAAGTTTATTGCAGAATTACAAGAGAAAAACCAAAGTAAAAACCCTGTTTTGATTCGTATTGAAACTAATTCAGGACATGGTGCTGGTACGCCTGTTAACAAGCTGATAGATCAATCAGCCGATATTATGGTATTTACCCTTTACAATATGGGAATAGAGAATTTTAAAGACTAATTGAGTCGATTATTCTAATATAAAAAGCTTTTGAAGTAA
Source organism: Flavobacteriales bacterium (assembly GCA_965661345.1). GTDB lineage: Bacteria > Bacteroidota > Bacteroidia > Flavobacteriales > UBA7312. The sequence goes on along the minus strand of CBFIDK010000013.1, from coordinate 25,721 downwards.
TCCAGATTTGAATCGGATAAATAGAGTAGTATTTGGTTCAATTTTCTCCAATTTTTTACCTTCTAAAGTAAAAATACTTTCAATGTTATCGTTATTTTGCATTAAAAAGTCACCAATATTGGTAATAGAAGTAGCAGTTCCTACAAAAATAACGGTGTCAATAATATTAGAGTTAGTGGTAATTTCCATTTTCACCTCACCTTGTCCGGCAGTGTTGTTAGGGTAAAAATGACTTCCTAAATACTGTTGAGAATTTGCCACGAAACTACCAGTTCCACTTTCTATTCCGGGATTATAGCAGTTTGGAAAGCAAATTGAAAAATCCCATTCCGCTGGTAAATCTTTTTCTACAATTTGCCAACTAATCTCACAATCTACTTGAGGATTGTAATAGGTGTTTGCACTGAAATCACTGCTTGTTGCAAGACCAGAAAGTTCTATGACATGTTGGTCAATGGTATAGGCAGTTTGGCTTTCACCTTCAACATTTATTTTGCCTTTCATTCCAAACATTACATGAGGTGTGCAAACGTAATAATATGTTCCTACTTCTTCTAAAACGACATATCCATCAGTGTATAATTCGAAACCTCCATTAGAGGTTGTGCCATTATTATTATAGGTGTTTTCATCAACTTCAACGGCATTGTGTGTGGACATATTCACAAAAAATACCGTATCGCCAATATTTATTGTTAGATCACTTGGCGAAAAAATATTGTATGACGAAGCACTAATAGTATGTGAGCTTTGACTAAACGTAATTAGTGGTATCGTAATTAAAAATAAAGAAATAAAATTTTTCATAATGTATATAACATGTGTTTGACCGTAAAGTTAGTATTTTTTTTTTAATCCATTATTTAAATTTATTTTTCTAACTCAATATCAATATCCTTAACCTTGTCTTTTCGCTTTATTTGACAAATAATTTTTTCACCTGGATTGTATTGTATGATTTGTTCATGTAATTGACTGACGGAATTTACTTGTATTCCATTTATACTTAGAACAACGTCATAGGGTTCGATTCCTGCTTTTTTGGCTGCACCATCTTTTAACACATTTGTGATGAGCACACCTTCTATGCCTGAAAGCTTTAATTCTTCTGCTATATTTTGATTTATATCAGCGATGTTGATCCCGATATACGCTCGCCTGACTTCGCCATAATTTTTTAAATCAGAAACAACCTTTTGTACCATGTTTGAAGGAATAGCAAATCCATATCCAGTGTATGAGCCTGTATTAGACTGAATAGCCGTATTGATTCCAACCAAATCACCATTTGTAGTAACCAAAGCACCACCTGAATTACCGGGATTTATAGCGGCATCGGTTTGTATAAAAGATTCAATACCGTTTCGCCTGTTCAAAATGTTTATGCTTCTTGCTTTGGCACTGACTATACCTGCCGTAACAGTGGAATTTAGGTTAAACGGATTGCCTACTGCTAATACCCATTCTCCGACTTTTATATCATCGGAATTACTGAATTCCAAATAGTTAAGGTTTTTACCTTCAATTTTTAATAGGGCTAAGTCCGTACTTGGGTCAGTACCTAAAAGTTCGGCAGTATAGCTTCGTTTATCATTAAGAACTACTTCTATTTCTTCGGCTTCATTAATAACGTGTTTATTGGTTACAACATAACCGTCATCTGAAATAATAACGCCTGATCCGCTTGCTACTCTTTCGGTAGGCTGATTGTAATACCCCCTTCCAAAGAAAGGGTGGTAATAGCGATAATATTCATCCTCCATGAATTTGGACTTGATGTGCACTACCGCTTCTAATGATTTTTCGGCGGCTAGGGTAAAGTCGTTTGACGATTTATTTTCGTTTGTTGAATTGGCAAAAGCAATCTTGTTTGCAAATGCGTCTTTGGTTGTTAAGGATTTGGCTGCCTGGAATAGTATTCCACCTAAAACCAGATAAGCCAAAATGGTTAATTTCTTCATCTTATTTGATTTTTCACTTATAACAAAGGGCTATACCTTTTTATTGTGTAAAAAAACAAAGAAATTAAATGATACTTTTTATGAGTCTAAGTTTATGCGTATGTTTTCGCTCTTCGGCATTGAAAATTCCTTGTTGGTCAAGTCTATCAACTCGTACTTTTCCAGAAGCATGAATGATGAAGTTATTTTCTAAAATAATGCCAACATGAATGATTTTACCTTCATGATTATCAAAAAATGCTAAATCACCTGGCTCTGATTCCTCAATAAAGCTGAGTGTATTTCCTATTTCAGCTTGTTGGTAGGCATCTCTTGGAATTTCTTTGCCTTGTAGGCGATAAACAATCTGTGAAAAACCTGAACAATCGATTCCAAAAGGAGTGCGCCCACCCCAGAGGTAAGGCGTATTTAAGTAAAGCATAGCATTATTAACTAGCATGGCTTTGTCTTCACTTCCTTTGGTGGTTTCTCCACCATGCGAATAGTCGTTATTTTTGATGCTAAAAGTACCTTCATTATAGTTTGGTAGAGAGCTGCCTAAGGCAATTGTTTGATGGGATTCAGCAGTAACTATATCTAATAGTTCAGTGGTAAGAGTTGGTGGTTGGCGTTCTAAATCATTATAAATTTCTTTATCGATTTCTGTCCATTGTTTATTGCATATCCAACCTTCGTACTTGTCGTGAGCCAAACGAATTTTACTCCATTTGATGCGTTGGTCAAGTACTTTGAAATGTTCGCCGAAGAGAATTTGGTTAACCATTTCGGCTTTATCCGATGCTTCAGCACGAATGGGAACAATAGCTAATTCAGATATTCCGTATTTCATTGAAAACAAAAGTAAAAAAAAAGCCCACTTTTAAAGTAGGCTTTTATATTTATTAATTGAGTAAACTAAAATAATTCTACTACCATTGCCGAAGCGCCACCGCCTCCATTGCAAATTCCAGCAGCACCTAATTTACCATTGTTCTGTTTAAGTACATGTAAAAGAGTTACAATAATTCTAGCTCCAGAACATCCAAGTGGATGACCTAATGAAACAGCTCCACCATGTACATTTACTTTTGAAGCATCTAATCCTAGTTTTTCAATGTTTGCTAAACCAACTACCGAAAAAGCTTCGTTTAATTCAAAGAAATCTACATCATTAGTTGAAACATTCGCTTTTTCTAATGCAATTGGTAAAGCCTTGGCGGGAGCAGTAGTGAACCATTCAGCCTGGTGAGCTGCGTCGGCATAACTTCTAATTTTTGCCATAGGGTGTAGGTTTAGTTCTTTAGCTTTTTCAGCACTCATTAAAATTAGAGCGGCAGCACCATCGTTAAGAGTTGAAGCATTTGCTGCGGTTACTGTTCCTTCTTTATCAAATACTGGACGAAGATTTGGAATCTTATCCATTTTTACATTTTTATATTCTTCGTCTTCTGAAATGACGATATCATCACCACGTCTTTGTGGTACGGACACAGGAACTATTTCTGCATTGAACTTTCCATTTGCCCATGCATCAGCACTTCTGTTGTATGACTCAATGGCAAATGCATCTTGCGCCTCTCTGCTAATGTTCATTTCCTTTGCGCATAATTCAGCGCAATTACCCATGTGTACTTTATTGTAAACGTCAGTCAGACCATCTTTCACAAGACCATCGATAAGTTTCATGTCACCTAATTTTTGACCATTTCGTCCCTTATCGAAATAATGAGGAACAGCAGACATGTTTTCCATTCCACCGGCAACCACTATATTGTTGTCTCCACACATTATACTTTGTGCAGCAAGCATAATAGACTTCATCCCAGAAGAACATACTTTATTTATGGTTGTGCAAGGTATATTAGGACTCAGTCCAGCGCCCATAGCAGCTTGTCTTGCGGGTGCTTGTCCTAAATTGGCTTGTAAGACGTTGCCCATATAAACTTCGTCAATTTCATCTGGGTTAATTCCTGCTTTTTCAACGGCTCCTTTGATGGCTGTACTACCTAATTGAGTGGCAGACATACTTGATAATGCACCGCCAAAACTACCCATTGGTGTTCTTACGGCTGATACGATTACTACTTCTTTCATTTTAAGTTTTTTATAAGTTTGGATACTGCCTGCGAAGTTAATGAAAATGAAGTATTATGACGGCTTTGCAAACTTGTTATTTATTGGTACTTTAGTCGACGATATGCGATTAAACTTACCTATTGATATTAGGAATAACTACTTTAAAATTCAGAAAGTTGCTTTGTTTCTTCTTGCAACTGTACTAATTGTATGGATGTTTCCTAATCGTGCATCATTCAAGTTTGAATTTCAGAAAGGAAAACCTTGGATGCATGAAAATTTAATTGCTCCTTATGATTTTCCTGTTTTTAAATCTAATGAACAATTATCAAACGAACAAATACAAGTAAGGCAAAACCTGAAGCCTACCTTTGTAGTTGACGAGTCCGTGTATGAGATAAAAGCCGAAGAATTTATTTCCAATTTTGAACAGAAATGGGCAACCGATAAAAATCTAAAGAAAGACAATCGATTTACTTTTTTCAACCTTAATAAGAAAAAACAACAAAAAACTAAAAAAGAGAAATTAGCATTTTACGGCTTAAATGTATTAGAGAACCTATACTCTACAGGAATAGTACAGTTAATTGACGATATAGAATTTCAAGAAGACGATTTTGAAATAATTGTCATGCGTGTAAACGTAGGGGAAGTCAAGCGATTGGGTAAACTATACACCATTGAAACAGCCTCAAAGAAAGCCTACGAATTACCTAATTTGATCGAAGAAGAGAAAACGTTTCTAGCGCCTTTAATCCTTCAGTCACTCAAACAGAATGTTTTTTATGACGAAGACGCTACCAACAAAATGTTGGAAAGCGAACTAAATGAAATTTCTAAAGGATTGGGAATGGTACAAAGGGGAGAGGTGGTCATTTCTCAGGGCGAATTAGTTACAGAAAGCAACTTTCAAAAGTTAGAATCATATCGATTACGCTATGAGGGTGAAAATTGGCAGGATAATTCAGAACGTCTATTGAGTTTAGGGCAATCTTTATTGGTATTAATTGCCTTTTTAATTTTGTATTTATTTCTAAAGCAATTTAGACCAGAAGTGTTTGTAGATAATAAAAAGGTAACCTTTATTCTGACCTTAATTATCACAATGGTATTGATGGCAAGTTTATCATTGATTCCTAATAATAATTTAATTTTTTTAATGCCTTTCTGTTTACTTCCTATAATTATCAAGGCATTTTTTGATACTCGACTAGCTTTGTTTACGCATCTTATTGCCATTATAATTATTGGCTTTATAGTCCCAAATAGCTTTGAGTTTATCTATCTACAGTTAATGGCTGGAATTGTTTCTATTTTATCGGTCTTACAAATGTATAAGCGAGCCCAGCTTTTTGTTTCTGCGGCTAAGATCATAGGAGTATATTTTCTAACTTACTTTGCAATGGCTCTTACTCAAGAGGGAAGCATTGACAATATAGATTGGATGAATTTTGTGTGGTTTGCAGGAAATGGTGCATTGACTCTTTTTGCATATCCATTAATTTTTGCCTTTGAAAAAATCTTTTCTCTCGTTTCCGACGTGTCTCTATTGGAGTTATCAGATACAAACAATCCGCTTTTAAGAAAATTAGCTCAAAAGGCTCCTGGAACATTCCAACACTCTATTCAAGTTGCTAATCTAGCAGAAGAAGGAATCCTTGAGATAGGAGGTAACGCGCTGCTTGTTAGGGCTGGAGCATTATACCACGATATAGGTAAAATGAAAAACCCTCAGTATTTTATTGAAAATCAGATTTCAGGTATCAACCCTCATGATGATATTAGCTTTGAAGAAAGTGCTAAAATAATCATAGAGCATGTGAAAAATGGAATAGAAATAGCCAAAGAGCACAATTTGCCCGATGAACTAATCGATTTTATTCGTACACATCATGGAACAACTATGGTTGGTTATTTTTATAAGCAACACATTAGCAGTTTTCCAGATGAAATTGAGTCTGAAGAAAAGTTCAGATATCCAGGTCCAAAGCCATATTCTAAAGAAACAGCTGTATTGATGATGTCAGATTCTGTTGAAGCTGCTGCAAGAAGTTTAAAATCTCCTACGGTAGAAAACATTGATAAACTTGTAGAAAATATTATCAACCATCAGATTGATCAAAATCAATTTGAAAATGCTGATATTACACTGAAATCAATTACTAAGATTAAGCAGTTGTTTAAGAAGAAATTACAAAGCATTCACCACCTTAGAGTAGAATACTAATCTATTTTATCAGAATACGTTTAGCATCTACTTTTTGCCCATCTATTGATAGTCTAAGAACATAGACACCTGAAGAAAGAAACGGCTTTTCGACATTTATTTGTTGCAATTGTTTAGAGCACTTTTGACTAAATAATACTTTCTGTTGCCTTCCCATAATATCACAAACATCTATTTCGACATGTGAGCTTTTGTTACAATAAAATTGTACTTCAAAATAATCTGTAATAGGGTTTGGAGATACAGACGTTAACTTGCTTGGCAAGTCATTTCGATTATAATCTGGAAGATTGACCTTATCGCCTTCAATGTCTAAGTAAATATCAAAAACACCATTTGCATTATTGTTATTATCATTTGTCAAAGTTATAATTCTATCGACAGCCGAAGGGCTAGAAGCCCAAGGGTCACCATCAATGGAGGTGTCGCCTTCAAAATACAATTGAGTAACGAACTCTGGATTGTTGAGGTATTGAACCTTATAATGGATGTGACTTGGTCGGTAAGAACTACCATTAAGGTATTTACCGGGTTGTATGCTTTCGAATGCATAGTTGCCTCCTTCGTCAGTATAAACTTTCCCTCTATAGTTTATGTCTTCATAAGCTCCTTCATCATTCGCTTGCCAAACATCAATTAACGCATTAGGGATTGGAGTAACACAGTCTTTGGCGTAAACAGTGCCCGTTATAAATAAACGCGGTACACCAGCAATTTCCGGAGCAATATTAGTGATGTTAGGAGCACCTTCAATAAAGTAAGGACCAAGAATATCATTAGTAGTTATACATTCCTCTTTCGCAAATAGGCTAAATGGCATAAATGGTAGGAAAGAGGCACTAACAAATGTTTTTAAGGCTTTTCTTCTTTTCATTATCTTGATGCAATAAGTGAAATCTCAATATTGACATTTTTCGGTAATACACTGACTTGAACAGCTTCGCGAGCGGGCGGTTTTTCATCAAAATATTCAGAATACACAGTATTTATTTCAGCGTATTGATTCATATCTTTTAAAAAAATGGTGCATTTGAGGACATTAGAAAAATCCATTTCGCTAGCCGAAAGAACTGCCTTTAGGTTTTTCATTACTTGATGTGTTTCATCCGTAATGTTATCCGTAATTAATTTACCTGATTTAGGTTCAATAGCAATTTGTCCAGAAGTATATAAGGTATTATTCGATAATATCGCCTGACTGTATGGGCCAATTGCTTTAGGAGCATCAGAAGTATAAATTACTTTTTTCATTGTACTAAGATACTATTTTTTACTTTTGCCAAAGTAGTGATAGACTTCATCGCTTCCTTTTGGAAGAGGAAAGTCCGGACACCGTAGAGCAGCATAGCGGATAACATCCGTCCACCGAAAGGTGAGGACAAGTGCAACAGAAAGCAAGTACAGTTCGGCTGTAGTGAAACCAGGTAAACTCTATGCGGTGCAATGTCATGTACACCGAGAACAGGGATTGCTCGTTCAATCTCGGGGGGTAGGCAGCTAAAGCTATGCAGCAATGTATAGCGTAGATAAATGATGAAGCTCGAAAGAGAACAGAATCCGGCTTATGAATTACTACCTGCTGCCCCTAGTGGGCAGCTTTTTTTTTATTTTTGAACTGATGAAAAGAACATTTTTAATACTACTAACGCTAAATGGCTTTTTACTTTCCGCTCAAGAAAGTATTGTGAAGTCTGTCATGTTAGATTCTGTGATGGTATCAGCAGTAAGTTCGGGTTTTAGCGTTGAAGAATTTGTTCACTATGTAAAGACGGACACCACATTTTATCAAGGATTTAAAAACCTTAGGTATTACCCTCACCAGTATAAAAGTGAATTAGAAATTTTTAACACTAATGATAAGTCAATTGGATTCTTGGCTAGAGACGGTCATTATGAAGTAGAAAACAACCGTTTAGTCGTACAAATAGACACATCCTACAACGACGGAAAAATCTATAATAGAAAAGGAAAATACAGGTATTATACTCCAGAATTTTTTGATTATATCTTCTTCCCTAAGGATACACTTACAGTAAGCAAGTACAGTTCTTCCAATGATGATGATGAGCCTGAGACTACAAACGAAAAAAATGAAAAAGACGCTAAGGTTGTGATTTTTAATCCTGGTTCAGTTGAGGTGGAAAAGTCGGGCAGTAAAAAGGAGAAACTAGCCGTGTTTGATATAGAAATGCAAAAATATTACGATTATATCCTTTCTAAGAAAATATATAAAGATTCTTTAGAATGCTACGAATTTGTTTGCCGTATGAAAGCTGATTTGACTGAAAAGGAACAAGAGGAAGTACTTATTAGAGAGTTGGTTTCATACTTTGACAGAAACACCTTCAATGTGGTGTACAGAAAATACGTCATGCAGTACGATTATTGGCTCATAGATTTAAACGTAACAGTAGATGTTGAAATGGATTATGCAGATGGGCAACTCATTCCATCTTTCATTCATTACAGAGGGTATTGGGATATACCTTTCAACAAAGCTGAAATAGCAGATTTCAAGCTATGGAATTCAGATTTTATTATAACGGACTAACTTAGTCTTGAGCGGCAAGAAATCGTTCTGCATCTAAAGCAGCCATACATCCTGTACCAGCAGAAGTTACTGCTTGACGGTATACATGGTCGGCCACATCGCCCGCAGCAAATACTCCAGGAATTTTAGTTTTTGAAGTGCCAGGCTCTACAATCAGATAGCCATTTTCATCCATGTCTAATTGACCTTTGAAAATATCTGTATTTGGTTTGTGACCGATAGCCACAAAAAATCCTGTAGCAGGAATAACCGTTTCTTCTTTAGTTTGGTTGTTAAAAGCCGTTACACTCTCTACACCTTTTTCGCCGTTTATACTCTTGGTTTCATGGTTGAATAAAACGGTAATATTTTCGGTTTTGAATACACGCTTTTGCATAGCTTTAGATGCTCTCATTTCGTCTCTTCTAACCAGCATAGTTACCTTAGTACATAATTTTGCAAGGTAGGTAGCTTCTTCAGCCGCAGTATCACCAGCACCTACTACCACTACATCTTGACCTTTATAGAAGAATCCATCGCAAACTGCACAAGCAGAAACCCCAAAGCCGTTTAGTCTTTCCTCATCAGGAATACCTAACCATTTGGCAGATGCACCCGTACTGATAATGACCGTTTGGGCCAATACATTTTTAGTGCCATCAATTTCCACTTTGAAAGGACGATTAGAAAAATCAACTTTTGTTACCATACCCCAACGTGTATCGGTGTCAAAACGTTCAGCTTGCGCTTTGAAGTCTTCCATCATTTTGGTGCCGTCTACACCATTTGGATAGCCCGGATAATTGTCTACTTCAGTAGTTGTAGTTAATTGTCCACCAGGTTGCATTCCTTGGATTACAACGGGGCTTAAATCAGCTCTAGCAGCATAGATTGCTGCTGTATAACCTGCAGGTCCTGAGCCTATAATTAAGACTTCAATATTTTCTAATTCTTCTGACATAACTTAGTTTTTTTTTGGATTTAAAATCTCATGCAAAGTTAAAATATTTCAAACAAAGAAGGGTAAAATCTTTCTGTATAAATAGTGTCTTCTTTTGCAATAACTTTATAGTAGATAGCAGCTTGTCCGTAGAAGATTCCATAACCGTTGTTGATATTAGATTGAAGGTTGATGGGCTCTGCAAATGGGTTACCTCCGCTGTTGTTTTGATAGTCCGCTGAACGCCAAAAAAGGTATGATTCATAATCTATCTGACTAAATCGTAATAAAACAGTATCGGGAAAGACGTCTTTATCATGTGTCAGTATGCTTTGACCCGATTTAAAGTAACCGTTTTCTTCTTGTTCAAAATCCTGTTCACTGGTGTCAAACAAAATGTTGTTTGACGTACCCCTTTGCAAGTAAGTGTCAAAAGAAGTGCCATTTAGTCCTTCAAAATCGTTTCTTACAAAGCCCCAAAGTGCTTTTATAAAAAATGGGTCTTCTACATCGTTTACCGAAACGCTATTTGGACTAACACCGTTTGGCGGATTATCTCCCCATTGCGTTTCCTTGGTATGAAAGAGCCTTTTGTGTTCAATCATTATGGTATTTCCTAAGGTGTCAGGATCTGAATAGTGAAACCAAAAGTTACCTAAGTTCGGTCGAGGTGCTCCTTCATCAAGTACAAACCATACGCTATCCATAGGGTGTTCGCTAGGAATTGTAGTTGTAGCCGTTAGGGTATCCCCATCTTTTATAATCTCCAAATTATAGGATTTGTTAGCTTGACTAAATGTAAACGGTGGGGTAGGTTGTATATACAATCCTGGTAATGCGTTTTGTAAAGAATCAAATAGATTTATCAGTTCTTCATCTTGTGAAAAAGCGGCAATGTTGAGGTCAAGAATATTAATTAATTGTACTTGCTCACCGTCTTCACTGCTTATGCTAATTGTAGCACCTTCAACAAAAACATTATCAATGGTTTGAGCATTAACAGGATCAAAGAATGGCTCACTTCGAGTTAATAGGGCATAAGCGGGATAGCCAGGTTGCATCACAGCTTGCACTACAATTTTATTGTTAGTATTACCTTGACTGAAATCAACTTCTTGTTCGAATTCAAAAAATTTCTCGCAAGAAACAAAACCTATTGTAATCAGTAGTAGTGGTATTATCTTTCTCATGATTTAAAAATTAAAATTCCAAGTTATTGATGGTATTACGGGAAATAGAGAGACTTGAAGTGCTTTGGACTGCAAATCGCCATCCGTTAAATTTCCTTCGCCTTCCACATCGAAATAGATGAAATAGGGATTGGCTCTGTTATAAAGGTTGTAAATCGAAAAGTTCCACGATGAATTAAACCTTTTATTGGGCTTGTTTTTAGTGTATGTAGCAGAGATATCCATTCTATGGTAAGCAGGCATTCTGTAGCTGTTTCTGTCGCCGTATTGGCTGTAAATCCTTCCGTCTAAAACATATCTATCCAAGACAGGAGTTAGGGTATTTCCAGTGGCGTAAACAAAGACCGCAGAAAACACCCACTTATCGTTAAGCTCATGAGTAGCCGTGAGCGATATATCGTGAGTTCTGTCGTATTTGGCAGAAAATTCAACACCATTATTGAGTTCATCAAATTGACGAGTAGTTTTTGAAATGGTATAGCCTAACCATCCAGTGGTTTTGCCCAATCGTCTTTTTATAAAAAATTCTAAGCCTCTTGATTCACCGTTTCCAAAAGTAAAAGATTCATCCGATGAAGTATTGGTATTATCTTCTGGTAAAGCACCTTCTTTATACTCGATGAGGTTATCCATTTTTTTATGGTAAGCCTCAATGGATGTTTCCCATTTGTTATCAAAAAAGTTCTTGAATAGACCTACTGCTAACTGTCGACCGTATTGTGGTTTGACAATATCGGTACTCGGCACCCACAAATCTGTTGGTAAAGAAACACTAGAAAGCGAAGCCAAGTGAATGTACTGGTAATTCTGGGTGTATGATGCCTTGAAGGAACTGCTTTTATCAAGTTTATACCTTAAGGATAATCTTGGCTCTATGTGTCTGTGGTGGTTTATTGTATCGCCTGAAAATTCATTTTTGAAATACTGTAAAACTGTAATTGGACCTCCAAATTGAAAACTGCTGTAGCGAAGCCCTGCATTAATTTTCAATTCATCGTTAATTTCAATATCGTCTGAAATATACAATGCTCCTTCGTTTGAATATTGTTTGAATATAGACTCAGGCTCAAAGACTACTTCCCCTGAGCGACCTGTAACGCTACCTGGTACAAAAGTGTGGTAAGTGAAATGTGCTCCAAATTTTATATTGTGTTTGTAGTTGGGTAAGTAAGAGAAATCAATTTTTGTGTTCCAATCGGTAATGCTAGAGTTTAGTTTGAATTCAAAATCGTTTTGCTCAGCGCCAAAAGAAAATTTATAATCGCTAAATATTACAGACGTATTAACGAAAAGTTTGTCATTAAACAAATGGTTCCAACGCATAGAAGCAGTAGCATTTCCCCACGGAATATCAAATTTGAATCCTCTGTCTTCATTTCTAAAGCTAAAAACATCTCTACCAAAATAGCCGCTTAAAAATATTCTGTCTTTATCTGAAATTCTATAATTCACTTTTGAGGTAAGGTCAAAGAAATAGTAGCCCGTTCCTTTAAATGCTGAGGTATCGTTGATAAGAGGGTTTACCAATACATCTATATAGGTTCTTCTTCCTGAAATTATAAACGAACTGGTGTCTTTTTTGATGGGACCTTGTAAAGTTAGTTTGGACGAAATCAGTCCTAAGCCACCATCAACTTCAAACTTTTTACTATTACCTTCTTTCATGGAAATATCAAGAACCGATGCTAGTCTACCACCGTATTGAGCAGGCATGCCGCCTTTAATGAGGTTGATGTCTTTGATGGCATCTGCATTGAAAACCGAGAAAAAGCCAAAGAGGTGTGAGGCATTATAAACTGTTGCTTCATCTAGTAATATAAGGTTTTGATCGGGGCCTCCACCACGAACGTAAAAGCCCGAACTTCCTTCACCCGAAGATTGCACACCTGGTAAAAGTTGAATGGTTTTTAAAACGTCTACTTCTCCCATAAAAGCAGGCAGTTTTTTGATGTTTTTAACGTCAATTTTAACCTGACTCATATTAGAAGATTCTATGTTTTTGTCAGCGCCTTCTGATTCAACAATTACTTCTTGGGTGATGATGGCATTGGTTTCCAAAGCTACGTTTAAACGAGTGTCTTTATTGAGGTTAATTTTCTTTTGTTGTGTTTTTAAACCAAGGAATGCATAATCAACAGTATAATTACCCTCTTCGATGGTAAGGGAATAGAATCCGTATTGATTGGTAGAAATACCCTTAAAATTTTCTTTGACATAGACTGTAGCTCCAATCAAATATTCGCCAGTTTCATTGTCCTTGACATAACCGCTAAGGGTATATTTTTCTTGGGCAGATAAATGAAATACCGATAAGCAAAGGAAAAGTGATAAAAAAGTGTTTTTCATTGTGGGGAATGAATGGAATTTTATTTTTGCAAAGTTAAAACATTAAGTCTTTGATTGATTATATAATAATTACAAATACTGTTTTAATTTCGGGATGTAGCTTAGTCCGGTTAAAGTGCGCGTCTGGGGGGCGCGAGATCGGAGGTTCGAATCCTCTCATCCCGACGGCTTTTTTTAACTTCTAATGCAGGTTCAAATACAAGTTTACAATAGGTATTCTGTAGAAATAAAGGCGCTTTTTTCTGTTTTCGTCATATCGCTTATTAGTTTGTTATTTGTACTATTATCTTTTGAAGCCACAAAAGTTCGTATAGAAAACGTTCTTAAGGCATCATAAATACTTAGTGTACTCACAGCAGAGTTTTTCCGTCCAGTAAATGGAAATATATCTGGACCTCTTTGGCAAGTGCTATTTAAGTTCACTCGACATACTAAGTTGACCAAAGCATCAATGAGCGGACCTAATTCCGTACTGTTTTCTCCAAAAATAGATACTTGTTGTCCATAATTAGAGTTAGACATATCTGTCAAAGGGATGTTAATATCATCGTATTCTATAATCGGAATAATGGGTCCAAACTGCTCTTCATGAAAAATTCTCATATCATCCGAAACTGGATAAAGAACTGTTGGAAAAACATAATTGTCAGCGATTTCTCCGCCTTTTTTATTTACAATTTTAGCTCCTTTTTCGCAAGCATCATCAATTAGTTCCTTGAGGTACTTGGGTTGAGAAGGATCGGGCAAGGGAGTAATAAAAGCATCTTCTTGATCTGGATTCTTGATTGATAAAGAATCAACTTTTTGAATGAATGAATTTAAAAAAATATCTTTCACATCTTTATGTACATAAATGACTTTAAGGGCTGTACACCGTTGTCCGTTGTAAGATAAACTGCCTTTTAAACATTCATCTACAGCCAAGCCAATATTGGCATCTTTAAGTATTATTGCTGGATTTTTAGCTTCTAATCCAAGTACTAGGCGTAATCGGTTTTTATCAGTGTGATGATCTTGTAATGCTACAGCTGATGAACTATGCCCTATTAAAGCTAAAATATCAACTTTACCTGTTTTCATTATTGGTGGGCCAATGACTCGACCTCTTCCAAAAATAATATTAACAACGCCAGCAGGAAAACACTCTGTAAAAGCTTTCATGAGGTAGGTAAAGAACAATACTCCAAATTTTGCTGGTTTTAAAATAGCAGTATTTCCCATTATTAAAGCCGGAATTAACAAACAAAATGTTTCATTCAATGGGTAATTGTATGGGCCCAGACAAAACACCACACCTATTGGTCCCCTTCGTATGTGTGCTAAAATATCGTTCTCTTTTTGAAAGCGTGCTCCTTTTCGGTCGTAATCTTTACATGCTTCAATGGTATCTTTGATATAAATTATAGTTCTATCAAATTCTGCATATGCATCTTTTTTGGACTTACAGATTTCCCACATTATTAGAGTAGAGATTTCATCTCTATATTTTTCCATTTCATCAACAAAATTTTGCATACAATCAATACGTTTTTGTACGCTCATGGTTGGCCATTTTCCACGCCCACGGTTATATGCAATGTCTGCTTGTTCAATAGCCGATATAGCAGCATCTTCGTCTAAGCAGGGAATACTTCCCAAATATGTAGGTAAGTTATTATCATTTTTAATGGAAGAATATACTTCTGATGTATCGCCTTTCCATTCTTTTAATTCTCCGCCTACTAGATATCTAGTGATATTAATTTTTTCAGGAACCTTCATTTTGTATAATGATTTGTTAAAATAGTTATACAAAAGTAGTTTAAAATTTTAAGAAACGGAAATAAGTTGACTCAATGTTTGATTAGATATTTAAAATTAGAAAAGAGAAATTTAAAACTTAAAGTTGATTTTTTTTAGATTAGAGAGGTAGTTCTTTATTCATAATACTTATTAAGCAACTTTCTAGCTTTTTGTAATTTAGGTTCTATGACGATTTTACAATAAGGTTGTTCGCTATTATTTTTATAGTATTCTTGATGATAATCTTCAGCTGAATAAAAAGCATTATACTTCTGTATTTCTGTAACAATTTTATTATTGAAATATAGTTTATTGTATTTTTCTATCTCTTTTTTAATGAGATCTAATTCATTGTCATTGTGATACAATATTATTGAACGATAGTGTTTTCCAACATCATTCCCCTGTCGGTTAAGTGTTGTTGGGTCATGAACGAGAAAAAATATTTCTAAAAGATTATTTAAGTTAATTTTTTCAGGATTGTAAGTTATCTGGCATACCTCGGCATGATTTGTTTTACCGCTAGCAACTTCTCTGTATGCAGGGTTTTTGATATTTCCGCCTGAGTATCCGCTGACAACAGATTCTACACCTTTTACATCTTCAAAAGCTGCTTCTATACACCAAAAGCAACCACCACCAAGAGTTATTTGTTTTGTTGAGTTTTGTGCCATACACCAGTTACAAAGTAACATTAAAAATATAAGTTGTTTCATGTACACAAGATAATTAAAAAATCGGAAATCTATCTAAAAAGATTTGAATTCTACTTTGGTGTACCTAAAGCTTTCTTGCTGACGACTTTTTACTCCTTTATTTTAGTGAGGAAGCTTGTGCTTAATTATTCCATACAAAGTTGTTCCTAATAATGCACCAACAATTACAATAAAGATTGGATAAACACCATAGCCAAGTAATACAAACAATGGACCTGGACAGGCTCCAGTCATTGCCCAACCCAAACCAAAAATAATTCCTCCAAATATATAGCGACTAACACTTTTTTCTTTTGGATTTAAACTAATCTGATCTCCGTAAATTGTCTGTATGTTGTATTTTTTAATAATAGCTACTGCTAAGGTTCCGATTGTTACGGCTGATCCAATAACGCCATACATGTGGAAGGATTCAAACCTGAACATTTCAAAAATACGATACCAAGAAATGATTTCAGCTTTTGCCATAATAATTCCAAAAATAATTCCGAGTAATAAAAATTTTATAAATTTCATTTTCTTCTGTGTTTAGTTAAAAAAGAGTGGTAAAAAAACATGAGTCATTGCGAGTCCGCCTATAAAAAAGCCTATGACCGCTATAAGTGATGGAAGTTGTAGGTTACTTAAACCACTAATCGCATGTCCTGATGTACATCCGCCTGCGTATCGCGCTCCGAAACCAACAAATATTCCACCAACAATAAGAAATACCCAAGTTTGCCAAGCGCTTAATGCCTCAACTCCAAAAATAGCATCTGGTAAATATGACTCGCCAATATTTTCAAATCCAAATGAGCTTAATTTTTCAATCGTTTTGGGATTTAAGTTAACAGCCCCCTCAAGGGTCATGTATTGGTTAACTACATAACCTCCTATGATTGCGCCTAGTAAGAATACAAGGTTCCAGACCTGTTTTTTCCAATCAAATCGGAAAAATTCGGATACTTTTCCTGCTCCCATAATACTGCAAACCGTTCGTAGATTTGAGGAAAAGCCAAATGACTTTCCAAATACTAATAGTAATATCATCACTAATGCTATTACTGGTCCGGCCACATACCATGGCCATGCTTCATAAATCCAATCCATATTTTTGCTTCTTAAATTAAATTCCTTGTTTTAGTTTACATCACTCATCTGAGTTAGCTGTAAAATTGGTTAAGTGTTTTTGTTAAGTGGTTAAAAACTTTTGCTTTAGAAAAAGCAAATCTTGTTTTTTAAGGATACACCTTATCTCCCTTCCAGTTGATCATTCCACCCAGAAGGTTATAGGTTTTCTCAAAACCCATTTGATCCATTATCATGCATGCTTGGCTGCTTCTGTTTCCGCTTCTACAATATACATAGTGTGTTTTGGTTTTGTCTAAGCTGCTGAGGCCATCAATAAAAGCCTTAGAATCCATAAAATTTAAAATCAATGCATCTTTTTGTATTCCTTCTGCACATTCTCTAGGCGTTCTAACATCTAAAATTGTAAAATGCTCATCAGTTTCTATCAGTTGCACCCATTTTTCTTCTGTAATATTTTCCATTTTTTAAAAATTAATTTTTTATAAAGTTGTTGGACAAACAAATTCACTTACTGCTGTATTAGTTGTTTTTATTGCTGCAAAACCTCCCTGAACATCTATGAGATTATGTATTCCTCTAGACTTAAGGATAGAAATAGCAATCATTGAACGGTAACCACCTGCACAATGAATATAGTTATCATTTTCGTTAGCAAAAGTTGTTAAATGATTATTAATATCGTCCAGTGGTGTATTTTCAGCATCTAACACGTGTTCAGATAGGTATTCGGATTCTTTTCGAACGTCTACTACTTTTATTTTTGATGAATTGCTTAGTTCTGCAAATTTGTTAGGCTCAATGGTTTGCACAAAATCGATTTCTTTATTTGCTTTTTTCCAAGCTTCAAAGCCTCCATCCAAATATCCAATCACGTTATCAAAACCAACTCTTGATAGTCTTGTGATTGTTTCTCTTAACCTTCCTTCAGGAGTTACAAGAAGTAGGGGTTGCTTAATGTCTTTAATTAACGCGCCTACCCATGGAGCAAAACCGCCATCAATTCCAATAAAAATAGACCTTGGAATATGTCCTTTTGCAAAATCATTTTGATGCCTAACGTCTAGTACAATAGCGCCTGTTTCGTTTGCTGCAATTTCAAACTCCTGATAACTTAAAGCGTTTTCGCCTTTCTTTAGTACATCTTCTATATTTTCGTACCCTTCTTTGTTAAGTTTAACATTTAGAGGAAAATATGCTGGAGGAAGAGGCAAACCATCGTTTAATTCTTTTACAAATTCTTCTTTAGTCATGTCGGCTCTCAAAGCATAATTAGTTATCTTTTGTTCGCCAAGGCTGCCTACAGTTTCTTTACTCATGTTTTTTCCACAGGCCGATCCGGCTCCGTGTCCAGGATATACAATTGTATCATCTGGCAAAGTCATGATTTTAGTTCTTAGACTATCAAATAGTATTTCAGCCAATTGATCTTGCGTCATATCGGCTGATTTTTGAGCCAAATCAGGTCGTCCAACGTCTCCTAAAAACAATGTGTCTCCACTGAATATGGCGTGTTCTTTATTGTTTTCATCGAGCAAAAGATAAGTAGTGCTTTCCATGGTGTGGCCAGGGGTGTGTAATGCCTTTATCGTAACAGCACCCAACTTAAATTCTTGATTGTCAGTAGCAATAATACAGTCGTATTTTGGATCGGCATTAGGGCCATATATAATTGGTGCGCCAGTCTTTTGTGCCAAAGTTACATGCCCAGACACAAAGTCGGCATGAAAATGTGTTTCAAAAATGTATTTAATTTTTGAGTTTCTTGACTTTGCCAAATCAATGTACGACTGCACTTCTCTTAATGGATCAATTATAGCAGCTTCTCCATTGCTTTCTATATAATAAGCTCCTTGAGCTAAGCATCCAGTATATATTTGTTCAACTTTCATCATTGTTAATTTTAATGCAAATTTATTGTCTTTTTATTGGGTGTACAGTAACAATTGTTACTTATAAAATTTCTTTTAGTATAATATATATCGCCATTATCAAGACAAACCAACCAAACCCTTTCTTTAAACTTTTAGAACCAATGAATTTATTTAGATAAATGCCTATGAATATACCAATAATTGAAAAAGCAGTAAATGAAAATAAAAATGCCCAATCAATGTCAAAGTTTTGCACGTCACCTACAAATCCAATTAGTGATTTAATGGCAATAATCATCAATGAAGTGCCAACAGCTTTTTTCATTGGAAGTTTAGCTAAGAGTACTAAGGCTGGAATAATTAAAAAGCCACCACCAGCACCAACGATTCCTGTGAGTACTCCAACAATTATACTTTCTACTATTATTAAGGGGTAATTGTATTCTGTTTTTTGATCTTTTTGTGATGTGTCTTTTCTTCCTTTTATCATGAAAAAAGCCGCCAGTGCCATGATTAAAGCAAAGAACATCATTATTCCTACGCTCTTGGTGATTTCAAAATTTCCAATAAAAAATAAACTTTCTGGTATTACAGGAATTAAAAATTTTCGGGTGAGAAAAACAGCAATAAATGTAGGGATAGCGAATATTATTCCAGTTTTATAATCAATGGTATTTCCCAGTGTATTTCTAATTGTGCCAACAAAGGCAGTGCTCCCAACAACAAAAAGGGAATAAGCTGTAGCTAAAATAGGTTCAATGCCCAACACATAGACGAAAATCGGAACTGTAAGAATAGAACCCCCTCCGCCAATTAAGCCTAATACTATTCCGATAAACACGGCACCAACATATCCTAAAATTTCAGTCATAGGTTGTTTTTTGAAAGATGCAAAGTAAGAAAAGTAAATTAGCTTACACAGCAACATTTGTTACATAAAAAACAAACTTATAAGAATGAGCTTTGTTTAACGGTAGAAATCGATTGATTTAGTATTCGATTACCGTAATGTTATTCCTGCCTAATTCTATGAAGCCATCATTTTCTAGGCTCTTAAGAAGTCTTGAAATGACAACTCTAGAAGTATTTAGATCATAAGCAATATCCTGATGAGATAACTGAAGTTTTGTAGCCTTACGAATTATCACTTGATCTTTAAGGTATTTGTACAATCGATCATTCATGTTATTGAAGGCAAGGTTGTCAATTGCTTCAAGCATTTCATTGAATCTGTTGTTATAGCTTTCAAAAACAAAAGCCATCCAAGACTGGTACTTTTTCATCCACTCTTTCATTTGAATTGCAGGAACAGTAACGAATTTTGCATCTGTTTCCGCTACGGCCTTAATTTTAGACGTTTGTTGTCCCATGCAACAATTCATTGTCATTGTACACGAATCACCAATTTCAAGAAAATATAAAGCGAGTTCATCGCCATCGTTATCCTTTCGTAAAATTTTAATGGCGCCATCAAGAAGAAGAGGCATTCCTTTTAAATTTTGACCATAATCAATAATTACTTCTCCTTCTTTAACATGGTGTAATTTACCCATTTCAACGATTTCATCTATCAATTCTGATTCAAACATGAAGCCATAGATATCTTGAATATCACTTTTCATTTGCAAACGAATTTGTTACGGTTTTAGTTATGCAAATGTAAGTACTATTTTAACGGATTCAATATTTTAGTGAAGTAGCAGGCTGCAGATTTTTACAGAATTATCTAAAAAAATAATTGTACTATTTTTAATGTACACAAAATAATTGCCCGTATTAATAGGTGATAATTAATTATATTTGTGCAGTAAAAAATAACTTTAACACTAAACTTATACTTATGAAGTTCAAGGCTTTTTATTCTTTTGTACTACTCAATTTTGTTATTTTCTCTGGATATGCTCAAAATTTTGATTGTGATTTTTTTGAAGTTTATTTAGAATCAAGTGATGATTTATCTTCTATACAAATAGAAACCAATGTTGGCGAAAATGAGTCTGTAAACTACGTTTGGACTTTAATAGACGCAGAGGGCAATTTGATTAATAGTAACTTAAGTAATCCAACCTTCGATTTAATTCCAGATAGCTTTGGTCTTGATATCTTATGTGTTGACGTTTCAGTAATAGATCCATTTATTGGATTAGATTTCACTTGCTCATTTTGTTATGGTCTTGCCTTTAATGGTAACGAGTGGGTATTATACGAAGACGAAGGCAATGGCGAAGGCGAGGGTGAAGGAAACGGAGAAGGTGAAGGCAATGGTGAAGGTGATTCAAATGGAGATGAGTTAGTATTTGTTTTTGATTGTTTTGGTGAAGACATGGAATTCCCTTTAGGAGATTTAGATATGGGTGAGGAATCTTTTTTCGATATGATGAATTCAGATTTGAACAATGATGGGTTTATAAACGATCTAGATTTAGAAATGCTATACTTTTTACTTGGGTGTAATGATATTGAATGGGAAGATGAAAACAATAATCCTGTTGATACCTCTTTTAATTTTATACTATTTGAATGTAACGGGGAGTTAATCTCTTTTTCTCCATGGATGTTAGGCTTCAATGATGAAGAATTTGACTTAATGCTCGAAGAATACGAAATAGAAAACTCTGGAATTGGTTCAGAAGAAAACCTTTTAGCTATTTTATTGGGATGTGACGAAAGCGAATGGAACGATGATTTGGGCAATGAAGAAGAAGTGGTTTACGAAAATTATGTTTTTGAATGCGATAGTTTTATCCTAACTATTGAGAATGATCTCTTTGGAATGGATGTATTGGATTTCACGGAATTACTAAACATGGATTTAAACCAAGATGAGATAGTCAATGAAGAGGATATAGCCTATTTATTCGGATGTGGAAACGACTCGTTAGACGTAAGTCTTTTGAGTGCCATCAATAATGGTGATTTACCAGAAGGGTTTTTAGATTACATCAATAGTATGATGAGCTCTGGTGCTGATTCATTTAGTTTTGCAGATTATTTAAACAGTTCTCAACCAGCTGATATTGCCGACTATACAAACTCAAAAGAGTTAGTGAAAATCACTAATGTTTTAGGTGAAAAAGTAACAACTAAACCGAATCAATTACTGTTCTACATATTCAATGACGGAAGTATTGAAAAGAGAATGATGATAGAAAAATAGTTGTTAAAAAATTTAGTTTCAGAATAGCGAGTTAAACCAACTCGCTATTTTTTTAACCGTTTTTTTAAGTAGTATTGAAAGTGTTGATAAAAAATATATCACCAGTGTTAATATGCTTTGATTTGTAATTCGATTTAGTAAAATTTGTAGAGCGATAAACTAATAGTAAACTTTTTAATATCAATTCAATAGCATACGATGCTAAAAACAACATCATTAACTTATACTTACGACGGAAAAACTCAGCTTTCTTTTCCAGATATTCATTTGCAAGACAAAGAAGATCTGTTAATATTGGGGCAGTCGGGAGTAGGTAAAACTACTTTGATTCAAATTTTAGCCGGTTTATTACAGCCTGTTTCAGGAAAGGCAGAGTTTAATGGTGAAATGTATCATGACTTACCTTCAAAAGAGCTTGATCAATTTAGGGGTAAACACATCGGAATGGTCTTTCAGAATCCGCATTTTGTTAGAAATATTTCGGTTTTGGACAATCTTCTTTTATCACTTTATTTGTCCAATAACAAGCAAGACAAAAACCGTGCTATTCATCTTTTAGAAGAAATAGGTTTGGCCGATAAGCTAAACTGTAAAAGCAATGAACTGAGCCAAGGCGAACAGCAACGAGCAGCTATCGCTCTGGCTGTCATCAAAAATCCAGACTTAATCTTAGCGGATGAGCCGACCTCAAGCTTGGATGATACCAATTGCGAGAAGATTACCAAACTGCTCAAAGAACAAGCGGCTTCTACCAATGCACAGTTAATTATCATTACGCATGATAACAGGCTTAAACGTCAATTTAAAAACTCTATTACGTTATGAATATAAGGCGATTAAGTTGGCAGAATCTCATAAGTAACCCTCTAAACACGGCACTTAGTTTGTTGCTAATGACTTTTGGTGTGGGAGTTATCTCATTGCTTTTACTTTTGAATAACCAAATTGAACAACAGCTTAAGTCGAACTTAAGAGGGATTGATATGGTAGTAGGTGCCAAAGGAAGTCCATTGCAATTAATTCTTTCCAGCATTTACCACATAGATAATCCTACTGGAAATATATCTTATGGGGAAGCAAATACAATAAATAAAAACCCATTGGTTGATTTTACGATACCGCTTTCCTTTGGCGACTCGTACAACGGTTATCGAATTGTGGGAACAACCCACCAATACCCTGAATTATACGAAGTAACTTTGAAGGAAGGAAATTTGTGGAGTAAAAGTCTTGAAGTAGTTGTTGGTAGTAGAGTAGCGAAAAACAATCAATTAAAATTAGGCGATACATTTTACGGAACACATGGATTAGTAGACGGGGGGCATGTTCATGATGATTATGCTTACAAGGTGGTAGGAATACTTGACCCTTCATATTCGGCCCTAGATCAGCTTATTTTAACCAATACACAAAGCGTTTGGAAAGTTCATACCCACCAAACTATTGAAGACAACCACGATCATCAGAATTGTGACCACGATCACGACCATGACCACCACCTCGACGATACCTCAGATGATTTAAGCATTCCAGAAGATGCCATGATAACTGCCATGTTGGTAAAATTCAAAAACCCAATTGGTTTTATTCAAATTCCTAGAAAAATTAATGAGACAACCAATCTTCAAGCAGCATTACCTGCTCTTGAAATTAGTCGACTAACGGCTTTATTGGGATTTGGTGTGCAAACCATAAATAGCATTGCCTTTATCATAATTGTAGTTTCAGGATTAAGTATTTTTATCAGCTTATATAATTCATTGAAAAGAAGACGTTATGAATTAGCGTTAATGCGTGTGCACGGTGCCACCAAATGGCAGTTAGTAAAACTTATACTTCTAGAAGGAATGACACTATCTTTAGCAGGAACAATTTTAGGTTTGTTGAGTAGTCGACTGATTTTAGTTTTGATGTCGCTGTTTGTAGAGCAAAAATACGCCTTCGACTCTTTTCAATTTAATGTAATCAGTGAAGAACTTTGGCTTTTACCAATAGCTTTGCTAATAGGTTTTGGAGCATCATTAATTCCTACTGTACTTGTTTATAACGTTAACATCCCTAAAACACTTTCAAATGCATAGACTTGCGATACTTATTTTTTGCTTTTGTTTTCAGTTTAGTTATTCCCAAACTGTAATAGATTGGTCAACCTTATCTGATATTTCATTTTCAGATGTTTATATGGATGAAGTAGATGAGTACTTTTTATACCCTCATTTTGGACCTAGTGTCAGAGAATTAGAAGGTAAAGAAATCATCATTCGAGGCTTTGTATTAGCGATTGATCCAACGGATAACTATTATATCCTTTCAAAAGGTCCTTTTTCCTCTTGTTTTTTCTGTGGAGTAGGAGGTCCTGAAACCGTTATAGAGTTAGATATGAAATCCAAGAATAAGGTATTTATCATGGATGAGGTGGTAACTATGCGAGGCATACTAAAACTTAACGCTGATGATATTTACCATTGTAATTATATCTTAAAAGACGCTACAGTATATTTGGGGCCATAATTATTCAAAGCAATTTACTATCTATAAATGCAGTGATTTTGTTCAGTAGAGTTGTGGTGACAACTTTTAGATAGTCATTGGTACTTCCATTAACAAAATCTTAGCGTTTTTGTTAGCAGAAACTTTAATATTTTTTGTATTCCAAATACCAAAACCATCTCTTTTTTCTAGCTTTTGAGATTGAATAGTGGCTTTGCCTTCAATAACAAATGCATAAACGCCATTTCTCTCTGATTTTAGTTTGTAGTCGATTTCGACATCTTTGGTAAATTCACCAAGACTAAACCAGGCATTTTGGTGTATCCATACTCCTTGATCAGAAGAAGTGGGTGATAAGATTTGATAAAATGAATTCGGGCTTTTTATGGATTTTAAAGAAAGTTGATCGTATCTAGGAGTCACATTTTTCTTGTCTGGAAACAACCAGATTTGTAGAAGTTTTACTGGAGCATTTTTATTTGCATTGAATTCACTGTGAGTGATTCCTGTACCAGCACTCATTACTTGAATGTCTCCGTTTTTAATTACGGTACCATTACCCATGTTGTCTTTATGTTGAAGGTCACCCTCAAGCGGAATGGTAATTATCTCCATATTATCATGTGGATGAGTATTAAATCCTCTTCCACCAGCAATAGTATCGTCATTGAGTACTCTTAACACGCCAAAGTTCATTCTATTTGGATTGCGGTAGTTAGCAAAGCTGAAGGTGTGGTTAGCCTCAAGCCAACCATGATTGGCATTGCCGCGGGTGTTTGCTTTGTGTAAGACGGTACGTTCTGTTATGATTTCACTATTTGGCATGTGGTTAAAACCAACTTGCTCGCTTAACGTATCATAAGTCGATGTTTTCTCTGTCTTTGACTTAAGTACTAAAGGAGCTGCCATGGCGGCAGCTCCTGAAATAATAGTCTTTTTTATAAAATCTAATCTCTTCATTTTTACTTATATATTTTTTAATAAATACATATAAATTTACAATTACTTTCGATAAATTATTAAGAGAGACAAACTCTTTATTTAAAGGTGTTTTTAGATTTCTAAACTCACTTTGATTTCAAACTCATCATAAATCATATTGTCTCCTAAGCTATCAAAAAAGCTTCCAGAACCGTATCTAATATCGAATTCAGTTCTATCAATATTTATCACTGCGTTTAGCATATTGTCATTTTGTTCTGCAACAAATACAATGTCCTTAGTGATTCCCTTGATAGTTAGTTTTGCATTGATCTTGTATTGATTTTTTTTAGCTTCTTCAACTTTCAAAATTTGTAAGCTAGATGTTGGGAATTTTTCTACTCCAAAAAAGTCATTTGACTTAAGGTGTCCTTCCAAATCATTTTTGTAATCACCAGTTAAAT
>CBFIDK010000012.1:0-50955 GCA_965661345.1 Flavobacteriales bacterium | reverse complement strand
AGGAACACCTACACAGCCACGCTCGTCCTCAACAGAAATCTGGTAAAAACCCGAACATAAATCAGGAATAGTTACAGAAGAGGAAGATTCAATAGAGTTTGAAAGACCATCTTCAATAGATATCCATGAATATGTAAAAGACCCTATACCACCTGAGGCAATCAATTCTAATTCTCCATCGCAAGAAGATTGATCTCCTGAACAACTTTCATCGTTATTTTTGAAAATTGAAATTAACACCTCAGCAGGCTCCTCAACTAAAGACTGCGTAGTTTTGGCACAACCATTAACATCCGTCACTACAACACTTGTAACACCAGCTGGCAAATCAGTAAGCGTACTTATATTAACTATAGTCGTTTGTTGATTAGCTCCATCAGGCGCATTCCAATCGTAAGTATATGGTCCATAACCTCCGGTTGAAATTACTGTAACTGAACCTGAGCCATCTTCAAAACAATTCAATGCATTAGAAGTAGCACTCAAAGTAAATGTTTCAACTAAAGGTATATCTATAGATAAGGTATCTGTACAAGCGTTATCGTCTTCTACAATAACAGTATAAGTACCTGCTACTTTATCAGAAATATAAGATGTAGTGTCGCCAGTACTCCAACTGTAGGAATATGAACCGTTCGTATTTAAGAAGCCGCCAGAAGTAACTACAGAAGCATCTCCTGAGGCAATATTAAGACAATAGGCTGAAACTATTTCACTAGTATCCAAGACAAGAGCATCAGGCTGGTTAATATATGCTAGTACTGTGGTCTCACATCCAAGAGAATCAGTAACAGTCATGGCGTATGGCGCTGATGAATAAGGCAAACCACTTATAAAACTATTAACACCTATTGGATTGCTATTTATTGTCCAGTTATATTCATAACCTGTTACTGAAGGTGTACCACCAGAAACGTTAGAAGTTATCTCACCATCGAATCCACCAAAACATTCAACGTCCTTAGTCAAAAGCTGTGCTTTAATAAGGGTTGGTTGATCAATCAAAATAGAATCAATAACATAACAACCCAATTCATCTTCAACCTTTACCCAATAATCTCCGTGAGGAAGATTTGTTAATGTTGTGGTAATATCCCCAGTAGACCAGGTATAATCTAGTCCACCCGTACCTCCTGTAGCTGATACAGAGGCTATACCGTCAGTGAATTCAAAACATGATACTGCTGAAGTAGATGTAGAAACAACAATCTCATCGTTCTCAAAAATCTCAACGGTATCAACTACAACGCAGCCACTGTTATCCGTGACTTGGACAGTATGAATTCCTGAAGGCAATTGATTCGCCTGGCTTGTAACATGACCACTACTCCACTCATATGAATAAGGGGTTGTGCCTCCTGTTACCATTACCGATGCTGAGCCTGATTGCTGACCAAAACAGCTAACATTTACGTTATTCAAACTAACAGATAGCGGCTGATCGGGTTCCGTTAGCTCTACACTTATGCTTGTGACACAATTATTAAAATCAGTAATCTCTAAGTCATAAATGCCTGCTGAAAGATTATTTAACACAGAGGATGAATTATTACCCTGAGATGTCCAGTTTAAATTATATGGTGGAACCCCACCTCCAGTAATCTGAATTTGAATAAAGCCATCATCTGAACCTTGGCAAGAAATATCTTGTTTTACAACATTATAGGTTAATTGATTAGGCTGTTCAACAGAAACTTCATCGGTGCCTTGACAGCCGTTATCATCCTCTACTATGAGATAATATCCTCCAGCAGTGACCGAAATCGATGAGTCTGTGCCCACAACTTCATCAGTACCTGAATTAAACCAAGTGTACGAATAACCGTTTGATGAAATATTACCACCTGATATAAAAGATACACTTACAGATGCTGAACTCTCGCCATTACATAATGCATCTGAAGATGTGGCAAGAACACTGATAGGCTCTTGGGCGGCAGTGACGGTAACTTCTTCTTCGGTAACACAACCATTACCATCTTTAACTGATATGCTATAGGTACCAAATGGTAGATTTTGAAAAGAATTGTATTCATTATAGGTTTGTCCACCATCAATTGAGAATGTAATTGGGTTAACCGTATTATTTTCTGCAAGTAGCGTTATACTTCCATTTTCGTATCCGAAACACGAAACTGGTGTTGAATAGGTCTCAATTTCAAAACCTTGTTGATAATCAATTGATAAAATTTGCGAATCCGATGGGCATGCATTTACACCCTCTACAATGTATGTGTATATTCCTACTTCAGAATTAAGGGGGTCAAAAATATACGGTACCGAATCTAAGTCTGGATTTAACCATGTGCCTCCATCCTGTGGCGCACCAGTGAGTTCATCAAACATGTTAAATGGCAAATCTCCTGAACAGACCAATTTAAAAGCTGTTTCTCCAGCTTCTGGCAGTTTATTTACAAATAAGTTTAAGAAAGAT
Source organism: Flavobacteriales bacterium (assembly GCA_965661345.1). Taxonomy (GTDB): domain Bacteria; phylum Bacteroidota; class Bacteroidia; order Flavobacteriales; family UBA7312. The sequence goes on along the minus strand of CBFIDK010000012.1, from coordinate 48,521 downwards.
GTATCATTACAAAAATCGTTTACTCCATATGTAATGTATGTATAGTCACCTGTACTACTTTCTTGCATACTCTGAATTGAAGAAACTTCATTATTGTTTTCATCAAACCAAAGTCCTCCTTCATCATATTCATCACCCAAGAAGTTATATAAATCTAAAAAATCAGTTCCGTCAGAGACATCGCATAATAAAATTGTAGAATCATTATATTGATTTTGAACCAAACCAGCATTTGTTTGTGAATAAGTTTCTATTAGTATAGAATCAACATTTGGAATTATTTCTCCAGTACATACATCAACTACAGTAATGTAATAATAAACTGCTCCAGTATCAGGAGTAACTGTTACATCTAAACCTTCACTTAACACATTTCCATACTGATCAGTCCAAGTTACAGTACCTGTTGCAATGGGACTGTATGGAATTTCATTTACAGTATAATCCGTGAAATCTGCATTTGGAGTAAATTCCCACCCTTCATCTGAGGCTTCCCATTGTAGCGGAAAATTTCTTGGTTGTAATAAAACAGGGTCTTCCACAATTTCTGTTAAAGTACTGTTCTCATTTACTAGACCTTGAATAGCAGCACCACCGTTCCAATTCAAACACAATGGCTTCTCATCAATGTGCATTTGTATTTTATTAGAATTCTCAAACAATAAAACATATTGACCAATTATCAAATCATTGCATGAAAACATTGGCATGTTACACCAAACTACATAAAACACTCTATTCGGTGCTGAACCGTATGTTCCGAAAACAATAGACCCACCTACGCTAGGATCAATATCGTGCCATGGTGCCAAAATAGCATTTTCAGGAACATTATTAGGATTTGGAAGAGCAGCATTTATGGGCCAAGGTGAGTAAATGCCTTGTTGATTAAAATCAAATGTGATATAGCCATTTGCTGAAATCACACATTGATTATACGTATTATTATAAAAGGTAAAATCAAACCCCATTGGAATAATTTCCGAATGAATATCATCTGTATTTATAAAGGATGGACTGAGGTTTGCACCAGATGCTGTTAATGTTATTTCTTGGGAAGAACACAAAACAGTATCTAAAGTGGTTATAAACTGAGCAACTAAGCTAGTATTCAATAACATTAAAATAAAAACTACTAGAATTCTCATACTAATTGTATTTAATGGTTAAATAAGGTCAAGTTATAAAAGTAATCTTAGAGCTATCTATACAGCGTCACTGATCCCTTTTCGTTGTAAGGGGTACCATCTTCTCCGACAGCATTTAAAACATAAAAATATACGCCTTCTGGAACTTCAAGACCATTCAAAGAAACGCCATCCCAACTATCAGAAATACCGTCTATCTCATAAACCTTATCACCCCATCTGTTGTAAATTATAGCATTTAAGTCACGTATTCCGTAGTTCTCAAAATGAAACAAATCATTAATATTATCTCCATTTGGAGAAAAGGCATTAAATTCAATAATTCCCTGAACTGAAACTGTTATTGAAATAGTATCAGAGCAAGTACCTGAAGGATCAAATACTTCCATAACGACATCATAGTCACCAACCTCGTTAAATGTATGTTGAAACGAATTAACGTCAAAACCTTCGTAAAAGTTGGAGGTCATGTTCATGCCATTTACCCACCATTGGTTTAAGCTAATGTCCGTAAACTGACTAACATCGGAAAACTCAATATTAAATGGCGCTGGCTGCGAAAGTATATAATGGTCACCAATAGCACCAGGAGAGTTAATTACCCATTCAGCAACAATCTCAGTTGGATCTGTTAGCGTTTGATTTGCAGTTGTTTGACAACCATTTTTATCTGTAATTACAACACTATATGCTCCTGAAGGAAGCAAATCTATATCTTCAGTATTATCTCCATTTGACCAATCAAAGACTAATGGCTCTGTACCACCACTGATGGTTAAATCAATTGAACCGTCTTCGTACCCAAAGCAACTTGGATCGGCAAAAGTAATGGTTGGAGTTGAAAATGGTGTCGGAGACCCTACTGTAACAGCAACTGATTTTTGACAGTTATTATCATCAAATACTGTTACGTTGTAATTGCCCGCTAAAATATTACTAAACATTCCGTCTGAACTATTTGAGTTTGTAGGTCCAGTAATTGAGTAACTATCGTACGGCTGAGTTCCTCCATTAGCAACGGCAACTATTTCACCAGTACTAGCCCCATCACAATCTACACTTACAGGTGTTGCTGTAATTGTTAACGGAGATGGCTCAGAAAGTATAACTTCAGAAAGCTGTGACTCACAACCATTAGCATCGGTTGCAAAGACATTATATGTGCCTGCAGTTAAACCTGTGAAAGTTCCAGTAGAGTTCGAGTTAGTAGAAGTAATATTAAAACTTTGATAAGGAGTAGTTCCACCAATACCCTCAACTGTTATTGAACCTGTTGGTGCTCCATTCGATGAATGACAATCTAAATCAGAAAACAAAATATTTGTTGCTAATAAAGATGGATCTTCAATATCAATAGTAAATACTGTATCGCAGCCATATCTATCTACTACCTCTAAGTAATATGTTCCACCGTCTAAATTTGAAATATCAATATCTAATGAACCATCAATGTTTACGACCCCTTGACCATTTAAGTTCAATGGGAACCATGAAAAGTTGTAATCAGAAATTTGAGCATTGTTTAAATATGGAGTAGCCCCTGTTACGGAAACAGAAATTTCAGCATCTTCGAGGCCATGACATGATGGTGTGCTGCTTGTATTGTTTAATACATAAGGGTCTCTTTGTACGATTGTCACTGGAGCAGATGTCGCTTCGCATAAGCCTAGTAAATAAGAAGCCGTTACCTGAATATTTCCAGCTGGCAAGAATGTTGTAGTATTTCCAACATCTAATGCATCAGTAGAATTCTCCAAATGCCAGGTATAATCAAAATTAGGATTAGAATTAAGTACTGAGGCTATTCCATTAGAAGCTCCAAAGCAATTTATAGTATCTGTTAAAAATAAATCATTTGTATTAATAGTTGAAGTAACTTCAACACCATCGTTAATAATAAATGGGTTGGGATATAAAGAAGTTAAATCAAATATTCCATTACACCCATTGTCATCAGTAATTTGAATATTCCAGTTACTAGCAGTCAAACCAGTGATTGTTAAATTGTTTGGAGTTGTATTATTAAAAGAAGTCATTGAATTCATATCAATCCAATTAACTGTGTAAGGAGAAGAGCCTCCAACAACCTCAACTACTACAGAACCATCATCTGAAGAGGCTGTAGGTGAATAACACGATTGATTAACTAAATCGGTTATTTGAAAATCAACTCTTGTAGGGCCATCGATAGTAAGAGAATATACACCTTGGCATCCATACTCATCAGTAACAGTTACTGAATAATTACCTTGTTGTAAATTTTCTACGGTTGGCAATACGTTTCCTGTTGATGCGCCACCGTTCCATAAATATGTGAAATCACATGAATTGTCAGGGTCTCCACAACCGCCTCCCATTGAAATTGAAACAGAACCGTCATTATATCCGAAACAAGAGGCAGGAACAGTTGAAGTAAATGATTCCCAAGTCGTTTCTAAGCCGATTTCAACTGTTAATTGATCAGCACATAACCTACTATCAATAACAGTAACGTCGTATGTACCAGCATTCATGTTTTCAATGGTACTGTATAAAGAGTTTTCATCTGTTTGCCCAATATTAGACCAAACAAAATTATAATTGTCACTTGCATTAGGTGTGCCACCGTTAGCTGATACCTGAGCCCATCCAGTGTTGAAGCCTAATAAATTATTATTACAGTAAGCCGGTAAAGTTGGTTGAGTTAAAAATAAGTTAAGCTTTGGCGGCTCAATTAAGTAAACCTCCGATTGAGATTGACATCCATTCTCATCTGTAACCACTAAGACATACGGATCTGAGTATGTTTGGTAATTCGGATTAATTTCTATGTCATCTGCACTTACTGAAAAAGGTAGATTTGGTAGCGTTTGGAGGTTATATTGGGAATCGTCTACCCATGGATAGTTAGGGTGACTCCAAACAAAAGAATAATTACCACTTCCTCCGTAAACGTTTGCAGAAAGTATACCATCAGATTCACCGTAGCAACTAATTTCATCAGAAATAAATGCGTCTACAATTAATTGATTGGGCTGCTCCACTTCAAAACTGAAATCACTTGAACACCCAACTGTATCGGTTACGACAACCGTATAAGTCCCTATTGGAAGAGATGTAATCGTTTGATTTGTGCCATAGGCTCCCCAGTTAAAGCTATAAGGTGCTACACCTCCACTTGGAATAGAAGTAAGGACTCCATCTGAACCATTATAACAAGAAACAGAGTCTGCTTCAAAAACATTTTCAATTGGAATATTAGAAAAAATTTCGATAGAATCCATTTCTGGAATTGTACAAATAGCATCTAAAACTGATACGTAATACTTTCCTTCACAAATTAGTGATAAGGTTGAAGTAAAGTTATTTAGAACTTCATCTGAAACATTATTGTTGATAGGATTCATTAAAGAATCCAACCACTGTACTGTGTAAGACCCATCGTTTTCCGCTGTACCATTAATAACCTCAAGTTGCAACTCACCATTACAATCGCCAAAACATGGAATTCCAATTCCGTTAATCTCATTGTTCACAGATAAACCTAAATCAGCTCTTTCTGTTTGAACAAAAATATTGATGGTGTCCTCAACTACACAATATTCATTTGTAGCTGTAACTACTATAGAAGTATCATTATTAACGATGAAGGATGTTGTTAAAGAAGTTGATCCGTCATTCCAAAGAAATGATTGATACCATGTAGTATCAGGCAAAATAGTAGTTTGTTCACCTGAACAAACAGTGTAATCCTCAGGTAAAGAGAATTCACAATCAGCAATAAGTCTGAAATCATCTATTCCAAAGCCTTTATTTGCGTTTGTGACATTAGGACTAAGGATATTATCTTCTAGTTCGTTGTTAAACACAAAAGCAAACCTAACATTTGGTAAATTATCTAAAGTATTTCCAAAATCAATATTTGTTTGTTGCCATGTAGTATCGGCAGATAATGGGCCTTCAATCAAAATCCAGTTTGTACCTTGGTCAATTGAATAATAAACTTCAGTTCCATTATCAATAAATTCTGAAGCGCCACTAAACCACCAATAAGAAACATCAACTCCTTCAAAGCCAATGGTACTATAATCTGGAGTTACTGCACAAATTAACTCTTGGTTTACACCAGCCCAAAATTGATCTGCATAATGGCAATTTTCTACAGGAGGAAAATTTGGAGGTATACCATTTAGACCTGTGAAAGATGCTGTATGTAGGTAATTACTGTTGGGCTGATATCCTTGATCAGCTGTATTAGGTATTTCTATAAAAAAGAAAGGTCCAAATTGAACAAAACCTCCTTGGTATACATCGTTAACGACAAATGTGTTACTTGTTGAGGCAACAGTACCCAAAAAAGGAACAACTTCATTTAGTGTCCAGTTCATCGTTGCTGGATTCTCAAAATCTTGATTAATAAACACCTGCTGAGCAAAGGCGTTAGAAGAAATAAGCAAAGTGCTTATAACTAAAAACAAGTAACTTTTAATATTCATCATTATATATCAATTAACAAAGCAAATTCTCAATTGTTGAATTCACAAAAATATCATTTAAATTTTACTAATTTGACAAAGATACTTATTATTAAGAATCAGCTCGCAATTTAGTAAAAATCTGTACTAACAAAACAATTAACACTAATAGATGCTAACCGACCCTTTCTTTTCATACATTTTACCATTCAAGCCTGTAGCATTCATGTAATAATAATACACGCCTGATTTAAGTTTTATTCCGTTATAATTCACGCCATTCCATTCGTAATCTGGCTCCTTCCAACTGTAAACAACCGCTCCCCATCTATTAAAAATTTTTACTTGAAAATCTACAATTGCATTATTTTCCAAAAATGAAAATTTATCATTAATACCATCTCCATTCGGACTGAAAGCGTTGTACATTTCTTGCCATTCATTAACCATCATTTCAAATCCTTGTATTTCAATTTTAATCGCTTTGCTGTCTGAACATTGAGCGTCATCGGTTACCGTCAGTGTTAAATCATAAGACCCAACCGTTTCGTATGTATAAACAGGATCTATTTCTTGCGAATTGCCGCCATCACCAAAATCCCAACTGTAAGAAGCAGAACTACTAAAATTAGTTACATAAACATCGAAAGGAAATTCACCAATTGAATCATTTACCGAAAAGTCAGCTAAAACATAAATAGTGTCTCTAACACTACATCCTTTTGAGTCAACTACTTCAAAATCATAAAATTGCTTAGGATCAAAATCTATAAATGGATTATTTGATAAAACTTCATTAAACTCATTTCTCCAAGTGAAAGAATAATCTTCTACGCCGCCCTCTGTCAAAGAATTTATTGTAGAAACTGTACACTCTAAGTTTGAACGCAGTTCTTGTGGTTCTTTAATTTTAATTGAAACCGTATCACTACAAAGGTTATCATCTAACAAAACCGCCTGATAAATTCCAGCATTTAAATTTGCAAACTCACTTCCATTCATTGATACAACACCATTACTTAAACTCACTGAATAAGAGCCCACTGCAGTAACGTTAAAAGTGAATCCTCCCGTGTTATCTCCAAAACAATTTACATGAGTAGTATCAGAAATTTCTATACTACATTGAGAAAATGCTGAGTTACTAAAAACTAAGGCAATTAAAACGAATAGTCTTGTCATAATATGAGCACGAAATTACTCTTTTTTTACTGTAATTCAATTTTGTTGAAAACTGACTTAGTTTGAGCTTAAAAAAATCGTTTTTTAAATATATTTTTGAGGGTATATTTTTCTTTTCAATTTAAATCAAACTAAACTTTGGAAAATTTTTTAGAGGGATTAAACCCTTCACAAAGGCAAGCTGTTGAACATTCTGACGGACCAATTATGGTCATTGCAGGTGCGGGCTCTGGAAAAACTAGAGTTTTAACATACAGAATCGCTCATTTAATTCATAAAGGTGTTGATTCTTTTAATATACTATCGCTTACTTTTACAAATAAGGCCGCTAAAGAAATGCGAGAAAGGATTCAGGCATTAATTGGGCCTGAAGCTCAAAATTTATGGATGGGAACATTTCATTCTGTTTTTTCTAAAATCCTAAGATTTGAGGCCGATAAACTTAACTACCCTCAAAACTTCACTATTTACGACACTTCTGACTCAAAAAACCTTTTAAAAAGCATTGTCAAAGAACTTAATTTGGATAAAGATATTTACAAACCAAATGTTCTTCTTTCAAGAATTAGTCAGCTAAAAAACAACTTAATTTCATACGTAAGCTATATGTCTAATGCATCACTACAAGCAGAAGATACTAGCAGAAGACTACATGAAATGGCAATGGTTTACAAAACCTATCAAAACAGGCTCTTTTCATCAGGGTCCATGGATTTTGATGATTTACTTTTCAATACATTTATACTATTGCGAGACTTTCCAGAGACATTAAACAAATACCAAAATAAATTCAAGTATATATTGGTTGATGAGTACCAAGACACTAACCAAGTGCAGTATATGATAGTAAAAAGATTAGCTGCAATGAATGAAAACATTTGTGTTGTTGGTGATGACGCCCAAAGTATTTATGCTTTTAGAGGTGCCAATATTCAAAACATTTTGAATTTCAAGAACGATTATCCAGATTTTAAAACTGTTAAACTTGAACAAAATTATAGGTCATCACAAACTATTGTAAATGCTGCAAACAGTCTAATTAAGCACAATAAAAATCAGATTAAAAAAACTGTTTTTAGTAACAACGAAAAAGGCGGAGCACTTAAAGTTTGTAAAACGTTTAGCGACAATGAAGAAGGGCAAGTTGTTGGCCAATCTATCTTCGAAATTCAAATGAACGAAAGAGTTCCGTATAATAACTTCGCAATCCTTTACAGAACAAATGCTCAATCTAGGTCATTGGAAGAATCTCTTAGACGAAGAAATATTCCCTATAAAATTTATGGCGGATTATCATTCTATCAACGAAAGGAAGTAAAGGATTTACTAGCCTACTTTAGAATCGTCATCAACCCAAAAGACGAAGAATCGTTAAAAAGAATCATCAACTTCCCAGCCAGAGGAATTGGCAATACGACTATCCAAAAGCTCATCATTTGTTCTAGAACAAACAACATCAGTATTTTTGAATGCATTCAAAACCCCGAATACCATTCCCTAATTGGGGTTAATAAGGGCACATTACAAAAGCTGACTGATTTTGCAGTTTTGATTAACAGTTTCAAGGCTCAATTAGACGAAGACGCTTTTGAACTTGCCAATACTATTGCAAAATCGACATCTCTTCTCAAAGAACTTGACAAAGACAAAACGCCAGAAGGTGTAAGCAGATATGAGAATGTTCAAGAACTGCTAAACGCTATTAAAGAGTTTGTTGAAAAAAATAAAAAAAGAGAAGAGCCAACCTCATTGGATTTTTTCATGCAAGACGTTGCGCTCATTACCGATCAAGACAACGAAGACGATAAAGAAGATAAGAATAAAGTTTCGCTGATGACAATTCACGCAGCAAAAGGATTAGAATTTCCGTATGTCTACATTGTTGGTTTAGAAGAAAATTTATTTCCATCCCAATTATCTGTTCACTCTCGCGATGAGTTAGAAGAAGAACGTAGACTATTTTACGTTGCAATTACACGAGCGAAAAAATTTGTAAATCTATCCTATGCAACTAGCCGTTGGAGATGGGGACAACTAACTGATTGTGAACCAAGTAGGTTTCTTCATGAAATAGACGACGAATATTTAGATTGGGAGTTTCAAAAAAGAGAAAACGTAAAAACCCAAACTAAAGCAAATCTTAGGCTAAACGTTAATAAACCATACTTCAACAAACCATCAGCACCAAGCAAAAAAGCAAATGTAACTCAGAAGTTCACTCCAAAAAACTTAACCAAAGCTAATGTAGCTCTAACAAAAATTGGGCATCAATCCCCAAATAATCAAATACTTCAGACAGGAATGAATGTAAGTCACGATAGATTTGGAAAAGGGAAAATCTTGCAAATAGAAGGTCAAGCAGGGAGCAAAAAAGCTACAATTTTCTTTGAAGGAAATGGACAAAAAACCCTTCTTTTAAAATTTGCTAAATTGACAATTATCAATTAAAATGTTTTAAAAAATAAAACGTACTTTCGAAAAATATTTAAAAACACATTCTTAAATGGAATTAGAATACAATACTTCCAGAAACAAACTAGTCATTTCCGAATATGGAAGACATATCCAAAAACTGGTGGAACACGCAATCGAAATTAAAGACACAAAAGACAGACAACGGTTTGTTGAAGGCATCATTAACATAATGGGCGATTTAAACCCACACTTAAGAGATGTTGCTGACTTTAAACACAAACTTTGGGATCACCTTTATGTAATATCAAATTTTCAATTAAACGTAGATTCCCCATACGAGAAGCCTACTATTGAAAAATTGTTTGAAAAACCAGAACCACTTAACTATCCAAACGGCAAAATCAAATACAATCACTACGGAAAAGTTATTGAATTAATGATTGTAGAAGCTACTAAAATGGAGGATAATGAGCTAAAAAAGAAGCTTGTTATTGCCATTGCCAACCAAATGAAAAAATCATACGTCAATTGGAATCTTGATTCTGTTGAAGATGATGTAATTTTCAATCAACTGAAAAAGTTGTCTCAAAACAAATTAGAAATTCCAGAGGGTACTGAATTAACGAAATTCGCCCCAGCCGTAAAACAAAATACTTCAAAGAAGAAAAAGAAAAATAACCGAGGTAGAAATCAACAAAGAAAATAATCTAAATGAGTTCATTTATAATAGAGGGAGGACGAAAATTAAGCGGAGAAATTATTCCCCAAGGCGCAAAGAATGAGGCCCTTCAGATACTCTGTGCAGTACTATTATCACCTGAAAAAATAACAATTAATAATTTACCTGACATAGTAGATATCAATATATTAATTGAATTGTTATCAGATTTAGGAGTTAAAATTCAAAAACTTAGTCCAAACAGTTATAGTTTTCAATCTGATGAAATTAACCTTGACTATTTAACCTCTGATGAATTCAAAACAAAAGGCACTAGAATACGAGGGTCTATAATGATTGTTGGTCCACTTCTAGCACGTTTTGGAAAAGGATACATACCAAAGCCTGGTGGAGATAAAATTGGAAGAAGACGTCTAGACACACACTTTATTGGCTTCGAAAAACTAGGCGCAAAATTCGAATACGATAGTAAAGAAAGTTTCTACAGAGTTACAACCGACGGATTAAAAGGCACTTATATGCTTATGGACGAGGCCTCTGTTACTGGAACGGCCAATATTGCAATGACAGCAGTAATGGCGGAGGGAACTACTACCATTTACAACGCCGCTTGCGAACCCTATCTCCAACAATTATGCAAAATGCTTAACAGAATGGGGGCAAAAATCAGTGGAATTGGCTCAAACTTACTTACAATCGAAGGCGTAAAAGCACTTGGAGGATGTCAACACACAATTCTTCCAGATATGATTGAAATTGGTTCTTTTATTGGTCTAGCTGCAATGACGCAATCAGAGTTAACCATAAAAAATGTTCAGTACGACGAACTCGGAATTATTCCAAGTGTGTTTCAAAAATTAGGTATAAAACTAGAAAGACGAGGCGATGATATTTACATCCCCTCTCAAGAAAGTTATGAAATTGAAAACTTTATAGATGGATCTATCTTAACAATTTCTGATGCACCATGGCCAGGCTTCACTCCTGACCTATTAAGTATTATTTTAGTGGTAGCAACTCAAGCAAAAGGCAGTGTCTTAATTCACCAAAAAATGTTTGAAAGCCGATTATTCTTCACTGATAAACTCATTGACATGGGTGCTCAAATAATATTATGTGACCCTCATAGAGCTTCAGTTATTGGACTGAACAGAAAATCACCTCTAAGAGCTACAAAAATGACATCTCCAGACATTAGAGCGGGAGTATCATTACTTATTGCTGCCTTGTCAGCTGAAGGAACAAGCATCATTGATAACATCAACCAAATAGACAGAGGCTATCAAAATATCGATGAAAGACTAAATAAGTTAGGCGCTAATATTAAACGCGTTGACTAACAAAAAATAGAATTATGTATAAAATATTTCTCTTATCTTTTATAACACTTCTCTCATCAAGTGTATACTCACAAGGCTTAAAAGTTGGAGACAACGCTCCAGAACTATCCTATGAAAATCCTAGAGAACAAATCATGAAATTATCTTCATTAAGAGGGAAATACGTCATAGTAGATTTTTGGGCATCATGGTGCGGTCCATGCCGAAGAGAAAACCCCAATCTAGTTTCGACCTACAAGACGTTTAAAAAGTCTAAATTTAAGAACGGAAATGGCTTAGAAATTTACAGTGTTTCATTGGACAAAAAACTGAGCAGTTGGCTCAAAGCAATGACAGATGATAAATTATTCTGGGAATACCACGTTAGCGACCTAAAAGGATGGCAATCTGAAGCAGCATCAATTTACGGAGTTCGTTCAATTCCTCAAACATTCATTATTGACGGAGACGGTAAAATTATTGCAAAAGATTTAAAGGGAGAAGCCCTGAAAAAATTCCTCAATTCACAAAAAATCTACTAAAGAAACTTTAACATTATGTCAATAGTATGACAAAATGTCTAAGATGATATTTTGGCATTGTATTTGATATTAACGTTTCCAACAACAATCTTAATAAAATGGCAAAGAAGAAAAAAGAAACTAAAAAAGAAACTGAAGAGATTACATTTGAAGAAAAATTTTCAGAGCTCAATGACAAGCACCTTAGACTTTTTGCAGAATTTGAAAACTTTAAAAAACGAACAGCCAAAGAACGAATAGAACTTTATAAAACAGCGGGGGAAAATGTACTGAGTGCACTTCTTCCTATTATTGATGATTTTGAACGCTCAATAAAAGCTAAAGAGGAAGAAGATGAAGGCGTGTTACTGATTTACAACAAGTTGATTAGTATATTAGAAGCAAAAGGTCTGAAGGTAATAGACAATCCTGTAGGCTCAGAGTTAAACACCGATTTTCATGAAGCCATAACAAATGTGCCGGCTCCCTCCGAGGAAATGAAAGGTAAAATAATAGATGTAATAGAAAAGGGATATTTTCTTAATGAAAAAGTAATTCGCTACGCAAAAGTAGTAGTAGCTAACAACGAATAAAAATGAGTAAAAGAGATTATTACGAAGTGTTGGGCGTTAGCAAATCCGCTAGCCAAAGCGAAATAAAAAAAGCTTATCGAAAGATGGCTATACAATATCATCCTGACAAAAATCCTGATGATAAGGCAGCAGAAGAAAAATTTAAAGAAGCCGCTGAAGCCTATGATGTATTGAGTAATACTGAGAAAAAACAACGATATGATCAATTTGGTCATGCTGGCATGGGTAACCGTGGCGGATTCGGTGGAGGAGGAATGAATATGGACGATATCTTCTCCCAATTTGGAGATATATTTGGAGGTGGAGGAAGCCCATTTGATAGTTTTTTTGGTGGAGGAAGCAGAGGCGGACGAAGAGCACACAAAGGATCAAATCTAAGAATAAAACTAAAGCTTAATCTTGAAGATGTAGCAAATGGCGTTGACAAAAAAATAAAAGTCAAAAAACTTGTCCAAGCAGAAGGTGTCACGTATAATACTTGTGGTAACTGTGGAGGCAGCGGACAAGTAACTCGAGTATCAAATACTATTTTGGGACAAATGCAAACCTCTGTAGCCTGTCCATCATGCAGTGGATTAGGAAAGTCTATTGACAAAAGACCTAAAGGTTCTGACGCCAACGGAATGGTTCAAAAAGAAGAAGTAGTAAGTATTAATATTCCCGCAGGTGTTGAAGACGGAATGCAGCTAAAAGTAAGCGGCAAAGGTAATGCTGCCCCTTTTGATGGATATGCCGGCGACTTAATCATACTCATTGAAGTTGAAGAGCACCCAACTTTAAAAAGAGAAAACAACAACTTACATTACGATTGCTACATCAGTCTCACAGATGCTGTATTAGGAAATGATATCGTTATACCAACCATTAGTGGAAAAGCGAAAATAAAAATTGATGCCGGAACACAAAGCGGCAAAATCCTAAGACTAAAAAGCAAAGGACTACCTTCATTGAATGGATACGGAAAAGGAGATTTGCTCGTTCATATAAATGTATGGACTCCTCAAAACCTGTCTAAAGATGAACTGAAAATTTTTAAAGGTTTGAAAGACTCAAAAAGTTTTGTTCCTAACCCTACCTCGTCAGATAAATCATTTTTTGAAAGGGTAAAAGATATGTTCAACTAAACACATTCTAAACATATGGCTTTAAATAAAAACAAATATAAAGTGCTACTTCTTTTTAGTGTTTTTATTTCAATCCATAGCTTGGCACAAAAAGTGGTTTCCATTTCCATTAATCATGAAATGGCAGTCCCATTAATGGGTTATAACTCTGATATGTCTAACACTCCAAAATGGAGTGACCCAAAATTTTCTGAAGCTCTCAACGGCTTACATCCAAAAACACTTCGCTACCCAGGAGGCAGCAACAGTTTATATTGGGATTGGGAAAAAGGATGGACATTATCCTACGAAGAATTGCTTCCTATTCTCAATGAAAAGAAGTTTGAATACCAAGGCAAAGCAATAACAACAGTAAATGAATTTCGACAACTAGCTTCAAGCAATAGAAAATCAAATTCATTTTGGCGACAAGTTTATAGATACAATGCTAAAGTTCCCAAGTACAATACTTTGGAAGAATTTGCCAAAGGCTTGAATTCAACTAAATCTGAAGCGGTAATTACACTTAACGTTATTACAAGTCATCTTGAAAAAGAATTAGAACTCCTCAGAAGCGCAAAAAATAAAGGTATTAAGCTAAAATATATTGAACTTGGAAATGAGGTGTACGCTGAAAACTTACTGACTAAACATATTTACCCCACAGTTGACAACTATATCGACACATGTATATCATGGACCAAAGCGATATGGAAAGAATTTCCGGATGCTCACATTGGTGTTGTGGGTGGTGACAAAAATAGAAGAACACGAAATTGGAATGAAAAATTATCTTCGGCACTCATTAATTCATTTTCAAAAGCACAGCAAAAACAACTTCATTTTATACTTCATTATTACAGCCATTTCAAACATCCTGAATATGACTTGAACTCAAATACAGGCTATGAAAAGCTAGTAGCATTCCCTAAATTGGATTTAGAATTTAAACTGAGAAACTGGAGATGGAGTAATACATCACCTTTTTCAACATGGGTTACAGAATATAACATGATTGAACAACAGCCATACACCATTAATAATACATGGGCACATGGACTACTTGTAGCAAGTCAAATTAATGAATTGCTAACTAAAACAAAATCTGAAATGTTTCATTTCCATAGTATTGGCGCAGAAAAATTTCCTGTTTTTGCCGCTTTGCAGTTAATGGATAAAAACGAAAACTACTTAACTCCCACTACAAGTGGAATAGTAACATCTTTATGGAATAGACTGACAGAAAACGCTGACCGTTTTTACTCTGCAGATGTAAATATCAGTCCATGGAAATTATACTACGAAGCAAAAAGCAAAGACAATCCCAATAACTTAAAAGAAGAAAAAACAATTACTTTCACACCTGTTAACGCTTACATCAGCTACGAAAAACAAAAAGCAAAACTTTTAATAGTAAATTTTTCTGCTGAAGAGTTATCGGTTGATTTAAGCAGCTTTATTGGAAAATGTGAAGCAACGCAACACCATGCAAAACCAACAGACACTAAAAGTAAAGTAATAAAACATACAATTGAAGGAAAAGCATCACTGCCGCCCTACTCCATTAGTTTATTTGAAGAATGAATATACTCGAAATTAAAAATGTAGTCAAAGAGTACGAAAATAAAAAAGCACTCGACACCTTCTCAATCAACATCAAAGAAGGAAGAATTTTCGGACTTCTTGGACCCAATGGTGCTGGAAAAACAACACTCATCAGAATAATAAATCAAATTACTGCACCTGATCAAGGTAAGATTTTATTTTTTGGTGAAAATTTCAAAAGAAAACACATTCAAGATATAGGCTATTTACCTGAAGAAAGAGGGTTGTACAAAAGCATGAAAGTTGGCGAACAATGTCTGTACTTAGCTCAGTTAAAAGGCTTATCCAAAAGTGATGCAAAGCAAAAAATTCACTATTGGTTTAAGAAGCTAGAAATGATGACCTGGTTGAATAAAAGAGTTGAAGAACTATCTAAAGGAATGGCTCAAAAAGTACAGTTTGTAAGCACAATAATTCACCAACCTAAACTCATAATTTTAGACGAACCTTTTACAGGCTTTGACCCCATTAATACCGAGATTATTAAAAATGAAATCATAGCTTTAAAAGAAAATGGCAGCACTATAATTTTATCGACGCATAGAATGGAGTCGGTGGAAGAATTATGTGATGATATTGCTTTGGTCAATTCGGGCAAATGTGTTTTAGAAGGAAGTGTAGAAGAAATAAAACAGAACTTCAAGGAACATATCTATGAAGTCAAATTTGAAGGCGAACTAAAAAGTGAAATTGAATATTTTGACACCATACTGTCTGAAAATGGACACTGTATTTTTAAAGCAAATGACAAAGATCAAACACATAGCCTCATTAAGCAGTTAGTGACTCAAGTAAATGTCACAAGCTTCAATGAAAAGCTGCCCACAATTAACGATATATTTATAAAATCCGTTAGTAATGAATAAACTGTTATTAATTATAAAAAGAGAGTACTTATCCAAAGTGCGAAAAAAGAGTTTCATAATAATGACACTCTTAACACCTTTGTTTATGATTGGGATTTTTGTTGTCCCTACATTACTAGCCTACAACAATGATGAAAAGTCAACAGTAGCTATTGTAAACCAAAGCAATTTTAACGAACTAGAACTTGTATCAACTAACTCCATAGATTACAAAGCGCTCAAGCAAATAAATTTTGAAGAAAACAAATCAGCCTTAATAGACACCTATGACTTTTTAATTATAATCCCAAATGTCGATTCATTAGCTGAACTTGAAAACAGCATAAAAGTCTATTCGAAAAATCAAATGAGTTTATCAATTAAACTTAATATTGAAAATCAAATTGACAAACAATTGACCAATTTGCACCTGATAAAAAATGGCATTGACCTAGAAAAAATCAAAGATTCGGAAAGCAATACCAAACTACAAACATTTGTGGTAGATGAAGATGGCGAAAATACAGCAGGTAATTCTGAAGCCAGTTTTGGAACTGGTCTAATGGGTGGCTTCCTGATTTATATTTTCATTTTTATGTATGGCACGATGGTCATGAGAAGTGTAATTGAAGAAAAAACTAATCGAATAGTTGAAATTATCATTTCATCGGTTAAGCCATTTGAATTAATGCTTGGAAAAATTATCAGTGTCGCTTTGGTGGGACTTAGTCAGTTTGCATTATGGATAATTTTAGGATTACTATTTTTACTTATTGCAAATGGGTTTCTTTCAACTGAAATAGACATTGCTAATCTAAGCGAAAGCGGAAACGCATTACCTTCTGAATTAAGCGGTTCACTAACAAGTTTACCAATAAAATCCTTACTGATTACTTTCCTTATTTACTTTTTAGGAGGATACTTATTGTACGGCTCTTTATTTGCTGCTATAGGCTCTGCTTCAGATCAAGAAACCGACAGTCAACAATTTATCGTTCCTATAACAATCCCTCTAATTTTATCATTTATCTTAGTTCAGGTAGTGATTGACAATCCACATAGCGGAATGGCCTATTGGCTATCAATGATACCGTTTACATCACCTATAATAATGATAGCTCGAATACCATTTGGTGTACCTATTCATGAACTTATTCTATCTATAACTTTGTTAATTCTTGGTTTTTTATTCACAACATGGTTAGCGGCTAAAATATACAGAGTAGGAATTCTGATGTATGGAAAGAAAATCAGCTACAAAGAGTTATGGAAATGGTTAAGCTATAAAGATTAGAATATGCGAATTGCTATAATTGATTTAGGGACTAATACATTTAACTTACTCATTGCTGATAAAAAGCAGGACGGTAGTTTCGTTACTGTTTTTAAAAATAAAATTCCAGTCAAGTTAGGAGAAGGCGGAATTGACAAAGGAGTGATAGCCCCAAAAGCATACCAAAGGGGAATAAATGCGTTAGAAAACCACCTTAAAACAATTAATGAATACCAAACCGATGATTACAGAGCATTTGCAACTTCAGCAATACGTTCGACAAAAAATGGCAGCGATTTTGTGAAAGAAGTTTACGAATCGCTCGATTTGAAAATTGAAGTAATCGATGGCGCAAAAGAAGCGGAGCTAATATTTCATGGAGTTAATGAAATTATTCCATTTAAAGACACCCACGACTTAATAATTGATATTGGAGGTGGGAGTACTGAATTTATTATCGCTAATAAAAATGGCATTAGTTGGGCAAAGAGCTATCAACTAGGAGTATCCAGACTAAAAGAAGTCTTTAAACCGTCAGACCCAATCACTGAAAACGAAATCCGTAAAATTGAGCAACATTTTGAATCGAGTTTAGCAGACTTATTTGAAGAAATATCTAAAAACCCATGTCTGAAACTCATTGGCTCTTCTGGTTCATTTGACACATTAGTGGATATGATTTGTTTCCAATTTGATGACAAAAAAAGACGAAACAAAAAATATTGTGAGATAAAACTTAAAGAATACAACTGGGCGCAAAAACATATCATTGAGAGTGACTTAATAGAAAGAATTGCCACTCCTGGAATGATTGAAATGCGCGCAGACATGATAGTAATCTCAGTTATACTGATTAACTATATTCTCAATAAAACAAAAATTGAAAAGATTGAGCGATCAAAGTTTGCTCTCAAGGAAGGTGCCTTACACTATTATTTTTAGAGAAACGATTTAGCCTTAGCTAAAGCTTTAGGGATTCCAGAAACGTCTTTACCACCAGCCGTCGCAAAAAATGTTTGACCACCACCACCACCACTAATCTCTGCTGCTAATTCCTTTATAATTTTTCCAGCGTGAAGTCCACTATCTTTAGAAAGCTGTTCAGAGACAGCTACCGTTAACATGGCTTTTCCATCCGCTTTTGAAGCTAGTACCAGTAAAAGATTGTCGTTTTCTTTAGTCAATTTAAACGCTAAATTTTTGATACTTTTCGAATCCAATTCTACTTCAGAAGAAATAAGACTAATGCCGTTAATTTCCTCCGACTTGCTCATTAATTCACCTTCTAAATCACCCGCTTTTTCGGAATTGAGTTTATTTATTTTCTTATTGAGACTTAGATTTTCTTCTATTAATTGCCCAACTGTTTTTAACAAATCATTGGTTTTTAGTACCCCTTGCAATTGATTTATTATATTAATTTTATCTTCGTAAAAAGCTAATGCTTTATCGGCAGAAATGGCCTCTATTCTTCTAATACCAGAAGCCACAGCGCTTTCTGAAATAATTTTAAAAAGACCTAACTGACCAGTTGAAGAGGCATGAATTCCACCGCATAATTCTGTTGAACTGCCGAACTTAATGACCCTTACAGTATCGCCATATTTTTCACCAAAAAGTGCCATAGCACCCATTTCTTCAGCTTTATTGAACGGTAAGTTTCTAAATTCCTCAAGAGAATAATTAGAACGAATTTTATCGTTAACACTATATTCTATTTTTTTCAAATCTTCCGCATCTACCTTTGAAAAATGAGAGAAATCAAAACGTAAATACTCAGAATTAACCAACGAACCCTTTTGCGCAACATGCTCACCTAAAACTTCTCTCAAAGTCTCGTGGAGTAGATGCGTTGCGGTATGGTTATTGGCTGAGTTCATTCTTTTATCAGTATCAACTTTTGCGATAAACGCTGCTGTAATATTTTTTGGTAAAGAATCTACAATGTGTACAATCAGGTTATTTTCCTTCTTTGTATCTAAAATTTGAACGACTTCTGAATCATGTTCTAAATAACCCGTGTCTCCTACTTGTCCACCTCCCTCTGGGTAAAATGGCGTAAGGTTAAATACTAACTGATAAAACTCCTGATCTTTTTGTTTAACTTTCCTGTACCTAACAATTTTCACTTTGGACTCCGCTAAATCATAGCCCACAAATTCCTCAACCTCATCTTCGAAAATTACTACCCAATCGTCAGTTTGCAAAGAAGTTGCTTTTCGTGATCTTTCTTTTTGTAATTCTAACAAAGAATTAAATGCCTCTATATCGACTTGGCAGTTTTTCTCTTGTGATAAAAGTTGTGTCAAGTCAATAGGAAAACCAAATGTATCGTATAACTCAAACGCATCTTTACCTGATACTTCTTTGTTTTTCAAATCTAAGTTTTCAAAACGAGCAATACCCTTATCCAATGTTTTCAAAAAAGAAGTTTCTTCTTCTTTGATAACCCTTTCAATTAAATCTGTTTGTGAAGACAACTCTTTGAATTGCTCACCCATATTGTCAACAAGTACACTTACAAGATGACACATAAATGGCTCCTTAGCGTCCAAAAAAGTAAATGCATAGCGAACCGCTCTTCTTAATATTCGTCTGATAACATAACCCGCGCCATTGTTTGAGGGTAGTTGACCGTCTGCAATTGAAAAAGAAACCGCTCTTAAATGGTCAGCGATTACGCGCATAGCGATATCGTCTTTTTCGTTAGCACCATATTTCCGTCCTGAAAGTGAAGAAATCTTTGAAATTATTGGCTGAAATATATCTGTATCATAATTGGACTGAACGCCTTGTAATACCATACACAATCTTTCGAAACCCATTCCAGTATCAACGTGCGTTTGCGGAAGTGGCTCTAATGTGCCATCCATTTTTCTATTAAACTGCATGAATACCAGATTCCATATTTCAATAACTTCTGGATGATCTTTATTTACAAGTGTAGCTCCATCAACTTTTTTTCTGTCAAGGTCATTTCTGACATCAATATGAATTTCTGAACAAGGACCGCATGGACCAGTTTCACCCATTTCCCAAAAATTATCTTTTTTATTCCCGTTGATAATTCTGTCAGCATCCAAAAGTTTAGACCACAAATTATAGGCTTCTGTATCCCTATCTAAATCATCAGATTTACTCCCTTCAAAAATAGTTACGTATAATCTATCCTTATCAACTTTGTAAACCTCCGTTAGCAATTCCCAAGCCCATTCGATGGCTTCTTTTTTGAAATAGTCACCAAAAGACCAATTACCCAACATCTCAAACATTGTGTGGTGATAAGTATCATAACCTACTTCCTCTAAGTCATTGTGTTTTCCAGAAACTCTTAAGCACTTTTGGGTGTCGCAAATACGGTTATCCTTTGGCACAGAATTGCCCAAGAAGTAATCCTTAAACTGATTCATACCGGCGTTTGTGAACATCAGCGTAGGGTCATTTTTAATAACCATAGGTGCCGATGGCACAGTCACGTGGGTCTTTTCTTCAAAGAAGCTTAGAAACTGATTTCGAATTTCTGTCGATTTCATTTTTACAGTATAATGTTATAATTCACATGTACATGTTAACAAGATGAAAATAGGTAATGCTTATTTTACACGAATTACGTACTTTTGTGGCAAATTTAGGTAAAATACCTTATGAAAAAAGCAAAGTATTACTATGATAAAAAATCTCTTTCCTACAAAAGGATTGAGAAAACATGGAAACATCGGCTAAAAAACATTTCTGTATTCATGTTTGCCAGTGCTTTTTTCGGATTAATAATGGTTTTTGCTGCATTTAACTTCTTTGATAGTCCTAAAGAGAAAATGCTGAAACGAGAGCTTGATAAGCTAAAGCTTCAATACGAGCTAATGGACAAAAGTCTCAACCAAATTTCAGCAGTTTTAGAAAACATTAAGGATAGAGACGATAATATTTATCGAGTAATTTTTGAAGCAGAGCCAATCCCTAATTCTATTCGTAAAGCTGGTATTGGTGGAGTTAACCGCTACAAAGATTTAGAAGGATATGACAATACAGAAATTCTTGTATCAACAGTCAAAAAGATTGATCAAATTTCCAAACAACTCTACATTCAGTCAAAATCTTTTGATGAAGTAATTGAAATGGCACAAAGAAAGTCAGACATGATGGCTTCAATACCTGCTATTCAGCCAGTTAAAAATAATGAACTAAAACGAATTGCCTCAGGTTATGGCAGACGTATTGATCCTTATTACAAAAAACTAAAGTTCCATTATGGAGTAGACTTCTCAGCGCCAAAAGGAACTCCGATTTATGCTACTGGTGATGGTGTGGTTGCCAAAACTAAAAGAAGTAAAAGGGGCTTTGGAAATCATGTTGTTATAGACCATGGCTATGGGTATGAATCATTGTATGCTCACATGACAAAATATACCGTTAGAAACGGTCAAAAGGTTAGACGTGGCGACATTATTGGGTATGTTGGAAGTTCAGGAAAATCTACTGCTCCTCACCTTCATTATGAAGTTCATAAGGACGGTAAAAAAATAAATCCTGCCTACTACTTCCACAACGATTTATCTCCAGAAGAGTTCGACAGAATGTTAGAGCTTTCATCTCAAGAAAATCAATCCTTCGACTAAGATGCCTTACAAAGAGAAACCAATAGAAAAACTATATTACTCTATAGGCGAAGTTGCCAAAACTTTAGATGTCAATGTTTCTCTGATTAGATTTTGGGAAAAAGAGTTTGATATTCTACAACCAAAAAAGAATAAAAAAGGCAACAGACTCTTTACAAAAGCTGATTTTGAAAACCTCAAAATCATCTATCACCTTGTTAAAGAAAGAGGGTTTACTCTTGAAGGCGCAAAAAAGAAACTCAAAGAGAACAAAGACGATACAATTAACAATTATGAAATTGTATCCCGATTGAAAGAAATCAGAAGTTTTCTTGTTGAATTGTCCGAAGAATTATAAGCCTACAAATAGGTTTTCTGTCGAAACATTATTTTTTTGAAATAAGTATTCAATAGCCTCTCTTCCATTTACCCCTAAATTAACCGAATATTCATTGACATAAAGTTCTATGTGTTTCTGCATGATATCATAGCTCATTTCTTGAGCATACTTACAAACATAATCCTCTGAACTTTTTGGATTTTGAAAAGCGTACTCAATAGATCGCTTTAACACTCGTTGAACTTTTTGCTGAATATCGGTGTTAAATGTTCTTAAAACAGCTATTCCACCCAAGGGAATAGGCAGTCCAGTTTCAGACTCCCAATACTCTCCCAAATCCATTACTTTTTGTAGGCCTTTTTGCTCATAAGTAAACCTATTTTCGTGGATTATTACTCCAGCATCTACACGCTCATTAAGTACAGCGTCTTCTATTTCAGAGAATATAATCTCAGTCGTATTTTTGCAATTGGGAAAGGCTAATTGAAATAAGCTGTTCGCCGTAGTATATTTTCCAGGAATAGCTACTTTAGATTTAGAATCTAAGGAATGGTGGGCTTTAGAAATTACTAATGGACCACAATTCTTTCCAAGCGCAGAACCACTTTGAAGTAAAATATAATCCGAACAAGCACGTAAAAAAGCATTAAAGGATAATTTAGTAACGTCTAATTTTCTTTCTAAGGCCATTAAATTCAACGTTTCTACATCTTCGAGAATCACCTCAAACTCCAGCTCCTCTGTGTCGACCTTTTTATTCACAAGGGCATCAAACATAAAAGTATCGTTAGGACAAGGGGAAAAACCAAGCGTTAATTTCATAGTGTTGAAATGAATTGTTCTAACTCTTTGTTCAATTGTTGAATGGCTAATGGAATATTCCAATTGGATTTATTTCTTTTTTCAACAAGATTAGAAATGGCTCTAATCTGTACACATGGAACATCAGCAGCCTTGCAAGCCAGCATACATGCAGCCCCTTCCATACTTTCAACTTGAGGGTTTAGTCGGTGGACTATTTTCATTATCGACAAATCATCGCCATGAACTGTATTTACTGTAATACCTCTAACTTTCGAAAGATGTGTGCGATCAGGCATCCGCACTTGATAATCCATATCCAAGTCCATTTCAAGAGGGGAAAGAAATCTGTTTCCGTCTTGAGCACCTAATTCAGAAAGAAAATCTTCATTCACCTCAACAACAGTTCCAAGCTCAAGCGAACGGTTAAAAGAACCCGCAACACCCACATTTATAACTAAGTCATAATGATTTTTGGAAAGTTCTTTCGTTACTGCTATTGCTGTAGAGACCATACCTACACCAGTAACCAAATGACGATTATAATCCAAAGTCAATTCCTCTTTCGTTGCGCTTACAATTAGGAAATCCATAGTGCAAAGATACCAATTCCTTTGCGTAAAAAGGTCGTATATTTGCTGATCTCAAAAAGAAAAAATGATTTATATAACCAGAAGAGAACGATTTAATGCTGCTCACATGCTCAGAAATGAAAACTGGAGCGATGAAAAAAATATTGAAGTGTTTGGTAAATGTGCAAATCAAAATTGGCATGGTCATAACTTCGAATTGTTTGTAACAGTAAAAGGTGAAGTAGATCAAGAAACCGGATTTGTTGTTAACTTGAAGGACTTAGCATCTATAATTCAAAAAAAAGTTATAGATAAATTAGACCATAAGAACTTGAATTTGGACGTCGATTTTATGAAAGGTAAAATGGCCTCAACGGAAGTATTAGCAATAGCCATTTGGGAAGAATTAGAGACCGATATAAAAAATTTAGGCGCCATATTACACTTGGTAAAAGTTCAAGAAACAGAAAATAATTTTGTCGAATACTTCGGAAAATAAAACATATGTCAGGATATAAAAAAGAAGAACATTATTCTCCAGAGGCTCTGGACTCATTAAAAGAGCACTACGAAAAAGTATTGGATTTGATAGGTGAAGATTCTAGCAGAGAAGGGCTACTAAAAACACCAGAGCGCGTCGCAAAGGCAATGCAGTTTCTTACCCATGGCTACGGCATTAATCCCTCTGAAATATTAGAATCTGCTATGTTTTCAGAAGACTACAGCCAAATGGTATTGGTAAAAGGAATTGAATTTTATTCCTTGTGCGAACATCACTTGTTACCGTTTTTTGGTAAGGCTCATATTGCCTACATACCTGATGGAAAAATTGTTGGACTTAGCAAAATACCTAGAGTAATTGATGCCTTTTCAAGGCGCTTGCAAGTACAAGAGCGTTTAACCAATGAAATAAGAGATTGCATACAAACGACGCTTCAACCTAAAGGTGTGGCCGTTGTAATGGAGGCCCGCCATCTATGTATGCAAATGCGTGGTGTAGAAAAACAAAACTCCATGACCACGACTTCGGCATTTTCTGGAGCTTTTCTAGATAGCGAAAAAACAAGATTAGAATTCATGAATTTAATAAACTCAAAACTGAATTAAAATATGAAAGCATATGTATTCCCTGGACAAGGGGCACAATTTTCTGGAATGGGAAAAGATTTATACGAAAATTCGGCACTAGCAAAAGAACTTTTCGAAGAAGCCAATAACATTTTAGGTTTTAGAATTACCGATATCATGTTTGAGGGCGAAAATGATGAGCTTACACAAACTAAGGTTACTCAACCGGCTATTTTTCTTCACTCTGTAATTTTAGCTAAAGTATTAGGAAAGAATTTTAATGCCGATATGGTTGCAGGTCATTCGCTTGGTGAATTTTCAGCACTTGTTGCAGCCGATTATATGACTTTTGAAGACGGCTTGAAACTTGTCTACAAACGAGCAATGGCCATGCAAAAAGCATGCGAACAAAACCCATCAACTATGGCTGCAATACTGGGCTTAGATGACAATGTTGTTGAACGCATTTGCAGTGAAATTGATGGAATTGTCGTTCCAGCAAACTACAACTGCCCTGGTCAACTGGTCATTTCTGGCTCATTAGAAGCCATTGACGAAGCTTGCGAAAAGTTAACTCAAGAAGGTGCTCGAAGAGCCTTAAAACTGCCTGTTGGCGGTGCGTTTCACTCTCCTCTAATGGAGCCAGCACGAATAGAACTTGCAAATGCCATTGAAGCAACGCCTTTTAAAAATGGCAACTGTCCTATTTATCAAAATGTTACTGCTAAAGCTGAAAGCGATCCTGACGAGATTAAATCAAACCTAATAAAACAACTAACAGCTTCTGTTAAATGGACTCAAACTATGGAACAGATGCAAAGCGATGGCTTATCTAAAGTTATTGAAGTTGGACCAGGGAAAGTCCTGCAAGGTTTATTCAAAAAAATGGATAGAGCATTAGAAACTGAAAGTGCTCAAACCTTACAATAAATGGTTTTTTAGTGTTCCACTATTTATAAGCTTGTGCCAATATTTATTGGTAGCGCATTTGTGGTAAAGTGTTGATTGATTAAGATTATGACAATCCGTCCCGACATAATCGACCATATTGCTTTCGATCATTTGTTCAGCTTTGCGCCTACACTCGCTGCCATAATACCCTAGAAGGGACAATAAGTTAAGTTGTAACTCTACTGATCGGCTTTTATATTTTTTTAAATCATCAATAGACATAAAGCTGTATCGCTCAGGATGGGCTAAAATAACCTTATAGCCTTTTAACTGCAGCTTAAAAATTGATTCAGAAAAGTTTGGAGGCTCAGAAACAAAAGACGTTTCAATGAGAATGTGCTTATCTCCAAAGGTTAAAAACGCTTCATCAGCATTTAACTTTGATTCAAAATAAAAATCTACATAATACTCAGCTGCAGCACTGATATCAATTTCAATAGACTGGGCTTTGAGTTCATTTTTTAAATCTTCTAATCCAGATAATATGATTTCAGGGGTATTTCTGTAAAAATCATGCATGACATGAGGTGTCGTGATAATTTTTTTAAAACCTAGACTTTTCATTTTTTTAACTAACTCTACTGATGTTTTCAAATCAGGAGAACCATCATCAATACCAGCAATAAAATGAGAGTGTATATCACAATTAAGGGAGTCAAAACCAATAGGCTCTAGCTGTTTTTCTTTTTTTCTAAAAAATGAAAACATAAATTATTTAACTGTATTGTTTAAGGTAATACTGCTGATAAGCACCCGATGTTACATTATCTAACCAATCTTGATTTGTAAGGTACCAGTCTACCGTTTTTTCTAATCCTTCCTCAAACTGTAAGGATGGCTCCCATGCTAATTCCTGATTAATTTTTGATGCATCAATTGCATAGCGTTTATCGTGTCCAGGTCTGTCTTTCACAAAGGTTATAAGAGACTCTGATGTACCTGGATCTCTTCCTAATTTTTTATCCATAACCTTACACAATAACTTTATCAAATCAATATTTGTCCACTCGTTAAAGCCTCCAATATTATATGTGTCACCAACTTTACCCTTGTGGAATACAACATCTATCGCTCTGGCATGATCTACTACATATAGCCAGTCTCTGGTGAACATACCATCACCATATACAGGAAGGGCCTTATTGTTGCGAATGTTATTTATAAATAATGGAATTAACTTTTCAGGAAATTGATTTTCGCCGTAGTTATTTGAACAGTTTGAAATTATAAATGGCAATCCATATGTGTTGCCGTAAGCCCTTACAAAATGGTCTGAACTTGCCTTTGAAGAGGAATAGGGAGATTTTGGATCGTAAGGAGTCGTTTCAGTAAAAAAACCTTCTTTGCCTAGTGAACCGTAAACCTCATCGGTAGATACGTGATAAAATAATTTACCCTCATAGTCGTCAGACCATAATTTTTTTGCCGAATGTAATAAATTGAATGTGCCTATTACGTTGGTCAGAATGAATTCAAGCGGATTGGTAATTGAACGATCAACATGAGACTCTGCTGCTAAGTGAATTACACCATCAAAGTGGTATTTTTGAAATAACTCATCTATAAATTTAGCATCAACAATATCCCCTTTTTCAAAACAGTAATTTTCTGAAGACTCTACATCTTGTAGGTTTTCTAAATTTCCAGCATAGGTTAACTTATCCAAGTTAACTATCTTTACATTAGGGTATTTGTTTACAAATAAACGAACGACATGAGAACCTATAAATCCTGCACCACCTGTTATTAAAATCGTTTTCATTCTAAATTTTGTTTTGCCATTCAAAGATAATCAATAAATCTAAAGGCTTTCTCGTTATTAATGCCATTAGAATATTTAAATTAGCCAAAAATCAAAAAATGAAATTCAAGCTATTCTTTCTTTTTACCCTACTTGTTTTAAATGCCTACTCTCAAGAGGAAGAAAAGGTGAATGAAAAAATCGTATTTGTTTCACCAAATTATGAGCTTCAATTTCCTTTGGCAGATATGAAAGTAGATTTTGGTATAAATTCAAATTTGGGAATTGAATTATCCTTAATAACTCCAAAGAATATTTACTTTTCTTTTAATACTTCTTTCATATTTGGCAATAACGTAAACGACTCTACTATTCTTGACCACTTAATGGATGAAAATCAAAATATCATTGATGAAAATGGTCAGATTGCTGATGTTCTATTTCAAGAAAGAGGAAATAATTTTAATTTGAAACTAGGTTACCTACACCCTATTTTTCATGAAAAGTCTGGCGTGTTAAGCTATGGCAGCTTAGGCTATCATCAACATAAAATTAATATTGATGTTAAAAATTCATCAGTACCTCAATTGAATGAAGAAAATAAAAAAATGTACGACCAATTGACTGGCGGACTGAGTTCTTCTATTTTCTTAGGCTTTTTAAACATTAGTAAAAACAAAGGTATTCACTTCTTCTCAGGCATTGAATATACACGGGCTTTCACCAAAAACCAACGAACTTATAACCATAACACTGCCAACGCTGATGAAATGAGAAACGACTCGTTCTTTGGTATAAAATTTGGATGGATAGTTCCAATTTCTAAACGGTCCACTAGGGAGTTTTACTACTTTTAAGATATGATGAGATTGTATCAAATAGGAATACATCTTTATGGTTTATTGGTGCGAATCGCTTCAATATTCAATAAAAAAGCAAGGTTGTGGAATGAGGGTCAAAAAAATATAATTACACATTTACCCTCTGGTCATAAAAAAGATATTGTTTGGATTCATTGTGCATCATTAGGCGAGTTCGAACAAGCTATTCCACTAATTGATTTAATCAAAAAGTGGAAAAACAATTATTCTGTTTTAGTTACTTTTTTTTCACCCTCAGGCTATATAAACGCTACACATGATGCTATTGATTTCAAAAGCTATTTACCGCTGGACACCTATTCAAATAGCAAGCAATTTCTAGATTGTGTTAATCCTAAATTAGCCATTTTTATAAAAAATGAATTTTGGCCCAATTATTTAAATGAGCTTAAAAAAAGAAATATACCCACCGTTTCTGCAAGCGCTATTTTTAGAAGTAATCATGTAATTTTTAAAACCTATGGCTTTTGGCTCTTGGAAATTTTAAAAAATACTACACACATTTATGTGCAAGATGAAAACTCTCATAATTTATTAAAAGAAAAAGGATTTTCGAATACAACTATTTGTGGCGATAGTAGGTTTGATAGAATAAGAAATCACCTCACAAATGAGAAAATAATCCCGTACATTGAAGAGTTTAAATCCAATAAAAAACTTATCGTTTGCGGTAGTACTTATGCATTTGATAGTCAAATGATTATTGACATTAGTCAACAAAATCCAAACCTAAAATTCATCATTGCTCCTCATGAAATTGAACTGTCTTCTCAGTTAAAACAGCATGGCTTACTTTATAGCCAGTCAAATGATAAAAATGTTTCTGAATATTCTGTTCTTATCATTGATAGTATTGGCATTCTTTCACGACTGTACCAATACGCTGATGTTGCTTACGTGGGCGGTGGCTTTGGCCACAAAGGGCTTCACAACATACTTGAGCCTTTAGCATTTGATGTGCCAATAATATTTGGACCTAATTATCAAAAGTTTCCAGAAGCTATTGATGCACTTAATTTTGGTATAGCTGATTCCATCAGAAACAGTCAAGAGTTTGAAAAAATAATTCATCAAAAACTGTCTAATCCAACGGATAAATCTACCATTTCAAACTTCTGTAATGACAGAAGTGGAGCCAGTAATATCGTATTTGAGGGCCTAAAAACACACCTTTAAATCTCATTCATCCAAAAATATCTCGTTTCGTCTAAGTAATTTAATGAGTCGTCAAAAACTGTTGTGCTATATTGAAAAAAGTAGTTTTAATTTGTTGTATGAAATTACTAAAAAAATAGGCTTACTTCCTAAAGTATTTCGAGTATTCGAAAAGCTTATTTTGATCCCTTAAAGAAAAACAGCATCCGTAAATGGGTGCTGTTTTTGTTTTTAAAAGTTTAAAGAAACAAAAAAAGACTGAAGAAAACTTCAGTCTTTTAAGTACCCAGGGCGGGACTTGAACCCGCACGGACATTACTGTCCATTGGATTTTAAGTCCAACGTGTCTACCAATTCCACCACCTGGGCTTGGGGTAATCCAATAAAAATCCTCTTTTATTCAAAGAGGATGTTGAGCGAGTGATGGGATTTGAACCCACGACCCTCACCTTGGCAAGGTGATGCTCTACCCCTGAGCTACACTCGCAGTAGGGAGGGCAAATGTAATACATTTTTCAGATTGCACAAACCCTCTATTTATTTTTTTTATTGACCAATTACCTTTTTTATCTCATTCAACTTCATAAGCGCCTCAACTGGAGTAAGTGAATTAATATCTAAGTCTTTTATTTCATCACGAATACGTTCCAAAATAGGGTCATCAAGCTGGAAAAAGCTAAGTTGTAAATCGTCATCATTAGTAGACTGTGTTACTTTTGGTTTACTTTCCGATGAATGTGCTTTTTCAAGACGTTTCATGATAAGCTTGGATTTGTCAACCACTTGCTTTGGCATACCTGCCATTTTTGCAACATGTATCCCAAAACTATGTTCACTACCGCCTTCAACTAACTTTCTTAAAAATAAAATTTGATTGTCTATTTCCTTTACGGATACATTGAAGTTTTTAATCCGCTTAAACGTTGAAGTCATGTCGTTGAGTTCGTGGTAATGAGTAGCGAATAAGGTTTTTGCTTTTGTAGGGTGTTCGTGAACAAATTCTGCAATAGCCCATGCTATAGAAATACCGTCATAGGTACTTGTTCCTCTCCCAATTTCATCGAGTAATATTAGGCTTCGGTCTGAAATATTATTTAAAATACTGGCCGTTTCATTCATCTCAACCATAAATGTTGACTCTCCTTGAGAAATATTATCTGAGGCTCCCACTCTGGTAAAGATTTTATCTACAACACCTATACTAGCACTTTCTGCAGGAACAAAGCAACCCATTTGCGCCAATAGTACGATTAAAGCCGTTTGACGAAGTATAGCTGATTTACCAGACATATTCGGACCAGTTATCATTATGATTTGTTGATTTTCTCTATCAAGAAATACATCATTAGCAATATACTCTTCACCTACCGCCAGTTGTTGTTCAATAACTGGGTGTCGACCATTATTAATGGTTAATTCATAACTATCATTAATTTCTGGTTTGGTATAGCTGTGTCGTTTGGATAATTCTGAGAAAGATAACAGACAATCTAACTGAGATATTCTTTGTGCATTAATTTGAACTTCTGGTATATAATCAATAAGGCTTAATACCAAATCGTTAAACAATTTACTTTCTAAAGCTAAAATCTTTTCCTCTGCACCTAATATTTTAGTCTCTAATTCTTTTAGTTCTTGAGTCACATAACGCTCAGCGTTAACTAATGTTTGTTTTCTAATCCAATCTTCAGGAACTTTGTCTTTGTGCGTATTTCTTACCTCCAAATAATAGCCGAATACATTGTTAAATGCAATCTTCAGAGATGGTATTTTAGTGCGTTCTGTTTCTCTTTCAAGTATTTGTTGCAAGTGAGTGTGACTGTGCTCAGCAATTGAGCGCAAATCGTCTAAATCTGAATTTACCCCCATAGCAATTACCTTGCCTTTATTTAGTGCAATTGGAGCGTCTTCATTTATTTCTTTCTCAACTCTTTCTCTGATAATTTCACATAAATTGAGATGGTCAGAAAGCTGAATAAGGGATTTATTGTTTGACTGTTTGCAAAAGGTTTTTATGGGCTCAATAGCATTCAAAGCTCGTTTTAACTGAACCACTTCTCTTGGGTTAATTCGAGCAGTAGCAACTTTAGAAATGAGACGCTCTAAATCACCAATTTCTTTAATACTTGATGATAAAACTGAGCTTTCTGCTGTCATGAAATATTCTACAGCTGATAACCTATCGTTGATAAGGGTTTTTTCCTTCAACGGAAATGCCATCCATCGTTTCATTAATCGAGATGCCATTGGCGTAATTGTGTAATCTATGATATCAATTAATGTTACCGCATCTTCACCATAGGAATTAAACAGCTCTAAATTTCGAATTGTAAATCTATCCATCCATACATGGTTGGACTCTTCAATTCTCTGTAAATTGACGATGTGCTTTATATGGTGATGATGGGTTTCAGAAAGGTAATGCAAGACCGCACCTGCAGCAATAGTTCCAGCAATCATGCTTTCAACACCAAAACCTTTTAAAGATAGTGTACCAAAATGTGTTAACAGTTTTTCTTTTGTAAAATCATCAGTAAAAACCCAATCTTCTAAAGTGCTGGTGTAATATTTATCACCAAATAGTTGACTGAATTTTTGAGCAAATTGCTTTTGGATAATTATTTCAGAAGGGTTAAAGCTTTGGATTAATTTACCAATATATTCGTCTTTGCCTTGTGCGAGTAAAAATTCGCCCGTTGAAATATCTAAAAATGAAATTCCTAACTCTTTAGCACCAAAGTGAATTGAAGCCAAAAAATTATTTGACTTATGGTCAAGCACTTTATCATTGTATGACACTCCTGGCGTTACTAACTCCGTTACACCTCGTTTGACAATTGATTTGGTTGCTTTAGGATCTTCTAATTGATCACAAATAGCTACTCTTTGCCCTGACCGTACTAGTTTCGGTAAATAGGTATCTAAAGCATGATGCGGAAAGCCTGCCAAGGCATCATTAGATGAACCATTTGACCTTTTAGTAAGAGTTATGCCCAAAATTTTTGAAGCTTTTACAGCGTCTTCGCCAAAAGTCTCATAAAAGTCGCCTACTCTAAATAAAAGCATGGCAGTAGGGTATTTAGCTTTAATGCTATTATATTGCTTCATCAAAGGCGTAACCTTCTTTTCACCACTCATATTTTTTTTAGCTACCAACGGTCTATTTTATATAATTTAGCAAACAGATTTTTAAAAGATGCGTAAGTTAAAAAATAAGGAATTAAATCGCTTAAATTTAGAAGAATTTAAAAGTACAAAAAAATTACCTATTGTAGTTGTTCTAGACAATGTAAGGAGCGCACATAACGTCGGTTCAATATTCAGAACATCTGATGCGTTTTTGATTGAAAAGGTAATGCTTTGCGGCATTTGCCCTACCCCACCAAAAAATGAAATTCGTAAAACTGCTTTAGGCGCAACCGAGTCTATGGACTGGCAATATTTCGAAAATTCTATGGATTGCATAAAAACCTTAACCCAGGAAAATTACCACATCGTAAGTGTTGAACAAGCGGATAACTCTATTGATCTTCAAAATTTTGTGATTGATAAGTCAAAAAAATTAGCACTAATTTTTGGCAATGAAGTCAATGGAGTAAGTGACGAATGTATTTCTATGAGCGATGAAGTAATAGAAATACCCCAACACGGAACAAAACATTCATTCAATGTTTCAGTCAGTGCTGGGATTGTTCTTTGGGACTTAGTTAAAAAGCTCTAAGCTTATTTCTTCATGAAGTCAACTCTTCTGTTTACTTCGTTCATGTAATCCTCAAAATTATAACCTCCGTTTTCAGAGTCTTCACTGAAGTTAGATTTTAATAACAAAGGACTTGCTTCGCCTTTTGAGACCACTTCAAATCTATCAGCATCAATACCAAAAACATCAACAAGGTATCGAATTGCGTTTTCTGCTCGTTCTTTGGCTAATTCTAAATTGAAATCAATAGAACCTCTTTTGTCGGCATGGCCAACAACGAAGTATTTATCCTTTGGATTTTCATTCATTATTTTAGCAGCAATTGCTAATCTTTTAAAGTCTTCGCTTCGAATTTTTGTGCTTGCAGTACCAAAGAATATTGAGGGTAAAACTGCAGGCATCGAATTGTTACTTAACTGTTTAGACACATCTATACCTTGATAATTTACAATAGCACCTTTTGCTGAATTTTCTAAATCTCTACTATTCGGAACACCATCACCATCTGAATCCAACTCAACACCACTAGCATTTACTTTTGCATTTCTAGACGTGAAAATGTCTTCGTCTTGATAATCGTACACCCCGTCATTATCAACGTCTAAAGGCACACCCGAACCGTCTACACTAACCCCCTCTGGAGTTTCATTGTCTTTGTCAAAATAATCGGCTACGCCATCCTCGTCAGTATCTTTTGACATTTTTTGCACTTTTTGAGCAATGCGTTTTTGGGTATGATACACTTCATTCAAAGGGTTATGCCAATGCATGGATTTCTTTTTTGAACCTATTGAATAGGTTAAACCTAAAGAAAACGACATGTATTTATCAAATTTTGTAAGCACTACATTTCTACCAGAATACTGAGTATTGTCAATGTAGTCGCTGTTAATTAGATAATATTTGATTTTTGCAGCTAAATCAATACGGTCACTCAAATCATACAATACATGAGTTCCAGCCTTAAAATAACCTTCTGTTTGTAATTTAATATCTGTTAGCGATTCATCACCGTTGTATCCTCTGGTGGCAATAATTTCATTGTTAGAAATTTTTCTTGAAACAGATCTAAAAGACATCAAACCAAGACCAAGTTCACCAAAAACCTTAAATTTTGATGATTTGTATTCATTGGTATTTATAACAAAGTTTGATAAGTTAAGAAGTAAACTTGCGTCAACACTTGTGTAATGCGCTAAAAATTTAGTTGATACAGAATCTAATCTAGAATTGTAATCCGTAAAACAATAGTCGCAACTGCCATATTCTCTTCTTAATCCAGCTAACTTCCCAAGGCTTAATTCCGCTTGAAAGCCATACATACTATTGAACATTTTCTTAGCATTAAGCGCTCCTGAAAATCGAAATTCATTAAAATTTCCAATACTTGCTGGATAAAAATCGTGCTGCTTAATATCTCCTAAAAAGACGTTGGCAGAAAGCACATCTGCACCAACTGAAATGGAATTAAATTGTGGGTTTCTTGATTGAGAAAATACACTCAAAGAACTTACAAGAAGTAAGATTGTGATTAAATTTTTCATGATTTAAAATTATTAATTTGATTGGCAAAAGTAAGTTATTTATATAAAATATTGTTAACAATTACATATTTAAAATTATATCATGTAGACTAATCGATTTTAATCTAATAAATATATATTTGCATGTATCAATTAATTTATAATGAAATTCATAGTAATGAAAAAGACAATTCTTTTCAGGTTCTCAATAGTATTTACAGCTCTATTATTTCTTAGCTCATGCGGGCTAGATTTAATGGTGTCCAAATTTAACACCTTAGAGTATACTGTTACTCCAACTCAAGTTGAAGTGCATGGTGGAGTAATTGACATTGAACTTGACGTTAATATTCCAAAAAAGTACTTTCAAAAAAACGCTTCAGCTGAATTCAGACCTATGCTAGCCGAATCTGCTGAAAGTGAAAATAAAGTGTTTTTTGAACCCGTTCAACTTCAAGGCGAAAAGGTATCATCTAACGGAAAAACTATTGGCTATGTTACAGGTGGGAAGTTTACTTACAAAGGCTCTGTAAACTACACTGACGATATGTTTGCTTATGATTTATTTGCAACCGCAACAGCTACAATGAATGACAATAGCAAATACCTTGGTTCTTTAAAAATTGCCGATGGAGTAATGGCTACTGCCACTCGTGTAAAAAACAATGAAGAGCCAAAATTTGCTGACCACACATACGAGAAAGAAACAATTCTTGAAGAAACTGCTGTCATTTACTTTACAGTAAATAATTCTACGGTAAGGTATTCGCAAAAAAGCTCTGACGAAGTAAAACGTTTGAAGGAATTTGCTAAGCAAGGTTTTAAAACAAAAAATATTGAAATATCATCTTACGCTTCACCAGAAGGAAGTTTAGATGTTAATGATAAAGTTTCAGGGAACAGAGCAAAGTCTACATTCTCATACGCAAAGCGACTAATGAAAGATTTGAAAGTTGATGGTGCTAATAACGATGAGCTATACATCAACACGTCTAAGGGTGAAGACTGGAATGGCTTTAATAATCTAGTAAATTCGTCAGACTTAAAAGACAAAAGCAGAGTTTTGAATATTGTTAGAAGCCAAAAAGACCCACAAAAAAGAGAAGAAGCCATTAGAGATATGGCAGAAATATATGATGCTATTGAAGAAGATGTTCTTCCAAAGTTGAGAAAGGCAACTATCACTTTACGTGTTTACGAACCGAAGAAAACCGATGAAGAGATAGCTTCTCTAGCGATTTCTGACCCTTCAAAATTAGATAAAAAAGAAATGCTTTATGCTGCTACTTTATTGAATGATAATTCCATTAAGAAAACCATTTATAAGGCTACAGTAAGCGCTTATCCTAATGATTATAGAGCACACAACAATTTACTATGCATAAACATTATCGAAAAAGATTTTAATAGTGCTAAGATGAATTTAGGTAAGGCTGAAAAGTTAGGCTCTAACGCCAGTGAAGTAAACGAAAACAAAGGCATAATGGCGGCAATGGAAGGCGATTTAGAAAGCGCTAACTCTTTGTACAACAAATCAGGAGCTTCAAATTTAAATAAAGGGATATTAGCCATTAAAATGGGCAATTATGAATCAGCTGTGAGCAAACTAAAAGGCGATGATTTCAATGCTACTCTTGCTAAAATTTTAAATGGAACCAATGCAACTACAAGCGACAAATCTGCTGAAGGCTATTATCTAAACGCTATATCAAATACACGTTCGGGTAGTGTTGATAGTGCTATTGAAAATCTGAGACAAGCGATTAACTTAGACGCCAACTTAGCAAAAGATGCTGCTAAAGATGTTGAATTTTTAAAGCTAAAAGACAACACCGATTTTCAGTCGTTAGTGAATTAAAAAGAAATATTGATTAAATAAAAAGGCCCGTTTATACGGGCTTTTTTTTTACAAGAAAATTCTATGAATGCCTTTTTCATAAGCTTGCTCCGTTAGTTCAACCAATTTATTAAAGGTAGAAATATCAGTCACAAAATCCTTATTAGAAACATCTACAATAAGGACAGGATAATCTTGCTGTTTTTTGAAAAAATCAAAATATTTTTGTTGAATATTCATGAGGTAATCGTCTGAGATATCCTGTTCATATTCTCGACCTCTTTTGTAAATATTTTGCTGTAACCTATTTACATCTGAGTGCAAGTACAAAATCAAATCTGGCTTTGGCAAATTATTTAATGCTATGTCTGATAGTCTGTTAAATAAAAGCAGCTCATCATCAGTTAAGTTATTTTTTGCAAATAACTTGGACTTAACAAAGAAGTAATCAGAGACTAAACCTTTTGAAAATAAATCCTGATCCCTAACCTCTCCAAGTTGTCTGTAGCGCTCTGCCATAAAAAACAACTCGAGTGAAAAGGCATATCTTTCTGGGTTTTTATAAAATTTTGGCAAAAAAGGATTATCGGCAAACTCTTCTAATATGAGTTTACAATCTAGCTTTTTAGACAACATTTTCGAGAAGGTCGTTTTGCCTACTCCAATATTTCCTTCAATTGCAATGAACTGATAACTCATAACTTTACGACTTTAGAATTATCATTACATGCCGTTAATAAATCAATTAAGGGCAATAGAGAAACTGGATGAACGAAATGTTCAGCAACTTCACACAGTGGCAGTAATGTAAAACGCCTTTCCTCAATTCTTGGATGAGGAACAATTAATTGTTCAGTTTGTATTATATCGTTGTTGTAAAAAAGTATATCCACATCTATTTCTCGAGCTTGATAATCAGAAGTTTTTTTTCTGACTCTACCCATTTTTCGTTCAATTTTTTGACATTCATCCAATACCTCATGCGCCTTAAAATCAGTTTCGATAAATAATACTTTATTTAAAAACGAATTTTCGTGAGAAAAGCCCCACGGTGGCGATTTATAAAGGGAGGATTGCTTAATCATTTTACCAATATTTTTGAAAATTAAATCAGATGCTTTGTCAATAAACGACTTTGAGTCACCCAAATTACTTCCCAATAACAGATAAACATGATTCATTTGACTAATTTAGTTAAGGTAATGAAATTACTCCTACAAATATTCTAAAAAAATGTAACTTTGTATTCAATTTTCAATTTAAATCTAACAGCTATGCTAAATTTCCTTAAAAGTATTTTAAAATCAGTATTTGTCACCATAATCACCTTTTTTATTATCATCTTAGTTCTTGTAGCGATTGGTGTTTCGTCTTCAAGCTCTGATAAAGAAGTTGAGGTAAAGGATAATAGTATTTTAGAAATCACTCTCAACGAGACAATTGTTGATAGAGGATCTGAATTTGATTTTGATTTTAAATCAATTTTGAACGATGAAAATACATTTGGATTAAACGAAATTCTCAAAACAATTGAAAAAGCTAAATACGACGACCGAATTAGCGGAATATATCTGAATGTAGAAATGCCAGCTACAAGTCCAGCGACTACTAGTGAAATAAGGAATAAACTAGAAGAGTTCAGAGACTCAACTGACAAGTTTGTGATTGCTTACAGTGAAGTGTATTCACAAAGGGCATATTACTTATCATCTGTAGCAGACGAAATATATCTTCACCCTGAAGGAATAATGGAACTAAAAGGGCTTTCCTATGAAGGAATGTTCTTTAAGGGAAGTTTAGAAAAATTAGAAGTTGAACCACAGATCATTAGACACGGGAAATTCAAAAGCGCTATTGAGCCATTCATTTTGGAAAAAATGAGTGATGAAAATAGAGAACAAATCAACCGTTTTTTATTTTCTATTTGGGATAATATGAAAGCCGATATTTCTAACGCTCAAAACATTTCTAGTGATGAATTAAACGCTATCGCTGAAAATCTGTCTGTTCAATCTCCTAAAGATGCTGTTTTAAATGGTTTGGCAGATGCTCTCTTATTTGAAGACCAAGTAAACGACACATTGAGAAAGAAAATGATGATTGGAGAAGACGATAAAATCAATAAAATATCGCTCAAAAAGTATTCACAAGTTAGCGTCAAAACAGCAAATAAGAAATATTCTAAAGATAGAATTGCAGTTATATATGCTCAAGGAGAAATTCGTTCTGGCGAAGGAGAAAATCTGACTATTGGTTCCGTTACAACTTCAGAAGCCATCAAAAATGCACGTGAAAACGACAAGATAAAAGCCATTGTTCTTAGAGTAAATTCACCTGGAGGAAGTGCTTTAGCATCTGAAACTATTTTACGAGAAATGGAATTAGCAAAAAAGAGTAAACCTGTAGTAGTGTCAATGGGTGATGTTGCTGCTTCAGGCGGTTATTATATTTCTTGCAAAGCCGATACTATAGTTGCAAATCCAACTACAATTACTGGCTCTATTGGTGTATTTGGAATGTTGTTAAACCTTGAGAAAATGATGGAGAATAAACTTGGAATTACAACAGATAGAGTAAAAACAAATCAATATGCCGACTTAGGCTCACCAACTAGAGCTTTAACAACTAGTGAAAGGGATATTATCCAAAATCAGGTTGAAAGAATATACGATACCTTTATTACTAATGTGTCTGAAGGGAGAAATATGACTAAAGCAGAAGTTGATGCAATAGGTCAAGGAAGAGTTTGGACAGGAGAAGATGCCAAAGAATTAGGACTTGTTGACGTTCTTGGCGGCCTTGAAGATGCAATCGAAATAGCTGCTGACATGGCTAATCTTGAAAATTATAGAATTTCAAACTTTCCAAAACTAAAAAACCCTATTGAAGAAATTTTTGAAGATTTGGGCGCTCAGGTAACAACAAGCTTGGTTAAGAAAGAATTAGGTGAATCTTATAAATATTACCAACAACTCGATAATTTAAAAAGTAGGGAAAATATTCAGATGCGCATGCCTATGCAATTTGAAATTTATTAGATTTGCTTGAGTGAGAGACCAAGCACAAACACTTTTCCTTATCCTGAGTGGCGTATTCATAGCCACCTTAGTGAGCTGTAACCTGATTTTTCAAAAGTTTTTCAGTTGGTCACCTTTTGGCTTATATACATTTGAACTTTCTGTAGGGATTTTACCTTATCCTATTACTTTTCTTGTTACCGACATAATTTCGGAAGTCTATGGCAGAAAAAAAGCCAATAAAGTTGTATTAGCGGGCTTAATTTCAAGCCTTTTTGTGCTAGCAGTAATATTGGTTGCCAAAGAGACTCAAGCCACAGAATGGTCTCCAGTAAACAATGATGTTTTCAACAGCGTTTTCGGACTCACTGGAAAAGCGGTAGGTGCATCAATGCTAGCATATCTTTTAGCTCAATTTATAGATATACGCGTCTTTCATTTTTGGAAAAAACTAACTAATGGAAAATACCTGTGGTTAAGAAATAATGCCTCTACATTCACCTCTCAATTAATTGATACTGGCACCATATTAGTACTGCTATGTTTAAGTGGAAGCATCGCATGGGATAAGTTCTGGATTTTACTTTTAAATGGCTTTTTGTTTAAAGTTCTGATGGCATTAATTGACACCCCTATTCTCTACTTAGTTGTTGGAATAATTCGAAAAAAGTTTAAACTAGAAGTTGGTGAGGAATTAGATTTTTAAAACTCTAAGCTTACCACATAACCTTGATGCTTTCTCACATTGAGAACATTCAAGTAATCGAACATTAAATACTGTCCTTTTATACCGGTCAGAACGCCTTCAATTTCAGGCAGTTTATCAAAACTCAAGCTTTTTACCTTTTCAGGATAATCTAGAACTGGATAACTCAAATCTTGCAATTCAGCATCAACAACATACTTCCTCAGTTCTGGAGATAAATTTTGAGCCAATTCCTTTTTAAGTTCAATGAGATTAATATCTGGGTTAATTTGGTTTTTTAACATCTTTTGCCAATGTGTTTTGTCTGCAATAAACGTTTTTAAAGATACTTCTATCATACCAGCAAGGTATCTGTTTGGTGCTTCGGCTAAAATAATTGTCTGGATCGCACCTTGGTCTATCCACCTTGTGGGGATTTGTGGTTTTCTAGTAATGCCGACTTTAGCATTAGCAGTTAAAGCTAAGTACACAATCTGTGGTGTTAAATGGTATTTGGTTTCCCATTCCATATCTCTTCCAATACCTAGATGTGCCTGACACCTTTCAGGGTGAATAATACATTCAGAGGCTAAAGGTGAACTTTGAAAGCAAGGATAACACAACCCTTGGTTAAACGATTTGTATGTTTTTGCACCACAATCAATACAGAAAATATCATTTTCATATGTCAACCTAATACGCTTATTTAATAATGAATTAACATCAATCAATTCGCTACCAATAGGCAAATGGTAATGAATTGGTGATTTTAGCTCTGCCTTCATTTTTAATAATCCACCCGTTATTTTCATTTCAAAATATTATTTTTATACACCGTTACTACACTTTAACCAAGATATGATTTTTTCTTTAAAAAATTCACTAATGTCATGGGTAATGAGAAAACGAATTCACCAAATTGATTTGTTTAGAAATTACCCTCACGAAGTTCAGCAAGAATGGCTGGAATCTCTGCTAGATACTGCTAAGAATACAGAATGGGGAAAAGAGTATAAGTTTAGCGAAATAAAATCTTACGAAGAGTTTAAAAGGAGAGTACCCATTTCAGATTATAGTGAACTTAGTCCTTTCATAAATAGATTAAGAAATGGAGAAGAAAATATTTTATGGCCGAGCGAAAGCAAGTGGTTTGCCAAATCCTCCGGTACCAGTAGCAATAGAAGTAAATATATACCAGTAACGAAAGAGTCATTATTTGACTGCCACTTTAAAGGAGGTAAAGATATGCTTACCATTTATTGCGACAATTTTCCTGAAACACAAGTGTTCAATGGCAAAAGTGTGATTATGGGCGGAAGTCATGAGCCATCACTAAGCGAACAAAAAAAAGAAGGCGACTTATCTGCCATTATAGTTGAAAATTTACCTTTCTGGGTAAATTTCCACCAAACCCCTAATAAAGAAATTCGACTGATGAACGATTTTGAGAAAAAAATCGATCAGATGGCTTTAATTACTTCTCAAGAAGATGTCACTAATATTTCTGGTGTGCCTTCATGGATGCTTGTTTTATTTCATAAAATTTTAGAAAAAACTGGTGCAAATAATATCAGTGAAGTTTGGCCAAATCTGGAATTATACATGCATGGAGGCGTCAAATTCACACCCTATAAAAGTCAGTTTAAAAAACTCATTCCTAATGGGATAAACTTTTTAGAAACCTACAATGCATCGGAAGGTTTTTTCGGAATCCAAGACCAAAAAGACACTGATGAAATGCTATTAATGTTAGATTATGGTATTTTTTATGAATTTATACCAACTGACAAACTAAATGAACGTGAAGCTATTGGAATTTGGGACGTTGAGATTGGAATAAATTATGCATTGGTAATAACAACTAATGCTGGACTATGGCGCTACCTCATTGGAGATACCATACAATTTACAGCCATTAAGCCTTATCGATTTAAAATTTCTGGTAGAATAAATCAATTTATAAATGCCTTTGGTGAAGAACTAATTATGGACAATGCTGAACAAGCAATTAAAAGTGCTTGTGAAAAAAACAATGCTGAAGTTAATGAATACAGTGCTGCGCCAAAGTTTATGGAAAATGGTAAAAAAGGAACTCATGAATGGGTCTTCGAGTTTAACAAAGCACCTGAAAACAAAGAAAAATTCTTAGCCGACCTTGATAATGCACTAATGGAAGTAAATTCTGACTATGCCGCTAAAAGACATAAAAACATGGCTCTAGAAAAACCCATAATGCATATTGTAAACAAAGGCTTTTTCTATAATTGGATGAAATCACAAAATAAACTAGGGCGTCAATTTAAAGTGCCAAGACTTGCAAATCATCGTAAT
This sequence comes from Flavobacteriales bacterium, assembly GCA_965661345.1. Classification (GTDB taxonomy): domain Bacteria; phylum Bacteroidota; class Bacteroidia; order Flavobacteriales; family UBA7312. The sequence continues at coordinate 6,187 of CBFIDK010000012.1, read as the reverse complement.
CACATCGATTCCATTTTTAATTTGATGGAAACTATGAAATCAGAATAATTCCTTTTAAATTAGTGGCTAAATTTTATTGAAATGCACATAGCAATAGCTGGAAACATTGGCTCTGGTAAAACCACCTTAACAACTCTTTTATCAAAACATTATAGTTGGGAGGCACAATACGAAGATGTTGATGACAATCCATATTTAAACGACTTTTACAAGGACATGCAAAGATGGTCCTTCAATCTTCAAATTTACTTTTTGAATAGTAGATTTGCCCAAGTACAAGAAATTCATAACGGAGACAAGGACGTCATTCAAGACCGAACAATGTATGAAGACGCATTTATTTTTGCGCCGAACTTACATGCAATGGGTTTAATGAGCACAAGAGATTTTGAAAATTATAAGAATCTTTTTAGCCTTATGAACAGCTTCATCCCTAGTCCTGATTTACTCATTTATTTACGCTCAACCGTTCCTAACTTAGTTGAACAAATTCAGAAACGTGGAAGAGATTACGAAAACTCAATTAGGATAGACTACCTTTCACGCCTAAACGAAAGGTATGAAGCATGGATATCTTCATACACCCATGGTAAACTTTTAATTATTGAAGTGGATAATCTCGACTTTCAACAAAACAAAGAAGACTTAGGCTTTATCATCGATAAAATTGATGCTGAAATCAATGGTCTTTTCTAGTTAAAACCAATTTTTATGAAAACAAAAAACCCAGCAAATGCTGGGTTTTTTAATATCTATATAGTTTGAGATTTACTTTATCACTATCTCACCTTCAATCATCTTACCAGCTCTGAATTTAAACATTGCAGGGGCAGAACCTGAATCATATCTAATCATTCCATCAGCTATGAATAATCCATCTCTCTGTTCTTCAATATTTTTTGAATAAAATGAAATATTTTTTGAAGCAGTAATCGGATTTCTAGCTTCTTCAGAACCAATATCTTTAGCTTTGAAACCAATTATATAACCTTCGTCAGTGTTTTTAAATGATGTTGCTACATCAATTTTCTTACTTTCCTCACCAACATTAAGAACTACAACACCAGTAGTAATATCTTCAAATGAAGCCACCTCTGTAGTCATTGACGTTTGATTGGCGCTTTCAACCGTATCATCAGGTACCAATGAAGGAGCAATTACTAACGCTACAACTGACATTAACTTCAATAAAATATTTAAAGATGGGCCTGAGGTATCTTTGAATGGATCACCAACTGTATCACCAACAACAGCTGCTTTATGAGCTTCGGATCCTTTTCTTCCAGATTCTTCAATCATCTTCTTAGCATTATCCCATGCTCCACCAGCATTAGACTGGAAGATTGCCATAAGAACACCACAAGTAGTAACACCTGCTAGAAGACCACCAAGCATTTCAGCGCTTCCTAAGAACCCAACTAAAACAGGTACTACAATAGCTAATAAACCAGGCAATACCATTTCTCTAATCGATGCTTGAGTTGAAATTTCAACACACTTATCATATTCAGCAACACCATCAGCGGCATCAAATATTTTTCTATCAGCAGCAGAAGCTTTTGACATATCTGAGTTATTCTTACGCATTACTTCTAAGGCGGCTTTTAAAGCTGGGATATCTCTAAATTGTCTTCTTACTTCTTCGATCATTGCCATAGCAGCACGACCTACAGCATTCATTGACAATGCAGAAAATACAAATGGTAGCATACCACCAACTAATAAACCCGCCATAATTTCAGGCTTTGACACATCAATTGATTCAATTTTAGCTGTTTTCATGAAAGCTGCAAATAAAGCAAGTGCTGTAAGAGCAGCTGAAGCAATAGCAAAACCTTTACCGATAGCAGCAGTTGTATTACCTACAGCATCTAATTTGTCTGTTCTTTCTCTAACTTCTGGATCTAATTCAGCCATTTCAGCAATACCTCCAGCGTTATCAGAAATCGGACCGTAAGCATCAACTGCTAACTGAATACCAGTGTTTGCTAACATACCTACTGCAGCAATGGCAATACCGTATAATCCAGCAAATTTGTGAGATACAATTATAGCAGCCGCAATTAATAAAATTGGAATAGCTGTTGACATCATACCTACACCTAAACCTGCTATTATATTTGTTGCTGAACCTGTTTCTGATTGCTTAACAATTGAATTAACCGGCTTTGTACCTGTACCTGTGTAGTACTCTGTTACTTTACCAACTGCTAAACCAGCTACTAAACCAGCAATCGTTGCCCAAAACACTCCCATTGCAGTATACTGAACACCAAATTCAACCCATGTTTCAGGAAGCATTCCATTGATAATAAACCAAGATGCTACTAACATTAAAAATGCTGAACCAAACTCACCAATGTTAAGCGCTGTATGTGGCGAACCACCGTCTTTTACTTTTACAAAGAATGTACCAATAATTGACATTATAATACCAACAGCGGCTAAGGCTAGTGGTAAATAAACAGCCCCTAGTCCGTCAAATTGCGTTTGAAATTCTGGTAAAGTGGCATATGCTGCACCTAATACCATTGTACCAATTATAGAACCTACATAAGACTCAAAAAGGTCAGCACCCATTCCAGCAACATCACCTACATTGTCTCCAACGTTGTCAGCAATTGTAGCAGGGTTCAGTGGGTGATCTTCTGGAATACCAGCCTCAACTTTTCCTACAAGGTCAGCACCAACATCCGCAGCTTTAGTATAAATACCTCCACCAACACGAGCAAATAATGCAATAGATGATGCACCAAGTGAGAATCCAGAAAGTACATTAAGCACTTCACCTATTTCCCATCCTTGACCACTGTATATCATAAATAATGAACTTAAACCTAGAACACCTAAACCAACAACACCAAGTCCCATAACGGCACCACCGGCAAAGGCAACTTCTAAAGCTGCCCCTAAAGATGTTCTTGCTGCATTAGTAGTTCTAACGTTTGCTTTTGTAGCTACTCTCATGCCAATAAATCCTGCTAATGCAGAACAAACAGCACCAACGATAAATGATACTGCTACCATTCCGTTAGAACCTACTTCGCTGCTACCTTTGAAGTAAAGCAAAATAGCTACTGCAAGTACAAATATTGACAGTATCTTGTATTCTGCTTTCAAAAAGGACATTGCACCATCGGCAATATTCTTAGCAATTCTTGACATTTTTTCGGTTCCCTCCTCTTGCTTAGAAACCCAAGCATTCTTCCAGAACACAAAGCCTAAAGCTAGTACACCGAACAATGGAAGATAATCTACAATCATTTTCATATTTTGAAATTTTAGTTAATTTATGATTAATTTAATTTTTAGTGTAAGTGACCTCTTTGACAGCTTCAATTAGCTTGTCTTTGTTTGGTAAAAATGCCTCTACTAATGTAGGAGCATAAGCCATTGGGGTATCCAAGCACGTCACTCTTTTGATTGGTGCATCAAGATAGTCAAAAGCATCTTTTTGCACTCTGTAAGTAATCTCAGTTGCTATAGATCCAAGCGGCCACGATTCTTCTAGCACAACTAGTCTATTTGTCTTTTTTACTGACTCTAAAATAGCATCGTAATCGATAGGTCTAACTGTTCTTAAGTCTATAATTTCAGCCTCTATTCCTTGTTCAGCCAGTTCTTCAGCTGCTTTGTAGGCTTCTTTAATAATTTTTCCAAATGAAACAATAGTTACATCTGATCCTTTTCGTTTAATATCGGCAACTCCTATGGGTAATAGGTATTCTCCCTCAGGAATTTCACCTTTATCCCCATACATTTGCTCTGACTCCATGAAAATTACTGGATCATTATCTCTTATTGCAGATTTTAATAATCCTTTGGCATCGTATGGATTAGAAGGTACAATAACCTTGAGGCCAGGACAATTGGCAAACCAACTTTCAAAGGCTTGTGAATGTGTCGCACCAAGCTGACCGGCAGAAGCCGTAGGCCCTCTGAATACAATAGGAATTGGAAACTGACCACCAGACATTTGCCTCATCTTAGCTGCATTGCTTATAATTTGATCTATGGCAACTAATGAAAAATTAAAAGTCATAAACTCAATTATTGGGCGAAGCCCATTCATTGCCGATCCTACACCAATTCCTGCAAAACCAAGTTCTGAAATGGGAGTGTCAATAACACGTTTTTCACCAAACTCATCAAGCATTCCTTTGGATGCTTTGTATGCACCATTATACTCTGCCACTTCTTCACCCATCAAGTAAATGTTAGCGTCTCGACGCATTTCTTCACTCATGGCTTCACAAACAGCCTCTCGAAATTGAACTTCTCTCATCTTTTCCTATCTATATTTAGGGTCTGCAAAAATAACATTTTTTACAAATTACCAAAGCAAGAAAATTACTAATGAAATCTTGTTGATACTAAAGTATAATTCATGTACAATAATTACTTAAAAATCTTACTTTTGTGAAACATAACTAACACAATTTGACAATGAATATACTGGTATGTATAAGTAACGTTCCAGACACCACTTCTAAGATTGAATTCACTAGTGATTCCACTTCTTTTTTAACAGATGGAGTACAGTTTATCATCAATCCTTATGATGAGTTTGGACTGACTAAAGCCATAAAACTAAGAGAGCAGCATGGTGGTAAAGTAACTGTAATTAATTTCGGTGAAATTTCTAGTGAGCCTACTTTGCGAAAAGCACTTGCTATTGGAGCAGATGAAGCTATAAGAATTAATGGCAATCCAACGGATAGTTTTTTGGTAGCAAAAGAATTATCAAAAATAATTTCTGAAAACAATTACGACATTATAATACTAGGCAGAGAATCCATAGACTACAATGGCGGTGCTGTTCCAGCAATGATAGCTGAACTTTTAGATCTCCCATTTGTAAATGCGTGTACAGGACTTACCATCGAAGGTAATGAAGCAAAAATGGAAAGAGAAATTGAAGGCGGAAAAGAATTTGTGAGCGCTAATCTTCCAGTAGTCATTGGCGGACAAAAAGGTTTAGTCGAAGAGTCTGATTTGCTTATTCCTAACATGCGTGGAATTATGACTGCAAGAACAAAGCCTTTAACAGTCGTTGAGTCTGAAAACAACTCAGTAAAAAGCTCATCCGTATCATTTGAAAAACCAGCTTCAAAACAAGCTTGTAAAATGGTAGATGCTGGACAAGAAAAAGAATTAGTAACCCTACTTCATCAAGAAGCTAAAGTAATATAGATATGTCTGTAGTAGTATTTGCCGAAAGTTGGAACGGCACATTTAAAAAAGGAACTTATGAAATATTAACATATGGTCATGATGTCGCTAAAAAACTGGGGACAAAGTGCATCGCTGTTACTGTCGGAAATATTTCCGATGACGTTCAAACGCTTGCCAAGTATGGGCCTGATAAAGTAATCAGCATTGCCAAGGACTTTGATGCTTGTGACAATAAAGGTATTTCTTCTGCATTATTACAAATTGCAGATACTGAAGGCGCAAGTGTTTTTATACTTTCTAACACCAATACGGGTAAAACAATTGGCCCAAGAATAGCTGTAAAAATGGACGCTTCATTTATCAGCAACACCATTGATTTGCCAATTGAATCAAACCCTTTAGTAATTAAGAAAAAGTCTTTCTCTGGAAAAGCCTTTGAAATAGCAAAAAGCCATGCTGATAAGACAGTTATTGCTTTATCTCCAAACGCTTATAAAATCTCTGAAAACCACAACGACTCGTGTGAATTTACAACAGCTGATTGCCAAGTAGAAAGCACAAACGTCTCCTCAATAAATATTGAAAAAGCTAGTGGAAAGATTAGTTTAGCGGAAGCCGAAGTTGTTATCTCAGCAGGTAGAGGATTGAAAGGCCCCGATAATTGGGGAATGATTGAGGAACTTGCCGATTTATTAAATGCTGGTACAGCTTGCTCTAAACCCGTATCTGATATCGGTTGGCGACCACACAGCGAACACGTTGGACAAACTGGTAAAGCTATTGCGCCAAATTTATACATTGCTATTGGTATTTCAGGCGCTATCCAGCACCTTGCAGGAGTAAATTCTTCCAAAGTAATGGTTGCTATAAACACTGATCCTGAAGCGCCTTTTTTCAAGGCAGCAGATTATGGTATAGTGGGTGATGCATTTGAGGTTGTTCCTAGACTCATCGAAGAAATTAAACAATTTAAATCGTCTAATTAATGAATCTTATTCAACTAGATATAGTT
>CBFIDK010000011.1:0-53214 GCA_965661345.1 Flavobacteriales bacterium | reverse complement strand
AAGCGCACACCTAAAGTCAGACCTGCTCGTGCAGGAAACATAATGTATGATTTAGACTCCTGAAATACTATACCAGTTGAAATATGAGTTTCTGAAAAAATTTTATTTTGGTATAGATTGTTTTTAAACCCCACTCCAGCAGAAAGTATTTGAAAATTTTCATTGTCATATTCCTTGTAGTTTGACAATGCTGCTTCAATAAAAAAGTTATCACCTTCATAAGCATTGTCGAAATAATAGCGAGTGTTTATGTTTATAATTGTTTTGGGTAAAAAATCACCAAAAAGGAGGTTATTTCTTCTTTTGTAGACTCCAACTCCTATGCTAACATCCTCATTTAAAATAGCTTCGTATGAAATGTTTGGATAGCCAAATAATAAAAGCAAACCATTTATTTTTAGTTCATTACCTTCTTCATAAATTTGGGTTTCAGTTTCTTGTGCTTTAAGCCCAATCTGTGAAAGCAGAAGTAAAAGTATAAGTAGTTTTTTCATGGTTATTAATTAAAAACGTTTGCCGACACTCAATCCTATTCTGTTGCCAATTAATAAGTTTGATTCTATTACCCCTACGCCTAAAAAAACTTCAATAAATGATTTATGGTGATAAAGTTTTTTATAACCAATACTCAGTGAAGGTATAGGATTTACGTTTTTGACGAAATTTAATGATGCTTCTGCAAACACTCCACTGGAATTCATTTCTTTTGACATGTAATATCTTCCAAAAAGATAAAGTGTATTAGCTAACTTTAATTGCCAATAGGATGTTAAAGAGTAATAATAGTATGACGCTCCAAATCCAGAATTCCAATTGACAAGTTCTATTTCTAAATTAGGTACACCAAAACTTAAATGAAGGAGATTAACATTAACATCAAATGAATTTTGTTCTTTGCTGTATTCTTGCGCAGACGTGTAAATACTAGCAAAAAGGAACACTAGAAATAGTAAATTTTTCATGGTTATTAATTAAAAACGTTTGCCGACACTCAATCCAATTCTTTCTTTAGCTTCATAGTGGTTGTCTAGAGTTCTACTAAAGCCTAAAAATATATCGGCAACCCATTTGTTTTTATTGACAAATTTCCCGCCAACTGCAATCCCCAAACCGGCATAACCATTAGAAATTTGATTGTGTTGAATAACATTGTATCTGTTGACACTCCATTCAATAAACAAACCTGTTGTGTTAACTCTATTTGAAAAAAACAGTCTGTAATATGCTAATATATTGGATTTGTATAGGGCAGTATGTTCTTTGCTAAAGTCATACATTAATTCTAAACCAACAGAGCCATCTTCCCCTATAATTCTCTCATAACTTATAGATTCAATACCTTGTAAATAGAAAGAGGGGCTAACTTTAATTTCGTTAAGTAGATACGGCGATTTTTTTTCCTCTTGACCAAAAGCAAAAATGGTAGGTAGTAACAGGATAAATAGGTAGTATTTTTTCATGGTAAATAGGCTTTGTAAGTGTTACAAATTTAATAAATACTAGAACTTATCCAAGTAGTTTCTGCTGTAATCCCTTCCGCTTTGAAACAGCGTTTGTTTCTGCTCTTTGCTAAGTCGCTTAATTTTGGGGCTTATTCCTTTTGAAGAAATAGAAATTGTACGGTCTACATCTTTCTCACTAAGTTGAACTCTATTCAAACTTTCAATAACGTAGTTATACAATGCAGAGATATAGTCGTTGAATTTATGAATTGGAACAGGGGCAATGTTTCCATTCAAATTATCTTCTTTAATTTGTTCTTCTCGATCAATTTTAAAGCCTAAGCTGTGTGGGTTTTCAATTCGTTTCCCATCAACAATGGTGTCGAATAAGAAAATAGGGTAGTTTGCAGTAATGCCACCATCTACTACAACATCTAATTTGTTGAGCTGTTTGGGCTTAGGGTGAATGGTGCCAATACTATCAATAAAAACAGCTTCGAAATAAAGAGGGATTGACATGGAAATTTTGACGGCATCTTTAACCATCATTTTAGGATATTTATCTTTTCCGAAAACAATTTCCTTTTGCTTATTCAAACATGTAGCTGTAACGTATAAATCTTTAAAGTTCTTTTCAGATAATTCTTTAAAAGTGATATTGGGGTTTTTTGTTTTATTCTCAATGATTTTAGATAGCCACTTGTCAAAACGTTTGGCTCTGTACCATCCAAAACGCTTGTTTAAGCGATAAATACCGCCAACAAAAAGATATTTGCCATCGTTAAATTTATGCAGTTTGGTCCCGCTTATAATTTGTCGTATTTCAGACGATTCATAACCTATAGATATCAATAAAGCAGTAATAGCACCTGCTGACGTGCCTCCAACTTTTTCAATGTCTTTGATCATGTCTTTTTCTTCTAGTACACTGATTGCACCAGAGTATGCAATGCCTCTTACTCCAGCACCTTCAAAAACAAGGTTTTTAATCTGAGGTTGACCAATTAGCTGGTTGGAAAGTAGTAGAAGTAAAATTAGATGTTTCATGGCCTGTAAGCATTTTAAGTGAGTAATTTGCGTTGCCCTTTTAGTAGCCTGAATACAATAATAAGACCAGTGATGATTAAAGCAAATGAAATGATTTCTGCTTGGGTTATTTCTTTTCCAAAAATGATGTAATTGGTGTTTATTCTAATTTTTTCAATGAAAAATCGTTCTAGACCGTTTACAATCATATAAATGCCAAATAATACGCCTGGTACAGAAATTCGCTTTCTTATGGACCATAAAAAGGCAAATAAGCCCAGTGCTATAACGATTTCATAAAGAGGAGTAGGGTAAACTGGATACATTAGTTCGTTGCAATAATTTCCTATACAACCTTCAATAGGTACACCAGCATTAATTACATTATTAGGATAGGTGTATGCCCATGTCCAGTCGGGTAAAAAGCTCATCCATTCGGGTTTTGGAGCGAGGTTGTTGATGCCCCAGTCGCCGTCTCCTGAAAAATGACAACCCATTCGCCCAATGCCATAGGCTAACATTAGTCCGGGTGCAGCTGCGTCACTGATAATTTTATAGTGAATGCCGTATTTTTTAGCGTAGTAAATAACTGCAACAGCACCACAAATAAGTCCGCCGTAAAATGTCAGGCCACTAAAGGACAGAAGTTGACCAATAGGGTCTGCTAAAAATTCGTCAATGTTTTCAAGATTATGAAAGAGCTTAGCACCAATAATTCCTGATACAGCAGCAATCATTGTAATATTGCCCACCAATTGAAAAGGATGTACCGTTTCAGTAATGGTTTTAGGCGTGTCTAGCTCTTCTTTTTTCACCTCACGATACTTCATGTAGGCGTTGATAAATGCGCCTAATAGACCGCCTAAAAAGTGTCCTTCAGTTGAAAGAATCATGCCCTGCGGGTTGTTCACAAAATCGCTGTAATTTAGTCCAGCATATAGTAGTTTGTAACCTACTAAAAAGCCTACAATTCCTTGAACGATTAATTCTTGAGCGCTTACTTTTTTTCCTATAATTTTTTTGCGTTTGGTGGGTTTTATCAAGCCTTCTTTTTCTTTTCGTTTTAACTCTAAAGAAAGTGTCCAGCTAGACAGTAAAAAAGCAATGGCCACAAAAAAGCCAAACGTTTGAATAGGTAGTGGAATGTTAATTCCAAAAAGATCGTTTAATAAATAGCTAATATTAGGATACATAGTGTATGTGTTAAACTTCTTCAAAGATAAAAACTCCGTTTTCATCCATCTGATTTAATTGAGTTTTTTTCAAAGTATTTATCCAGCTCGTTTGATAGGGGGCCTTTACTCTAACGTAATTTTCAGTAAAGCCGTACATAAAACCTTCTTTATTTTCACTTTCAAAAATTACACTTCTTACACTTCCTATTTGTTGTTCGTAGAACTGCCTTTTCTTCTTAGCCGATAACACTCTGAGCATTTTGCTTCGTTTGTGCCTCACGCCTTTGTCAATAGGGTTTTTCATTACCGCTGCTTCAGTATTTTCTCGCTCGGAATAGGAAAATACATGTAGGTAAGAGATGTCTAATTCTTTAAGGAAATTATAGGTTTCTAGAAAATGCTCATCTGTTTCACCTGGAAAGCCAACAATTACATCTACTCCAATGCAGCAATGCGGCATTAATGACTTTATATAATTTACTCTATCTGTATATAAATCAGTTAGATAGCGTCTTTTCATTTTCTTTAGAATCTCATCAGAGCCAGACTGTAATGGGATGTGAAAGTGTGGCACAAAAGCCTTAGAATTTGCTACGAATTCAATGGTTTCGTTTTTTAGTAAATTAGGCTCTATGGAGGAAATCCGCAATCTATTTATACCTTCTACTTTATCTAATTCCTTGACTAAGTCTAAAAAGGTATGTTCGTGTTTTTTATTGCCAAATTCACCCTTTCCATAATCCCCAATATTTACGCCAGTAAGAACAATTTCTTGTATTCCTTTTTCTGAAATAGATTTGGCATTATGCAGAACGTTTTCAAGTTTATCACTTCTACTAATTCCTCTGGCTAATGGAATGGTACAATAGGTACATTTATAATCGCATCCATCTTGAACTTTTAAAAACGCTCTTGTTCTGTCACCAATTGAGTAGGCATCGACGAAAAAGTTAGCATCATCAATTTCACAAGAATGAATTTCTGTATTTTCTTTTTTACTTAAATCGTTTAGATAATGGTTAAGTTTGAATTTTTCGGTAGCGCCGAGTACCAAATCAACCCCATTAATTTCGGAAATTTGTTCAGGTTTTAATTGAGCATAACAACCAACAATTACCACAAAAGCATCAGGAGAAGTTTTTAAAGCACTGCGGACTATTCGTTTACATTCCTTATCTGCATTTTCAGTAACAGAACATGTATTTATGACATATATGTCTGCTTTATCTTTAAAATCTACTTTTTGATAGCCTTCATTAACTAATTGTCTAGAAATACTAGACGTTTCAGAAAAGTTAAGCTTACATCCTTGTGTGTAAAAAGCTACTGTAGATTGATTTCCCATCGTTGACAAAATTAGTTTTTTATATCGGAAAAATGAACCTTTAGAAATGTCAAAAAATATTTTTTGTGTAAATAGTGTAACTCTTTATTAACTATTTACGTAAAATTTGGCAGAGTGTCATTTTATAATTGTTTTTTATTCATTTTCCAGTCTGAAAGGAACTCAAACATTTGATCGCGCTAAAAAGTTAAAATCGTTTATCGCAATAATGCTAACCAAAACGCAACGTTTGAGCATAGATTGAACCTAAACATGTTCACATTTATATTCCTTTATGGCTGGAATTTGAATGTTTACCGATATAGTGTATTTTTATTCCCTGAATGATACGATTTCTTTTATATTTCTTCTTGTATTTTGCTGTACTTTCTCTATCATTTTCATGTAGAGAGGCTAGTGATGATTCTGATTTAAAAATCTTTAAATACAATGAGTCTGCTGGAATAACGAGTCTTGATCCAGCTTTTGCAAAAGATCAAGCTAATATTTGGGCAGTTAACCAATTGTTCAACGGTTTGGTGCAGCTGGATTCTAACCTTAATGTTCAGCCGTCTATTGCTAAGAAATGGACCATTTCTGATGATGCGCTCAACTACACCTTTTATTTAAGAAGTGACGTTTATTTTCACGACCATTCATTATTCAATTCTAAAGCGGAAAGAAAAGTATCTGCTGATGATTTTGTGTATAGCTTTGACCGTTTGACGGATAAATCTGTGGCTTCCCCTGGATCGTGGGTGATGAATAATGTTGCAGGCTATAAAGCCATCAATGATAGCACGTTAAGCATTTCATTAAAACAGGCTTTTCCACCTTTTTTGGGATTATTGTCCATGTCGTATTGCTCAGTTGTTCCAAAGAAAATTGTTGAAAACACTAATTTTCGAGATGCTCCTATAGGTACAGGGCCATTTCATTTTCAATTTTGGAAGGAAAATGTCAAGTTAGTATTTAGAAAAAATACCGATTATTTTGAAAATGGATTACCATTGTTAGATGCCGTAAGCATTACGTTCATTAAAGACAAACAAACGGCCTTTTTGGAATTTCTAAAGGGTAATATCGATTTTATTTCTGGTCTTGATCCGTCTTATAAAGATGAAGTACTTACTTCTGATGGTCAGTTGAGGGCTGAGTATATTGGAAAAATTCAACTCCAATCGTTACCGTACTTAAATACAGAATATTTGGGCTTCTTAATGGATAGTAATAATCTATCCCCAACAAAAAATCTAAACGTTAGAAAGGCTATAAACTATGGCTTTGACCGTCAAAAAATGATAACCTACTTGAGAAATAATATTGGAACGCCAGCAACCAAAGGGTTCATACCAAAAGGCTTACCGTCATTCTCTGACTCCTTGATAGGATATGACTATAATCCAGAATTGGCTCGTCAATTAATTTTAGAGTCTAATCTAGAAAACATAGATATTACACTGAACACTACCAGTTCGTACTTAGATTTATGCGAGTTCATACAAAATCAGCTCTCTGAAATAGGTATAGCAGTATCCATAAACATTAATCCGCCTTCAACACACCGCCAGATGGTCGCCACTTCAAAATTAGATTTTTTCAGAGGCTCATGGATTGCTGACTATGCCGATGCAGAAAACTATTTGGCTTTGTTTTACTCCAAGAATTTTTGCCCTAATGGACCAAATTACACGCATTTTTCAAGTGCTAAATACGATGAATATTATGAAGCAGCGATGGTAGAGGTTTCTGTAGAAAAAAGACAGCGATACTACCAGCTGATGAATCAAATGATTGTTGATGATGCGGCTATTGTGCCTTTGTATTACGATCAAGTTATTCGCTTTGTGCAAAACAACATTTCTGGTTTCGAATCCAATGCTATGAATTTATTGCAGTTGAAAAGGGTGATGAAGAATTAGTTTTTCTTGAAGTAACTAATTACAGGGTAGTGGTCAGATAGATTTTGCTTAGTAGTTTCAAATCTTCCGAGATCTATTTCAGGACTGTACATGATGTAATCAATTCGTAATGCTGGAAATTTCCCGTTGTAGGTTTTTCCCATTCCTTTACCACTTTTAACGAAACTGTCAGTAAGCCCTTCAGAGAGTTGTTTGTAGGCGTAAGAGTTGGGTGTGTCGTTAAAGTCTCCACATAGAATTATAGGGTAAATGGAAGTGTCCATGTGTTTTTTAATGGCCTTGACTTGTTTTGCGCGTTTAGAAAAAGAAACTTTAAGGCGTTCAATAATATTTTCTGCACCCTCAACAGTTGGTTTATCCAAAAACTGATAATCTTCCTTCTGAAACCAATTGGATGCTAAATGCACGTTGTAAAACCGTATGGTGTCCGTGAGAATGACAATATCAGAGAATATACATACATTATTTTGAAATTCACCATTAATGCTAACGGTTCCTTTGTTGATGATGGGGTATTTAGAGTAAGTAGCCATTCTCCACTTTTTTCTATCGTTCTGAATACCAATATGACTATGTGGGTAATTTAATTTAGGTGATTCATATGCGGCATAGAATTCTTGAATACATACTACGCTGCTATTAGTAGTATTTATATAACTGATGATATCTTCTTTTATATTTTCATCTTCAATCCAGTTGTAGACGTTAAATAATCTGACGTTATAACTCATTACCGAAAATTCACTTTCAAAAGGAGTGTTGTTATCTTGAATTTTTATAAGTTTTTCAATGTGTCCGTAACCCAATAAAATAATAACAAGATTTGCCCAAGCGTGTCTTTTAAAAGAAATTGTCCAATAAATAAAAAATAGCGTGTTGACTAATAGAAGAATAGGATAAATAAGCCCGGTAAAAGCAATGGGCCATAAAAAAGAATCTGGACTAATATACGGTGATAGATAGGAGAGAGAAAGTGCAAAAAGCACTGCCATATTAAGTATGTAAAGAAAAGTATTCAGCACGGTTCTTATTTTTTACTGGCTTTGAATAAGGTATCTTTTTCCTCTTTGTTTAAACTATCGTATCCAGATTTAGCAATTTTATCTAAAATGAGATTGATTTGCTTTTGTTCGCTAGATTTATTTTCTCTCCATTGGTCATCGGTCTTTGGTCTTTTGTAGGCTGTTTTTAAAGGCTTCGAAGGCTTAAATGCACTTGCGATGTAATCCATAAGTCTATCAAAACTCCTTGATACATCTTTTCCTTTCAATAGCTGTCTGCTAAACACAAAGCCATAGAATGCCCCTCCAATATGAGCTATATGTCCACCAGCATTTCCTTTTGGAATAAGTATAACATCTAAAATTATAGACACAATAGCAATGTGCTTTAGTTTTACGTTTCCTATAAATGTAAGATTTACCGAGTAATTTGGAACATAGGTGGCTATGGCAATAAGAATAGCTAATACTGAAGCAGATGAGCCAACCGCCATGGATTCTGATAAAGAGGAACTAAAAGCAGGGAAATAATTATAAGCTAAAATATAAAATAAGCCTCCAGAAAGTCCACCAATTACGTAAGTACTTACAATTTGCTTATTTGTTAAATACCTTAGGAATATTGAGCCTCCAAAATACAACCATAACATATTGAATGCGAGGTGAATAAAGCCGTTGTGAACAAACATATAGCTTATTGGACTCCATGGCTTAGAAAGTAGGACAGAAGGTTTGGCAGCTAGCGCCAGAAAGTTTAGAATTTCAAAGCTTGGAAATTTGAATAAAAAGAAGAACACGTTTAGAATTTCTAAAACTATAAATATGCCAATGTTTAAATAAATTAAACGACTGAGCATACTGCCATTTTTAAAACTAGTTTTTAGATCCTTTAAAATCATCTGTTAATAAAAATGTTGACTGTTTTTTCTCCAATATTTAATCAAAAGATACCCAAATAGCATACCTCCCAAATGGGCGAAATGAGCTACATTATCGTTTGCATTGTTTTGAATACCCAGCCACAATTCTACAAGTCCATATCCAGCAACAAAGTATTTTGCCTTAATTGGTATTGCAAAGTATAGATAAATGAGTGTATTAGGAAATAGCATTCCGAATGCTAACAGTAATCCGAATACTGCTCCCGAAGCACCAACTGTTGGAGTATAATATAGCAAATTGAGTTTTCCCATCAATGGGTCAATAAAATTCTGACCGTTTTGTAATACATCATAGCCGCTGGCGGTTACTCTATTAATTTGTTCTAAAGTCATTTGTGCCTCAAGTGAGGAAATTTGCATCTGATTAACAGCTAAATGTAATACAGCAGCTCCGAGACCTGTAATCAGGTAATAAACCAAGAAACGCTTTCCTCCCCAAATATTTTCCAATTGATTTCCGAACATCCACAACGCAAACATATTAAAGAGTATGTGAGAGAAGCTACCGTGCATGAATAAATGCGTCACAAATTGATGTGGTCTGAAATCAGGCGATTCCCAGTTGTGAAGCGCTAAGTATTGGTCAAGATTAATGCCAAAATTTGAAGCTAAGACATACTTTCCTAAAAAAAACAAACCATTGATAATTAGTAAATTCTTAACTATCTCTGGCAAATAACTGAATCTTGTAGGTTGAATGTTCATATTAAAACTTTTTAGCTATTTCTTCGAATGTTAGGGTTATGAGCGTGGGTTTACTTGTTGCTGTTGCATTTGGTGTTTGACAGGCAAATAGATTGTCGATTATCGAGTTCATTTCAGAAATATTCAATTTTCGGCCTTTTTTTATACACATGCTTTTAGCCATGGATAGGGCGAAATTATCTCTTTTATCTAGTGAAGATTGATTTTTGTATTGTTCAATTAACTCTTCAAATACACTTTCTAAACTTTCCATTTCTATATCGGTTGGACTACCCAAAACGACAATGCTGTTTTTATTAAGGTAATCAAACCTAAACCCTAAATTGAAAAGCTCATCGCTTACTTCTTTTACCAATTCAATATCTGAGGGGCTCAAACTAATGGTTTTTGGAAACAACATTTGCTGTGACTGACCTTCAATAGCCTGAGAGTTAAGGTAATATTCATATAAAATTCGCTCATGTGCTCTTTGCTGATTAATGATCATCATTCCTGATTTAATACTAGAGACAATGTACTGATTGTTCAATTGAAAAATAGCAGATTCTGTTGATTCAGTATCTTGACTCCATGATTTACTGATGGTTTCAGTTTGTGGTGTATTAGTTGTTTCTGGAACTGGTAGGTTTTCAAATAATTTTTCCCAATTTTCAGTTTTAACTTTTGGACTTGGAGTGTAGCCTTTACTTTCTTTATCTTTCTCTTTGAAAGGATTGTATGAAGTATCAACTTTTAAAGAAGGCTGACTCACCTCATTTGTAGGTTTTGGAATATTGCTAAAGGCAGGATCTTTGTCGAAATCTAGGGTCGGAACGATATTATGTATGCCTAGTGCTCGTTTTGCACAGGAGCGAATAATGGCATAAATAGATTTTTCATCCTCAAACTTGATTTCAGTTTTAGTTGGATGAATATTTACATCAATGAATTTTGGATCAATATCAAAAAACAAAAAGTAAGAAGGATGGTAGCCATCAGAAATCAAATCTTTAAAAGCATTACTGACGGCATGGTGTAAATAGGGGCTTTTAATAAACCTGTTGTTAACAAAAAAGTACTGTTCGCCTCTCGTTTTCTTTGAGAATTCAGGCTTTCCGATAAAACCCGAAATTGTAATTAAGGTTGTTTCCTCAGAAACAGGAACAAGTTTTTCGTTGTATTTATCACCGAAAATTCCAACTATGCGTTGTTTTAAAGTCGACTTTGGTAGGCTAAGCACTTCTTTATCATTTTGAAAAAATGAAAAGGAGCAATCCTTATTAGCTAAGGCAACCCTATAAAATTCATCAAAAATATGCTTGAGTTCTACATTATCAGATTTTAGAAAATTTCTTCTAGCAGGAACATTGAAAAATAAGTTTTTGATAGCAATAGAAGTGCCATTATTAGAAGTGCAATTTTCTTGAGAAATTATTTCGCTTCCTTCAATATTTATTTTGGTGCCAAGTTCAGAATCGTGAAGTTTAGATTTGAGTTCTACATGAGCAATTGCAGCCATTGAAGCCATAGCTTCACCGCGAAAACCCATGGTCCGAATAGTATGTATATCATTAGCCTCTCGAATTTTAGAGGTTGCATGACGTTCGAAACACATTCTTGCATCCGTTTCACTCATTCCGCAACCGTTGTCAATGACTTGTATCAGAGTTCGGCCAGCATCCTTTACAATAAGTTTAATGTTAGTGGCACCTGAGTCAATAGCGTTTTCCAATAATTCCTTTACTGCAGAAGAAGGGCGTTGAATAACTTCACCAGCAGCAATTTGATTGGCTACATGGTCAGGTAAAAGTTGAATGATATCGGACATATTAAAATTTCAATAAAGCAAAACTAAATAATAGTAAGACGAAAACGATAAGAATTATCCTTTTATTTGAATAGTTAATTTCTTTTGAGCGTTTACTCTGTTGCCAGTTTTTAGAAAAGTTCAAATTTGAGTTGGTGCTTTGGGCAGCTTTCACCCTTTTTTCTAAATCCTCTTTTCGAGCGTCATAGTATCTTGACTTGAAATCGAACTGTCGATGTCTAGCAGTTTTAAAAAAGCTTGGCAGTTTAGGTGCTTGCATAATGCAAAAATAAACAAAATCACAATCAATAGAGTAGGGCAGGAAATTCATTAAAAATGGATTGCTCCTGATGTTTATTCATGCTAAATTCTGAAAGGAGAAAATCCCAATAATTTTACTTATGTAAACTCAAATAACCGCATATATGCGGTTTTGATGTTACAAAAAGCAACAATTTTAATTAATATAGCATAACTTACATATTATCAGTATTTTATATGTTTTATGTAAATTTAATTAGTAATTAATTTAAGAGAAAAAATGTGTTTTGCGGTACGTTGTATTGTATTTTTTAGATAATTATATATTTATTTTGTTTACATTTGTAACATAGATAAAAATGGAAAAACGCATCCAAAATATCATTGAAAAATACGGCTTAAGCCCCAATGCTTTTGCACAAGAAATTGATGTTAATAGGTCAACAATTTCGCATATTTTGTCAGGGCGAAATAAACCCAGTATCGATGTTTTACAGAAAATTTTAAAGCGCTTTTCTAAGGTTTCAGCAACCTGGCTTTTGTTAGGAAATGGTGATATGTTTGCTTCAGAATCAAGTAGTAAAGCAGTTCAAACCTCTTCGACCAAGCCTGTTATTCAGTCTAAAGTTATTGATAAAATAGTAGTTTTTTATACCGATAATAGTTTTGAAGAATATAAACCAAACAAATAATCTTATTACTTTTGTGAGGTAATTCAGACCAAGATGTATAAATACCTCATAAAACCACTTTTTTTTCTTTTTAACCCTGAGTTTATCCATCATTTTGTTTTTAAATCAATCAAACTCGCTTCTTATATTCCCTTTAAATTAAAAGCTTTAAGTTCTATTTATAGGCTAAACGATAATCGTCTTAGAAGAGAAGTATTTGGTTTGAAGTTTGAAAATCCAGTAGGTTTAGCGGCTGGTTTTGACAAAGATGCTTTACTTTTTAATGAATTATCCTCTTTTGGTTTTGGTTTTATCGAAATAGGAACGCTTACTCCAGTTGCTCAATCAGGAAATCCTAAGCCACGACTATTTAGAATACCTCAGGACGAATCATTGATAAACAGGATGGGATTTAACAATGGAGGTGTAGAAGACGCTTTAAAACGTCTTAAAAATCGTAAAACAGATGTTATAATTGGGGGTAACATTGGTAAAAATAAGCTAACTCCAAACAGTGAGGCGGTTAGTGATTATGAAAAATGTTTTGAAGCCTTGTTTGAATATGTAGATTATTTTGTGGTAAATGTTAGTTCGCCAAACACTCCTGGTCTTAGAGAATTACAAGAGAAAGAGCCACTAACTAATCTACTGCTTCGTTTACAAGAGTTAAATACTCTAAAAACCAAACGAAAACCCTTGTTGTTAAAAATTGCTCCTGATTTAAGCAATTCTCAATTGGATGACATCATTGAGATAATAATAGAAACTAAGCTAGATGGCTTGATAGCAACCAACACCACTATCGATAGAAATGGACTTAAAACGTCTAGAATCAAGTTAGAAAGCATAGGAAGCGGTGGGGTAAGCGGTCAAGCTGTTAAAGATCGATCAACAGAAGTAATCCGTTACATATCAAAACAATCTAAAAACGCATTTCCAATCATCGGTGTTGGTGGTATTCATTCTGCTGATGATGCTATTGAAAAATTAAAGGCAGGCGCTTCATTGATTCAAATTTATACAGGTTTTGTGTACGAAGGTCCTTCGTTGGTCAAGAAAATAAATAAAGGTATTCTTAAAGAGTTATGAAAATAATAGAATGTCCTAGAGATGCTATGCAGGGAATAACTCAATTTATTCCTACCGAAAAAAAAATATCTTACCTTAATTCTCTTTTAAAGGTAGGTTTTGACACTCTAGATTTTGGAAGTTTTGTATCGCCTAAGGCAATTCCTCAGATGAGAGATACAGTCCAAGTGCTTGATGGACTAGATGAGTCAACGACTAAGTTATTAGCTATAGTTGCCAATTTGAAAGGGGCTGAAGACGCTTGTCAGCTTAACAGGATAGACTTTTTGGGTTATCCGTTTTCTATTTCTGAAACGTTTCAAAAAAGAAATACTAACAAATCTATTGATGAATCTTTGGATTTAGTAGAGAAGATACAGTCAGTATGCCAAAAAAGTAACAAATCTTTGGTGGTGTATTTATCCATGGCTTTTGGAAATCCTTATGGGGAAGATTGGCATGAAGATATTGCGTCTAAATGGACGGAAAAGCTCGTTGATTTAGATGTTAAAACCATTGCGTTATCGGATACAATAGGAGTTTCTAATCCTGAAAATATTTCTAAATTATTTAGTCAGTTACTCACTGAATATACACAAGTAGAATGGGGGGCACACCTACATACCACAGCAGACAGTTGGAAAGAGAAGATTCTTGCAGCTTATGACAATGGTTGTCGCCGTTTTGATGGTGCCATAAAAGGATTTGGAGGATGCCCAATGGCAAAAGACGAGCTAGTTGGAAACATGCCTACCGAAAAACTAATTTCTTTCTGTAATGAGAAAAAAATTAAATCCAATTTGAATCCTTTGGCTTTTGAATCTGCTTACAATAAAGCGATAGATATCTTCTAAATAAGTTACTTTTAGTGTGTAATCTTAATTCTTCTTGAGATGGTTCGTTTTCCTTTATCTTGTTTGTACTGAACCTGTAAGAAATAGGAGTATACTCCAGAAGGGCATATTCGTCCTTTAAATTTACCATCCCATTTTTCAGTATGCTTGTAACTATCGAATAAAAGTTCTCCCCAGCGATTAAATATTTTGAGGTTATAGTAGTTTAGTGGTATGCAATTAGACTGATATCCAAAAAAATCATTTAGTCCATCTCCGTTAGGCGTAAAGACATTTGGGATAAACTCTTCGCACAAACAATTTTCACTAGTAATTTTAACAGAATCAATGGCCTCACCGCATTCATTGTATGCTTTTGCCCAATAAATTCCCCCGGTTGAAACTAAATTGAAAGTATCTGTACGAAAGTCGTGCCAAACAATACCATCATTTCTATCGGCGTAGGCCCTAAGTAGTAAAGGTGAATTTTCACATATGAGGGTATCTTTCATGTGCTCCACAATTATCGGAAGAAGAATACGATTTACACGAAGGGTGTCAGAATCGATTGTGCAGCCTAGTTTTTTAACCCTTACATAATAGTCACCTGCATAATGTATGTCTTTAAAGTCTTTTTTATCTCCATCATTCCATGAGTAATCTTCGTAGTTGGGGTCAAGATTTAATCTGAAAAAATCATTTTCACAAATGGTTGTGTCGTTCCCCAATAGCAGAGGGTCTAGAAAGGTCACATTAATTGAATCTCTTCTTGTGCATTGTTCAATAGATGCATTTACGTAGTATTTTCCAGACTCATAGACTTTCAGAGTTTGTTCCGTAGTACCATCATTCCACATAATGGTGGTAGCATTCGTTGATGGAGTTAATGTCAATTCGTCATCTGGGCAACCTATGGAGTCATTCCCTAAATCTACATAGGGAGGTTGTATTTCATTAATTTCAATTGTATCACTATCAACACACCCATTTTTTGATACTGTTATTGAATACGTTCCAATAGAGTTAACTCGATATACTCTGGAAGTATCACCATCTTGCCAAGTATAACTATCCATTCCTTCTACTGCCGACAAAGTAACATCTTCACCAGTACAAAATGAGGTGTCATTTCCTAAATCAAGATTTAAATTATTGACAATTACATTAAATGTATCTGTAATAACAGTTAGATCATCGAATCTTACTTCTACAACATATTGTCCATTTTGACCGACAGTAATAGTAGGGGTTGTTTCTCCAGTACTCCACAAAAACGTGGCGCCATTGATTAACTTTCCTATTGTGACTACTTCTCCTTCACAAATTGTGGTGTCTGAAGATTCGTACTTAAGTGTGGAAAAGCTGAAATTATCAAATAAAGAGTTTATTCCTGCTTCATGGTCAAGCATAATGCCGTTTAAGTTGTAAGGATTGTCTGAACCAGTTGAGTTTATATCAAATCCAGCATTGATATTTTGCATTGTAGGAACAGCCTCCCAATCGCCAGAGTCACTTAATTTTTTAGTGAAAACACTAATGCTTCCTTCGTTATTATTTGCATAAAAATCGATAACAAGGGCATATTTAACCCAATCGGTATAGTAGGTGTTTTCTTGTGCTACATTTGAAGAATTTGCGTCTAGTAAAGCAATATAATTCGGGTTTCCACACCCAAACCACTTTAAACCAAAGCTAGCTTCATTGGGGTCTTCTTGTCCGCAATTTTGCCCAAAATCAGAATCAGTATTCTGATCATATGCTAGTCTGAATATTCTTTCCCAGCAGCCACCAGTCATGTCAAACGTCAATACCAAGTATTGCCTGTCTGTAAAAGATGGAAATGACCAATTAAAATCATTTACTCTACTCATTATTACGTGTTGATTTCCCCACCCATTTCCTGAGTAAATAGCTTTACTAGAAATGTAATCACCAACAGTATTTGTAGTTTGTAGTTGAGGGATTATAGGTGTGCCAATTACAGGGCAGTTGTAGGCATTATTAGAGGTAGATAGTGATGTGCTAAAAATCCAGCCATCTTGATTGGTAACGTCTCCAATAGTCAAGTTTTCAAAATCATAGATGGCGTTTTCTTGACAAAATGAGCTAAAGGTATATAGTATAAGAGAAAAAAATAAGAGTTTTTTCATTTCAGTAAACAGCTATTAATTAAGGAATTCAAATATAATACAAAAAATCAAAAATTTAACAAAATTGAGTTAACTTTGTCCCGTACTTTGGTTTTAATTAGGGAATGAGGTGAAATTCCTCAACTGTACCCGCAGCTGTAAGCTCATTGTTAAGTCTAAGTTCTTCATACCACTGTTTTTTAAAATGGGAAGGTAGCTTAGAGAGTAAGTCAGAAGACCTGCCATAGTATTAACTGAAAATCCTCGGGAATAAGGAGCTTTCTAGTATTACCTTTTTTTTAACTAATTACAATGAAAAACTTATTATTTATTTTCCTTTTTGGGGGGCATATTTTGTCAGCTCAAAATTTCGTCAATCAAGTACTTGTACTTAACGAGGGACGCTTTGATTATGTAAATTCTCAAATAGATGTTCCTGTAACAATTGGTAGTTACGACCCGATTACACAAAACTATTCTGTAGTAGACACTATTGATGGGGCAAGATTTGCTTCTGATTTAAAAATTGACGGATATCACTTTTATGTTATGGCTGATACACTTCTTTTGAAGTACGATTTAAATTCTTATGAATTGCTATCGTCACAAACTGTTATTGGTGGAAGAAATATCCATGTTTCAGGAGAAAATATCTACGTTACAAGAGGTGAATACCTTTTGACATTACCTTCGTATTTACAAGTTTACTCTAAATCTGATTTAGAGTTAGTAATAGAAGTAGATACTCTAAATGGTCCAAAATGGTCCACGCAAAATATGGTCGAACATGACGGTAAATTATTCATTGCTATTAATAATGGCTTTGAATGGGGAAATGAAAAATCATTAATTGGGGTGTTGGATTTAGAAACTTTTAATTACCTAGAAGAAATTGATTTAGGAATTGATGCTACAAACCCAGATAATATGATGATTGATAGTAATTTTATTTATACTGTTAACAATAAAGATTGGTCTGGTGCATCATTTTCAAAAGTTGATTTATCAACATACTCTACATCAACAATAAATATTTCAGATGTAAGTACTGGCTGCGGAACTTCTTGTTTGAGAGGAGATAGATTGAACTTTCAGTTATCAATGGATACTGTATTGTACGAGTGGAACCCAGTTTCATTTGAAGACAGTGGCGTTGATTTAGGTCTTCAGGAGTCTTTCTATGAGTTGTCTTTCGATGAGACAAATAATTACTTATATGCTAGTTCTACAGATTACGTTACTTATGGTAAAGTCTATGTCTATGACGAAAATAACTCATTGATTTCTCAATTCGATTGTGGTGTTTCTCCTGGAACTATTGTGTTTGATATTAGAAATACCACTTCAATCACTGACTATTTGACTGCCGAAAAAGAGAGTAAATCATATTATGATATGTCTGGAAGAAAATTAAATTCAATTGAAAATCAGCCAAAAGGAGTCTATATTCAATCAGGTAAAAAAGTATTTAAAAAATAATTTTCATTTTTTAAGATAAAATTAATAGAGGGAGCATTTGCTCCCTTTTTATTTTTTGTATTTTTATCAAAATTGAATTTGTTATGATTGAATTATCTGCGATTATAGTTTTTGGAATTTTAGCACAGTGGATTGCATGGAAAATGAAAATCCCAGCCATTTTCCCTTTAATATTATTAGGGCTTTTCATGGGGCCACTTTCCACTCTATTTTTAGATAAGCAATGGATTAATCCTGAAAATATTTTTGCGGGTAACACCATGTATTATTTTGTATCGCTTTCGGTAGGGATAATTCTATTTGAAGGCGGTCTTACGTTGAAGTTCAAAGAGGTAAGACAGTTAGCTGGTGTTGTTAGGAATTTATTGATTTTTGGTCCTATTATAATGGGTTTAGGTGGCGCATTTGTAGCTCATTATTTCTTGGACATGGACTATAGAGTAGGATTGCTATTTGGCTCTTTAATAATAGTAACAGGTCCAACCGTAATTGCGCCAATTTTAAGGAGTGTAAGGCCAAAGAAAAACCTCAGCACTATTTTGAAGTGGGAGGGCATTGTAATTGACCCTATTGGAGCATTAGTTGCTGTATTGGTTTATGAATTGTTCTTTGTTTCCACTATGAGTGTTGGAGGTGACCATTCAATGGGATTAACGCAAGTAGCATTAAAAACATTCTTTTTAACACTTTGTGTAGGTTCATTCTTTGGTTTATTTTCTGGCTGGACTCTACATACTTTACTCAAAAGAAATTTGATTCCTCATTTCTTAATTAATGTTCTTTCACTAGGTTTTGTAATTTTTGCATTCGCAGGAGCTGATACTTTACAGCCAGAGTCTGGATTACTTTCAGTAACTGTAATGGGTATTCTTTTAGCAAATATCAAGACACCAAATATTGATAAAATATTAGATTTCAAAGAAAGCCTTACTGTAATTTTAATTTCAGTATTGTTTATCATATTATCAGCGAAAATTAGCATGGAGCAACTTAAGTTGCTAGAGATGAGTTCTTTATATATATTCTTAACAGTAGTATTTGTGTTGAGGCCAATAGTTGTATGGATAAGTTCCTGGAAATCTGACTTGAGCTGGAAAGAAATGGCTTTTATCGCTTGGATAGGTCCAAAGGGTATAGTAGCAGCAGCAGTAGCATCTTTGTTTTCTCTATACTTAATGTCTGATAAAATATCATTACCGCCTTCACTTCGAGAAGATGTGGAATTATTAGTTCCATTAACTTTTATGATTATTCTAGGAACAGTTACCTTAAATGGTTTGACTGCAAAATTTGTTGCCTCTCTTTTAGGTTTGGTAAAGGAATCTAATAATGGTGTGGTAATTGTTGGTGCAAATGAGGGCTCTATTAGTATAGCCAAGTACTTAGGGAAGCAAAACATTCCCATTACCCTTTATGATTTATCAAAAGAAAACATAAGAAATGCTAAAGCAGTTGGCTTAAACGTAATTGAAAAAAATATTTTATCAGATGATGAAATAGATTTCGAAGATGCTGGTCATTTACTTGCCTTAACATCTAGTAACGATGTAAATATATTTGCCTGTAGAAAGCTTAAAGAAATCATTTCCGATATTAATGTTTACAGGCTTATTACTGTAAATGAGATAAAATTTGATGCATTATCACGACCAACTAATGTGTTATTTTCTAGTGATTCTGATTATATTAATCTTATAGAAATTGTCAGAAAGTACCCTAAAATAAAAGAAACAGAGATTCATTCATCGGATCAACTATCCAATTTATTTGAAGAAAATACTAATGCATTACCGGTACTGATAAGGAGAAAAGATGCCATTCAGTTCATCACTGTAGATTTTGATTACAAACACCAAGAGGGAGATGTATTGGCCTACATAGGGGAGTTAAATTAAGTATATTTGCGCTCCAAAAATTGAAAAATGAAAAATACTGCTCTTACAAACACACACATTAATTTGGGTGCAAAGATGGTTCCGTTTGCTGGATATAATATGCCAATTCAGTATGAGGGATTAATGGTCGAACACCTCAATGTTAGGAGTGGAGTAGGTGTTTTTGATGTTTCTCACATGGGTGAGTTTTTTATTGAAGGAGAACACGCCACTGAATTAATTCAGAAAATTACTTCAAATGATGTTTCTGTATTAGTTGATGGTCAAGTTCAATATTCATGTATGCCAAACCTTGACGGTGGCATCATTGATGATTTGCTTGTTTACCGTTATAACTCAGAGAAATATATGTTAGTTGTTAACGCTTCAAACATTGAAAAAGACTGGAACTGGATACAGCAATTTAATAGCAATGGAGTATCTATTACCAATAAATCAGATGAATATTCCCTTTTAGCTGTACAAGGTCCAAAAGCAGTACAAGCACTTCAATCTCTTACCGATATTGATTTGTCTGCAATGAAATACTACACCTTTGAAGTTGGAGCGTTCTGTGGTATTGAGGATGTCATTATTTCGGCAACAGGATATACAGGAGCAGGAGGTTTTGAAATTTACTTCAAAAATGAACATGCAGAAATAATTTGGAAAACTATTTTCGAGGCAGGAAAGCCTTTCAACATAATGCCAATTGGATTAGCCGCTAGAGATACTTTGAGGCTGGAGATGGGATTTTGCTTGTACGGCAACGATATTGATGATACCACATCTCCTTTAGAAGCTGGTTTAGGCTGGATTACAAAATTCACTAATGAATTTAATAATTCTGATAAGCTATTAAAAGAAAAAGAAAATGGCGTTTCTAGAAAGAGGGTTGGATTCATTATGCAAGAAAGGGGTATTCCTAGAAAAGATTATTTAATAGTTGATGCCGATGGAAATACTATCGGTAAAGTTAGTTCGGGCACCATGTCACCATCTTTAGAACAAGCAATAGGAATGGGCTATGTTCAGAAGGAATTTTCAAAAGTAGGTTCAGAAATTTTCATTCAAATTAGGAATAAACAGCTTAAAGCTGAAGTTGTTAAACTACCATTTTATAAAGGATAAATGCAGAAAAAGAATAACATAAAAGTATGCCTTTCCCCATCTTTATTTCCTATATACTCTGATAAAACAAGTATAGTAGTAGTCGTTGATATTTTAAGAGCAACCTCTGCTATTTGTACAGCATTAGATTTGGGTGTTACATCAATTATTCCTGTTTCAACCATTGAAGATGCATTAGATTTTAAAGATGATGAAAATCACATCTTAGCAGCTGAAAGAAATGGGAAAATAGTGCGTGGCTTCGACATAGGCAATTCTCCAACAGATTATCTTAACAAAGACTTTAAGGGTAATAAAATGGTATTGACTACTACCAATGGCACTAGAGCTATAAATATTGCTAAAAGAGATCATGAGGTTGTTATTGGTGCATTTCTAAATATTGATGCATTAACCCAGTTTTTAATCAAAGAAGATAAAGACGTCATTATTCTGTGTGCTGGATGGAAAGATGATTTTTGTCTAGAGGATTCCATTTTCGCTGGAGCTTTAAGTTTGAGGCTAGTCAATAATGAAAACTTCTTCTATGAAAATGACTCAACCATTAACTCCATAATGCTTTACGAGCAATCCAAGAATGATTTATTCGGCTTTCTATCAAATTCTCAGCACAGAAAACGATTAGCTCATCTAGGAATAGAAGATGATGTGCAATTTTGCCTTGAGCACAATAAGACATCAATTATTCCAATTTTAATTAATAACGAGATAGTTGCACAACAATGAAAAAGAAAGTTATTCTTTTAACTCTCTTTTTATGTTTTGGGCATTTTACTATCTACACCTGGGGATTTTTTTCTCATTATAAAATTAATAAAATGGCAGTTTTTACTCTTCCAGAGAGCATGAACACCTTTTTTCTTAACCATATTCAACTTATTGAGGATAATGCAGTAAGTGCAGACAAACGGCGCTATACTGACATAAACGAAGCTCCAAGGCATTTTATAGATCTTGATTATTACAGCGAAGACGATCCTTTTACGGTAATGCCAAAGAAATGGAAAGATGCAGTTGAAAAATTTTCAAAAGACACTTTGCTTGAGTATGGGATATTACCATGGCATATTAAAAAACAATATTATTTGTTAGTCGAGGCCTTTAAACAACACGATGTTGAAGATGTAATACGATATTCTTCAGATATCGGTCATTATATAGCAGATGCTCATGTTCCATTGCACACTACATTGAATTATAATGGTCAGCTAACAAATCAGGAGGGAATCCATTCTTTTTGGGAGTCTCGACTTCCAGAGCTTTTCTCCGACAACTACAATTATATCTTACCCAAAGTAATGTACATAGAAGATATTTTATCTTTTAGTTGGTCAATTATAGAACGTAGCCATAATGCAAAAGATTCTGTGCTTTTATTCGAAGCTCAATTAAATGAACGTTTTCCTAGTGACGAAAAATATTCTTTTGAAGAAAAAGGAAACGGTAGTGCTAAGGTCTATTCTGTGGCTTATTCAACTGCTTATCACGAAATGCTAGATGGTATGGTAGAACGACAGATGCGTGCTTCAATTGTTTCTATTGGTTCTGTTTGGTATTCTGCATGGATAGATGCTGGTCAACCAGAAATGGATTCTTGGCTAATGAAATAAAAAAAACCTCATTTCTGAGGTTTTTTTCAATCAAAATATTTTTTTTCGTTTAGAAGTAATAAGATAAACCAACTGAGAAATTAATTCCAGAACCATTCAATGTGCGCTCTGTCAATTTTTCACCCATGTCAGTAACGCTTAAAATAGGGTGAGGGGTTTCTTCTTTAGAACTAATAGTAGTATTGTAAATAAAATAATTAAACTGAGGCTCAACACTAAATCTATCAGAAACAAAAGCACAATATCCAACACCTGCATTTATAGTTCCTGATAAAATATCAGTAGTTGTTGATATGGAACTAATAGCGTCTTTCATTTCTTCTTTACCTGAAGAGTATCTGTATGAAGCATCAACAAAAATGGAGTTGCCTTTTCTAAGTTTGAAATTATATCTTAAAAATGGAGCAATACTCAATAGTGACTTTGAATACGTTATGTCATTATTAGCAGATGCAGCCAGTAAACTGTACAATTCATAATAGTGATTAGCATATGTATTACCATTTTCACTTACACCAGGAAGACTTGTAAACCATACATTCGTTAAACTGTCAGTTAAACTAGCACTAGTTAGTTTTGAATCAGCATTTGTTTTGAATAGACTAGTTTCACTATCAAAACCAAAGCCAAGACCTATCATGAATTTGTCGGCAACAAAATAACCGGTTTTAAAATTCACATTGAATTCACTTTGTTTATCTTGATCTAGTTGGTATGTATATGGAAATAAAAAGCCAAGATTTAAACTATCAGTCTCATTCACTAGAGTGTCGTTAAAACCAGTAAAAGTAACATTGATAATATTTTCCGAATTACTGCTAGAGCTGAAGTTAATGTTGCTACTAGAAGCACCAAAAAACCAATTACCTTTTTCATGCTGTGCGTACAGTTGAGTACTTAATGCTACAAACATGATTAAAAGAACCTTTTTCATAATTTTTGAATTGTTTATTTGTTTGCTAATATAGTTAAGAATTATTGATTGAGCATAACTGGCATTACAAGCATCAAAACATCTTCGTTTTCTGATACTCCATCTTGTGGTATAATTATGCCTGCTCTGTTTGGTGAGCTCATCTCTAGATTTATTTGTTCTGCATCTAGGTTGTTGAGCATTTCTAATAAAAACCGTGAATTGAAACCTATTTCAATATCATCTCCGGTGTACTGGCAGCTTAGTCGCTCAAATGCTTCATTGGAAAAATCCAAATCTTCAGATGAAATCTGCAAGTCAGAACCAGCGATTTTAAGCCTAATTTGATGTGTTGATTTACTGGCGAAAATTCCAACTCTTCGAATTGAATTGTAAAACTCTAGTCTGTCAATTGTTAAGATATTAGGATTTTCCTTAGGGATAACAGCCTCATAATTAGGGTATTTACCATCTATAAGCCTACAAATTAACTCTAGGTTGTCAAATTTAAAATAAGCGTTGGTTTCGTTATATTCTATTGTCACTTCTGAATCATTAACTAGAGTGTTTTTAAGAAGTGTAAGGGGCTTTTTTGGTAAGATAAACGATACTGTATTTTCAGCGCTAGTATCGTTTCGCTTGTACTTTACTAATTTGTGGGCATCAGTTGCAACAAAGGTACATCCGTCTGAAGACATCTCACAGAATACACCTGACATGATTGGTCTTAATTCATCGTTTCCAGTAGCAAACAATGTTTTGTTTATAGCGGAGGCCAAAACAAGTGATGACATATTTGTACTCGTTGATGATTCCATTGAAGGCGTTTTTGGGAATTCATCTCCATTTTGACCAGCAAGTTTAAATTTTCCGTTTTCAGAACCAATTTCTATTCCAAAGGTTGTTTCATCTATTAGAAAGGTTAGAGGTTGGTCAGAAAAGGTTTTCAATGTTTCTAACAATAGTTTTGCTGGAATAGCAATATTACCGTCTTCGTTTGCTTCTGCATTTTCTACTTTGGTTTTCATTGTAGTTTCTAAATCCGAAGCGGATATTGTAAGAGTATTTGCAGAAATATCAAATAAAAAGTTGTCTAAAATTGGTAGGGTATTGCTAGAGTTTAATACTCCACTGATGCTTTGCAATTGTTTTAGTAATTGTGCACTAGAAACTATAAATTTCATGTTTATCTTTTAAATAAAGTTATCAAACAAATATATAAGAATTACCTTTCTTAATAAGTGTAAATTTCTAACTACTTTTCAACATTAAATTGAGGCGATTGTAATAATATTTTATCGAATACATAAAACTGAATAAGCATTAAATCATCATCAAACTTGGCATACATTCGGTCCACATCGTATTCTTGTTTTTTACCGTCTATTTGAAGGTATTCCTCTCTTTCGGGCTCCTTGTGATAGGATAGTAGCGTAGTAAAATTGTTATTTACATCTTCAATAGTTATTTCATGAAATGGTTGACTGTTGAAAATAGAATCTTTTTTAGAAAAGTCATTCATGAAGCCTTCACAATTGACTTTTTTAAACAACTCAAAATATTGCTTTCCATTTCTTATAGGTATTTGTTTTGTAGTGTTATTTTTTGTGAAAAAGTAATCTCCATCTTCGATGTATATTTTAAATGACTCATCATCATCGTTGTTTTTAACACTTACTGATTTTATTTCTTCAGATTTGAAATTAAAAATGTTACGGTTTCTCCATAAATCTACGCTAACAACTGCACCGTCAATATTATATCTTGGAGCAAGGAAACCGTTAAACCCTGGAATATATACCGCGAATGCACGGCTCGAGTTTTCCAAAATCATATAGCTTCCAATCATGTCTTTTGTTTCTCCACCTACATAGTATGTTTTCGAGGCGTTATCCATATCATCCGTAAATATTTCAACTTTAACGGCAGATGTTGAAAGGTTTTTGATGATTTTATCGTGCATACTGTTACTAACGGGATGCTTGACCTCTAAAGCGCTCATTGTTTTGAGTAGATATTCAATAGCATCAGGACGAACAGGATATTTATTTTCAACCAACCATTGTCCGTTTGATTTCACTAGTGTAACGGTATTATTAAATCTATCGGCAAAGAAAACTTTATTAACAGCAGATGTATCTTCAACTGCAAAGTTTTTGAGTTCTTTTTGAATAGCTGTTTTTTCATTGCTATTGTAAAATGCGAAAACAGCTATAATGATTAACAGTATTATGATTAAAATTTTCTTCATCTGTATTGTCTTTTTCGTCTAAAAAGTATCAAAGAAATTAGAACACTAATTATAAAAACTGGTAGAACAGTATTTATCAGTTGCCATTTAAGCTTATTCTCTACAACTTCTTTTTTATTGAGTAGTCTAAGGTTTATTTCTTTAGATCTTATGTTAATAATATTATCATTTCCTAAGATGTAATTTAAGGCATTGACAATCATGCGTTTATTGCCTAAATATTGAGTGTTACTGTAATGGTTGTAGCCAAGAGGATAAGATAAAGATGATGAATTAACGTGATTTTTTATTAAATCGCCATCACCAAATACTATCATTTTAGTGCCTTTACTTTTAGTTAATGGTTTGATCTCATTATCAGTAGGAGCTAGCCTATTTGCAAAAACAGACTCAAATTCTCCTTCTAAAAGGTATCCTACAGGTATTTTCCCGTAATTATATTGTTCTAAAGAAGGGTTTTGTTCTAAAATATTGAGACTAACTCTATGTGGAGCTTTTGGAAGTTTACTGTATGGCGATGAGAATAATAGGGGTGTTTTTTTAATATTTAATGCGGTAACAGTATCTAGAGAACTTACAAATGAGCTTTTTATCCCATCAAGATTTTTAACTATTGGGTGTTTGCTCTTTGGTACAAAAATAGGGTGGTAAAGCCAAGGAAGTAATTGTTGTTGAGGAACATCTCCTTGGTAGCCAACAATTATTGGAATATTATCGGCCTGAAAATCCATTATCAAGTCATGATTAACCCTAACTCCGTATTTGAACAGCATATCAGTTAAGTTCAAATCATTAGGAATTGCCATTGAAAAAGGAGAATTTCCTTTTAGGCTATCCATATCCATAACTACTCCATCAATAAACCAAATGGTTTTGCCTCCATTCATGATGTATTGGTCAACAAGGAATTTATCAACCTTAGAGAATTTTTGGGTGGGTTTAGCGATTATTAAAGCCTTGTACTTATTTAGTCTATTAATTTGATTAGATAAAGAAGGCGAGTTGTTTTCATCCAATTCAAATTCTTTAATATTAATTCTATCAACAGTAAAATACTCTGATAAAGACCCTTTAATTTGTCCCAAAGAATGAGTTATATCAGCAGTTTCAAGTTCGTTTAATTCGTTATGACCTTCAAGAAAAGCAATGGAGGGTTTAGTCGTGCTCATTACCTTAAAAAGAGCATTGGTCAACTCAAACTCAATATCTTCAATGGAGTTATTTAAAATGTATTCTGGATTAGTCCCGATTTGATTTTGAAGAAGGTTTAAAGACTGACTTCTACCTTTGTAATAGACAATAGCACCTGGAAAGATAATTTGTTCGCTATTACCATTATTTTCTTGTACTTGAAGGTTAGTAGGCTCAAGTCCATTATCTGAAAGCTCTCTATACAACTTATTACGTTCTTCAATAGAGCTGAAATCATTTGTATTAATAAATTCATACTCTATGTACGGCGAATAATTTCTAAACTCATCTAAAATACTTCGAGTTGAGTTCTTAAGTCTTATAAATCCAGATGGAAGATCGCCATCTAAATAAACTTTTACATAAGCGATATCATCTAATGACTTGACAATTTCTTTTGTGGTTTTGTTTAATGAGTGTCTTTTTTCTTCAGTTAAGTCAAGTCTGAAGAAATAAAAGTTCGCCACTACATTTAATAGCACAATAATGAAAACATAAACTAGCAGTTGTTTGTTAAAGTACTGTTTCATCTTTTGTTATTGCTAATAGAATGAATGGTAAGTTGAATAAACAGAGCAATTAGAGAAAGAAAATAAATGAGGTCTCTACAGTCAATTACCCCTTTACTGAGGCTGTTGTAATGGTAATCTATACCGAGATAATTAATGGCCAATTCTATTTTTCCATTTGAAATTTCACTAGCGATGATATCGAAACCAAAGTAAAAAAAGCTACAAATAATGATAGCTATTAGAAATGATGTAATTTGATTTTTTGTTGTTGACGATGCAAATACTCCAATTGAAACAAATAAGGCTGAAAGTAATATAAGCCCAATGTATGAGCCAAATATACCAGCAGAATCGACATTGCCTGGAGTGTCAGAAAGTTGATGAACACTGTAGAAATATACTAGAGTAGGAGCAATAGCCATTAGTGTAACAATAAGCCCAGAAAAGTACTTTGAGAGTACTAGTTTTGTATTAGAAATGGGTAATGTTTTGAGTCTTTCAATAGTTCCTTCTTTATATTCATCAGCAAACAATCTCATTGTTAGTGCAGGAATGAAAATAATTAATAAAAATGGGGAGATGCTAAACAGCCCATCCATTTGAGCGAATCCTGAATTAATAATATTGAAATCAGAAGAAATTATCCAAAGGAATGCACTATTAGCCAATAAAAAACTAATAATAATAATAGTCCCAGAGGCGTGACTAAAGAATGTGTTAATTTCTTTTTTTAATAATGCTATCATTAGGCAAATATTATAAAATCTCTATTAGACTCCAAGCCAAAGGCTTATTATTAAACAGTAATTTTACTTTACTCCAAACGGAATTAAAAAAATCAGAATTTCTGTATGAATTAAGATGATTTTCAGTTTCCCATAAACTGTGAGTAAAGAAAATACAATCGTTATTTATGTCTTGCAATAATTGTACCGAATGACACCCCTTAAACGATAAAATTTGATTTCTATTAGTATCAAACTGTGATTTAAACTCCTCAATTTTATTGGGCTTTATTTCAAGCTTTACTATTCGTTTAATCATAAAATTCTATTCTTACAGTGTCATTTATTTCAAGCCCCATTAATGTTGAAGCTGCCCCCATGTTTAACGATATTGTTAGGTTTCCAGTAGAAATGAACATTGCCAAAGCATCACCTAATGGAACTTCGTTATATTTCTTTTTAATGCTATTCAGCGAATAATGCTCTTTATTGCCAAGGTGAATTGAGAATTTTCTTCCTTTAGCAACGTCGTTAAATAAACGCTTATGAATGTTAGTAATAGCATTGCCATAATGGTCAATATGGATGATGGACCCTCTGATGCTATTCCTGTCATGCAAAGCGACCAGTTTAGAGCTTTTATTTATGAAATCATCAACGGTTGAACCAATTAGTTCTAGAGTGCCACCTCGAGCAATATGGCAGGCAGCTTTTACAAAAACATCCTTTATAGCAAAGTTTTCATAGTCCGAATCACTTGAAGTTGTTATTTGAACAATTTTATCTGCTTTTATGTCTAGAAGTAATGAAAATAATCCGTTGTCAGATCCAATAAAATAATGTCCGTCAGCATACACTGCAATATGAGGAGTAATTTCACTAGATTCAGTATTTACTCCTATAATATGAATACTGCCAGGTGGAAATTCTTTATAAACATTTTTTAGTACAAATGCTGCGTGTAAGATGTTGAACGTGGGGATGTTATGGCTAATGTCAATAATATTTACAGACTCTAGTTGCCTTAATATATTAGCTTTAATTGCGCTAACATAATGGTCACTATTTCCCAAGTCTGTGGTAAGTGTAATTATTGGCATAATGTTGATAAATTAATCTAAATATTTATCACAAAAGTTGTTATTTTGTCACTTCAAAAGTAAGTATAAATTTAATGGTTTCGAACATATATATTTAAGTACAGTTAATGGGTGAAAAAATTATAGATTTAAAGGGAGTAAATCCTATTGATATTTACGGTACTAACAATAAAACATTGTTATTTATACTTGATTTTTTTCCAAAAGTTAAGGTTGTAGCTAGAGGTAATACGATTAAATTGATTGGCGATGAGGAGTCTGTTACCCATTTTGAATCTAAATTTAATTTGATGTTGGCGCATTTCATTAAATACCAACGATTAACCCATAGTAACATCGAACGAATAATTCTTGAAGATAGCGTTGTATTAGAAGGAAATAACGACATACTCGTTCATGGTACTCATGGTAGAATCATTAAGGCCCGAACTACCAACCAAAGAAAAATAGTAGAAGAGTCTTTAAAAAATGATATGATTTTTGCCGTTGGCCCGGCAGGAACAGGCAAAACGTATACCGCTGTTGCCATAGCTGTAAAAGCCCTAAAAAATAAAGAAGTAAAACGTATTATTCTTTCAAGACCAGCGGTAGAGGCTGGTGAGAATTTAGGATTTCTACCAGGAGACTTAAAAGAAAAGTTAGACCCATACTTACAACCTCTTTACGATGCACTAAGAGATATGATTCCCTCAGAAAAACTGAATGAATACATTGATAATAGAACAATTGAAATTGCACCCCTTGCTTTTATGAGAGGGCGTACATTGGACAATGCATTTGTGATATTAGATGAAGCGCAAAACTCAACCAAACAACAGATGAAAATGTTTCTGACGAGGATGGGTAAAGCTGCTAAGTTTATTATTACTGGTGATGAAACACAGATTGATTTACCCATTAAACAGCCTTCAGGACTTTTAGAAGCCCTGAATATTTTGAAAGGGGTAAATGGAATTAGTGTAATAAAACTTGATGATAAGGATGTTATCCGCCATGAATTAGTTAAAAAAATTATTAAAGCGTATAAAGTAAAACAAGAACAAAAATGAGTAATGTAATTATTAAAACAGATTTTAATTTTCCAAATCAAACACACCTTTATAAAGGTAAAGTCAGAGACGTCTATTCAATCGGCGAAAACCAATTGGTAATGATAGCTTCAGATAGAATTTCCGCATTTGATCATGTATTGCCTCAAGGTATTCCGTACAAAGGACAGGTACTTAGTCAAATAGCATCTAAATTCTTAGATGCTACTGCTGATATTGTTCCTAACTGGAAAGAGGCCACTCCAGACCCTTCAGTAACTGTTGGTAAAAGATGTGAACCTTTTAAGGTAGAAATGGTCATTAGAGGTTATCTAACTGGTCATGCATGGAGAGAATACAGAGATGGTAAACGAATGCTTTGCGGTGTGCCAATGCCTGATGGAATGGTTGAAAATCAAAAGTTTGAAGAAGCGATTATCACTCCAACTACTAAAGCAGAGGTGGGGCATGATGAGGATATTTCTAGAGATGAAATTTTAGCCCAAGGCTTAGTTTCTGAACAAGATTATGTATTATTAGAGAAGTACACTAAAGAACTTTTCCAGAGAGGTACTGAAATTGCTAAAGAAAAAGGCTTGATATTAGTAGATACAAAGTATGAGTTTGGTAAAGATTCTAATGGAACAATTACGTTGATAGATGAAATTCATACACCAGATTCCTCTAGGTATTTTTACATTGATGGTTATCAAGAAAATTTAGAAGCCGGTAAAGCCCAAAAACAATTATCTAAAGAGTTTGTTAGGCAGTGGCTTATTGAAAATGGTTTTCAGGGTAAAGAAGGACAAAGTATTCCTGAAATGAGTCCTGAATTTTGTAATTCTGTTTCTGAAAGGTACATTGAGTTATTTGAACATATTACGGGAGACAAATTTGTCAAAGAAGACGTTTCAGATGTACTTAATAGAGTTGAAAGTAACATCAACGATTACTTGAATCAATAATTTAAAAGCCCCGTTTTGGGGCTTTTTTTTTAATAAGTAGGATATGAAGTTGTAGTAGGGGACTTAATACAAATTAACTTCCCTTTAATTAAGACCTCCATTGTTAACGATGTCTCATTTTCAATTAACATAAAATCGTCTTTAGTGACTTTCATTGCATCGTTTTTTAGTTCCCCTTCAATGATGTAAATAGAATAGTAGTTTTCATCTAGAAAATTCATTTCAAATTTTCCTTTTTCAAAAGCGATTATATCAATTTCTACACCTTCAGACTCGAGTTTTATTGGCGAACCGTTACCAACTATTATAGTTTTATTATCGTCAACAGGGAAATCACTGCCTTGAACATCAATGTATTTGGCTTCATCTTGAAGAGTCTTTCTCAAATCCGGATTAAACCAAATTTGAAATATTGAAGCGTCTTTTTTCAATGCTTCAGCATGAGATATACCTTTGCCTGATTGAATCAGTTGTACATCTCCTTTATTAAGTGGAATCCATTTGTTTTGTAAGGTGTCGTAGTGAACTATTTCTCCTTCAATGACAATAGACATAATTTCGAAACCTCTATGAGGGTGTAAGCCAATTACACTATCTTTTTTTGCCGTAGCATGGGCCCAATAAAACAAGTTGGAATACGCCCTTAACTTTCCGCCATCTTGAGGAAAGCCAATCGGCTTATTTTCAATAATATCTCCATTATTGAATTCTCCATAGGCTTGTTGAGATTTAGTGTAAAGATTTATCATATTTTTGTTGAAACTTGTGAAGTGCAAATATCTTAATAATCATTTTAATAATCTACTATGAAGAAGGTGCGAATAATAAATAAGATTGAAGTTGAAGAATTAGAAAAGCCTGTTGAGTTAAAACTCATTACAAAATGTCCTTCAAAGTGGATTCTAATAGATGAAGAAACTGGACAGGTTTACCGAGGTTCTAATAATTCTGAAGTAGGGAAGATGTGGGAATTGGTTCGCCCTCAAAAGTAAATTATCTACTGCCAAAAATTGAGGAGCCGATTCTAACCATATTACTTCCTTCTTCAATAGCAATGTCGTAATCGCCACTCATCCCCATAGAAAGAATTGAAAAGCCGGGATGCTGTTCTTTTAATTCGTCGTAAAAACCTTTTAAGTATTTAAACTCTTCTCTTATCTGTTTTTCATCTGAAGTGAAAGTTGCCATTCCCATTAACCCAACAATGGAAACGTTTGAGAATTTTGATTCAAGAATTTCTAAAATACCTTCCTTATTCAAACCAAATTTACTGCTTTCTTTCGCGATGTGTAGCTGAAGTAAGCATCTTATAACTTTATTATTATTTTTAGCTCTTTTATTAATTTCTTCTAAGAGTTTTATGGAATCAACCGCATGTATTAGACTAACAAAAGGGGCAATGTATTTTACCTTATTTGTCTGAAGGTGACCAATCATATGCCATTCAATGTCTTTGGGTAAGGATTGTTCCTTTTCAACTAACTCTTGTACTTTATTCTCGCCAAATATTCGTTGACCGGCTTCATAAGCCTCTAAAATTAAATCATTTGGCTTTGTCTTGGAGACAGCTACTAAATGAACGTTATCAGCTAAGTGTTTTTTATAATGTAGTATTTGATTTCTTACCGACATTAATCATTGAGGTTATAAATTAGCATTCCACTTCTTAATTTTGGTTCAATGTAGGTGCTTTTTGGCGGCATAGAAAGCCCTTTGTCAGCTACTTCTTTAAGTTGGCTAATATTTACAGCTTTTAAAATAAATGCTAATCTAAACTCTTTACTGTCCACTTTATTCTCAATTTCTTTTAAATCGACGCCACCATCAATAAAGGAGAGGCGTTTATCATTTCTAGGATCTGAAATTCCAAGAATCGGATCTAAAATATTTATAGATAGGATAGAAGGATCTAATTTTTCAACACAATCCTCTCTATTTACAAAATCGCTTTTGGCTATTAAGGAATACCATTGATTAGAAAGATACATTCCGATTTCATCCCTTTCTTTTGGTTGGAAAGCAGCATCTACTTTTTTTATACTATATTTTTCCTCAATTAATGTTAAAAATTCATCTTCACTGTAGCCATTTAAATCTTTAACTAACCTATTAAAATTGATAATTTTCAATTGATTTTCAGCAATTAGATAACTCATACAAAAATCTCTTTTTGTGGAGTTTATGTTATTTTTTTCTTTGAATAACAAGCTTGAAGAAGCAAATCTATGATGACCATCTGCGATGTATAAATTTTTTACTTCTCCAAATGCTTTTTGAATATTAGAGATATCCTTATCATTTTCAACTAACCAAAGTTTGTGTAAAGACTTATTTGTAGTAGTAAATTCGTATTCGGCTCTTTTCTTAGAATACTCTTCAATAATGAGGTCTATGGTTTCATGATTAGGGTAAGTTAACAAAACGGCCTCTGCATTGAAACCAGTAATATCTAAATACTTTTTAAATAAATGTTCTCTTTTCTCAATGGTTTGCTCATGAATTTTAATATTTCCACTGATGTAGTCTTTTACACTTGATGCGCCAATTACCCCTATGAAGGATTGCCCATCGTCTTTAATTTTCTGATATATGTAATAGTGATTTTTATTATCGGTAATGAAAATTCCCTGTTTTTTAAATTCTTCAAATTTGGCTTTGACCATTTCAAACTTCTCAGAATAATTCGCGGCCTTTTTTTCAGCATAAAAATCTGGATTGATGATATGAAGAAAGGTGTAAGGGTTATGAATTAATTTTTCATTAAGTGTTTCATCGGAGTAAGATAGGTATGATCGAGTAGCTACTAGTGATACTTTATCTCTAGTAGGTCGAACTGCACAAAAGGGTACTACTGATGCCATACGACTTATGATTTGTTTAAGACTCTAAGATGAAAGTATAAAAATTAGTTGAAATAAGATATAATCTTGTCAGCTAATTCAACACCAATTCTGTTTTGAGCTTCGTTTGTTGCCGCGCCAATGTGTGGCGTTAGCGATACATTTGGTTGCATTAACAACTTAATTTTTGGTGTAGGTTCATTGTCAAATACATCTAAACCAGCAGCCGAAACTTTAGCTGAATTTAAAGCCTCTAAAAGAGCGTCTTCATCAATAACTCCACCTCTTGCTGCGTTCACTATACCAACACCGTCTTTCATCATTTCAAATTCTTCTTTACCAATAACTGCTTTATCCGAAGTTTTTGGAATGTGTAGAGTAAGGAAGTCACTATTTTTTAGTACTTCTTCAAAGGTGGTTGTCTTTAGGTTAAAAGTAGTTTTTTGCCCATCGAAAAAGGTAAGTTCAATTTCTGCATCCTTTATGAATTTATCATTGGCAATTACTTCCATTCCTAAACCGATAGCTCGTTTAGCGACTTCTTGACCAATTCTTCCAAAACCAATTATCCCTAGTTTTTTACCTTTTAATTCTGATCCTTTTGCATAGGCTTTTTTGAGGTCTTTAAATTTAGTGTCACCTTCTAGTGGCATTAGTCTGTTCGAATCGTAAACAAATCGAACAAGATTAAATAAATGTGCGAATACTAATTCAGCTACTGATTCAGAAGATGCGGCAGGAGTATTGATGACTTCTAATCCTTTGCTTTTTGCATAGTTAACATCAATATTATCCATTCCTACGCCACCACGTCCAATCAGCTTTAAATTAGGGCAGGCATCTATTAAGTCTTTTCTAGCAGTGGTAGCTGATCGGACTAGCAAAACATTTATACCTTTTTCGTTAATAACGTTTGCTAATTGTTCTTGAGCTACTTTTTGAGTAATTACTTCAAAACCAGCTGCTTCTAGAGTATCTATTCCTGATTGAGAAATTCCGTCGTTTGCGAGTACTTTTATCATTATCCTTTTCGTTCTAATTCTTTCATTATTTCTACTAATGTCTGTACACTTTCTAAGGGCAAAGCGTTGTACATAGACGCTCTATAGCCACCAACCGAACGGTGTCCTTTTAATCCGTTTATTCCGCCTTCTAAGCACATTTTATTAAATTCAGATTCCAGTGATTCATTTGTCAATAAAAATGTTGCATTCATGCATGAACGGTCTTCTACAGCAGCGCTTCCTTCAAAAATAGAACTTGAATCTATGAAGTTATACAGCAGTTCTGCTTTTTGATTATTTCTTTTTTCTACCCAATCTATGCCGCCATTTTCTTTCAACCATCTGAGAGTTAGCATACTTACGTAGATTGGAAAAACAGGAGGGGTGTTAAACATACTTTCCTTATCAATGTGCGTTCTATAATCCAACATAGTTGGTATAGTTCTTCCCGTTTGCCCTAAAATTTCGTCTTTGACGATAACTAAAGTTGTTCCTGCAGGTCCAAGGTTTTTCTGTGCTCCTGCATAAATCAAATCAAAATCAGAAACATTAATTTTTCTACTGAATATATCGGATGACATATCACAAACTACACTAACATCTGTAGATGGAAAGCTCTTCATTTGTGTACCGAAAATGGTGTTGTTTGAAGTACAGTGAAAGTAATTTGCATCTGATGGGATAGCGTAGTCTTTGGGGATGTAATTGTAATTTTTATCTTTTGAACTTGCTACTATTTGTGTTTCACCAAATAGTTTAGCTTCTTTTATGGCTTTTGTTGACCAAACTCCAGTATCAAGATAAGCAGCTTTGCCATTCGTCTTCATTAGGTTATAAGCTACCATTAAAAATTCCATACTAGCACCACCTTGAAGAAACAAAACGGAATATCCAGAAGGAACTTCTAAGGTTTCTTTTACTAGTTGTATTGCCTCGTCCATAACAGCAACAAAATCGGCACTTCTATGAGAAATTTCGATTAGAGAAAGGTTAAGGTTATTGAAGTTTAAAATCGATGAAGATGCTTCTTCAAAAACTTGTTGGGGTAAGATACAAGGTCCAGCGCTAAAATTGTGCTTTTTCATATGTTAAATATTAGAATACAAAAATGAGTTTTTATTATTTATTTTGGAAACAAACCAGAGTCTATTTTTTTAATTTTCGGTACGTCAACTTTAAACGGATTTTCCACATCTTCAACGAATTTGAATGTACCATTAACTAGTTCAAAGGCATTGATACTGCCATCTGGCACGTAAAAATCGTATAGCCCCTCTAAATTATCGTTGATGGGTATTAAATTGGGAAACGTAATTTGTTTATTTTTTTTATTGAATTTTACTGATACAGCAGCATCTTCTTTGTATTCTAGAATAAATCGGTGTAGCCTTTGCTTTTTGTATCTAAAAATTGGCGCACCAAAGACCAGTGACTTCGAAGAGACCGATAAAACATCAATAATTTTCTTGTTGCTACGCTCATCATTTCCGTCCCAGCCTAGTAGGAGGTAATAGGTTTTATTGCCTTTTTTAAATGACGATAGGTGATAGTATAGTGCTCCAATCCATTGATTGTTTATTAATTTTAAGGAAGTAGCACTTTTTACTTCTCCTAAAATTGGCTCTAAATATTTGACTTGATACTTCTTTTTATTATCGAAATACTGAACAATGGCGTGGTATTGATTTACATTATTATCAAGAGGAATATGCCAATTTATCACTCTTAATTTTTCATCATCACTAGTTAAAATTGGAAATAACGT
Source organism: Flavobacteriales bacterium (assembly GCA_965661345.1). Lineage (GTDB taxonomy): Bacteria > Bacteroidota > Bacteroidia > Flavobacteriales > UBA7312. Next base: position 16,542 of record CBFIDK010000011.1, on the reverse strand, counting down.
AGATAATGAATCAAAGGAATATTTAATAGATTTTGGATTGTCAAGCACCAAATCCCAAGTTTCTAAAAATTCTTGATGAGCGTTTAATTTAACAGCGTCATTTTCACCGTAAACTAATTGATTGGCGAGTTCTTTCAATTGGCTTTCGTAAGAAGCAAAATCTGAACTTTGGGCAAATAAAGCCGTGTGTAAAAAAGCCGATATGACAAAAATTACAAAGTGAGATATGGCTTTGTAAATAAGGGGCATTTACGAATGTAAAAAGTCTTTTTTGGAAAGCAATTCAGATTCTGACTCAACATTATCTTCATCTGGTACACAGCAATCAACTGGGCATACAGCAGCACATTGAGGTTCGTCATGAAAGCCCATACATTCTGTACACTTGTCAGTTACAATGTAATAGACATCATAATCAACAGGCTCTTGAGAATCATCGGCATTATATTCTCCACCACTTTTAGGCGTTACTACTCCATTTAGTGTAGTGCCATCTGAGAAATGCCATTCCATACCACCTTCATAAATGGCATTGTTAGGACATTCAGGCTCACAAGCTCCACAATTTATGCATTCATCAGTAATTTTAATTGCCATTTTTTTAAAATCAAAAAGGTTAATAGTTTTAATTTGCAGGTACAAATATACTAAGAAAATGACTATTGAAAATAGAATTTCTGCTTTTGAAAAATTAGGTGATTTTTTGACTGGTTTTGTTAACCAAAGAGCGGATAATAATCATGAGTTAGAAAAAGTGATCTTACAATACGTCTATAAAAACGGTTGGTTTACTGCTGAAAATATAAGAAGCTCTATTTCTTCAATTTCTAAAAATTTGTCGCGTGAAAACCTTACTGCATGGCTTGAAGGTTATGATTTTGATTCTAAGCCTCCCAAAAGTGTTTCAATTATCATGGCGGGAAATATTCCACTTGTTGGTTTTCATGATTTGTTATGTGTTTTGATAAGTGGCAACGCAGCCAAAGTCAAGCTCTCGTCAAAAGACAATCAACTGCTATTAATCATTATTGATGAATTGATTAAAATAGAACCTGAATTTAGCAAGCGTATAGAAGTATCATCATCACCTGTAAAAGAATTTGATGCTGTAATAGCTACAGGAAACAACGATTCATACAAGCACTTTGACTATTATTTTAAAGAGTATCCAAAAATTTTGAGAAAAAGCAGAACTTCCGTTGCTGTATTAGATGGTAAAGAAAGTTTAGAAGAACGAAAATCTTTAGCGGCAGATGTGTTTATGTATTTTGGTTTGGGCTGTCGAAATGTGACTAAAATTTTTGTACCTAAGGGCTATGATTTAGATTTACTTTTCGAGGTTTTTTATGAGTATAAAGATGTTGTTTTGAATAATAAGTACGCTAACAATTACGATTATTATAAAGCAATTTATTTGATGGGAAATCAAAAGATAATAGAAAATGGTTTTCTAATTCTCAAAGAAGATAAAGGCTTACATTCTCCAGTAGGGGTTTTGAATTACGAGTTTTATGAAGATTTAAAAAGTCTTGATATTTATTTGGAAAATAACAAAGATGATATTCAATGTGTAGTCAGAAAAGGAGGCATACCGTTCGGTAGTGCGCAGTTCCCAAAATTAGATGACTATGCGGATGGGATTAACACTTTATCCTTTCTTGAACAAATTTAATCTACTCTTTCGTAGGCTCCAATATCAGGTGTGTTATCTCTACTATTTCCTAATAAATCTAGTGTGACAGTGGTTGATTTGCCAGAGTTTAGAGCAGGGGATTCTTCACTTATCATAAAGTCTTGATCTAAAGTGCTATTAAAAATATTGATATCGTTGTTGGTTTCAATACTATTTTCTTCATTCAAAGAACTTAAGGATGAGTCAGGGTGAATTTTTAGTAGACAATGGTCAAATAAATAGTTGAAATTGCCAAGTGAATTACTCTGTAACTCTAATTCATGAACGTTACTACCATCAATGATGCAATTGGTAAAAGTAGCCTCATTCAAATCCCTTATTTGTATAGTTCCAGTAATATCCTCGTAATAATTATTTATTAGAATTGAGGGTGTATTTCGGCTACCGAATAGGTAATGATTTGCAAAGGTTGAATGTGTGAAATTATACCGTCCACCAATATTAAGGACTAGGCTATATCTACCACAATTACTTATTAAATTGTTATGACCACTAACGAAACTTCCTTGGGCAAATAAACCAATATCACTCATGTTTTCAATTATTGTATTATTGATTTCAAGAGTAGGGCTAGATGAGTTTCCTAGAGTATCAACTTTTATACCGACTGTACCATTCCTGATTATGGCATAGTTAATTTGATTATTCTTACTTCCTTGACACATCCAAATCTGATCCCATTGCCCAGGGGCATCGGCATACCATTGTTCTAAACGGTCTCCTTGAAAGACTACTTCATTATCCAAGCTACCATTTACAATTAGCGTTCCTCCATCGTTATTTGACCCGAGTATTGGGTTACCAACTATTATTCCTGAATTTTTATGAAAATATATTTGACTGCCTTCTTCAATGATTAATGTAGCATTAGGTTCAATTAATACATACCCATAAATTACATGAGGCAAATCGTTATTCCATATTGTGTTTTCGTCAATAGAAAAATACCTGAAATTCAGGCTATCGTTTCCGCTAATGAATATATTGTCCATTGGAGTATAAAAATTAGCATTTTGGCCATAGGCTACAAGCTCAATGCTTTGAGTATTGCCATTGGTTTCAAATTCTAGTTTATTAGTTACCAAATAGGGGAGTTGTGAGGAATTTGGATTTATGGTAACTTCTACAAAAACAAACATACTGTCGTTCGCTGCAAGTTTAATATTTTGACTTTGTTCTATCGGAAAACCGTCAATATTTATCCTGTAAACATTTAAAGGATCGGTATTAGCAAGTGTAATGTTTTCTATTGTAACTGGATTAGTATTGTTATTGTAGACAATAAACTTTTTTGTAGCGCTTCCAATTGACGAAAAAACAGTGTCAAATAGTATGGAATCGTTGGAAAAAGATAAATTTCCTGGGCCACTTTCTTGAAAAAAGTCTTTTTGACAAGAAGAAATTATAGCCAACACTCCGATAAAAAATAGGATTTTTCTGATATACATAGTTCTGCAAATATAAAACAAACGGTGAGCTGATAATAATTAGTATAATATTTAAAATGCTAGTTTGTCAGTTTAGTATAAGTGTTTATATTTGCAATCCAAATTATTGAAATAATGAAAAAAGGAATTCACCCAGAAAATTATAGATTAGTAGTAATGCAGGATATTTCAACAGGTTATACTGTATTGACAAAATCTACTGCTAATACAAAAGATACTATTAAGTGGGAAGATGGAAATGAGTACCCATTAATTAAAATGGAAATATCTTCAGATTCTCATCCATATTACACTGGTAAAATGAAGTTAGTTGATACAGCAGGGCGTATCGATAAGTTCAAGAATAAATACTCAAAATTCTCTAAGTAAGCAGTATTTATCATACAATATCTAAAAAAAACCCATTCACTAGAATGGGTTTTTTATTTATGATATTTTAAGAGTACTCTAAGAAACTTTAATTTTTGGAGCACCGCCCATAATTTCCTCGTTGGCAAAATCTTTGAATTTCTCAAAATTAGCAATGAATGCGTTTGATAATTCGTTTGCTTTAATAGTATAATCCTCTTTATTTTCCCATGTGTTTTTTGGGTTTAAAATTTCAGAAGGAACACCAACACATGATGAAGGCATTTGTAATCCAAATACATCATGTTCGTTGTAATCTACATCGTTCAAATCACCATTAAGTGCCGCAGTGATTATCGAACGTGTGTATTTTAAACTCAATCTTGATCCAATTCCGTATGGGCCACCAGACCAGCCAGTGTTAACCAGCCATACATTAACATTACTAGACTTCATTTTCTGACCTAATAATTCAGCATATCTGGTAGGATGTAGAGGTAAAAATGGTTCTCCGAAACACGCTGAAAATGTAGTGCTTGGCTCTGTAATTCCTTCTTCTGTACCAGCAACTTTTGCAGTATATCCTGAGATAAAGTGATACATTGCTTGGCCAGCTGTAAGTTTTGAAATTGGAGGAAGTACTCCAAAAGCATCACAGGTTAAAAAGAAAATATTTTTTGGTGCTCCAGCAATAGATGGAACAGCAATATTGTTAATGTGATAAATGGGGTAGCTTACCCTAGTATTTTCGGTAATCGAACTATCTGAAAAATCAATATCATTTGACGATTCTTTGAAAATAACGTTTTCTAACAACGCATCTTCTTTAATAGCAGCGTAAATATCAGGTTCCTTTTCAGCAGTTAAGTCAATGCATTTAGCATAGCACCCGCCTTCAAAATTGAATACACTGTCTTCACTCCATCCATGTTCGTCATCGCCAATCAAGTTTCTGTTTGGATCAGCAGATAAAGTTGTTTTACCGGTTCCTGATAATCCAAAAAATACTGCAGTATCACCTGACTTACCTACATTAGCAGAACAATGCATAGACAAAACATTTTTCTCATGTGGAAGGATGTAGTTTAAAACTGAAAAAATTCCTTTTTTAATTTCTCCAGTGTATCCAGTTCCGCCGATAAGTATGTTTTTATCACTGAAATTAATTATTGCAAAGTTATGTTGACGAGTGCCGTCTTTTTCAGCATCAGCTAAAAACGAAGGAATATTTATAATTGTCCATTCTGGAGAAAAGGATTTAAGCTCTTCTTCAGATGGCCTTAAAAACATATTGTGAGCAAATAAGTTAGACCATGGGTATTCGTTAATCACTCTTATATTTAATCTAAAGTTTTCGTCAGCACATGCATATACATCCCTTACGTAGATGTCCTTGTTTTTCGTGTGGCTTACTACTTTGGAATAAAGTGATTTATATTTTTCTTCACTAAAAGGGATGTTTACATCTCCCCACCAAATGGAATCTGAAGTTATATCGTCTTTAACAATAAATCTATCTTTTGGAGACCTTCCAGTAAACTCGCCAGTGTTAACACTAATAGCGCCAAAACTTGTAGTTTTTGCTTGGCCAAGGTTTACAGAAAGAGTTGATAATTTTTCAGGCGAAAGGTTCCAATGGATAGTTACATCAGAAATGCCCATTTTATACAATTGCGATTGAATATCATTATTCATAAGTCAAAGTATACATAAAGTTAGGCTGACAAATATTAGAATTAATAAGTAAGCCACAAAAAATATACTCTTGATTTTTTTACTTTTTATTATTCTTAATTACTAGAGTATAATAAGATGTTAGTTGAAATTTTAAATGTGTACATTGTACACTTTAAAAGAGGTGTCGACGATTATTTAACTGACTGTTTTTGTTTAATCGCTAATACATTTACCAATAAATTTATCCAAGCAAAAATAAATAGAAGTCCTCCAATTGGTGTGATGGGCCCAATGATAGATAAGTTTGCATTCAAAAGTTCTTGGATACTAAGAAGGTATATTGAAAACGAAAAGCAAAAAATACCAGAAACAAATAGTGAAATTGTTCGCAAAGATAGGTTCGGTTTGGAATAATTAAAGCCAAAAATCAATAATGCAAACGAATGAAAGAGATGGTACTTTGTACCAACCTTAAAGCTTGTTAACTGTTCAAAACTTATGAGTTTCTTTAGAGCATGGGCACTAAAAGCATCTAGAATTATACCCAAAATAATAAGGGAAATAGCTGTTATTATAACTTTCTTGTTCATTCTTATAGCAAAGCACTAAAATACATATATTAGCACTTAATTTGCATCATTTATGAAAAGAATATTGGTTGTAGGAGCAGGTTTGTCGGCTACGTCATTGATAGATTATCTTCTTAATAAATCAGAAGAAAATGATTGGAATGTTGTTGTTGGAGATTTCGATTTATCTCTAGCAGAGCAGAAAATAAATAGTCATCAAAGAGGCACAGCATTACATTTTGATGTGTTTGATATAGAACAAAGAAATGATGCTATTCGTGAAGCGGATATTGTCATCTCAATGCTTCCCGCTCGTATGCATGTTTTGTTAGCTGAAGATTGTGTTATTCAAGGTGTTGACATGATTACAGCATCATATGTTTCAGATGAAATCAAAGCACTGCATGAAAAAGCTAATGAGAAAGGTGTCCTGTTGTTAAATGAGATAGGACTTGATCCAGGAATTGACCATTTATCAGCCAAAAAAATAATTGATGAAATTCATTCAAAAGGGGGAGAAATAACTCTTTTTAAATCGTTTTGTGGTGGCCTAGTAGCCCCTGAATATGATGACAACCCTTGGAACTACAAATTTACTTGGAATCCTAGAAATGTTGTCCTTGCAGGACAAGGAACGGCTCAATTTATAAGAAACAATTTATACAAGTACATTCCTCACCACAAGCTTTTTAAAAGGGTAGAAGAAGTTGAAGTGTTGAATGAAGGTATATTTGAAGCTTATGCAAACCGTGATTCTTTATCTTACAGAGATGTGTACAATCTTAGTGAGATTCCAACAATGTTGAGAGGAACCCTTAGGAGGCCTGGCTTTTCAAGAGCATGGGACGTATTTGTGCAACTTGGCATGACTGATGATACTTTTGAATTATCTAATGTCTCAGAAATGACCCATAGAGAATTTGTAAATTCATTTTTAGTTTACGATACCGTAAAAACCGTAGAAAATAAAATTCAAGAGTACTTCACAATTGATGATGAAGTGATGCAAAAACTCACTTGGTTAGGGTTATTTGAGAATACGAAAATAGGATTAGAAAAGGGAACTCCTGCTCAAGTTTTACAACACATTTTGGAACAAAAATTATCTTTGAAAGCTGACGAAAAAGACATGATAGTCATGCAGCATTTATTCGAATACACCTTAAATGGTGATGATCATAAATTAAAATCCTCGCTAGTTCTAAAAGGAAAAGACCAACTTAACACAGCTATGAGTATGACAGTTGGACTTCCAGTTGCCATTGCAGCCGAACTCATTTTGACTGATAAAATTAAAATGTCGGGAGTCAAGATTCCTATTGATAAAGAAATTTACTTACCCGTTCTAGAGAAATTAAAAGAATTTGGTATTGATTTTGTTGAGGAAGAGGTTATAAATTAAGATAAAAATCTTTGCATAAATCCACGTATTCCTTCGTGTAATTATGCCTTTCTGTTTCGATTGTTAAGTTACTTTCCTTTAACGTTTTGTGGTGTTTTGATATTTTCATCAAAGCTCTTTTTACTTTACTTTTTTTATTCCCTTTTACCCAGCAAATTTCATTTAAGTAAAGTCCAAAAAACGTTAAGTCGTTTTGTATGTTTTGAACATTCTCAGAAGGGTATACCAACATGAGTTCACCATTTAACGCTAACAGAGTATCCATTTTTTTAAAAATTTCATTCAACGATAAACTGTCCGTGTGTCTAGCCGTAGTGCGCTGTTCATTATTAGATTTGGTAGTGTTTTCAAAATAGGGTGGATTGCAAACCACAACATCAAAAGGTTGATCAAAACTAGAATTTTGTAAAGAAGTGTTTTGACATTCAAGGCGTTCATTCCATCTAGATGAAAGCATATTTGTTGTAGCTTCTTGTGACGCTTCAACATTGATTTCAATTCCAATGATTTTAGCTTCTTCGAAGCGTTGTGCCATCATTATGGCAATTAATCCTGTTCCTGTTCCAATATCCAGTATCCGTTTAGGTGGTGTTGTTGGTTTTGCCCATGCACCTAGTAAAACCCCATCAGTGCCTACTTTCATAGCCGATTTTGACTGTTCAATTTGAAAGGATTTAAATCGAAAAATCAAATCAATTGTTTTTAGAAAAAGCTCTAACTAAAAAATAGATGACGCACAACTCAACGGTAACAAGAAGAAAATGGATAGTATATACTTGATCTTGTTTGTCAATTATTAGCTCATAAAACTCTAGGCCTTTGTAGAATATGTATGAAATAGACATTCCTACAAGGTAACCTATTTGTTTAGCCATATCTATTTTTGTCAAAACATCATTATTACTAAACACCAATGTTTCTGCTCTTACCAGATATGAGCCAAATACAAAAGTAATTTGATAACCTATGTAAATCAATAGGGCCGATTGGTAGCTGTATGAAAAGATTAGGAATACCACTAACATTGCTAATACAATCAACTCTACTAGCATAGAAATTCGATAGAAGTAATATGCGTTAAGTATTTTGTGGTAAAATTTTGCAACGACAATCATTACCAAAGCTAGAAATATACCTCCCAAGGAATAAACAGATGGGTCTAGTGGCTCATAGATGGTAAATACACTTCCAATAGATAGACCTAAAAACAATGAGTTAAACCATTTGTAAATGATAAACGCTCTTTGATTTAGGTTAATATCGGATAACATAGGTTAATTTTAGTAATAACAATTTCTTCTCACCTTAGCAACATGCTTTGCTAATCTAAGAACTTGTCTAGTGTAACCGTATTCGTTGTCGTACCAAACGTATAAAACGAATGTTTTGCCATCTTTTGAAATTTGAGTCGCTGGGCTATCGTAGATAGAAGGGCAGCTGTCGCCGACTATATCCGACGAAACAAGTTCGTTATTGACAGAAAATCGAATTTGCTCAACTAAATCAGAATCGAAAGCAGCTTTTCTTATTAGTTCATTTAATCCATCTAGTGTAGTTTCCTTTTCCGTAGTTAAATTTAAGATAGCCAAAGAGCCATTAGGGGTAGGAACACGTATGGCATTAGAGGTCAATTTGCCTTCTAAAGATGGAATTGCTTTTGTAACGGCTTTTCCAGCGCCTGTTTCAGTAATAACCATATTTAGTGCAGCAGCACGGCCTCTACGGTATTTTTTATGCATATTGTCTACAAGGTTTTGGTCATTGGTATATGCATGTATAGTTTCAATGTGCCCTTTTACTACTCCTAATGATTTCTCAATTACCTCCAGTACAGGAGTGATGGCATTAGTAGTACATGATGCAGCAGAAAATATATCTTGATTGTCTATGTCAACATTGTGGTTTACTCCAAATACAATATTTGGAATCCCTTTTCCAGGAGCAGTAAGTAATACTTTTGATACGCCTTTAGACTTGAGGTGTAAACTTAAGGCTTCTTTATCTCTAAAAACGCCTGTATTATCAATCACTAGAGCATTATTAATTCCGTATTGCGTGTAGTCAATTGTATCGGGACTATCAGCAGCAATCATTTTAACGGTACGACCATTTATGATAATGGATTTGTTCTCCAAATCCTCGATAACATTAGCATTGAAAACGCCATGTACTGAATCAGTTCTCAATAATGAGGCTCTCTTTATAATATCATCGTCAGAATTTTTACGGGTTACAATGGCTCTTAAACGAAGTTGATCACCGGCACCATCTTGTAATGCAAGTTCTCGAGCAACAAGCCTTCCGATTCTACCAAAACCGTACAAAATAACATCCTTCGGAGAAAGATCGGCATCATCAGAAATATATGACGAAAGCTTTTTTGCAACAAAGGTATTAATATCGTTTTCGGAGCCTTTGGCTTCTAACCACTCAAAAGCCAATTTTCCTAAGTCAATTTTAGCGTTTCTAATTCCTAAATCTAATATTGCTTTAGCTATTGGTAGTGTTTGTTTTGTACTAATGTCTTGTTGAACAAATTTTCTTGCGTAATCGTGTAAATTAAAAACTTCACTAATGCTAATGTTGGTCATTCTATTTCTAAACATTACCAATTCAGTAGAGTATTCTAGGACTAATTTACTTACAATGTTGGATAGTTCAGCAGATGCATGTTCTTTACTTATCCATTCAGTTAATTCTTGGTTATAGTTTTCGATTGTCATTTTAGATAGATAGTTTTAGACGTAAAAGTTTTGGCAAATTTACATTTTTGATGGTCTAAATTGGTAAAATATTTATAAAATTGACAAGACACTATTTTAATTAAATTTGTGAAATGAAAATACATTTTTCAAAATATCAGGGCGCAGGCAATGACTTCATTATCATTGACAATAGAAACGCTCAGTTTGAATCGTCAAATTTTAAATTGATTAAGAAATTGTGTGATAGGCGTTTGGGCATTGGCGCTGATGGACTAATGCTTCTTAATGCCTCTGTGGATTATGAGTTTGAAATGGTTTATTACAATGCAGACGGTAATTTGGGCTCTATGTGTGGAAATGGAGCGAGATGCATTGTTGATTTTGCCAAACAAGTCGGACTTTTTGATAGTGAATGTACTTTTGTGGCCTTTGATGGTCCGCATTATGCCCAGTGGACTGATAAACATGTACGTCTAAAAATGAGTGATGTTACTCAGATTGAGTCCATAGATGGCGATTATTTTATGGATACGGGTTCTCCACATTATATTTCTTTTGTGGACGATGTGAGTTCTTTAGATATTTTAACTCAAGCAAAGTCAATTAGGTATAATCAGCGTTTTAAATCTGAGGGAACAAATGTCAATTTTGTTCAGCTTGTGAATAATGCTATTTCTATCAGAACGTACGAAAGGGGTGTAGAGTCTGAAACCTTAGCTTGTGGCACGGGTGCCGTAGCTTGTGCCATAGCAGCATATGAAAATGGCAACATTAAAAGCAACTCTATACTGGTAAAAGTTGTAGGAGGTGAGTTAGGGGTAGATTTTATGCACAACGGTTCTTTTACGGATGTGTTTTTAACAGGACCTTATCAAGAAGTTTTTAAAGGAGAGATAGAATGTTAACAGGAGAAAATATCAAGTTAAGGGCCTTAGAGCCATCGGATTTAGATGTGCTTTACCGTTGGGAGAACGACACTGATATTTGGAAAGTGAGCCAAACCATTACTCCATTTTCAAAAAATATTCTTTCAAAGTATCTAGAAAACGCGCATCAGGATATTTTTACGGCCAAACAATTAAGGTTAATGATAGAAAAAGACGGGGAAGCATTAGGAACCATTGAATTATTTGATTTTGACCCAATTAATCTAAGGTGTGGCGTAGGTATATGGATTGTTGACAAGGAAAATAGACGAAAAGGCTACGCGAGAGAGGCTCTTTCACTCATTATTAATTATGCCTTTAATAGCCTTCACCTCAATCAGATGTATTGCAATATATCTTCGCACAACCAAGCTAGTATTAATTTATTCAGCTCTCTAGATTTTCAGCTTGTTGGACAAAAAGCCAAATGGAATAAAACTGCTACGGGATGGGAAGATGAATTTTTATTTCAACTGCTGTGCGAATAGTTATAATTGCCATATTATTTTTCTTGTTTAGCTGTACTAATAGAGTAGAGCCTTACGCTGACTATTTAAATCATAACGACACGGTTTCTTATGTGGGTATTGAAAGTTGTATGATGTGTCATTACGATATATATCAAACCTATATACAAACGGGCATGGGGCAATCCATGTCGTTGGCAACTCCTGAAAACAGTGAAGCTATATTTAGCGATTCTTCCATTTTAAAAGACACCTTTAATCAACTGACTTATCACCCTTTTTGGCAAGATAGCCTCTTGAAAATAAAAGAAATACACGCCCATAACGAGAGGGTAGAAGTAGCCGATTACATTGTTGGATCTGGACATCATACCAACTCACACCTTTTGAACGAAAACGGCTATGTGCATCAAATGCCTTTTACCTATTACACGCAGGATGGTAAACTCGATTTTCCTCCCGGTTTCGAAAACGGTTACAACAGCCGATTTTCCAGAACAATTGGTTTAGAATGTATGAGTTGCCATAACGCTATGCCTGAATTTGTGATGGGTTCTGAAAACAAATACACTAAAGTGCCTGAGGGTATTGACTGTGAGCGTTGCCATGGTCCTGGAGAGTTGCACGTTCAACGTATGATGAATGGTGAATTAGTAGATACTTCAAAACACATTGATTATTCCATTGTTAACCCCAAGAAATTATCTTTAGAAGCGCAGTTCCAAATATGTATGCGTTGCCATTTACAAGGAAACACTGTTTTAGAAGAGGGTAAGAGTTTTAAAGATTTTAAGCCCGGCATGGAATTGTCCGAAATAATGACTGTATTTGTGCCGCGTTACGAAGACGATAACAGTTTTATAATGGCTTCTCATGTTGATAGGTTTAAACAAAGCGCTTGTTTTACCAATTCTGAAATGAACTGTACAAGCTGTCATGACCCTCACCATTCTGTTCAGAAACAAAGCCCTAACTTCTTTAACAACAAGTGTTTATCGTGTCATGACGATTGTAAAGACGACTTTCGTGAGAGCAATAATTGTGTAGAGTGCCACATGCCATCATCCTCAACTATTGACATTCCACATGTAAGCATACACGACCATAAAATAGGCATTCATTTACCAAAAGACAGTGTTGTTTCTAAAGGTAAATTCATAGGACTTGAAGCGATAAATAATCCTAATCCTCATTTCTTAACGCGAGCCAAAGCCTATTTGTACCAGTATGAAAAATTTGATGCTCAAGATTATCTACTAGATTCAGCTTACATTTTATTACAAAAACTGGATATAGAAACCACATATCATGATTTAATCCATTTGTATTATCTCAAGAAAGACTTCTCATCATTGGTAAACGTGAGTAAGTCCATTGACGGTTTACTGTCTTTGCTTAATGAAAAGTCGTATTCAAATTCACACGCTTGGACCTCCTTTAGAATAGCTTATGCTTACGAAATGCTTGGTGCTAATCGAGCGAAAGCTTACTACCAGAAAGCCGTAGAATTAGCGCCCTTTGTTCTGAAATTTAGGTTAAAACTAGCGGATTACTATTCCAAAACACTAGAGTTAGATAAGGCCGAAGAGGAATACCGTACGATTTTAGAGGAGTTTTCCAAAAATGAAAATGTGTGGTGTAACTTAGGTTTTGTATTGGCTCAGAAAAATGATTTTGAAGCAGCAAATCAATGCTATGATAAGGCTTTATCATTGAATCCTGTACATATTCAAAGTTTACTTAATAAAGCAAGTTTACTGATTATACAAGGGGATATTTCCAAAGGAAAGCTATATTTGAATCGTATTTTGGAGATTGACAGCACGAACGAAAAAGTAAAAAGCATAATGTCCTCATTATAATGTCTAAGAAAAAGAGTTTTTTGTACAAGTTTATTTGGAGTTTAGTTGGTGTACTTTTTGTGAGTGGCGGAATTACTGCATCGGTTTTTTACGGGAGAATATATCAACCTAACGTTTCATTAAATACCGATAAGGAGGTATTTGTAGATATTCCAACTGGAGCAACCTTTGTGGATGTTCTTCAAATTCTTTCTGATGAAGGAATAATAATAAATTCTTCCTCTTTTGTATGGATTGCAGAACGTAAACGCTACAACGATTTTTCCATTAAATCGGGGCGATACCTTCTAAAAGACAAAATGAGTAATAACGATTTAGTAAACCTCTTACGTTCAGGAAGGCAAACGCCTATAAATGTAGTGTTTAACAACATCAGAACTAAGGAAGAGTTCGCTGGTAAAATTTCTACTCAGTTAGAAATGGATTCCATAGAATTACTAGAGGCAATGCTAGATACTGCCTTTCTAAATCCACTTAATTTAAATGCCTTTACAGTCAGCACATTGTTTATTCCAAATACTTATGAGTTTTATTGGAACACCCCTGTAGAAAGTTTCTTATCTCGCATGCTAGCCGAACACCATCATTTTTGGAACGATTCAAGAAAAGCAAAAGCTAAAAAACTTAAACTCTCACAAGAAGAAGTAACCATTATGGCTTCTATTGTTGAAAAAGAATCGTTTCGTAAAGCTGAACAGCCCACCATTGCTGGATTGTATCTAAATCGATTGCGAAAAGGAATGAAATTACAGTCTGACCCCACAGTAATTTTTGCTTTGGGTGATTTTTCCATCAGACGTGTTCTTAAAAAAGACTTAAAAATAGATTCACCCTATAACACCTACAAATACAAAGGCTTACCAATAGGGCCGATATCCTTACCCTCTATACAAGCCATTGATGCTGTCCTTAATTATGAAAAGCACGATTACCTCTACATGTGTGCCAAGGACGATTTTTCTGGATACCATAGTTTTGCAGAGGGTGCTGTACAACACTATGCCAATGCTGCCAAGTATAGAAAAGCCTTGAATTTAAGAAATATTAAACGATAACTATGAAGATTAAATTTGGAACCGACGGCTGGAGAGCCATTATTGCAAAAGAGTACACTGTTGATAATGTTGCTAGAGTAACGCTAGGAGTTGCCGAATGGCTTAAAGGTAATTTTAAAAACCCATCGGTTGTAGTGGGTCACGATTGCCGTTTTGCGGGTCAATTATTTACTGAAACGACTGCAAAGGTTCTTAATCATCATGGGATAAAAGTTACCATTGCTAACCGATTCGTCAGTACACCAATGTTGTCTTTGGCCGTATTAGAGCATAAAGCCGATTTGGGCATTGTAATTACAGCCAGTCATAATCCGCCAGAATACAACGGTTATAAGCTGAAAGGAAACTTTGGAGGGCCTTTACTCTCGGATGACATTCAGGCCGTAGAAGATTTAATCCCTGACGGGCATACTTTGGATTTGAATGCCTTAACATTAGAGGGCGTAGAAGTAGCCGATTTCACTCAGTTATATTTGGATAAAGCTAAGGCTGCCTTTGACTTAGACGCTATCAATAATTCCGATTTAGCATTAGGCTATGATGCCATGTATGGAGCTGGTCGTGAAGCCGTTCCATCACTATTGCCAAAAACTACGCTGTTCCACTGTTCAAACAATCCAGGTTTTAATGGCACTGCACCTGAGCCAATACATAGAAATTTGCTTGAGTTTTCAGAGTATATCAAAACAACTGGCGAGATTGATTGTGGTTTGGCAACTGACGGTGATGCCGATAGAATAGGCTTATACAACGCTAAAGGAGAATTTATAGACTCTCACCACATTATTCTTTTGTTAATTCATTATTTGGTGAAGTATAAAGGCATGAGTGGTAAAGTAGTTACTGCTTTTTCATGTTCGGTAAAAGTAGCCCAGATGTGCGCTCATTACGGATTGGAACACGAAATCGTTAAGGTTGGTTTCAAACACGTTGCGGGGGTCATGCTCAAAGAAGATGTATTGCTAGGTGGTGAAGAATCTGGTGGGGTGGCTATCAAAGGACATATCCCGGAAAGAGACGGTATTTGGATGGGCTTAGTTATTTGGGAATACATGGCCAAAACAGCCAAGAGTTTAGACGACCTAATTCAGGAAGTGTACGACATAGTAGGAGAATTTGCTTTTGAGCGAATTGACTTGCATCTGGAAGAAGCTCAGAAATTAAAAATTGTTGAAAATTGCAAGAATGGTGCATACACGGCCTTTGGCGATATGCCCATTGTTAAAACAGAGACCATTGACGGTTTCAAATATTATTTCGATCAAGACAGTTGGATTATGATACGTCCTTCTGGCACAGAGCCTGTATTGCGTACTTATGCAGAAGCTGCTAATCAAGAAAAGTGCTTTAAAATACTCCAAAAGGTTCACAAAGCTTTGCTGGACTAAAAAACACTCAATGCATCAGTTTGGGTGAGCTATTCATTAGCGTTTAGGAAAAAATCCTGAATGCAAACAATTCCATTTATGAAATTTGAAGATTTAAAATTAAATCCCTCCATACTAAAAGCTTTAAAACAGCAAAAGTATAGCGAGCCTACCAGCATACAAGCCAAAGCCATTCCTCTGATTCTTCAGGGTAAAGATATTTTGGGCAGTGCCCAAACGGGTACTGGAAAAACGGCGGCTTTCTCCATTCCAATTGTTCAACATCTAGAAAATAGAAAACACAGTAGGGGTAATAGCCCAAACATTTCCTCTTTGATAGTTACCCCAACTCGTGAATTGGCCATACAAATTGCGGAAAGTTTCACGGCCTATTCCACCTTTACTAGTCTTAAAAACACAGTTATTTTTGGCGGTGTTGGTCAAGCGGCACAGGTTAAAGCCCTTAAAAATGGGGTAGATGTATTGGTAGCTACTCCTGGACGTTTGCTTGATCTTATCAATCAAGGCTATGTTTCTTTAAAAGAGGTGGAGTATTTCGTCTTGGATGAAGCTGACAGAATGCTAGATATGGGCTTTATTCATGACATAAAAAAAATACTCAAATTATTGCCTAGCAAACGTCAATCACTCTTTTTCTCGGCAACTATGCCGGAAAACATTTTGCAATTGTCCAGTCAAATTTTGAATGCTCCTGAGAAAGTCGTTGTCAATCCTGTATCTTCAACTGCCGAGACCATTCAGCAGTTTGTGTACATGACCAACAAAGCCAATAAGAATCAATTGCTTTTACATATTCTTGACAATGCCGAAATTGAGCAGTTACTTGTTTTCTCAAAAACTAAGCATGGGGCAGACAGAATTGTGAAAAACCTCACCAAAATGTCTATAAAATCGGCAGCAATACATGGCAATAAGGGGCAGACTCAACGCCAAAAAGCGCTTAACTACTTCAAAGAGGGAGAAATTAGAGTATTGGTGGCCACAGACATTGCCGCTAGAGGA
>CBFIDK010000010.1:0-55324 GCA_965661345.1 Flavobacteriales bacterium | reverse complement strand
AATTATTCTTCATGGTTGGATCAAAAATCTAAGCGCTTAGCACAAGAAGAAAAACAAGCTAGCAAACGAAGAAAGACTCTCGAAAGAGAGCTAGAATGGGTAAGGATGAGTCCAAAAGGACGACAGTCAAAATCCAAAGCGCGTTTGAATAATTACGATAAACTTCTTAGCGATGAAAACAAACAGCAAGAAGAAAAAATAGAATTGTATATCCCTGCTGGTCCTCGATTAGGGACTAATGTTATTGAAGCCACTTCTGTTTCCAAAGCCTTTGGCGATAAGTTGTTGTATGAAGATTTAAATTTCAAACTACCGCCTGCTGGTATAGTGGGTATTGTTGGGCCGAATGGCGCAGGTAAAACAACCTTATTCCGAATGATTATGGGAAAAGAAGAAGCCGATTCAGGTTCGTTTTCAATAGGAGAAACGGTTAAAGCATCTTATGTAGATCAGCAGCATGCTGACATAGATCCTGAAAAAACCATTTGGGAACAAGTTACTGGAGGAAATGAATTGTTAGAGGTAGCGGGTAAAAAAATAAATTCCCGTTCGTATGTGGCTAAATTTAATTTCCAAGGTTCTGACCAAAATAAAAAGGTAGGCGTACTTTCGGGTGGTGAGCGAAACCGTTTGCACCTTGCCATGACGCTACGTGAAGAAGGTAATGTATTGCTATTGGATGAGCCTACTAACGACCTTGATGTCAATACGTTAAGAGCTTTAGAGGAAGGTTTGGAAAACTTTGGTGGATGTGCCGTAATTATATCTCACGACCGTTGGTTCTTAGATAGAGTATGTACACACATTTTGGCTTTTGAAGGCAATTCTCAAGTGTATTTCTTTGAAGGTGGTTATTCCGATTACGAAGAGAATCGTAAAAAACGATTGGGTGATGTTGGGCCAACCAGAATCAGGTATAAAAAACTGGTTCGCTAACTCCTTTTTAAAAATCTAAATTTAGGGATAGAGAATAAGGGTGAGTCTGAGTTTGCTTTATAAATGAGGTATATGCCAATTGGAAGCAATATTAAGTTAGCTGACCACATTCCTTGTAAAACGGCTATTTCAGCCTCCTTAACCATCTTTTCAGAGGTTACTGAAATGATATGGTAAGTGATAAAAAATCCAACAGAAATTATAACGGGCATTCCAAAGCCGCCTTTTCTTATAATAGCTCCAAGTGGAGCGCCAATAAAGAAGAAAATAATACAAGCAATGGCCAGTGTTAACTTTCTGTGCCATTCTATTTTATGTTTTATGGAAATCTCTTTAGAAAAGCGTTTGTCTTTCATGTGACTTGTCAGTAGAGATTGAAGGTATTTTACTGAGCTGATAGCGTTAGAATACACCTTTGTAGTGTACTTTGGTGAATTGACCAGTTTCGATTTATAGCCAACAACAATGGATTCAAAATCGACCTCATTTTTCTGATTAATTTGATAACTGAAAGCGCTTGTTTTTAAATTCATTTTGTAATCAATAGAGTCAATAGCGTTAAGAAGCTGCCGATTGTTCATCATGGCGTAATGGTTGCGGTATAAATCTTCACTGCTGCGTTTCATTCCAAAATCGGATAAATCAAAGCGCAAAATATCTTCTTTGAATGAAGCTCTTTGAAAGGGTTTGTTGTCCTTTTTTAAATCCAGTTCATTGTAACTGTACCCATTTTCTAAGGCGATAACAAAGTATTGTTCGTTTTCAGCAAGATACATTTTGCCTTTTTCTGCTATTATAACCTTATCGTTCCCTTTTTCAGAATTATGATCGTAAATCATTATCCCTTCCAAGTCAGTACCGTTTTCTAATTTCTTGTCAATCTTTATGCTGTAGCCACTCAGTTCATTGTAAAATATTCCTTCTTTGATGTTTAGGGCAGGTTTTTGTTTCCTGATGTCGTATAGCAATGAGCCAGCTTTGAGGTTGGCATAAGGCATATAGTAGTTTGAAAATAAAAACGAAAAAGACGTGATAACAATTACAAGAATTAATAGGGGAGTCATGCATTTTCTGAGGGATATTCCAGCAGACTTTATAGCCATAAGTTCACTTTTTTCAGCAATATTACCAAAGGTCATGATGGAAGACAACAAAACCGATATGGGCAAGGCCATTGGAACAAATCGGGCGGCAGCATAAAACAGTAGTTTGGCAATAACCACCATTTCTAGACCTTTTCCAACCAAGTCGTCAATGTACTTCCATAGGAATTGCATCAACAGTAAAAAAATAGCCAATAAAAAAGTGAAAATAAAAGGGCCTATGAAGGACTTAGTGATAAAAAGGTGTAACTTTTTCATTCAGTCAAATAGGGGCTTACGAACCTATTAGGTGTTTTAAGTTATCAATTTGGGTATCCCATAGATTAGTGGCGTCTTCTTTGTCGTCTTCATCTTCCGCAAAGTCCGTAACAATTAAAGACACATCACTAGTAAGTTCGTCAATTTGAATTCTAAACTCAAAGTACTCATCCTCTTCAGAATCTAACCATCTGAACCTGATATGCTCTCCTTTTTTCTTGCTTATCAATACAGCATCTTGTGAGCTCCCTTCCCATGTAAAAGTATAAATACCATCTCTATTGACGTTTACGTCATCGGCAAACCATTCGGATAGGCCGCTAAGCGTGCTCAGTCTTTCATAAAGAATTTTTATTGAAGAGTGTATAGGGTATTCTAATTCGTATAACATAAGGTATGTGTTTAAACTTTGGTAATATATATATAATTAAATGAAAAAATCAATGTTTTAGTATTTGTGAATTAAAAAAATAGTCGGCTTTTTATTTAAATCGTATTTTTTTGATTTGATATTCTTCACTTTATCTCTTATAATTTGTTCGTTTTCTGTGCTAAGGTTGGTCGCAATACATATATCGGTATTTGCTTGGCAATGCTTACACAAATCTTCAAGTAAATGATTATTCCTGAAAGGTGTTTCAATAAAAATTTGAGTTTGGTTTTGCCTGTACGACAAACTTTCTAGAAACTGTATTTGTTTTAGTCGCTCTGACTTATCTTTAGGAAGGTAGCCATTGAAAGCGAAATTTTGTCCGTTCATCCCGGAAGCCATTAGGGCTAATAAAATGGATGATGGTCCCACAAGTGGTACAACTTGAATGTTTTTGGAGTGGGCCAACTTTACAATTTCTGAGCCTGGATCTGCAACGCCTGGGCAACCTGCTTCAGATAAAAGTCCAATATTCTGGCCGTCCATAGCAGCATTAAGCATCAATGACACTTCCGATTGCGCTGTGTGTTTATTTAAAAGGTGAAAGTGTAAGTCGTCAATTTTCGTTTCAATGCCTGATTTAATCAGAAAACGACGTGCTGAACGTAAATTTTCAACTATAAATGTAGTGCATGAATTTATACGATTAATGTTGTCGGTAGGTAAAACAGAAGACAATTCACTATCGCCTAGTGTACAAGGGATTAATATCAGTTTACCTTTTTTCAATTGAATCTAAAATTTGTTGGCAGCTATTAAATAATAAATGATAGACCTTTTCAAAGCCTTGTTTGCCTCCAAAATAGGGGTCAGGAACATCTTCATCATTTTCTAAAGCAAAGATTACTTTGTCTTTTTGCAGTTCAGTCTTAGCGAGTGACATAACGTCCTTGTAGTTGGCAGCATCCATAACAACTATTTTATCAAAGTAGTCGAAGTCATTGGTCTTAAATTGTCGTGCAGACAATCCAGAAATATCTATATCGCGGTTTCTAGCGGTTTCTATCATCCTATAGTCGGGTTGACTGCCTATGTGAAAGTTACTTGTCCCGGCTGAATCTATTTCTAATTTAGGAGCTAACTTTCTTAAAATGCCTTCTGCTAGAGGTGAGCGGCAAATGTTTCCTAAACAAACAAACAGTATTTTCATTTTACTGAAGTTTGAATAGGATTAATTAAGAGTTAACTTCTTTTCGATGTCGTTAACGAACGCTCTAAATTGCTTATCGGTATCAATTAAGTTATTGACGGTTTTACAAGCGTGTAGTACAGTAGCGTGGTCTTTATTTCCACAATGAATTCCAATATTCGCAAGAGAGTTTTTGGTTAGCTGTTTTGAGAAATACATGGCCAATTGTCTGGCTTGAACAATTTCTCGTTTTCTTGTTTTGGATTTCATTAATTCAATAGGAATGTCGAAATAATCGCACACTACTTTTTGTATGTAATCGATAGATATTTCTCTTGCCGTATTCTTGACAAACTTATCCAGCATTTCTTTTGCTAAATCAATCGTGATGTTCTTTTTGTTTAAAGAAGATTGAGCCAAAAGAGATATTAAAGCGCCTTCTAATTCCCTCACATTTGTGGTGATAGAGTAGGCGATGTATTCTACAACTTCGTAAGGCATTTCGATGCCGTCGTTGTATAATTTCTTTTTGAGTATAGCAATACGAGTTTCTAAATCTGGTGACTGTAAGTCGGCTGACAATCCCCACTTAAATCTAGAAAGTAAGCGTTGTTCAACACCTTGCATATCAACTGGTGCTTTGTCAGATGTAAGGATAATCTGCTTGCCATTTTGGTGTAAATGGTTAAAAATGTGGAAAAAAGCATCTTGGGTTTTTTCCTTTCCAGCAAAAAATTGAACATCATCAATAATTAATACATCTATGGACTGGTAGAAGTGAATGAAATCATTCTTCTTGTTGTCCATAATAGCATCTACAAATTGAGTTTGAAATTTGTCCGCTGAAACGTATAGTACAGTCTTTTCTGGGAAAAGATTTTTTACTTCAATACCAATGGCATTAGCAAGGTGAGTTTTACCAAGGCCTCCATTTCCATAAATTAATAATGGATTGAACGATGTGCCGCCAGGCTTTTGAGCAACGGCATAGCCTGCAGATCGTGCTAATCTATTGCAATCTCCTTCAACAAAAGTGTTGAATGAAAAGTTTGCGTTAAGTTGAGGGTCTACTTGAATTTTCTTAAGGCCAGGAATAACAAACGGATTTCGAATTGAAGTCTCATTAATGTTAATCGGCATGTGTATTGGCGTATTCTTTAAATTTCCTCTTCCTGAGCTAGGAACTTTTGTCATGTATGGTTTAGCGTTATAGTTATTGTCCATAACTATACTGTATTCCAATTTACCGTCTTCACCTAATTCTTTTTTAACGGTTTTCTTTAAGAGGTCGATGTAATGTTGTTCAAGCCACTCGTAGAAGAATTGTGAAGGCACTTGAATAGTGAGAACGCCAGATTTTAAGCGGATAGCTTTTATTGGTTCAAACCAAGTTTTAAATGATTGAGGACTAACATTATCCTTTATTATACTTAGGCAATTTCTCCATACAATCTCAAAAACTTTTTCTTCTACCATTATCTCAATTAATTAATAATTCAACTACAATTTTCAAGTGAGTTTCCATCGGCTTTAATGCAAAGGCAAATGTGTTAACAATAAAGTTAAAAAAAAAATAATTTAGCTATTGATTTTTATGTTTTTTTTACAGTTCGTAAAAAAAATCTTGCAAAGTGTAAGGCTATAGTTTTTTACGAAAACACATCAATTGATGAAGCACTAAAATTATGAATTGTATTGCTTACCGACAAGTTTTTTTTGTGGAAATAAAAATCAATTTTGCCAAGTTTAATTGCCCCAAATCCAACTTGACTAATTAGCACATCTTTTTTGTTCTTATTTTTAATAATTACTGGTTTGTTTAAGAAAGAATGTGTGTGCCCGCCAATAATTAAATCTATGTTAGAGGTTTGTTCTGCTAGTTTTATATCGCTTATTTTATCGGATTTGTACTTAAAGCCTAAATGCGAAAGACAAATGACCAAATCGCAATGTTCTTTGGTTTTTAAATAATGAGCTTTTGAATTAGCAACAGACACAGGATCGATGTATTTCACGCCTTGGCACAAACTAGCATCAACAAGTCCTTTAAGTTCTATGCCAACACCAAATACGCCAATTTTTATTCCATCTTTTCTAAAAATTTGATGTGGAATTACTTTTCCTTCTATGGCGGTATCCGTAAAATCGTAATTCGAAGAGATAAACGAAAAATTGGCGTGCTTCATTTGCTTGACTAGTCCGTCAATTCCGTTGTCAAAATCATGATTGCCTAAGGTAATAGCGTCGTAACCCATTTCACTCATTAGCTTAAACTCTAATTCACCACCAAATAAATTGAAGTAGGGGGTTCCCTGAAAAACATCACCAGCATCAAGTAGCAGTACATTATTTTCTTGACTACGTACTTTTTTAATCATTGAAGATAACTGTTGCATGCCACCCAAACCTTTGTTTCTTCCAGAAGTAAAGGGTTCAATATTGCTGTGCATATCGTTGGTGTGAAGAATGCTTAGCTTGATTAACTCTTTATTTGATGCTAAGGCATGTGCGGGCGACAGCCCAACCAAGGCACTACCAAAGAATATGTTTTTAACGAATGTTCTTCTAGTTGTCATTGAAAAGAATTAAATGTCTTGAATCAAGTGTTGATGAAATGGTATCGTTTTCCACACAATAAGTGATGAGTGCATCGCGCATTTTGATGCCCACTTTGTGCTGTATTTTATTGTTGAAAAAACTCATTTTATCGCCACCATTTGCTAAATAATCTGTAGTTAAGACCTGAAAGACTGAATCTTCGATTGAGAAATTATCTGAAAAAGCAATTGGTTGACCTTCAGTCTGAACAAAATAGTTTTTTAGTGACATGAATTCGTCTTTACTAAGTTCTAAAACTACCAGTTCATTTTCGAAAGGCATAAGCTTAAAAATATCGCGTTTTGTAATGTTCCCTTTGCTTAATGAGCTTCTCAGTCCACCAGTATTGAAAAATGAAACATCTATATCAAAAACATCTGTTAATTCTTGAGCAATTTCCAGACAGGCGTCAGAAGTCCAATTTCCAAGTATGCTTTCGGGTTTACCCTTTGTGAAATCAGTTGACGCATAACAAAGCACTTCATTCATTTGGGAATCAAGTTGTTGTTTGTACGGCAAGATTGTATAATACATTGAACTATCTATTTCAGAAGTTTTTACATCAAATACTGAGCGTTCCATAGAACTGTATTCAATACTAGGCTGATTTATTAATGCTAAAGCAAGAAGAAGGTAAATGAACTGCATGACACAAATCTAATTATTTAAACAATATAATTTGTTAAAAAAATATTGATTATTAAATAAGAATTAATGCTAATAAGATGATGAATTAATTAAATTTGTTTAATTCTAATTTAATCCAAAAAATCATGAACGCATTTATCATTTTTTCAGTCCTGGCGATTGTTCTACTTCCTTTAACTTTTTTTATAGTAAAACAACAATCGGCTGCTATTGTTGAACGATTCGGAAAATTCACTTCCATTCGCCAATCTGGCTTGCAGCTAAAAATACCTGTTTTTGATAGGATTGCTGGTAAACTAAGTTTGAAAATTCAACAATTAGATGTGGTTGTTGAAACCAAAACTAAAGATGATGTTTTTGTAAAATTAAAAGTATCTGTTCAATTTCAAGTAATAAAGGATAAAGTGTATGATGCATTTTACAAGCTAGATTATCCATACGATCAAATAACCTCTTATGTATTTGATGTTATTCGTGCTGAAGTGCCAAAGATGAAGTTAGACGATGTTTTTGAAAAGAAGAATGATATAGCCATCGCTGTAAAATCGGAGCTTAATGACGCCATGATAGAATACGGTTATGATATTATTAAAACGTTAGTTACGGATATTGACCCCGATGCTCAGGTGAAAAACGCTATGAATCGTATCAATGCCGCTGAAAGAGAAAAAGTGGCGGCTCAGTATGAAGGAGATGCGGCACGTATTCTTATTGTTGAAAAGGCCAAAGCAGAGGCTGAAAGCAAACGCTTACAAGGACAAGGTATAGCAGATCAAAGACGAGAAATAGCCAAAGGTTTGGAAGAATCTGTTGAAGTATTGAATAAAGTAGGTATTAATTCTCAAGAAGCTTCGGCTTTAATTGTAGTTACTCAACACTACGATACCTTACAAGCTGTTGGAGCTGACACCAATAGTAATCTAATTTTATTACCAAATTCTCCTCAAGCGGGTTCGGATATGCTGAATAATATGGTGGCATCTTTCACAGCTAGCAATCAGATAGGAGAGGCTATGAAAAATCAAAAGAAGAAAAAGAAAAGCGAATAGTGAATTTTGACTGCCTTTAAATATGTTTTCACACCAAACCAAAATACGAGTTCGATATGCTGAAACAGACAAAATGGGCTATGTCTATTATGGTAATTACGCTACCTATTTTGAGGTGGCAAGGGTTGAGGCCTTACGAAGCTTAGGAGTCAATTACAAAGAAATGGAAGATAGCGGCATTATGCTTCCAGTATTATCGTATTCAACCAAGTTTTATAAACCTGCCTTTTATGACGAGGAGTTGACCATTAAACTTTTTATCAAAGAGATGCCCAAGGCTCGTATTCACTTTTTTTTCGAGACGTATAATACCAATGACATAAAAATTAATGAAGCGGAAGTTACTCTAGTTTTTGTTGACATACAGAAAAACAAACCTTGTTCTGCGCCTCAAAATTTGATAAATCAACTAAAGTCTTTTGGAATATGAAAAAATATTGGGCTGAATTCCTTGGAACATTCATGATGGTATTTGCCGGAACTGGTGCAATTATAGTCAATGATATTTATGGTAGTGTTAGCCATTTAGGAATTGGGTTAACATTCGGCTTGGTTGTTATGGCGGTTATTTATTCCATTGGTAACATTTCTGGCGCTCATATTAATCCTGCTGTCAGTATTGCTTTTTGGTTTAGTAAACGGTTCAGTGGAAAAGAACTTTTACCTTATATAATTTCACAACTAATAGGAGCAGTATTAGCGTCCTTGACACTATCATTCATGTTTCCCCAACATGAGTTAGTTGGCGCGACTTTACCTGCTGGTAGCTGGGAACAGAGCTTTGTAATGGAATTTATACTGACGTTTATTTTAATGTTTGTGATTCTTCTAATGTCAGAAGGGAGTAAAGAAGTAGGAGTGATGACGGGTTTTACAATAGGAATGGTTGTTGCTTTTGAGGCTATTTTCGCAGGGCCCGTTTCGGGTGCTTCAATGAATCCGGCACGGTCTATTGCTCCTGCAGTAGTATCGGGACATTTAACTCACTTATGGATTTATATTGTAGCGACAACACTAGGGGCTTGCGCTTCGGTTTTTGCGGTAAAACTTATTAAAGATTCCTCATCAAGTAATCATACATCTTAGTCATTGCTTTGATATCCGATTTGTGCACCTTTTCGTCAGGACTGTGTACATTATCCTCTGGAGCACCTATAAAACACCAATCAAAAGGATAAGGTGACCGTTGAAGAGCATTACCATCACTACCGCCTGCATTTTCTACTTCTAATTGAAAAAGTATTTGACTTTCTTGAGCTAGATTAATGATTCTATCGACATAGCTTTTACGAGGAATACCGCTATCACGCATTGAAATAGCTACCCCTTTTCCGTGTTCAACACCATTCGTTACCCAAGTGATATCGGAAATTAAGGCCTGTTTCACATTATATGTTTCGTAAATGAATTTTGCCAAATAACCTACAGAGCCACCGCCATGTTCTTCCCATGCAGAGAAGCAAATAATTCCATTTTCTAAGTTTTCAGCTACTTTTAGAGCGTTCCATACACCTAAACGGTTATCCATGTAGCAAGATTGAATAAAGTCTTCAGTTTCTATAAAATTCGGTTTAAACGTTAAACTAGTTCCTCTGTCGATAGGTCTTCCGCTAATGTGTAAGGATGTGTTGCCGTTCTCGTCTTTTTTATGAACGATTGTGCCGCTAACCTTTCCATGACCATCTTCGCCAATAAGTTCAATGCCTTCAGTAGTAACAGGACCACCAATTTTAACGATTTCATTTCCATATTTAGCAGTAAATCCAATACTGTCCATGTGAGCAAAAATAGCAGTAGTGGGTTTACCAAAAACTAGAACGATACAATCTTGAAAGCCATCGCCATGAAAAACTTTTGGTTGAACCACCCAATTAGATTTATGTTTTTCGATATAATCAAGTAAAAATTCAGAAAGAGCTGATTCTTCTCCTGACGGAGCATGAATATGGCATAATGTTTTGAGTAATTCCATTAAATTGTTTTTAAATATTCCAGAGATAATAAATGGTTTTGAGCAAATATACTTTGTATTTTTTCAGACTGACTCTTTTTGACGGAAAAGGTAAGGGCGCATTCCAATTCAAAATCTTGACTTATTATTTTTAAGTCATGTTCTTTTACGATTCGCATTACAGTATTCATTTCAGGATATTTAAAATGCACTGCAAAAACATCTTTAACGAATCTTTTCTTAATTGTAATTTGGTTTAAGGCTTCAGAAGCGGCCTCACGGTAAGCGTTAATAAGCCCACTTACACCTAATTTTACACCGCCAAAGTAACGCACAACTACGATTAATGTGTTTGTTAAGTCTCTAGAAAGAAGTTGTCCTAAAATAGGTTTTCCAGCAGTATTGGATGGCTCTCCATCGTCACTATCACGCTGAGCCGATTTGTCTGGGTTTAGAATATAGGCGTAACAATGGTGACGAGCTGCATATTCTAGTTTTTTAACTTCCGCAAGTCGTTCTTTGATATCCTTTTCAGTCCTTACAGAAAAAGCATATGCGATAAATTTACTCCCTTTATCATTAAAAAGGCCTTTTGAAGTGCCAACTACCTCTAGATATGAATCGTCGAAAAGCACTAAGTGTAAATCAAAATATAAATGGATGAAATGGCTAGGATGACCCCCAACCAATTAAGCTTGGATAAATGTTCTTTGTAATATCCCCATCCGATTAAAGCAGATAATATGACAATTCCAATGTTTAAAATAGGAAATACTATGCTAGACTCCATTGATTCTAAACTTCTGAGCACAAAGAAAATGCTGAAGTAATTTGGAATTCCTAGAGAAATTCCTGCGACTATATTTTTAAGTGTGGGTTTTTGTTTTTTGAGTAACAACAAGATTGCTCCTACACTAAATGCAACTAAAAATACAGTGGTAGTAAAGTAATCTTTTGATTGAGGATTATCTAGGTATAAATATTGAATGTGCGATAGAATGGAATCCAATACACCAGCACCTAAAAATAAAATAATTGCTAGGTATATAGGCCCACTTTGCTTTTCTTCTTTTTTAACCGTTAAGTACACTGAAAGTAAGGCAATGCATATTCCAAGTATCTTAAGTAAAGTCCAGTTGTCTCCTTGAAACAATAAAGCTACTATTACGGGAATTATCAGAGACATTTTGCTGGCCAAAGAACCAACCGTTACCCCTAAGCGTTGAGTGGTAAGTGCCATAACATTAAACATGACGATAAAGAAAATTCCAAGAAAGAATGTGGGTAAAAACCAATTCGATAGAATTACATTTTCATAAGTATATCCTGAGTGACCTAAAACTAATGAAAGTAATCCTGCGCTGAGATAATTAAAGGTTATTGCTTGTAGATTATCAATATTTCTTCTATCAAACTCTTTAAAAAATAAGAATAGACAAATGGTGAAAACGATGGATAAACTTAAATCTATCATGAGTTGTAATAATAGTATAATTCATCTTCACTAATAGACTCTTTAAAATTTGCAACTTTCTCAATTACAGGAGATTGAAGTCCATTACCTAAAATTTTATTAGAGGTGAATATTCTGGCTTCGTCCCAACAATTGGCATCTATGAATGTATGGAGAGTTTGCGCTCCACCTTCAACAATTAGCGATTGAATCCCCCTTTGGTGTAAAGACCTCACTAACGATGGAATGAATGCTTGAAAATCAATTTTAATATGTTCATCGTTATCAACAGAATCGTTAATTACTAGAGTAGATGCTTCATTATTAAAAACAAGGTGGTCTCTAGACAAGGATAAGTTCTTATCAATGACTAATCTAATTGGATTTTTGCCATCTATTTCTCTGCATGTAAGTAAGGGATTATCTTTGATGACGGTATTTTTACCTACTAAAATGGCGCTTTCTTCACTTCGCCACTTATGCACCAAGGTTTTAGACGCCTTACCAGTCATCCAAAAAGGTTTTAACTGATTTACTGGAGCTATGAAGCCATCTTTGGATTTAGCCCATTTTAAAATTATATATGGACGTTTTTTCTCATGAAAAGTAAAAAAACGTGAATTAATAGAGCGGCACTC
The DNA here is from genome assembly GCA_965661345.1 of Flavobacteriales bacterium. Classification (GTDB taxonomy): domain Bacteria; phylum Bacteroidota; class Bacteroidia; order Flavobacteriales; family UBA7312. The sequence goes on along the minus strand of CBFIDK010000010.1, from coordinate 43,131 downwards.
TTTCTCAAGAACAGAAGTGCTTACTTTTATTCCTGATGCTTTCAAGCGTTCGATGCCTTCTCCATTGACTTTAGAGAAAGTATCCAAACTGCCAATAACAACTCTAGAGATTTTCGAATCAATGATTAAGTTGGCACAAGGCGGTGTTTTACCAAAGTGCGAACATGGTTCTAGTGTAACATAGAGGGTGGATTCATGAAGTAAAGATTTGTTTTCTACGCTGTTAATGGCGTTTACTTCAGCATGGTTTTCACCATAATTTTGATGAAAGCCCTTACCGATAATTTTACCATTGTGCACAATAACACAACCGACAAGAGGATTTGGCAAGGCTTTAGGAAAGCCATTTAACGCCAAATCAATACAAATCTTCATATATTTTTCATCCATCAACACGCACAAAAATAAGTAAATTGGTCGGATGAAAATGTCAAATGACATATTGCCATTATTTAAATCCGAATTACATTTGGTTTACTCTGATATTGAAACTGAAAGTTTATTCTATTGGTGTATACATTCCATCTTTAATTCTAGCAGATCGGAATGGTTATTGAATGCTGATTTCTCTTTATCAAGCGAAGAAATAAATACATTTACTGAAATTGTTTCAAGGTTAAAAAAACATGAACCAATTCAATACGTATTAGAAGAATGTGAATTTTGTGGACTCACGTTTACACTAAATCCATCTTGTTTAATTCCGCGTCCTGAAACAGAAGAACTTGTTCATTGGATTCTGGAGGATAATTTTAAAAGAGGCTTAGACATTGGTACAGGAAGTGGATGCATAGCTATTTCACTAGCAGCCTTATCAAATATTCAGATGAATGCTTTGGATATTTCAGTAGGTGCTTTAGAGTTGGCAAAACGTAATGCTAAACAAAATAATGTAAGTATTGATTTTTTTACTCACGATATATTTGACGATTTTCAGTTTGATAATAAATTTGATTTTATAGTAAGTAATCCACCATACGTTCTTGAAAGCGAAAAATTAGTAATGCAAAAAAATGTTTTGGATTATGAGCCCGAACTAGCACTGTTTATAAATGACGATGAGGCGCTAAAGTATTATGAACGCATCGTGGAGTTTTCTAAGATGAATTTGAAAGATGAAGGCGTCTTGTTTTTTGAAATAAATGAACAAAAAGCAACAGAAATTAAACGTTTATTAGAGAAGAATTTATTTAGCGACATCTTAATAAAAAAAGATATGCAAGGTAAAAATAGAATGGTAAAAGCCGTTTGGAAGTTGTAAATTCGAAGTGTAATGAGTGCAAAGGAACGAATCAATCAACTGCGACAAGAGTTAAACGATCACAATTACAATTACTATGTTTTGGATAAGCCCTTAATTAGTGATTATGAGTTTGATATGTTACTCGAAGAACTCATTAAGCTTGAAGCTGAAAATCCACAATACTTTGACGAAACTTCCCCAAGTCAAAGGGTAGGAGGAGAATTGATTAAATCCTTCAAAACAGTACCACACAAATACAGAATGCTTTCATTAGGAAATACATATTCTAATGAAGATTTGTATGACTTTGACAAACGAATAACTAAACTAGTTGAGACAAACATAGAATATGTATGCGAATTAAAATACGATGGTGTATCAATAAGTTTAACCTATGAAAATGGTGCTTTAGTTCAAGCTCTAACAAGAGGAAATGGAACGGAAGGTGATGATGTTACAACTAATGTAAAAACCATTAAAAGTATTCCGTTAAAACTCAAAGGAAACCATCCTAAATCATTTGAAATACGTGGGGAAATATTCTTGCCGCATAAAGGTTTTGAGGCTATGAATGTATCTCGTCTTTCAGAAGAACTAGAACCCTTCGCAAACCCAAGAAATGCAGCCTCAGGCAGTTTGAAAATGCAAGACAGTAAAGAAGTTGCAAAGCGGCCTTTAGATTGTTTTTTATACTATTTACTAGGGAAGGAACTGCCTCACTCTGTACATTACGATAATTTACAAGAAGCAAAAAGATGGGGTTTTAAAATTCCATCAGAAACGTCAGTATGCAGCTCTATTGAACAAGTTATTGATTTTGTAGAATATTGGGATTCAAAAAGACATGATTTACCTTATGATATAGATGGCATTGTTATAAAGGTTAATGACCTTAAATTACAAGATCAAATGGGCTTTACAGCCAAAAGTCCCAGATGGGCAATAGCATATAAGTTCAAAGCAGAACAAGTTTCCACAACCTTGAATGAGATAACATATCAAGTTGGAAGGACGGGGGCAATTACACCCGTAGCAAATTTAGAACCAGTACTATTAGCAGGTACTGTTGTAAAGCGAGCATCATTACACAATGCAGATCAGATAGAAAAACTAGATATAAGAGAAGGCGATAAAGTTTATGTAGAAAAAGGAGGGGAGATAATACCAAAGATTGTTGGAGTAGCACTAAAAGAGCGTAATTTATTTTCTCAACCAACTATATATTTAAGTCATTGCCCAGAATGTAAAAGCAAACTAATAAGAAATGAAGGTGATGCAAAACACTATTGCCCTAACGAGCTGAATTGTCCTCCACAAATCAAAGGAAGGTTTGAACATTTTATAAGCAAAAAAGCCTTAAATGTTGTGAGTATTGGCCCCGAAACGATTGATTTACTCTTTAAACATAATCTAATTAGAACATTAGCTGATTTGTACGATTTAAAAATGGAAGATTTATTGCCGTTTAAAAAAGACGGAGAAAAATGGGCCAGTAATATCATCCTGGGACTGGAACAGTCTAAAGAAATTCCATTTGAAAGAGTTTTATTTTCTCTAGGAATTAGATTTGTTGGAGAAACAGTATCCAAAGTATTGGTAAAAGAATACCACCACATAGATAATATTGTAAGTGCAACCAAAGAGGAGCTTGAAAATGTTGATGAAATAGGAGAAAAAATAGCCGAAAGTGTGGAATCATTTTTTAAGAATACAGACAATCAACTACTAATTCAACGACTAAAAGAACACGGTTTAACTTTTGAAATTGGAGAGGATAAAAAAGCCATTTCAGACAAGCTTTCAGGCATGTCAATTGTTATTTCTGGTGTGTTTGAAAAATACTCTAGAGATGAGTTGAAAAAAATAATTGAACAACATGGCGGAAAAAATGTGAGTTCAATTTCTAAAAAAACTACTTTTGTAGTCGCTGGAAAAAACATGGGGCCTAGTAAATTAATAAAAGCCGAATCGTTAAATGTGCCATTAGTATCAGAAGATGAATTTATTAGAAAAATAAGTTAATGCAAATTCAGTTTATTGAAAATATAAAACAAAAAGTAGGAGAGTTTGTTTTTAAACGAGACCTAAAGCATAACAATCGAATGAGAGAAGTGCATAACTTTCATACTGCAAAATCAATTGGTATTTTATACGATGCCACCATCATTGATGATATGATGTTGGTTAGTGAATTTGCTAACGAATTATTTCAGTCCAAAAAGGATGTAAAAGCACTTGGGTTTGTTAATAAAAATGAATTAACGCATCACCATATGCCAATGTTACAATTTGATTTCTTTTTTCTAAAAGATTTAAATTGGTATTACAAGCCTCAAAACTATATTATAAAGAATTTCCTAGAGAAGGATTACGACATACTCATAAATCTATGTACGAGTAATTGTGTGCCAGTTAAGTATTTAGCGGGCGGTTCACGAGCAAAATTTAAAGTTGGAAAATACGAGCATGACTTGTCTATCTATGATATGATGATTGATGTTAAAAAAGATTCATTATCTGCGCTAATTAATGAGGTTAAACATTATTTAAATTTAATAAACCAGAAAAATGCACTCAAACATTAACGGAACTGGTGTAGCCTTAGTTACTCCATTTAAAAATGATTATTCAATTGATTTTGAAGGATTATCGAAATTAGTCAATCATTGTGTAGATGGTGGTATAGATTTTTTAGTTGTTTTAGGTACTACCGGTGAAAGCGTAACCTTGTCAAGTCAAGAAAAGAGTCAAGTTTTAGAACATATCAAAATGGTCAATCAAAACAGATTGCCCATTGTTCTAGGAATAGGAGGAAACAACACAACAAGTGTTATAGAATCCTTTTCTAACTATAATTTAGAGGGTGTTGATGCTGTTCTTTCCGTTTCTCCATCTTATAACAAGCCAACTCAAGAAGGAATTTACCAGCATTTTAAAGCTATTTCTGAAGAATCGCCTCTTCCTATCATATTGTATAATGTGCCAGGAAGAACTTCTTCAAACATGACAGCAGAAACTACTTTAAGGTTAGCAAATGATTTTGAAAATATAATAGCAATAAAAGAAGCGAGTGGCGATATGTCACAAATAATGGATATTATCAATTGTAAACCTTCTAATTTCAAAGTGCTTTCAGGTGATGATGCTATAACTTTACCGATTATTGCAATGGGTGGTGAAGGAGTAATATCAGTCCTTGGTCAAGGATTGCCAAATGAATTTTCATCAATGGTGAATTTTGCGATGGATAATCAAATTGAAAGTGCAAGAAACATAAACTACAAAATACTGGGCTTTGTAAATCCTTTGTTTGCAGAGGGAAATCCAGCAGGAATAAAAAAGATGCTTAAACTCCTAGAAATCTGTGACGACGGTGTAAGGCTTCCTCTAGTAAAAGCGTCTGAAAAGATTGAACTAAATATCAAAAAAGGTTTAGCTAATCTTAAAAGCTAGCCAAACTTTCAGAAATATATTCCCCGTTTTCTAATTTATTCTTAATGGAAGAAAATGAATCAATAGTGTATTGAACATCTTCTTGTGTATGAATAGCAGTCGGAATAAGTCGTAATAAGATAACGCCTTTAGGAACAACTGGATAAGTTACTATTGAGCAGAAAATGCCATAATTTTCCCTTAAATCGAGGGTTAAATTAGTAGCTTCACCAACGCCACCAGAAAGATAAACAGGAGTCACAGCAGATTCAGTATTACCTAAATTAAATCCAGCTTCTTTCAAGCCGGATTGAAGGCTATTAGCAACTTTCCACAATTGGTCTTTTAATTCTGTTCTATTTTGTAATAATTCCAAACGTTTAATAGCACCGATTACTAATGGAGTAGGTAGTGATTTAGCAAAAATCTGTGAACGCATATTGTACCTTAAGAACTCTACCACATCTTCGGTTGAAGAGATAAAAGCACCAATACTTGCCATTGACTTAGCAAATGTTCCAAAATAAACGTCAATTTCATCATGACACTGAAGGTGTTCACCAGTACCATAACCATGTTTTCCCATGGTACCAAAACCATGCGCATCATCAACAAATAATCTAAAGTTATATTTAGATTTTAATTTAGAAATCTCTCTTATTTTACCAAGATCACCAGACATACCAAAAACACCTTCAGTAATTACTAGTATTCCACCACCAGTTTCTTCAACAATTTTTTGAGCTCTTTGAAGTTGTTTTTCAAAATTTTCAATATTGTTGTGAGGGAATACGAATCGTTTGCCTTGGTGAAGTCTAACGCCATCAATTATACAAGCATGGCACTCGCTGTCATACACGATCACATCTTTACGGTCTACAAGAGCGTCAATAGAAGAAAGCATACCTTGGTAACCGAAATTCAAAAGAATTGTGTCTTCTTTCCTCATGAATGTTGAAAGCATATTTTCAAGCTCTTCGTGGTAATTGGTATTTCCAGACATCATTCTAGATCCCATCGGATAACCTAATCCCCATTCTTTTGATGCTTGTTCATCAGCTTGCCTAACTTCAGGTTGGTTTGATAAACCAATATAATTATTGACACTCCACACTAACACCTCTTTTCCTCTGAAGAACATCTTGTTGGATATTTCTCCTTCCAGCTTAGGGAAAGTAAAATATCCATGTGCGCTTTTGGCGTGTTGTCCTAGAGGCCCTCTGTTGTTTTTTATCTTTTCAAAAAGATCCATTTAAACGTATAAAATTAAGTCCGCTAAGATAACAATTTAGAATTTATATCACAATATTAGACTTAAATGTCTTGACATGAAATAAACTATTTCAAAACTCGTTCCAATTGTTATCTTTGCACAACTATTTTGACGATGAAATTATTCCTATACATATCTTTTATTGCTGTACTATTTTCCTGCAATGGGTATCAAAAAATACTTAAAAGCAGTGATGTGGATTTAAAATACCATATGGCTAAACAATATTATGAGGAAACAGAGTACTTTAAAGCACTTCCTTTACTAGATGAATTACACATTTTATACAAGGGAACTAGCAAAGCGGAAGAAGTAGATTATCTACTGGCTTACACGCATTATGGTTTGGGAGCAAACATGTTAGCAAGTTATTATTTCAAAATATTTACGCTTACCTACCCAAATAGTATTCACAAAGAAGAGTTAGCTTACATGGCTGCTTATTGTTACTTTTTAGAGTCTCCATCACCAACACTCGATAAAACAAATACATTAAAAGCAATCGAAGAATTACAAGCTTTTATTGACATCTACCCTGAAAGTGATAAAGTTGACAAATGCAATGAGCTGATAGATCAACTAACACTTAAAATTCACAAAAAAGCATTTAAAATTGCAAAACTATATTACGACATAGCAGACTACAAAGCCGCTATTACATCATTAAACAATTTAATAATTGATTATCCAACAATTGATAATCAATCTGAAATCCAATTCCTCATACTCAATGCTAATTACAACCTAGCGGTTAATAGTGTATTGAGTAAAAAAGAGGATAGGTTAAACAATACCTTAGCATCATTTAAATTTTTCAAGAATAATTTTTCAGATGATAAATTGATGAAGCTTGCTCAAGGTATTCATGACAAAACAATTAAACAACTAGAAAAGTTTCAATAATGACAGATTTTAAAAAATCAAAAGCAAACAACACAACGGAGACAAAAAACATAAAAGATATCGCTGCTAAAACAGGAAATCTTTATGAAGCAGTTGCCGTTATGTCTAAAAGAGCTGTTCAAATTAATAAAGATATTAAGGAAGAATTGCTTTCAAAATTAGCTGAGTTTGCAACTCCAAGTGAATCAATTGAGGAAATCTTTGAGAACAGTGAGCAGATAGAAGTCTCCAAATTTTATGAAAAGTTACCTAAGGGAACCTTAATAGCTGTTCAAGAATTTTTGGAAGATAATATCTATCACAGAAATACAAAATCAGATAACGAAGGAGAATCGCCAGCATAATGTCTCTTTTAAGAGATAAAAATATTCTCATCGGTGTTAGTGCTAGTATAGCGGCGTATAAGTCTGCCCACCTAGTTAGAGAGTTTGTGAAACTAGGTGCTAACGTAAGAGTAGTAATGACCCCCGAATCAAAAGGGTTCATTACTCCTTTAACACTTTCTACTTTATCCAAAAATCCTGTTCTTTCTACTTTAGTTAAGGAAGAAAATGAAGAAGAATGGAATAACCATGTTAAAATTGGTCTGTGGGCTGATCTCATGATTATTGCACCTGCCACGGCTAAGACTATTTCTAAAATGGCCAACGGTGAGTGTGACAATTTACTCTTGACAACATACCTTTCAGCAAGGTGTCCAGTATTCTTTGCTCCAGCCATGGATTTAGATATGCTTTCACATCCTTCTACTCAAGATAATATTCAAAAATTAATTTCTTTTGGTAACCATTACATTCCCGTTTCTGACGGTGAATTAGCAAGCGGTTTGGTAGGAAAGGGAAGAATGGCTGAACCATTGGAAATAGTCAACTTTGTTCAAAAAGAAATTGTTAAATCACTTCCGTTAAAAGGAAAGAAAATTTTAATAACCGCTGGGCCCACTTTCGAGGCAATTGATCCAGTACGGTTTATTGGCAATCATTCTTCTGGTAAAATGGGTTACTCCATAGCTCTAACGGCTGCTAATTTAGGAGCTGAAGTAACTTTGATTTCTGGACCAACTCATCAGCAAATTATTCACCCTAATGTGTTGGAGATTAAAATAACCAGCTCTGCAGAAATGCTAGTTGAATGCAATGCCTATTTCCCAGAAACTGATGCAGCTATTTTAAGTGCAGCCGTAGCGGATTATACTCCTTCGGAAGTACATTCGTCAAAACTTAAAAAATCCGATAACGATTTAACCTTAAGACTGAAAAAAACTACAGATATTCTAAAAACTTTAGGACAGAAAAAAACTAATCAAATCCTTGTTGGATTCGCATTAGAAACCGATAACGAAATTGAGAATGCTAAAGTCAAATTAACAAGCAAGAATTTAGACTTTATTGTACTTAATTCGTTAAATGATAATGGGGCGGGCTTTAAGCATGATACAAACAAAATCACTATCATTGATAACGATAATAAATTGTATAAATTTGAGTTAAAATCAAAGGATGAAGTTGCTGAGGATATCATTAACCATTTGATTAAAAAAATATAGATGATTTACAGGATTATTCTACTTTTTAGTTTACTGTTTTTTAACAGTTTTGAACTTTTATCACAAGAGGTATTGTGTAATGTTAGAGTTATTCCTGATAAAGAAATTCAAATAAGTGACCGACAAAAACTACAAACATTACAGAAAACAGTAAGAGAATTTGTAAACAATAGAAAATGGACTAATGAGGTATTTACCGAGGATGAACGTATCGAATTCAACCTTTCATTTAATGTATTAGGTAAGGTGTCAACTGATAGATACGAAGGTACTTTACAAATACAATATTCGCGACCTGTATTTAACAGTTCATATTATTCTCCAATCTTAAATTATTTAGATGCAGAAATAGAATTTGACTACATAGAAAGTCAACCTTTAGAGTATAATGAAAACACACATGAGTCTAACCTTTCGGCTATTTTAGCATATTATACTTACATTATAATAGGTTTAGATTACTCCACATTTGGCAATAATGGTGGAAGTGTTTATTTGCAGAAAGCGAAAAAAATTGTTGAAAATGCACAATCAGCCCCTGAAGGAGGATGGAAAGCTTTCGAAAGTAACAAGAATCGCTATTGGCTCGCTGAAGAGTTAATAGATGCAAAATACAGTACTTTTCATGATGTTCTTTACAATTACCACAGGCAAGGTCTGGATATTATGAATGAAGATAATGAAAAGGGCAGAGGGTATGTCACTGAAAGTATAGAATCCATGAGAAAAATTAAGCAACTCAACCCAACAGCGTTCATTCTACAATTATTCTTCAATTCCAAAGCAGATGAAATTGCCAATATTTATTCAAACGCTTACCAAGATGAAAAGAATAGTATTTATAAACTTCTTACATCATTAGACCCTTCTAATATAAATAAGTACGGTAAAATAAAGGACAATAATTCTTCTAACACATTACCTCCTAAAAAATAAAATGATAAAACGTTTATCCATTAGTAACTACGTGTTAATTGATAAACTATCAATAGATTTAAAAGATGGTTTTACCTCTATTACTGGAGAAACTGGCGCTGGGAAATCTATACTTCTTGGTGCACTCGGATTAATTCTGGGTGAAAGGGCAGACACACATTGTTTAGCAGACAACAATTTAAAATGTATTGTTGAAGCAGAGTTTGAAATCAAAAAGTACTCTTTGCATAATTTCTTTCAAGAAAACGATTTAGATTACTTCGATATAACTGTCGTAAGAAGAGAAATAAGCCCAAACGGAAGAAGTAGAGCATTTATTAATGATACTCCTGTAAATCTTAATGTGCTAAAGGAAATTAGTCAGTTTTTGGTTGATATTCACTCACAACATCAAACATTACTAATAAATACTCAAGATTATCAAATTAGTATTATTGATTCCTTCTGTAATAATAGCACATTACTCAAAAAGTTTAAAGAAAAGTTTACTTTGTACAAACAACAAAGTAAAGAGCTCAAAGCACTTATAGATAAAGAAAATGTTTTAAAAAATGAGATAGATTACAAGCAGTTTTTATTAAATGAAATTGAAGAGGTAAATATCAATAAATCTGATAATGATATCGATAATGAATTGAATCAACTTGAAAATTTTGAGGAAATTAATTCTAAGCTTTCACTATCAACTTAGCTTTCAGAGACTAATGAGTTTTCAATCATTTCTTTATTGACTGAATTGGCATTAAATCTGAAAAGTGTAAAAGATAAAGACCGAAACATTTTACCATTAAGTGATCGAATTAATAGTCTATTGATTGATTTTAAAGATTGTTTATATGAACTTAATGCGATTAAAGATTCTTACGATGAAGGCTTTGACTACAAGCGTTTAACTTATCTTCAAGAAAGAAGCAATTTATTAAACAAACTACTTCACAAACATTCTTTATCAGATATAAGTCAGCTTATTTCTTTAAAAGATAAGTTGGAAATAGAGCTTGAAAAGATAGGTTCAATTGACAAAGAGATAGAAGACTTAAGAAATCTATGCACATCAACGCATGAAGAGGCGATTGAATTAGCTAACGAGTTAAGTACTAAAAGGCTTAGAGAAATAGTAAAGCTTGAAAATGAAATTGTTTCATTAGCATCTTCTTTGGGAATGCCTAATTCAAAGTTAAGTATAACTCATAGTTTAAGAGAGGAGTTATCATTTTATGGATTAGATGAATTCATATTTAATTTTTCAGCCAATAAAGGAGTTGAAGCTATGGAAATTTCTAAAATTGCTTCCGGAGGAGAATTGTCTAGATTAATGTTGTGTTTCAAATATATATTAGCTCAAAAATCTAATTTATCATGTATTCTATTTGATGAGATTGATACTGGAGTTTCTGGAAACATTGCTCATAAAATGGCTGAATTAATGAAGAAGATGTCGTTAAATATGCAAGTCATAAGTATAACGCATTTACCTCAAGTAGCAGCCAAAGCTAACAGCCAGCTTTTAGTGTCTAAAATTGAGGATGTTAATAAAACCATCACTACCATAAAAGAATTAAGTAAAACGGAAAGAATAGAAGAGTTAGCTAGTATGTTAAGCGGTCAGTCAGTTACTGAATCATCTCTAAAGAATGCAGATGACCTATTGAATACTTGATAAAACATTTATATTTGCACCATTATAAAACTAAATTACAATGTCAAACAATTTATTGAAAGGAAAAAGAGGGATTATTTTTGGTGCTTTAGACAGCAAGTCTATTGCATGGAAAGTTGCCGAAAATTGTAAAGAACAGGGTGCGGAATTCGTACTTACAAATGCACCAATCGCTTTGAGGATGGGTACAATTAATGAGCTTTCCGAGAAAACCGGTGCTCAAGTCATTCCTGCTGACGCCACTAATGTTGAAGATTTAGAAAACTTAATTACTAAATCTATGGAAATCCTTGGTGGTAAAATAGATTTCATTTTGCATTCAATAGGTATGTCGGTTAATGTTAGAAAGGGCAGACATTACACCGATCAGAATTACGATTTTACAGTTAAGGGTCTTGATGTATCGGCTATGTCATTTCATAAGGTAATGCAAGCGGCTTGGAAACTAGATGCAATGAATGATTACGGCTCAATTTTAGCACTTTCATACATTGCTGCTCAACGAACTTTTCCTGATTACAATGATATGGCAGATAACAAATCATTCTTAGAAAGTATTGCTAGAAGTTTTGGTTATCACTTTGGAAAGAAAAATAATGTTAGAGTAAATACTATTTCTCAATCACCAACTATTACTACCGCTGGAAGTGGGGTAAAAGGGTTTGACGGATTCTTTAAGTATGCTGAGCAAATTTCTCCATTAGGAAATGCATCTGCTGATGATTGCGCTAAATATTGCGTGACATTATTTTCAGACTTAAGCCGTGCAGTAACCATGCAAAACTTATTCCATGATGGTGGTTTTTCAAATACAGGTGTTAGTGAAGAAGTGTTAGAAAACTTCTTAAAATAAAAACTAACCTAACACTTAATAAAAAAGCCCTTTTTCAAGGGCTTTTTTTTATTATTCATTTTTCGGCTTTTTCTTTTTCGCCGCTTTTTTGATATCTACTTCAAGAGCAGATTCACTATCGTTTAATGTAATGGATATAGTATCTCCTTCAGAAAGGTTAGAATTAACAATCTCTTCAGCAAGTATATCTTCTAAATATTTCTGAATAGCTCTTTTAAGTGGTCTAGCACCAAACTGAGAATCGTACCCTTTATCAGCAATAAAGTCTTTTGCCTTATCGTCTAGTTTCAAACTAAAGCCAAGTCCATCAACTCTGCTATATAGCGACTTTAGCTCTATGTCAATAATTTCATGAATATGCTCGTTTGACAGTGAGTTAAACATAATTACATCATCGATTCTGTTAAGAAATTCAGGGGCAAAAGCTTTTTTAAGTGCTTTTTCGATAACACCTTTAGTATCTGCATTTACTGATTCTTTTTTAGCATTCGTTGAAAAACCGACACCTTGACCGAAATCTTTTAATTGACGAGAGCCAATATTGGATGTCATAATTATGATAGTGTTCTTAAAATTAATTTTTCTTCCTAAGCTATCTGTCATATAACCATCATCCATTACTTGAAGAAGTAAATTATACACATCAGGATGAGCTTTTTCAACCTCGTCTAATAATACTATAGAGTAGGGTTTTCTTCTAACTTTTTCAGTTAATTGTCCACCTTCTTCATAACCTACATAACCAGGAGGCGAGCCAACAAGACGTGATACAGCGAATTTTTCCATGTATTCACTCATATCAATCCTAATTAGAGCATCTTTTGTATCAAACATTAATCTTGATAATTCTTTGGCAAGCTGAGTTTTACCAACTCCAGTTGGACCTAAGAAAATGAAAGAGCCAATTGGTTTTTCAGGATCTTTCAGACCAACACGATTTCTACGAATTGCTTTGACAATTTTACTAATTGCTTCATCTTGACCAATTACTCGACTTTGAAGGTCGCTTTCCATCTGAACAAGTTTTTTACTCTCTTGTTCAGCTATTCGTTGAACGGGCACTCCAGTCATCATCGCAACCACTTCAGCAACATTATCTTCAGAAACGGTTTCTCTGTGGCTTTTAAGTTCTTCCTCCCAAACTGCCTTAGCTTGTTTTAGACTGTTTTCAATCTGTCTTTCCTCGTCTCTCAACTTAGCAGCTTCTTCAAAACGCTGTTTTTTGATTACTTGACCCTTTTGAGATTTAATAGCATCAAGATCTTTTTCTAATTTTAGAATATTTTCAGGCACATTGATATTATTAATATGAACTCTGGAACCTGCTTCGTCAAGTGCGTCAATGGCTTTATCTGGAAGGTATCTGTCGCTCATGTATCTATTAGTAAGAGTTACACACGCTTCTAATGCCTCATCAGTATATGATACATTATGATGTTCTTCATATCTTTCTTTAATATTTTTAAGAATTTGAAAAGTTTCATCAATAGAAGTAGGGTCAACAATGACTTTTTGGAAACGTCTTTCTAATGCGCCGTCTTTTTCAATATTTTGCCTGTATTCATCTAAAGTAGTGGCGCCTATGCATTGTAATTCTCCACGTGCTAATGCTGGCTTAAACATATTAGACGCATCTAGTGAGCCAGATGCTCCACCTGCTCCAACGATTGTGTGAATTTCATCAATGAATAATATAATATCACTATTTGTTTCTAGTTCATTAAGAATAGCCTTCATTCGTTCTTCAAATTGACCTCTGTATTTCGTGCCAGCAACCAAAGCGGCTAAGTCTAGGGATATTATTCTTTTGTTAAATAGTACTCTAGAAACTTTTCTTTGAACAATTCTTAAAGCTAACCCTTCTGCAATAGCAGATTTACCTACACCAGGCTCTCCAATTAAAATTGGATTGTTCTTTTTTCTTCTGCTTAAAATCTGAGAAACCCTTTCAATTTCTTTTTCTCTGCCAACTATTGGGTCTAATTTATCTTCAACAGCCATTTTGGTTAAATCTCTTCCGAAATTATCAAGAACAGGCGTTGATGATTTAGCACTTGAACGGCTTGGTTTTTTTGGGTTATTTGAGAAAAACTCTTCCTCATCTGGGTCAGATTCACCAAGTCTAGAAGAAGGAGAGGAGTGGTCATCTTCGTTATTGTCTTCAATTTCTGAATTTTCAATCATAGATGAAAACTCATTTTTAACGGTATCATAATCCACATTAAATTTTAATAAAGAAAGAGTAACTATACTATCAGCATCTTTAAGCATGGATAGTAATAAATGTATAGTTCTTATTTCAGAGCTTTTAAAAACCATCAATTCCAAGTTGGCAAGTTTTACAGCTTTTGCAGCTTGTTTCTTGAGTTCCAAATTATTGGAATTAGAATAATCGCTTTTTTCATTACTACTAATGGAACTTTCAACCACTTTCCGCAAAGCAGTAAGATCAACGTCAAGTGCTTTTAAAATCATAGCGGCTGAGCCTTTTCCATCTCTCAGAATACCGAGTAAAAAATGTTCAGGGCCAATAGCACTGTGACCTAGTCGGAGAGCTTCTTCTCGACTGTAGCTCAATACATCAGTAAGACGTGGAGAGAATTTTGAATCCATAATAATTACAAATTAAATTACAGTAGCCAAATTAGTAATAACATTAGAAAGCTAATCAAAAAAAAGACCTTGATTTATCAACATTTTTTCTGTTAATAATTATTGAATTTTTTTAAGGAAAAGCAGATTCGGTTTACTTAAATTCGTCAATTAATATAACTTTTTAAATTTTAAAATAGTATGGCCGAGGGAGAAAAAATTATTCCTATCAATATTGAAGAAGAAATGAAATCAAAGTACATCGATTACTCGATGTCAGTTATTGTTTCAAGAGCTTTACCAGATGTAAGAGACGGTTTAAAACCTGTTCATAGAAGGGTTTTATTTGGAATGCATGAATTAGGTGTTAGTTCCAATAAAGCGTATAAAAAATCAGCTCGTATTGTAGGAGAAGTCTTAGGTAAGTTTCACCCACACGGAGACACCTCTGTTTACGATACTATGGTAAGAATGGCTCAAGAGTGGTCATTAAGGTATATGCTAGTAGATGGACAAGGTAACTTCGGTTCAATTGATGGTGACAGCCCAGCAGCAATGCGTTACACTGAAGCCAGACTTCGCAAGCCAGCAGAAGAATTACTTTCAGATATTGAAAAAAACACGGTTGATTATCAATTAAATTTTGATGATACTATCAAGGAGCCTGTTGTATTACCTGCAAGAATCCCTAACCTTTTATGTAATGGAACTTCTGGGATTGCAGTTGGAATGGCAACAAATATGGCGCCTCACAATTTATCAGAAGTTGTTGACGCTACAATAGCTTACATAGATAACAGAGAAATAGACACACTCGGTCTTATGCAGCACATAAAAGCTCCTGATTTTCCGACAGGAGGTATTATTTATGGCTATGAAGGTGTAAGAGATGCCTTTGAAACTGGTAGAGGAAGAGTGGTCATACGAGCCAAAACTTCTTTCGAAGAAGTTGGAAATAGAGAGGCTATTATTGTTTCCGAAATCCCATACATGGTTAACAAGGCTGAAATGATTAAGAAAACAGCTGACTTAATCAATGATAAAAGAATTGATGGGATTCATGATATTAGAGATGAATCTGATAGAAATGGAATGAGAATTGTTTATGAATTAAAACGTGACGCAATTCCTAACATTGTCTTAAATAAGTTATTTAAATACACTCAGCTACAGTCCTCATTTAGTGTGAATAACATTGCTCTTGTTAAAGGAAGACCCGAGCAATTAAATCTAAAACAAATCATTGGTCACTTTGTTGATCACCGACATGAAGTTGTAGTTAGAAGAACACAATTTGAATTAGATCAGGCCGAAAAACGAGCACACATACTAGAAGGGCTTTTAATTGCTATTGATAATCTTGATGATGTAATATCATTAATTAGGTCGTCAAGAACGCCTGAAGACGCTAGAAATGGCTTAATGAATACATTTAAGCTATCAGAAGCTCAAGCAAGAGCCATTCTTGACTTAAGACTCCAAAAATTAACTGGTCTAGAAAGAGATAAGTTAAAAGAAGAGTACGATGAATTAATGAAAACTATCAAATTTTTACAGAACATTCTTGATCATGAAGATGTAAGAATGGATATCATCAAAACAGAACTTCAAGAAGTTAAAGAGAAGTACGGTGATGAAAGAAGATCAACAATTGAATATGGTGGTGGTGATTTCAGAATTGAGGATATGATTCCTGATGAAGAAGTTGCTATTACAATTTCTCACTTAGGTTATATTAAGCGAACTAAGCTTACTGAATACAAATCTCAGAATAGAGGTGGTATTGGCTCCAAAGGTGCCACAACAAGAGACTCGGATTTCCTTGAAGATATTTTTGTTGCAAATAACCACGATTACATGTTATTTTTCACTGAAAAAGGACGTTGTTTCTGGTTAAGAGTATTTGAAATTCCTGAAGGTGCAAAAGCTACTAAAGGAAGAGCTATTCAGAACATGATTAATATTCCATCTGATGATAAGGTAATGGCTTTTATAAATACCAAAGATCTAAAAGATGAAGAGTATGTAAGCAATCATTTTGTTGTAATGTGTACTAAGAAAGGTATTATTAAAAAGACTTCTTTAGAATCGTACTCAAGACCAAGACAAAATGGAATTAACGCTATAACTGTAAGGGATGAAGATCAATTGCTTGAGGCTAAATTAACTACTGGTAATTCTCAAATTATGCTAGCTGTAAAATCAGGAAAAGCAATCCGTTTTGAGGAAGAAAAAGTAAGGCCAATGGGCAGAACGGCCTCTGGTGTTAGAGGCGTTTCTCTTGCTAATGACAAGGACGAAGTTGTTGGAATGATTTGTGTAAATGATTTCGACTCTGATGTATTAGTAGTATCTGAAAATGGTTATGGTAAAAGATCTAGCATAGAAGATTACCGAATTACAAATAGGGGAGGAAAAGGTGTTAAAACTATTAATGTTACTGATAAGACAGGTAGTTTGATAGCACTTAAAAATGTTACTGATGAAAATGATTTAATGGTTGTAAACAAATCTGGAATAACAATCAGAATATCAGTAGCTGACTTGCGTCAGATGGGTAGAGCTACTCAAGGAGTTAGAATCATAAAACTAAGAGAAAATGATTCTATAGCTGCTGTAGCAAAAGTACCCGCTGCTAGTTTAGAAGATGAAACTGAAAATAGCATTGAAAATACTAATGAAGGTGAAACTACTGCAGAAGAATAAATAGCACTCTCAAGCGTTGTTTTACTATCAATTTATTTAATTAAACACTCTAAAAATGAAAAATTTCCTTTTAGCTGCTACTCTTTTCCTGAGCACAGCATCTGCTTTCTCACAAACTCTCTTACATAAAATAGAGCCTCAAAATGATTACGATATAGCGTATGAAGTTTGGGAACTAGATAATGGTCTTACTGTCATTGTTCATGAAGATAACTCAGACCCAATGGTTCACGTTGAAGTTACATATCATGTAGGTTCAAATAGAGAGCAAATTGGTATGACAGGCTTTGCTCACTTTTTTGAACACATGATGTTTCAAGGTTCTGAAAATGTAGGCGATGATGAACACTTTAAGATTATTTCTAAAAGTGGTGGTACAATGAATGGAACAACTAACAGAGACAGAACTAATTATTTCCAAACATTACCTAGTAATCAGTTAGAAACAGCATTGTGGCTAGAGGCTGATAGAATGGGTTTTTTATTAGAAGCAGTAACTCAAAAGAAATTTGAAAATCAAAGAAATGCTGTTAAAAATGAAAAAATGCAAAATCAAGTCAATGTACCATACGGTATGCTTTATGAAGTTATGGGGCAAACCCTATACCCAGATGGACATCCATATTCATGGCCAATTATTGGTTATGTAGATGACTTAGATAGAGTTACAGTCGAGGAGTTAAAAGATTTCTTCAAACGTTGGTATGGCCCGAACAATGCTTATTTAGTAATTTCAGGTGATGTTAAAACGTCAGAAGTTATTGAATTGACAAATAAATATTTTGGTTCGATTAACAGAGGTCAAGAGGTAAGAAAATTAAGAGTGCCTAGAGTAAATCTACCACAAAATAAATACAGAAAATTTGCGGATAGGATATATTTCCCATTGGCGTCATTTGTTTACCCAACTGTCGGAAATTACCATAAAGATGAACCAGCTTTGGATGCCTTAGCCGATATGATGGGTGGAGGAAACAACTCCTTGTTCTACAAAGAGTTTGTGAAGACAGAAAAAGCCGTTCAAGCTTCTGTAAGTCATCCCTGCTATGAGCTTTCTGGAGAATTTTCTATCCAAGTGGTTTCATATCCAGATTATACATTTGCTGAAACAGAAAATAAAGTAAATGAGTTAATCAATAATTTTGATGAATACATTACTCAAGAGGCTTTAGATAGATTTAAATCGACTATGCGTTCATCGATTATCGATGGTCTTTCGAGTGTAGCAGGAAAAGCAGGACAATTAACAATGTGGTCTTATTTGCTTGATGAGCCTTATAATTTTAGTAAAGAAATTAATCGTTACGAAAACGTTACTTTAGAAGATGTTAAAAAGGTTTATTTAAAATATATTAAGAATAAGAAGTCGGTTGGCATTGATTATTTCCCGCTTCCACCATTTTCTGAGGATTCTGTTCAAAGTATAAATCCTTTTGCGCATGTGCCATTCAAAAAAGACCCACAATATGAGGGGCTGACGTACACAAAACCTGAAGATTCGTTTGACCGTTCTGTAAGGCCAACACCTTCAGCGGCTAAAACAGTTTCAATACCTGTTTACTACGAGTCAACAATAAATAAAATGTCTGCAGAAAACAGCACTTCTATTCCAGTAATTGGTGCTGAAAATAATGAAGTCCCAAAGGTTAATATTTTAATAACACTAGAAGGGGGAGACCTTTTAATTGATAACGTAAAGAAAGCAGGTATTTCGGATTTAACAGCAATGATGTTAAATGAAGGAACTAAAAACTTCAGTACTGAAGAAATTAGTTCTAAATTAGATAAACTTGGAAGTAACATATCTTTTAATTCTTCTAGCAGATCGTCATCAATATTTATCTCTTCTTTGGTAAGTAATATAGATGAGACTATTCAATTACTTGAGGAGAAATTGTTCAATCCAGCGTTTAACGAAGAAGATTTTAAACGTAACCAAAAACAGTTAAAAGAATCCATCAATAACGATAAAAAATCGGCTAGAAATATGGCTAATACTGCAATGATGGAATTGCTTTATGGTAATACAATCAGAGGAGTAATGCCATCTGTCAAAGGGGTTGAGAAAATCAAATTATCAGAGGTAAAAGAATTTTATAAAAAACAATACAACGCTTCACTTGCTAGTGTAGTAGTAGTAGGAGATGTAACCAAAGAAGAGGTTATGCCTAAATTACAGTTCCTTAACAAATGGGAGGGAACAGATGTAAGTATTAATAAAAATTTACCTATCGAAACTATCGAAGGAAAAACAATTTACTTAGTGCATAAACCTGGTCCACAGTCAATAATTACTTTAGCACATAAAGGTTTAAAGTTTGATGTAGAAGGGGAGTATTACAAAGCAAATATCATGAACTTCTTATTTGGTGGAACATTTAGCAGTAGATTAAACCTAAATTTAAGAGAAGATAAGGGCTTTACATATGGTATTCGCTCAGGCTTTGATGGAAACGATACTGATGGTATTTTCTACATTAATACTTCTGTAAGATCAGAAGCAACTGATAGCGCGCTTACGGAAATATATTATGAATTAAACAATTACTTAACGAATTCAATTAGTGAAGAAGAACTAGAGTTTACTAAAAGTTCTTTAACTAATTCAGATGCATTAAAATATGAAACAGCAAGACAAAAGTCTCGTTTTTTAGCAAGAATCCAACGGTATGGACTAGATAAGGATTACATAAAAAGACAGAAACAAATCCTAAATAGTTTGACTTCTTCTGACATAAAAAGTTTAGCTAATAAATACTTAGATGAAGAAAATCATGTTGTAGTAGTTGTAGGTAACAAATATGCTCTAAAAGATAAATTAGAGAAATTTGGAAAAGTAGTTGAAATGAAAATTAAATAATTAGATATGAAATTTTTGAATAATTTATTTTTAGTACTATTAGTCTTTTCTAGTGTAAATGTATTCGGTCAGAAAAATAATGTCCAAAATGCATTTCGTGCTTTAGAAAAAGAAAATATAGAAGAAGCTGTAGAGTATATTGAGTTAGCGGCTGCAAATTCAAGTACAGCAAATGATGTGAAAATGCACAATTACAGAGGTAAAATATACTTTGAAGTTTATTCTAATGAAAAGTTTAAAGCTTTAGATGATTTGGCAATTCTAAAGTGTGCTGAAAGCTGGGAGGTTGTTTACAATCATCCGAAAGCTAAGAAATGGTTTGATGAAGACGAGTTGACAAATAACATCACTAAAGCTGGAGTTGGATTATTTAACAAAGGAGTAGAGATGTACAACAAGAAAAACTTTGATGCGTCTAAGAAGATTTTCAATAAGATTTTTGATTTACTGCCTTTATCTAAAGATAACTTGCAAAGGAGCAACGTCACTCAAGAAAGCATCTGGTTAAACCTGTTTTACGTTTCCTATGCAGAGAAAAACAACAGCGCCTCTAAAGAGTATTTACAAAAGCTAATTGACGTAAACTATCAGGACCCTCAAATTTATTCGTATTATTCTAATATTTTGGCAGAAGAAGGAAAGCAAGAGGAAGCATTGGAGATACTTAAAATTGGAAGAGAATTCTTTGAAACAGATGTAAATCTCATAATTGCAGAATTGAATTTTTATCTAGCCAAAGAAGATTTTATAAAGGCAGAAGAACTTTTAACACTAGCTGTAGAAGAAGATCCTAACAATCATCAGTTATTTTTTGCATTAGGAAGTAGTTATGATAATTTGGGAGACTTTGAAAAAGCAGAAAATGCTTACATAGAAGCTGTAAATATTAAGCCAGACTTTTATGATGGACTCTATAACTTAGGTGTAATGTATTACAATAAAGGCGGTGACATGCTTAAAACTGCCAACAATATAAAAGATTACAAAAAATACGAAATTGAGAAAACGAAAGCAGATGATATGATGCTTAAAGGTTTACCATACATTGAAAAATGTTATTCGTTGAAACCTGATGATAGAAATATACTTCTAGTATTAAAGGAATTGTATTACCGTAACGGAAATGACGAAGGTTATAAAAAGGTAAACGACTTGTTAAAATAAAACATTATGAGAGTAAGTAGGGAACAAATGTTCCCTTTACTCTAAAATAATTTATTTAACATAATATTAATTATCGGTTTTCCAATCTAGTAGAATTAAAGTGATGAGTAGCTATATTATTAACTAGTTTTCGATAAAACGTGTAACACCAAATTTCTTAGCTTCAGCTTTCGCTTCTGGTGCCCATTTAGTTAAATTTAAAATTCGAGTATCATTTGACGGATGCTTACTTAAAAATTCAGGTGTTGTACTTCCGTGAGCGGATTTCATTCTTACCCATAATTTTGCAGCCTCATCAGGGTTGTAACCAGCAATTGCCATAATCTTTAATCCAATTTTATCGGCTTCAGTTTCATGACTTCTACTAAATGGCAACATTACGCCCAATGTCGTTCCAATTCCATACAATGAGTTAAACGTTTGTCTTTCAGCATCTTTTTCGCTTAAAGCAACATTACCAGCAATTGCTACTGCTTGTTGAACTGTACCGGCACTCATTCTTTGAGCTCCATGATCAGCTAAGGCATGTGCAACTTCATGTCCCATAACAACTGCAACACCTGTTTCAGTTTGGGTAATTGGTAATATACCGGTATAAAAAACGATTTTTCCACCAGGCATACACCAGGCGTTTACATTTTCATCATCTACTAGATTGTATTCCCATTTATAGTCTTTTAGATAGTCTGGGTAACCATTTGCTTTTAGCCAGGTATCTGCTGCATTTGCTATTTTTTGACCTACTTTAGTAACCATTTGACTTTCTTTAGTGTTTTTTATCACTGTATTTTCAGAAAGAAACTTATCGTATTCCTGAAACGCCATTGGAAACAATTGCTCGCTTGACTGATACATGTTTAGTGTGCTTTTTCCAGTAAACGGGTTGACTTTACAAGAGATAATGAATACAGAAATAGCTAATAAAATAAATAAGTTGTGCTGTTTTTTCATGTTTAAAAGGGTTTAATTTATTGTTTTGATTATCTATATATTTTGTGTTTGATTAACTTAATTTCATTTTTTTCCTCTAGTTTTTTAATTGTTCTAATCACAGTTTCTACTCTCAGACCAATTAAATCTGCAATCTGCTGTCTACTTAGTTCTACCTGATACTCATACTCATTTTTAACACTATACACGTTATTTTTAAGGTAATCTATCAGTGTTAGAATCTTATGTTCAGGATTTTCAATAGAAATTTCAGTCGAAATAATGGCTTTATAATACAAACGCCTTGAAATTTCTCTTGAGATATTAAAATGAATTTTAGAATTCTCTTTTAATAAATTAAAAAAATCTCTTTTTGTCAATTGCCAAATTTTACATTTGTTTAGCGTTACGCAATTTGTTGGGTAATTATAATTTCCAAGTAAAGCGGGTTCCCCTATTCCTCTTTTTTCAGAAAAAATGGATTGAATAAACTCTTTTCCCTGATCATTTATGTTGTGTATTTTCACATCGCCTTTTTCAATTTGAAAATAATATCTTGGTAATTCATTAATTCTGAAAAGGTACTCTCCTTCTCTGAATTCTTTTAACTGGGCGTTATATTTTTCAAGTAAATCAACTGGTATCATGGCTATTATTGTAAGGTGATTTAAATCATAAACTAATGATTTTAAAAACCATTAATTTTACAGCGTAAATTTAAAAAAAATTAAACCATGAGCTTACTTAAAAATTATAATAATGCACAGTATTGGAAAGAAATGGAATTTTATAGATTTTCAATCATGATGTTTACCATCACTTTTGGAACATGCATAGCATCTATAGCTGTTTTTTATCTTTTTGAACTAAAAAATATAAGTTACTTTATCCCTGTTTCTATTGTAGCTTTATTATCGATGGGGGCTAATGCTGCTGCAATAGCGCAATCTCCTTTAAAATGGGTGGTTAGTATATTCTTATCATCAGTATTAGTTTCTATCTTTTTTATTTTTTATTCTTTCCTCTTTTAAGATTATATTATAGGTCTTTGTTAGATTCGACTAGTTGTTGAGGATGACTTTGTAATGTAGAAAAGTCAAAACAGTTTTCTAGGTGTCTTTCAATATCAAAAGCGCCGTTATTCTTTTTATTCGTTATTTCTCCAGTGAATAGATTGACATTATAATCCTCTCTCCATGTTTTATGGTTTAATGCTAAATCTTTAATGGCTCTAACTACGAATTGTACTTCTTCATTAGTTGTGGTAGGATGAAAAGAGATTCTTATCCAACCAGGTTTAGTTGAGAAATCTCCTTTGGTAATAGAACATACTATTTCTTTTGATTTTTCTTCGTCAATATCTAAAAGGTAGTGGCCATATGTTCCTGCACATGAGCAGCCTCCACGGCTTTGAATACCGAATTTGTCATTAAGTATCTTCACACCTAAATTATAGTGTAATCCTTCGATTGAAAATGAAAAAATTGGCAATCTATTTTTGATATTTCCTGCCAAGAGATTAAGCGATTTAATAGATTTTAATTCATCCCACACTAAATCAATGATTTGATTATCGCGTTTTTTTATGTTTTCAACACCCATTTGATCTTTTAACTGACAACACATGGCGGCTTTTATAGTTTGAAGAAATGCTGGCGTTCCTCCATCCTCGCGCACTTCCACACTCTCAATGTATTTCTTGCCGCCCCAAGGGTTTGTCCATTCAACTGTACCTCCTCCGGAATTGTCTGGAACAGCATTTTCATACATTTTTTTATTAAAAACTAAAATTCCACTTGACCCTGGTCCTCCTAAAAATTTATGTGGTGAGAAACATATAGCGTCTAAATATCTTCCTTTCCTATTATCTTCATGCATATTTATCTCTACATAAGGAGCAGAACATGCAAAATCCACAAAACAATAGCCTCCGTTTTGGTGTATAATCTCTGCCATATCCATATAAGGAGTTTGAACTCCTGTAACATTAGAACAGGCCGTAATGGACAAGATCTTCGTGACTCTATCTGAATATTTAGTAAGAAGATTTTTAAAACTATCGATTGATACTAATCCATTTTCATCGGCTTCAATAATTTCAATATCTACATTGGTTTCTGTCCATGATGTTTGATTAGAATGGTGTTCCATGTGGGATATAAAAACGACAGGCCTTTCTTTTTCCTCTATTTGAAAGTTATCTCTATGTGATTCGTGTATTTTAAGTCCTAAAATACGTTGGAATTTATTGATAACGCCTGTCATTCCCGACCCTGATGAAATCAACACATCATCATCTGATGCTCCAACATGCGATTTGATAATTTCTTTAGCCTTGTGGTAAGCAATTGTAGTCAGTTTACCAGTATCATTGGTTTCGGTATGTGTATTCGCTACATAAGGAAAAATATACTGTTGAAGTTTATCTTCTATGCTTTGGTATAGTCTTCCGCTAGCGGTCCAGTCCGTATAGACAATAGGTATAGATTTATGGTAAAATGTAGATATAGAATGATTTATCCCAATAATATGTTTGCGAAATGTAGAGAAATGTTTTTCCATTGATTTAAGAGTAAAAAAATATGTAAATACTAAATGCTTTAAGTCAAAACAAATATAAATATTTACATCAATTCATCAAGTTCAATCCATCTCATTGTTTTCTGATCAAGTTCGATTATCAATTTACCTAAATTGTCACTTATGGTATTAATTTCTTCAAAACTTAATCCTTCTTTAAGAAGGTTATTTTCAAATTGTTGTTTTTGTTTTTCAAGTTTTTCAATTTCTTTTTCTAGTTCTTCGTACTCATATTTATCTTTAAAACTTACTTTATTCTTCTTTACAAATAAATTATCTTCAGTTGATTTTTGACGCTGTTCTTTGGTGTTTTTTTCTTCAATTATTTGTTTTTCTCTGTATTCACTATAGCTACAATATTCATCTTTTATTTGTCCGTCTCCTTTGAAAACAAACAAATGATCCGTGAGTTTGTCCATAAAATACCTATCATGAGAAACGATAATTAAACAACCAGAAAATTGTAATAAAAACTCTTCTAATTTGTTTAGCGTTAGAAGGTCTAAATCGTTTGTAGGCTCATCCAAAATCAGAAAATTAGGATTTTTCATTAGAACCATCAATAAGTATAACCTTCTCTTTTCTCCCCCACTAAGTTTCGAAACAAATGTGTGCTGTGTTTTTGGAGGAAACATAAAATGGGTAAGCATTTGAGAGGCACTAACCTTACTTCCATCAGCCATTACTATTACCTCGGCAATGTCTTTAAGAGAATCTATCACTCTCCTATCGTCTTTGAGTTGAATGCCTTTTTGGGTGAAATATCCGTAAACAATAGTTTCACCAATATTTACTTTTCCAGAATCTACTGTATCTACTCCTGTAAGTATATTTAAAAAGGTAGATTTTCCTACACCGTTTTTCCCAACTATACCAATGCGCTCACCTTTTTTGAATGTGTAGTCAAAGCCTTTTAAGATATCTATATCTCCAAACGACTTGTTAATTTTCTTTAATTCAAGAATCTTACCACCTATTCTACTCATTTTAATTTCAAGGTTTAGCTCTTGACTCACCTTTTTGTTGGTAGCTTTTTCTTTTATTTTATCGAAATTAGTTATTCGAGCTTTCGATTTAGTTGTACGGGCTTTTGGAGATCTTCTCATCCACTCAAGTTCTTTTTTCATGAGTTTATTAGCTTTCAACAATTCAGTGTTGTAAACGCCTTCTCTTTCAGCTCTTTTCTCTAAGAAATATGCGTAGTTGCCAAAATGGTGGTATAATTTACCGTCTTCAAGCTCTAAAATATGATTGCAAACTCTATCTAGAAAATACCTGTCGTGTGTCACCATTAATAAAGTGATTTTTTGTTGTTGAAGGTATTTTTCTAGCCATTCTATCATATCAACATCTAGATGGTTAGTTGGTTCGTCTAGTAGTAACAACTCTGGTTCGTCTAACAACAATAATGCCAATGATAATCGTTTCTTTTGTCCACCAGAAAGCTCGCCTACTTTTAGCGATAGATTATTAATATTAAACTTTGAAAGTATTTGTTCAATTCTTCGTTCATAATCCCAAGCGTTGGCATTATCCATTTTATTAGTTAAGTCTTCTAACTCGCTATTATTCAGGTTTTTATTTTTTGAAAAATTTGCTAACGCCTGTTCATATTCTTTAATTAATTTATTGGTATTGGTTTGACTTTCTTTCAATAATTGACTTATAGTAAGTGTGTTATCAAAATTGGGTTCTTGAGCCAAATAGCCTACTCTAATTCCTTTTCTAAGAGTAACACTGCCTTCATCGGCTATGTCTTGTGATGCAATAATTTTTAATAAGCTAGATTTACCGGTTCCATTATTAGCTATCAAAGCCATTTTATCTCCTTGGCTTAATCCAAAAGTTAGAGATTCAAAAAGAATCCTTTCCCCATAGTTTTTACCTAAACTTTCTACGGATAAATAGTTCATTTAATACAATTTTTACCTGCTATATAAGCTGTTGTCCATGCTGCTTGAAAATTAAACCCTCCTGTAATACCATCAATATTTAGCACTTCACCACAAAAATACAATCCATTATGCCTTTTGCTCTCAAGGGTCTCTGGGTTTACTTCTTCTAAAGACACCCCACCACAAGTGACAAACTCCTCTTTGAATGTAGTTTTTCCTTTAACTTCATATTCATCATTGAGTAAAGTGTTCAATAGTCTATTACTTTCTTTTTTGGATAAATTATTCCAAATGGAGTCAACAGAAATATTAATCTTTTCTAGAAGAAATACCCAAAGTCTATTGGGTAAATTAAACGGATTCTTATTCGACAGTGTTCTGTTGCTATTTTTAGTTGTATTTAATATTGAAATATACTCTTGCTCTGATAGGTTTGCCCAATTAACATTTATTTTGAAATGGTAATTATTTGCATTTAACTCTCTAGCATTCCATGCCGATGCCTTCAAAATTGCGGGTCCACTCATTCCCCAATGGGTAATCAGCAATGGTCCGTATTGTTTCTGTTTTATTCCTTGTATGCTTACCGATGCGTTTTGCGCTACAACACCCATTAAAGATTTAATATCTTCATTTGGCATATTAAACGTAAAAAGAGAAGGTACAGGATCAACAATACTTAATTGTAAGTCCGAAAACCAATCAAATCCTTGCTTTTTTGCGCTTCCTCCAGTGGCAATAATAACCTTGTCAAATCCAATCGTTTGAGTATTTATATCCAAATCAAATGTTTTTTCACGTTTGGATATTTTATTTATAGAACTCTGTAAATTTATTTCAACTCCTGCCTTATTGCATTCATTTAGTAAGCAATCAATTATTGTTTGGGAATTGTCAGTAATTGGGAACATTCGGTTATCATCTTCGGCTTTCAATTTAACCCCTTTAGACTCAAACCATTCAACTGTGTCTTTTGTAAAAAACTGAGAAAAGGATTTTTTGAGAAAAGCGCCACCTCTTGGATATTTTTTAGACAATTCAGAGATACTGAAACATGCGTTGGTAACATTGCACCTTCCCCCTCCTGAAATCTTTACTTTAGATAATAGTTTATTGGATTTTTCAAATAACAACACTTCTGAATCAGGAGATGATTTTTTTGCTGCAATAGCGGCCATGAATCCAGCTGCTCCCCCTCCTATTATTGCTATTCTCATACTTCAAAGATAATAAAGAATAAAACGCCTATTTAATCGAGAGAAATTAAATCTTTCTCATTCTCAAGCTTACTGGCGTAACTTCAAGGTATTCATTGTCAGCGATATATTCCATTGCTTCTTCTAAAGAGAATTGAATTTTAGGTGCTATTTTCATAGCATCATCCGTTCCTGATTTACGCATATTGGTCAACTGTTTTCCTTTTACCAAATTCACTTCTAAATCATTTTCTCGAGAGTGCTCACCAATTACTTGTCCCTTGTAAATTACTTCAGAAGGTGAAACAAAAAATCGTCCTCTATCTTGTAATCTATTTAAGGCAAATGATGTGGCTGGTCCAAGTTCCGAAGATATTAAAGACCCTTTTAGTCTTGATGGAATTTCACCTTTGTATGGCTTGTATTCTCTGAATCTATGTGTCATTACGGCTTCGCCAGATGTTGAAGTCAAAATGTTATTTCGTAAGCCTATCAATCCTCTGGAAGGAATATCAAATTCTAAATGCTGTAAATCGCCTTTCGGCTCCATCACTAGTAAATCTCCTCTTCTTTGGGTTACAAGCTCTATGGCTTTTCCTGAAAAGTTTTCAGGAACATCAATGACTAGAGTTTCAAACGGCTCGTGTTTTTGGCCATCAATTTCTTTAATTATAACCTGAGGTTTGCCCACTTGAAGTTCATACCCTTCTCGTCTCATTGTTTCGATTAACACAGATAAATGAAGTATGCCTCTGCCAAAAACATTGAATTTATCCTCTGTATCTGTGGCTTCAACTTTAAGAGCTAGATTCTTTTCAGTCTCTTTGTATAGCCTGTCTCTCAAGTGTCTTGATGTAACGAATTTTCCTTCTTTACCAAAGAATGGAGAATTATTTATGGTAAATAACATACTCATTGTTGGCTCATCAACTTTTATTCTCGACATAGCTTCAGGATTTTCCAAGTCTGTCAATGTATCTCCAATTTCAAAGTCATCTAAGCCAATAATAGCACATAAATCGCCACTGCGTACATTTTCTACCTGCTCCCTACCCAATCCGCTAAAAACAAATAATTCTTTAATACGGACTTTCTTTTGGTCGCCATTTTTACAAAGCATGTAGTCTTTACCCGTGCTTAAATCACCTCTAAAAACTCTACCAATTGCAATACGGCCTTTAAACGATGAGTAATCTAAAGAAGTAATTTGCATTTGTGGCGTACCTTCATTGTAAGGAGCTTCTGGAATGTTTTCTAGAATAGCATCGAGCAATGGGAAAATATTGTCATTAGGAGTTTTCCAATCTGTATTCATCCAGCCCATTTTAGATGAGCCATAAATAGTTTTGAAATCCAATTGATCTTCTTCGGCGTCTAAATTGAACATTAATTCAAACACTGCTTCATTTACAATGTCAGGCGTACAATTTTCTTTATCCACTTTGTTTACAACTACAATAGGTTTAAGTCCAAGCTCAATGGCTTTTCCTAGAACAAATCGTGTTTGTGGCATGGGTCCTTCGAAAGCATCGACTAATAAAAGTACACCATCTGCCATTTTTAATACTCGCTCTACCTCACCACCAAAATCGGCGTGACCAGGAGTATCAATGATATTAATTTTTACACCTTTATATGTAACTGAAACGTTTTTTGAAAGAATAGTTATTCCTCTTTCTCTTTCTAAATCATTATTATCTAGAATAAGTTCTCCAGTCTCTTTTCTGTTATCCATTACTTCACACGACTGAATAATCTTATCTACTAATGTAGTCTTACCATGGTCAACATGCGCAATAATTGCTATGTTACGAATTGATTCCATATGTTTATTTTGAATCTCTATTAACTCTTAATTCTCTTCCGTCTATGTAAATCCCTTTAAAACTATTAGTAATGTTTTTAGAGTGACGGCTGTCAACTTCAAAGAAGCTACAGTTCTTTTGCAAATCGATGTCGCCTATATCTGATTTACGAATTTTAGCAGTTTCCGTAATGAAATCAACCATATCAGATTTACTAACGCCATCCATTTTACCCACATTAATAAAGAAACGTGTGCCTTTTTTTGATGACTTTCTTTCTTTACTAGCATCTTTTCGTTCAAAATCAGACTTCGAACGGTCACGTCTATCGCCTCTACCCTTTTCAGAACGCTTAGAATCTTTGCTAGAACGTTTGGAAGCTTTATCGCTTTCATTTAGGTTTTTACGATTATTAGTATAGTTCAAGGATTGGATTTCCTGTGAAACTAATTTTTCAACTAGCTCTTCAAAACTCATAGAGCCAAGTAGCATTTGAATTTCAGTAAGAAGTTTTCCATTAAGATCCTTTTTTACTGGTAAATCCATAATTCGTTTAGCCCAAGTTGTCAAACGAATATTTAATATATCCTCAACAGATGGAATACTTATCTTATTGATTTTAAGTTTTAAGCTTTTTTCCAGATTGTCAAGTTTTCTCATGTCTCTATTGGTTAATAAAGATAATGATATTCCTTTCTTACCTGCTCTTGCTGTACGTCCACTTCTGTGCGTGTAGTACGAAGAGTCGTCTGGTAATGCATAATGTATAACGTGCGTTAAGTCATTTACATCAATTCCTCTAGCAGCTACATCGGTTGCTACTAATACTTGAAGCGTATGACTTTTAAAACGCTTCATTACTCTGTCTCTTTGCGCTTGTGATAATTCACCGTGCAAGGCTTCGGCTTGATAGCCACTTTTGTTTAGATCGTCTGCAAGCTGTTGGGTTTTTATTCGCGTTCGGCAAAATATTACCCCTCTAAAACCTTCTTCAACATCCAATACTCGTTTTAATCCTTCAAATTTATCTGAAGATTTAACCACTGCATATTGATGTTCAATATTTTCATTGACTTGATTACCAGTAGATACTTTAACTTCTACTGGATCAGTCATGTAATTTTTTACAATGTTTCTAATTTCTTTAGGCATTGTTGCGGAGAACAACCAGGTGTTTTTTGAGTCTCCAGTATATGCAAGAATATCGTCTAAGTCTTCTTTAAAACCCATGTTAAGCATTTCATCCGCTTCATCTAGCACTACAAATTTAACACTGGATAAATCCAAGACTTTTCTTCGCATTAAATCGAGTAATCGACCAGGTGTGGCAATAACTATTTGAGGGGTTTTTCGTTTAATATCTTTCATTTGCACCACAATGGAAGCACCACCATACACACACTGAATCTGAATGTTGGGCATGTATTTAGCAAATATTTCAAGCTGACCTGATATTTGTTGACCCAATTCTCTTGTAGGAGAAAGTATTAACGCTTGTGTAGTTCTCTCATCGGAATTTACCCAATCTAGTAAGGGTAAACCAAAAGCAGCTGTTTTACCAGTTCCGGTTTGTGCCAATCCAATAAAGTCTTTTGGCTTATCTATTAATAAAGGTATTGCTTGTTCTTGTATAGGGGAAGGGGTTTCAAAACCAAGTTCAGGAAGAACTTGCATTAATGATTTAGAAAGCCCTAATTCTGAGAAACTTTTCAAAATGTTAAAAGGTTGATTAATGAGGCTGCAAAACTAACCTTTTTTAGTTCTAGAGTATTATAAAAGCTATTAAATAAAAAAAGCCCCTTCGATTGAAGAGGCTTTTATTTATTCTAGTTATAGTATAAACTATGCCTTCTTTAAGAAAGGAAGACCAGTTTTAGGGTTTTCAACAACCGTTTTTCCTGCAGGAACAGCGTCCAAGCCAGTGCTACGCTCATCTTTAGAGAAATAATAAATTGTTTGAACTCTTCCTGTTGACTTTAAAGTTACATCTTTAGAGTTTAAGTAATAAGTTTGACCTTTACTATTAGTGTGCGAAAATGCCATAATTATAAAATTTTAATTAATTAATATGTTTCTTTTATCGAGTTCAATTTATAAAAAAATACAATCGTCAATCTTTTTTTAAGAGAAAAAAACAATAATAATTATTGACAATTAATTTTTAAGCTATTGATATTAAATCATTGCGTCTATTTTACCTCATTACGAAAGAAGCAATCAATCATGTTATAAATGATTTTAGAAAATTAATATTTAAAAATAAAAGTGTTCATTTTATCGTTTAATAAATCTTGTAAGTATCAGATAATCAGCATTATATAATAATGTTTGATTTTCCTAAATAAATTTAACTCCAACTTCAACTGATGATGTTTTACCATCTGTTGAAGTGCGAAATTCAACAAATAAAAGCTGCTAGAGAGAAATATAATTTTTTCAAAGAAAACACCTCGAAAAAAAGTTATTAACATAATTCTTTGTGGAAAATAGTACAGTTTACGACCAAATAGTAGGCAGTCTTCATGATTAAAAAAGAGAATTCTGTTACAATTTCCGTGTAAAAGTGAAAGGTTGATCGTTGGATAACTCATGATTATATGAATAACCTTCATAATCAAAACCTTTAAGTAATTCTGGCTTCATAATCTCATTATTAATGAAAAATCGCCCCATTAATCCCCTAGCCTTTTTGGCATAAAAGCTAATGATTTTATATTCGCCATTCTTCCAGTCTTTAAAAACTGGCGAAATGACTTCAGCCTCAACGTTCTTAAAATTTATAGCTTTTGAATATTCATTGGATGCTAAATTTAACACATAACTTGAGTTACTAGCCTTTAATTCGTCGTTAAGACTATTAGTTAGGGTTTCTTTCCAAAATGAATATAAATTGTCATGAGCGTTGTTAAATTGCGTTTTAGTACCCATTTCAAGTCTGTAAGCTTGTATTAGGTCAAGAGGTTTAAGCATTCCATACAATCCAGACAAAATTCTAAAGTGTTTTTGACAAAAGTCTAAATTCTTTTCAGTCATAGAATTGGCATCCAAGCCTTTATAAACATCACCTGTAAATGCAAAAATCGATTGTTTAGCATTATCTAAATTAAAAGGTCTACCCCATTCTTGATACCTATCGCAATTTAATTTGCCTAAGTCCAAACTAATTTTCATGAGTTTAGAAATTTGAGACGGTGAATACGTTTTTAAAACATTCACTAACTCTTGACTTTTATTCAAAAAATTAGGCTCGCTGAACGTAGAAGTTGGTGATGAATTATTAAAATCAAGTGATTTTGCTGGGGAAACTAATGCTATCATTATAATTTAACTTGTATTATTAAAAACAAACGGTTTGATTTGCATGATAAAATTAGAAAAAAATTGAGGGATTTCATTCATAAAAACAGTTTATTATCCATGCACTTGATTGTCATACTTCTTGGCTTTACGGGTATATTAGGTAAATTGATTGATAGTGGCTCAACCGTATTGGTGTGGTATAGAATGCTTATTGCATTTGTTTTTCTATTGCTCTATATATGTGTTAAATCAAATTTTGAAATTTCAAGGAAAAATTTTGTTCAATTACTTGGTATAGGTTTTGTTGTGGCAGCGCATTGGCTATTTTTCTTTGAAAGCATCAAAGTTTCAAATGTATCTGTTGCAGTAGTGTGTATGGGAACTTCCTCTCTTTTCTCTACATTTCTTGAACCGTTAATTCTAAAGAGAAAAATTGAGGCAAGAGAACTTATACTAAGTATTGTAGTTCTGTTTGCAATTTCTTTAGCATTAAAGGCAGACTTTACTTATGTGCTTGGATTTGTTTACGGAATAATTGCAGCTTTTTTAGCAACATTATTTACAATACTTAATGCTATGTATGTAAACAAAGTAAGCGCTGAAAAAATAACACTTATTGAAATGTTAGGCGGATTTTTAATGATTTCCATTTATTTACTGTTTTCTCAAGATTTCAATTTCAACGAACTTAATGTAAGCTTAAAAGATATAATGTATTTAATACTACTTGGTGGAATTTGTACAAGTTTTGCATTTGTAGTTAGTGTTGAAGTAATGAAATTTTTATCTCCATACAATGTAATTATGGCTGTGAATTTAGAACCTTTATACAGTGTTCTTCTTGCGCTTCTAATCTTTGGAGAATCAGAAAACATGAACTTATCATTTTATATTGGAGGAGTACTAATTATTGGAGCAGTTTCAATTGACGCTTATCTTAAAAAAAATAACAAAAAGAAAAAATAGATTTATTAAATGTTCGTTTAAGTTTTATGATTTAACTATTATTTTTGCACCTATGATAAAAAACACTTTTTTACTGCTTGTAGCTTTGTTTACATTTAATAGTGCCTTTTCACAAGGGTACCGTTACGAAGGTCAAGTTGCCGGTTTAAATGATTCTACGTGCATGTTGGCCTACTACTATGGAGATAAACAATACGCTAGGGACACGGCTGAAATCGATTCAAATGGTAAATTCGTTTTCGAAGGAGAGGAAGCATTGGATCATGGTATGTATATGGTCGTTCTTCCCGATGGGAATTATTTCGAGGTAGTGATTACTGAAGATAACTTTTCATTTTCTACATCAAAAGATAATCTTATTGGCGGTATGAGATTTAATAACTCAACTGAAAACGAAAAATTTTATGGATACATGCAATTCATTTCTGAAAAGCAAAATGCATTAAAAACTCTTCAGAATAAAAAAGAATCTGCTCCTGACAGTGAAAAAAATAGTATTGATCAGCAGATTAAAGAAATGGGTGAAACGGTAATGCGTTTTCAAGAAGAATTCACAACTAATAACCCAGACTTACTTTTCGCCAAAATACTACTTGCAAGTAAAGAAATTGACATTCCTGACAATCCAGTTGGTAGTGATGGTGTAGTTGATAGCACCTTTCAATTTAGGTATTATAAATCTCATTTTTTTGATAACCTAGATTTTTCTGATGAACGCATGTTAAGAACACCCGTTTTCCACACTAAAATCAATACGTATTTACAAAACCTTACAGCAAAAACACCAGACTCTCTAATTGTTTCTTGCGACTTTTTAATAGAAAAATCAAGAGCAAACCCTAAAGTTTTTAGGTACTTAGTATCTTATCTAACCTCCACCTATGAGCGTTCCAAAATAATGGGGTTAGAAAAGGTTTTCGTTCATCTAGTTAAAAAACATTACGCAACAAATGAAGTTGATTGGATCGATGAAGTGCAAATGTTTAAAATAATTGAGCGAGCTGAAACAATTGAGCCATTAATGATAGGCTCTAAGGCGCCAAATCTGATACTTAGAGATTCCTCAGATGTAATACATAACTTACATAAGCTTACGACTGATTTAACAATGGTTATTTTTTACGACCCTGATTGTGGACACTGTAAAAAAGAAATACCTGTTATAAAACAAAATTATGATGAGTGGTTGAAAGATGGCATAAGCATTTCAGTTATGGCAGTATCGGTAGAATTAGACCGTGAAAAATGGGTGAATTTCATAAATACCTATGACATTGGAGATTGGATAAATGTAGCCGAATTCAAGACATTTGTTGACGGTGAATATAACAGAGAAAATGACCTTTATGTTACGCCATTTCCATATATCAAACAACTTTATGACATAAACGGCACACCTAAGGTTTATTTGCTAGACAAAGACAAAAATATTCTAGTAAATGCTATAAAAGGAAATATTGGTGTTGAACAATTATCCGAGTTAATCATTAATGAGTCAAAAAAATAAAGTAACTTAAAAAGTTATTCTATATTTGACTTTTATTAACTAACTCACTTAAAGCATGAAAAAGATTCTATTTTTAGGATTATTAGCTCTATTTGCTATTAATTCGTTCTCACAAGATTTACCAACAAACCCAGAAGCAGGAAAATGTTACGTAAGGTGTACAACTCCTGATGTTTACGTTAATGAGGAGGTAAAAGTCCAGATTAAACCATCCTATAAAATCATCAAAACTGTCCCTGCAAAATTTGAAAAAAGAACAGAAAAAGTGCTCATTAAATCAGAGGAGAAAAAACTAAAAGTGATACCTGCTAAATGGGGTAAAGAAACCGTTGAATACATTAAAAAAGATGGTGCATACTCACTTAAAGTTAACCCTGCAACCTTTAACGATGATTCTGAAACAATTGAGATTAAACCTAAATACGCTCAATGGGAGATGGGCAATTCAAACCCAGATTGTGAATCTGATAATCCAAATGATTGCAAAGTTTGGTGTTATAAAGGGTATCCTGCTGAATACAAAACTATAAATACTAAAAGGTTAAATCGAAATGCCACTACTCAAAAGACCCCTATTACTGAACAAAAATCTTCTTACACACGTAAAGTCATAACAGAGCCAGCAAGAGTAATTGAAGAAATTATTCCTGCTGAATATGCTACAGTTACAAGAACAGTAAAAGTTGAAGGTGCAAAAACAATAGAGGAAATAATCCCAGCTGAATTTGTTACAATTACTAGAGAGGTTTTATCAAAAAAAGGTGGTTTAACTAGTTGGAAAGAAGTAGATTGTAATCTTGTAGAGTATCAAGTATTACCAATAAATTGGAATTTAAATAGCTATACTCTAACAGCAGAAGCAAAAAATATTATTGATACTAAATTACTTCCTATTTTATCAAATAATCCAACAGCTAAACTCGAAATCACTTCTCATACAGATTCAAGAGGTAGTGATGAATCAAATCAATTACTTTCCGAGAGAAGAGCACAAGCAGTAGTTAATTATTTACAAGAAAGAGGAACGAACTCAAGTCTTTTGGTAGCTAACGGCTATGGAGAAAAAAGACTTAAAAATAGATGTTCTGATGGTGTTTCATGTACAGAACGTGAACATTCAGTAAATAGACGAACAGAATTTAGATTGATAAATAATTAAATTTTGAAGAAATCTTAACTTAAAGGGTCGACTGTGGTTGACCCTTTTTTTTATCTAAAAAACACATCGGTTGCCCCGCCAGAATATTTCAAATAATCTGAATCTTTAAAATCTAATCTGAAAGAATAAAGCAAGTGATGTACTTCTTTTCTTAACACACCTTGCCCCTTTCCATGAATAATTACAAGTTTATGAATCTTGGACTGGATAGCTTTGTGAAGTATTTCTTCACATCTATCCAACTGATAATTTACTATTTGATAATTACTCAGGTGATAATAATTTTCGATTAGATTTTCAATATGAATATCTATTTCCCAAACCAATTTAGTTTTTGATTTAAAAATAGAATCCTTTTCTAGTTTTTTACTGGTTTTCTTAAACCCACTCGGGATATAAGAAGACTTTAAAGTTTTGTTTAAAGCGTGATTAACTTTTACCAATTTATCAATTCTGTGTTCTTCTTCGAAACCGTCTTTTGTAAGAACTTTAGCTATACTGTCATTAATTGATAATACTTCCCCTCCTCCATTCGTGTCAAGGAAGTCAACTGTATCACCCACTATAATACTATTGTCCATAATGAATTGGGTAAAATTCAACTTTATTATCAGATAATTTCAAAGCAGGCATTGGCACTTTAACAAAACTCAATATTTTCAGAGTCTTATCTAGAAAAGATGAATTTGTTTTTATTTTTCTCAAATCAATATCAAAACTCATGTAATATTCTCTTTTTGAATCTTCTTCATTAGGATTTCCGTTAAGCATTCCGTCAGCACCATATCCAATAGCGAAATTTATCCAATCTGGAAGTTTTGTCTTTTTGATACTATTTATATTAAAAGACAACCAATACACTTGGCCGTTGTAATCCTTGATTGATTGTTGAAGAAAATTTTGACCCAATAAATCGGGGTTTTGTTTTGCATAATCAGTCGGTGCAAAAGAATATTTCAGTTGAACTTTTTGCTCCTTAAATAATAACTCTTGACCAATAAAAAGAGCTGTTCCAGATGTGTTTGCTATTAAATCTCCCCATGAAGCGCCCCATTCTTCTGAAAAACCGTCGAGTATTTCAATAGTAGTCAAGAAAAATGAACCGTAAAGTCCACCAAACCATAAAGCTTTTTTCTCAGGAACACCAACCCATAACATTAGGTCTCTACCTTGTAAACCTACAGAATATGCTGTTGTGGCGTGTCCGATTTTATCCATTTGTAACCAATTGGCATTATCATTGTACCAATGAAAACTACTTCTGGGATAATCTTTATACCACAAATCATTTAAAGCATACATAGTTGTAGAATACATAACAATCTCAGCACCAAGCGCATAACGAAATGCTTTAGTACTATCGGCTTTTTGTCCAAAACACAACTGTATTGAAAATATGAAGACGATTAAATATTTCACCCTGCAAATATAGTTAGTAGCTTTTTGAAAAGTTCATAAATGGTTTGATTTGTTTATATATCTTTGCTTTGATATAAATTTTAAAACAATGATTGAAGCCAATAACCCTCTTTTAAAAACATGGATTTCAGTTCCAGCTGGAAGTGATTTTCCTATTCAGAATATTCCTTTTGGAATAGCAAATATTAATGGCTCTAAAGTTGCTGTTAGCCGAATAGGAAATACCGTCATAAACTTGTCAAAAGTATTTGAACTTGATTTATTCAACGGCATCCTTACTGAAAATCTATTCAATAGCGATGTTTTAAATCCATTTTTGAAAAAGGATAAAACGACTTGGAGAGCTGTAAGAAATCAGCTTTCTATTATTTTTCAAGATGAAAACTATAAATCTACATTAGCTGATGCGCTTCATGATTTAGATGAAGTAAGTATGCAAATGCCCGTTAAAGTAGGAGATTATACAGACTTCTATTCCTCCAGACAACACGCCTATAATGTAGGCTGTATGTTTAGAGATCCAGATAATGCACTTTTACCAAATTGGCTGCATATACCAGTTGGTTACCATGGTCGAGCATCATCAATAATTCTTTCAGGGCAAGATATTTATAGGCCAAAAGGACAACAAATGCCTGTTGATGCAACTAGTCCTGTTTTTGGACCTTGCAAATTATTAGATTTTGAACTTGAAATGGCATTTATTACTGGCGAAGGCAAAGCTCTTGGCCAACACATTGATATTTCAGAAACTGAAGATTATATTTTTGGTATGGTCATTTTTAACGATTGGTCTGCTCGTGATATTCAAAAATGGGAATACGTGCCATTAGGGCCATTTTTAGCGAAAAACTTTGCCTCTTCGATTTCTCCTTGGATAGTTACTCTTGATGCCTTAGAGCCGTTTAGATGTGAAGGAGAACAACAAGAGCCCGAAGTACTACCCTACCTAAAATTTTCAGGTAATAAAAACATAGATATTAATTTAGAAGTTCAAATTGGCTCTGATAGCTTTGAGCCTCAAACCGTTTCAAAATCCAATTATAAATACATGTATTGGAATATGAATCAGCAATTGGCACACCACACTATTAATGGATGTGATATTCATGCTGGAGATATGATGGCATCAGGAACTATTTCTGGAAATGATGAAAGTGCATACGGCTCAATGCTAGAATTATCTTGGAAAGGAACTAAGCCTATAGCAATGCCTGATGGCAGTGAACGAAAGTTTATAAATGATGGCGATACTGTTGTTATGAAAGCCCATTGTGAAAAAGATGGCATCAGAATTGGGTTTGATGAAGTAAGAACAAAAGTTCTCCCAGCTATTAATATTTAAACTTGTCTAAAAGTGCAGTCGATAAACGTAGATAATGAAAGAAAAGAAATCCTTAACAGATACAGAGGATTACTACGCGACTGTAGTGATAAAACTACTATAGAAGAGAGAAAACTTATACGCAAAGCATTCAATATAGCTGTAGAAGCTCATAAAGATATGCGTAGAAAATCCGGAGAACCTTATATTTATCATCCGATTGATGTCGCTAGAATAGCAGCCAAGGAAATAGGCCTCAGCACCACCTCTATTATTTGTTCTTTATTGCACGATGTTGTTGAAGATACCGACTACACCTTAGAAGATATTGAAAGGTTATTTGATTCAAAGGTTGCCCGTATCATAGATGGACTTACAAAGATTTCTGAAGTTTATGACCAAAATGTGTCTATGCAAGCCGAAAACTTCAGAAAAATGTTACTTACACTTTCTGATGATATTAGAGTAATTCTTATCAAGCTAGCAGACCGTTTGCACAATATGCGAACACTCTCGTCGATGCCTAAGCATAAGCAACTCAAAATTGCTTCGGAAACCTTGTACTTATACGCCCCTCTTGCACACAGACTAGGGCTTTACGCTATTAAAACAGAGCTTGAAGATTTAGGTCTAAAGTACACTAAATCAGAAATTTATAAAGCGATTTCTGAGAAGTTAGCGCAAAGTAAAGCAGCACGAATAAGGTATATCAATAAGTTTATTCAACCCATTAAAGAGGAGTTAAACAATCAGAGTTTTAGTTACAGTATAAAGGGTCGACCAAAATCTATTTTTTCTATTCGAAGTAAAATGCTGAAACAAGGTGTTGAATTCGAAGAAGTTTTTGACAAATTTGCTATTCGAATTATTGTTAATTCATCTCAAGAAAATGAAAAATCAGATTGTTGGAGAATTTATTCAATTGTAACTGATTTTTACAAGCCTAACCCAGACCGTTTAAGAGATTGGATATCTACACCAAAAGCCAATGGTTATGAATCCTTACACACAACTGTAATGGGTCCAAATGGAAAATGGGTAGAAGTGCAAATTCGTACTGAACGCATGGACGATATTGCCGAAAAAGGATTTGCCGCTCACTGGAAATATAAAGACAGCGCCAAAGAATCTAATCTTGATAATTGGATAAATCGAATCAGAGAACTTCTTGAAAGTCCAAATATAAATGCCATTGACTTCGTTGACGATTTCAAAATGAATTTATTTTCTGAAGAAATATTCATTTTTACTCCAAACGGTGACTTAAAAACTTTACCCAAAGATGCTTCTCCAATTGATTTTGCTTATGAAATTCACACAGAAGTTGGTAGTAAATGTTTGGGTGCAAAAGTTAACGGTAAGCTAGTCCCTTTTTCATATACTTTAAAAAGTGGCGATCAAGTTGAAATAATCACCTCAAATAAGCAAACTCCTAAAGAAGATTGGCTGTCATTTGTTAAAACTTCTAGAGCAAAATCTAAAATAAAAAATTCTCTGAAAGAAGAGAAAAAGAAAATTGCTACTGAAGGAAAAGAAATTCTTAGACGTAAATTAAGACACATTAAGGTAACGCTTGACCATAACACAGAAAATGAAATGTTAAAATATTTCAACCTGAAAAATAGTCTAGATATGTATTATATGTTTGGTGTAGGCGCTTTGAACAATAAACACATTCGTTCATACGTAAACACCAAAAACCAAGGATGGTATGGATTGCTTAAAAGAAAAATCTACAACAAAGACAACAGTAGTAAGGAGAAAAGAAAAACTCAAACAAATAATCCAGTAATCATATTTGGTGACGATAAACAAATATTAGACTATAAACTTGCTAAATGTTGTTCTTCAATTCAAGGCGATGAAATCTTTGGATTTACAACTATCAATGATGGCATTAAAGTGCATAATGTTAATTGTCCCAATGCAATACAGTTACAATCAAGATACGCCTACAGGATTATTCCTGCTAAATGGGCAACCATTGAGAATTTAGAGTATTCATCGGTTTTAAAAGTAAGTGGTTACGATCAAATAGGCTTAGTAAACAAAATTACAAAGCTCATTTCAAACGAAATGAATGTAAATATTTCTTCAATAAATATAAAATCCAATGATGGTGTTTTTGAAGGACTAATATCAGTATTGGTTATCAATAAAATCCATCTAGAAAATCTTATTAACAAATTAGAAAATATTGAAGGGGTTGAGTCGGTAGTTCGTCTTTAAAAAGTGTTAATAAATTACTAATCTTTCTTCTCAAAAAAAAGTTATTTTTACGCTTAACATTAGCTCAAAATGTCTAAAGTAGTATCGACATCATCAGTTCTAGAAATTTTCACTCAATATCTTGAGAAAAACGGCCAACGTAAAACTCCAGAACGCTTTGCTATACTGCAAGAAATTTACGACCATAAAGGACACTTTGATATAGAAACACTCTATATCAAGATGAAAAACAAAAAGTACAGAGTTAGTAGAGCTACACTTTACAACACTATTGAACTTTTAATGGATTGTAAATTAGTCAGAAAACACCAGTTTGGAAAAAACCAATCTCAATATGAAAAATCATTAGTCAGTGGTCAGCATGACCATCTGATTTGTTCGAGTTGCAATTCAGTAACTGAGTTTTGTGACCCAAGAATTCAAAATATAAAAAATACCGTTCAAGAATTATTAAAATTTGAAGTGAATAACCATTCTCTAAACTTATATGGTGTTTGCGAAAAATGTCAATCAACTAAATAAAAAATAAATGTCCGTAGATGTATTGTTAGGCCTTCAATGGGGAGACGAAGGAAAAGGTAAAATTGTTGATGTATTAACTAACGATTATGATATAATAGCACGCTTTCAAGGGGGACCAAATGCAGGGCATACTCTAGAATTTGATGGCATTAAGCATGTCTTACACACTATACCTTCAGGAATTTTTAGAGAAAATGCCATCAATATAGTAGGAAATGGTGTAGTTATTGACCCAATTATCTTCAAAAAAGAGATTGATGCTCTAAATGAAATGAATATCGATTTAGTTTCAAAATTACTTATTTCTAAAAAAGCGCATCTTATTTTGCCGACACACAAAATTTTAGATGCAGCATCAGAAAAATCAAAAGGTAAAAGTAAAATTGGATCTACCCTAAAAGGAATAGGTCCTACTTACATGGACAAAACAGGAAGAAACGGTTTAAGAGTTGGTGACATTTCTTCAGAAAACTTTAAAAATAGCTACGATAAACTCGTTGAAAAGCACAGTCGTTTATTGAACGATGACTTCATGGATTTTGACCTAAAGAAGCTTGAAGAGGAATGGTTTGAAGGCATTGAAACCTTAAAATCTTTCCAACATATTGATAGCGAACACTACCTCCATAAAGCCCAAAAAGACGGTAAAAAAATATTAGCCGAAGGTGCTCAAGGCAC
Organism: Flavobacteriales bacterium; assembly: GCA_965661345.1. Lineage (GTDB taxonomy): Bacteria > Bacteroidota > Bacteroidia > Flavobacteriales > UBA7312. Next base: position 453 of record CBFIDK010000010.1, on the reverse strand, counting down.
TCTACTCGATATTGATTTCGGATCTTATCCATTTGTAACTTCTTCAAATACTATTTCTGCCGGAGCCTGCACTGGATTAGGAATTGCTCCCAACAAAATTAAAGACGTATACGGCATTTTTAAAGCTTATTGCACTAGAGTTGGAAGTGGCCCCTTCCCTACTGAATTATTTGATGAAGTAGGCGAGTTTATTGGTAAAGTAGGTAATGAGTTTGGAGCAACAACAGGAAGAAAAAGAAGATGTGGATGGATTGATTTACCAGCTTTGAAATACGCAATTGCCATCAATGGCGTTACTAAATTAATGATGATGAAGGCAGATGTACTTAGTAACTTAGAATCCATTAAGGTTTGTACCCATTACGAATACAATGGAGAATTGATTGACTATTTACCATTTGATGCATCTGAAGATACAATAAAGCCAGTTTATAAAGAAGTACAGGCTTGGTC
>CBFIDK010000009.1:0-58498 GCA_965661345.1 Flavobacteriales bacterium | reverse complement strand
CCGTTATCCACATGAGTTTTCTGGTGGTCAGCGTCAACGAATAGGTATTGCACGAGCATTAGCCGTCAATCCCAAGTTTATTATTTGTGATGAGTCAGTATCCGCCCTAGATGTATCCGTCCAAGCCCAGGTGCTCAATCTACTAAACGATTTGAAGCAAGAGTTTGGCCTTACTTACATATTCATTTCTCATGACTTATCTGTTGTTAAATACATGAGCGACAGAATGGTAGTGATGCAAAATGGTAAAATTGAAGAAATGGGAGACGCCGATCAAATTTATTCTGAAGCAAAAACACCATACACTCAGCGATTAATTTCTGCTATTCCTGAAGGCAAAAAGGAGAATATTAAGAAGAATACCCAAAAAGCGTAGCCTTCTTTTTTCATTCATCTTGCAATAAGACCAGTCTATCCAATAATTTAATGAGTCGTCAAAAATCACTTTTTTAAGGGCAAAGTTCGTTATACATTTGTTGTTCTTAAAGTAATGATAGCTTACGCTTCATAAATGAACTTGTTAAGGTTAAGTGGGATGCCAGAGTTAACGCTCTGGCATCTTTTTTTGTTATAAAAATGAGATAAAATGCTCATGAAAATCAGTTCATCTGCTCAAAACGCTTGTACATCTAATAATTTAATGAGTCGTCGAAAAATACTTTTTTAAGAGATAAGTTCGTTATAGATTTATAGTTCTTAAAGCAATGAGGCTTACGCTTCATAAATGAACTTGTTAAGGTTAAGTGGGATGCCAGAGTTAACGCTCTGGCATCTTTTTTTGTTAGAAAAGGAGATAAAAGACTACTAAAAATCAGTTCATCTGCTCAAAATACCTGTACATCTAATAATTTAATGAGTCGTCGAAAAATACTTTTTTAAGAGTTAAGTTCGTTATAGATTTGTAGTACTTAAAGCTAATGTCGCTTACGCTTCATAAATGAACTTGTTAAGGTTAAGTGGGATGCCAGAGTTAACGCTCTGGCATCTTTTTTATATATCCATTTCTGGGATTGCGCCTTCAATAATCAAATGTCCTTCTGTAGCGTTCTGAATCTCTTCAACACTAATACCAGGTGCCCGTTCGATTAGCTTAAAGCCTTCCGAAACCACTTCGATTACTGCTAAATTGGTGACAATTTTTTTAACACAACCAACACCAGTTAAAGGAAGACTACATGTTTTCAACAGCTTGCTTTCACCAGCTTTATTGGTGTGCATCATTGCTACTATTATATTATCAGCAGAAGCAACCAAGTCCATTGCTCCTCCCATTCCTTTAACCATTTTACCAGGAATTTTCCAATTGGCAATATCGCCATTCTCTGAAACCTCCATGGCCCCTAAGACTGTTAGTTGCACATGTTTACCTCTTATCATTGAAAAACTTGTGGCAGAATCAAAAAATACAGCTCCGTCAAGAGTGGTAATGGTTTGTTTTCCGGCGTTGATTAGATCGGCGTCTTCATCACCATCAAATGGAAAAGGACCCATGCCCAACACACCATTTTCAGACTGAAATTCAACACTTATTCCTTCAGGAATATAATTAGCTACTAGAGTGGGAATGCCAATCCCTAAATTTACGTAGTAGCCATCTTTTAATTCTTTTGCAATACGTTTTGCAATACCTATTTTATCTAATCCCATTATTCTTTAGTTCTAACGGTTCGTTGTTCGATTCTTTTCTCATAGTTTGACCCCTGAAAAATTCGTTGTACAAATATGCCAGGCGTATGAATACTTGCTGGGTCTAGCTCACCTGCAGGCACAAGATGTTCCACTTCAGCAACAGTTATTTTACCTGCCATTGCCATCATGGGGTTAAAGTTTCGTGCAGTGCCTTTATATATCAAGTTGCCAGCAGTATCTCCTTTCCAAGCTTTAACGAATGCAAAATCGGCCTCAAGGGCAGTTTCAAGAATGTGAGGCTGACCGTTAAACTCTCTTACTTCTTTTCCTTCAGCAACCTCTGTGCCATAGCCAGCTGGAGTGAAAAAAGCAGGAATACCCGCTCCTCCGGCTCTACACCTTTCCGCTAGCGACCCTTGTGGTATAAGATCCACTTCGAGTTCGCCACTTAGCATTTGGCGTTCAAACTCAGCATTTTCTCCAACGTAAGAGGAAATCATTTTCTTAATTTGTCGTTTTTGAAGCAGTAATCCTAATCCAAAATCATCTACACCAGCATTGTTTGAAATACAGGTTAAGCCGCTAATTCCTGATTCGGACAGGGCGGCGATGCAATTTTCAGGAATACCACAAAGACCAAAACCACCTAGCATGAAAGTCATATTGCTTTCAACGCCTCTAATGGCTTCATCAATCGAACTCACTTCTTTATTAATCATATTCTAAGTATTAAAATTCTTCTTCAAAATTTACTGTTCCATTATCTTTTGAGCCACAATCTGAAATTAAATCAATGGATTGTGGGATATCAAATTTTTCAGGATAGACACCCAAACTGGCAGTGTCACTATAAACTCTATTCATGTATTCCGCCCAAATGGGCAGCGCCATATTTGCCCCCTGACCATAGAAAGTAGTCCTGAAGTGAACACTTCTATCTTCATTTCCTGACCAAACTCCCGTTACAAGATTTGGGGTTATTCCCATAAACCAGCCGTCTGAATTATTCTGAGTTGTTCCAGTTTTCCCGCCAATTTCATTTTCGAATTTATATTTTCTTCTTAACCTAACACCAGTACCCATTGTTACATCTGCTCTAGGATTATAGACTCCGTCAACAACACCTTGCAACATTCTTACCATGAGGTCTGCGGTTTTTTCACTCATTGCTTCGTTAGTTTTAGGGCTAAATTCTTGCAGTAATATACCGTTGTTATCTTCTATTCTTTCAACAATAATTGGCTCTGTCCAGATTCCTTTATTTACAAATGTGGAGTATGCTCCCACCATCTCATAAACAGAAAGGTCAAAGGTTCCTAAGCAAATTGAAGGCACTGGAGAAAGGTCACTAGTAATACCCATTTTCATTGCCAAGTCTAAGACTGAATGTGGGCCAAACTGCTTCATTATGTAAGCGGTAATGGTATTAACTGAGTTTGCTAAGCCAAACTTTAGGTTCATAATAAGGCCTTCGTATTTATCGTCTGAATTTCGTGGAACCCAATCTTTTTCAGGCAAGCCCCATTGTTCTTTTTCAAATACTACAGGTACGTTTGGAACTTCAAAGCAGGGTGAATAACCTTCTTGCAGTGCTAGGGCATATAAAAACGGTTTGAAGGTAGAGCCCACTTGTCGTTTACCAACTTTTACATGGTCATATTTAAAATGCTTGTAGTTAATTCCCCCTACATAGGCTTTAACGTGACCCGTGTTTGGCTCCATACTCATCATCCCAGAGTGGATAAAGTACTTGTAATACCTTATGGAGTCCATAGGGCTCATAATGGTGTCAATTTCTCCTTTCCATGAAAACACTGACATGGGAACTTTTTCTCTAAAGACTTTTTTTATTTCGCTTAATGAAACATTGTTTTCCTTGAGCTTTCTATATCGCTCAGAACGTTTCATGCCTAATTCCAGAATGTTGTCTATTTGTTTTTTATCAAATTCTTTTGGAAAAGGCGCGTTGCTATACCCTTTCCAATGCGTGAAAAAATCATCTTGAAGCGATGACATATGTACTTGTACAGCTTCTTCAGCGTACTGTTGCATTTTTGAATTTATGGTAGTGTAAATCTTTAAGCCGTCTGTGTACAGATTGTAATTTGACCCATCTGCTTTTTGGTTATTATCACACCAATTTTTTAATTCTCCTCTTAAGTACTCTCTTAGGTAAGGCGCTAAGCCTTCATTGTGGCTAGCCTTTTTAAAGTCCAGTACAATAGGAAGTGCAGAAATAGAATCGAATGTAGTTTCAGAAATAAAGTTATACTTATTCATTTGAGAGAGCACTACATTTCTTCTGCTTTCAGTTAGTTCAGCGCGTCTGTTTGGGTTGTATAGTGAGGGGTTTTTAAGCATTCCTACTAACATTGCAGATTCTTGTAAGGATAATTCAGCGGGTGTTGTATTGAAATATATTTGAGCAGCAGATTTGATACCAACTGCGTTGTTAATGAAGTCAAACCTATTGAGGTACATGGTAAGAATTTCATCTTTAGTGTATTGTCGCTCAAGTTTTACGGCGATTATCCATTCCTTGAACTTTTGCATTACCCTTTCAAAGCCAGAAGCGGGCGTTTTGGTGAATAGCATTTTAGCCAATTGCTGCGTAATAGTACTAGCTCCTCCAGAACTACTTCCGCTTAACTGCCCTTTTATAGCCCTTAAAAGAGCGCGTACATCAATACCCGAATGTTCTCTAAACCTAATGTCTTCTGTAGCGATAAGTGCTTGTACAAGTTTTGGTGAAATCTCGTCATATGTAACCTTACTTCTGTTTTCAAAAAAGTATTTCCCAAGGGTTACTCCGTCAGATGATATAATTTCTGTAGCTAAATTATTTTTTGGGCTTTCTAACTCTTCAAAAGATGGCAAGGCACCAAAAAATCCAACAGAGGTTAGGTACAAAATAACCGTTAATAATATGATTGGGCTTAGAACAACCAACCATATGGAAAAAACCTTTTGTTTAATGGAAGTAACTTTCATAATTATTCTACATTTTCAATCCTTAAACCTATTTCCATTACTCCAGGAAGGGCCTCAATTTTAGATAGGTTACCGTGTCTCATGGCTTGTTCAATTTTAAAGCGATAGGTTCCAGGTTCTTCTAGGCATACTGTTTTAAAGTCCGATTGTAAATCCCAGATGTCTCCGAGGCCATCGCCCAACCATTTGCCGTCTTTTTGCGATAAGGTTGTTTCTAGGGTATCCACACTATTTGTGCCTTCGGGAGATTCTGTATGTATAAACAGCCATAAGTTTGAAAAAGGATAGATGCTTGAATGACGAACATTTACAATTAACCGTACATCTGAGACGGTATCCGTATTTTCAAATTCAAAACTAGGAACCTGACTTAAGCTCCATACATCGTTTTCGATGGATATATTCTTTTCATAAAGCCTATTGGAATCGCAGGAGACAAATAATAAAGCAATTAACGCTATGTATACCCCTCTTATCATTTAGTATTTGTTTTTTGTTTTTTGAAGCGTTTCTTATTAGGATGTTTACGCTTCTTTTTATTATCAAATCGACTAATACTGTCTTGGCCTACAACATTTTCGTAATCGTTTTTTTCTAGTTCAAGGCTTGTGTCGAAGCGCTCAAGTTTATCGATGATTATACCGTCTTTATTTTTTTCAATTACCTCATTGACATAATCCAAAGGAAGCTCAACTATTGGGCCTTTTGAAGGGTCGTCATAGGCGTACCATACTTTACGTTGAAAGATATCCATTTTAACAAATGAACAATTGCCAGCGTTTGTTTTGATCTTTGTTTGTGGACTTGGAAATTCTTTAATTCCTTCCATATATCCATCAAGCTCAAAGTTTAGACAACATTTTAATTTACCGCACTGACCAGCTAATTTTTGGGGGTTAATGGACAATTGTTGATACCTAGCAGATGAGGTGCTTACTGTTCTAAAATCCGTTAACCAAGACGAGCAACACAGTTCTCTTCCACAAGCACCAATACCGCCTAATCTGGCAGACTCTTGCCGGGCGCCTATTTGCTTCATTTCTATTCGTATTCTAAACTCCGTGGAAAGGCGCTTAACTAATTCTCTAAAATCAACCCGACCTTTGGCGGTGTAATAAAATGTAGCTTTAGTTTTATCTCCTTGATATTCCACATCGCTAATCTTCATTTCAAGCCCTAAATATTCGGCAATTTTTCTTGCACCATACATGGTGGAATCCTCTAAAGCTGTTGCTTCACGCCATTTTTCAATATCCTTTTCGCTTGCTTTTCTGTAAATTGCTTTAAGGCCGTCTGTTGAAGATGATTTTAACTTCTTTTTCATTTGAAGTTTTGTTAGCTCACCGACAATTGATACAACTCCAATATCATGACCTGGACTGCTTTCTACCGCAACAACATCGCCAACAACTAGAGGCAGTTTATCTTTGTTTATGAAAAATTCTTTTCTACTGCCTTTAAACCGAATTTCAACACCATCAAACTGTTCTTTTTCGTTTGAAATTTGAATATCAGAAAGCCAGTTAAATACAGAGAGTTGGTTACAGCCTCCGGAGCCACAGTTTCCGTTATTTTTACAGCCTCTGGGAAGGCTGCTGCCACACGATTTTGTCGAACATCCTGAACAACCCATATCTTAGTTAGTTTCTTGCAAAGTTATATTTTTAACATGAAGAAGGACAACCATTTTTAATGTCAAATCCATAAAAATAAATTTAGAGCTTCCATTCCTAGATATATGCTTATGCGCCAGCTCAATTTCTTCAATTATTTCAATAGCATTGTTTTGGTGAATAAATGGGGCAAAATTTGCAGTGAAATTTTCTTCCTCTTCCCTTACCTTTTGAACGGATGAATCCGCAAAATTCCGAATTAAACTTTCGCGCACCATGTGTAATGCATATTGAAGAAACCCCTTTTGTTGTTCCCTTCCCCATCGGTTTATCATGTCTACCCACGATGATAATTCTACAACACGAGCTTTATAACACATTCGCATCCAGTTTTGGAACTCTTCGGTATTTTGTTCTAACAGCTCACTTCCTTTGATAAACTTCATGGCCTGACCAATATTACCAGAAGATAAAGGGCTTATTTCTGAAGCCGTTTTAGTGCTTACGCCATGTTTTTCAACGAGGAATGCAATCAAACTTTGTTCATCGCACGGATCAATAGTGGTTTGCTGTAAACGCGAAACGATAGTTTCAAGCAAACTCTCAGAAGAGATAGTTAGTAATATAAAAATGGTTTTTTCTGGGGGTTCCTCTAGCAGCTTTAGAAGTTTATTTGCCGCAGGACTGTGCATCTTTTCGGCATGCCAAATGATAATTACACGGTATGAGTTTTCATAAGGCTTTAACACGGTTTTTTTGCTCAGTTCATGGGCTTCATTTACGCTTATAAAACCTTGCTTGTTAGTATCTCCAAGATTGAGGTACCATTCTTCTTCAGACATATATGGATTGGAAGCAATTGCTCCCCTCCATTCTTCAATAAAATGATCGCTAACCGGGTTTGTTCCCTTGCCAGTGATTACGGGAAAAACACAGTGTAAATCTGGGTGAATTAGCTTATCGGATTTCATGCATGCTGGGCATACCCCACAAGAATCGGATTCTGTTTTATTTTCACACATTAGGTACTGAGCAAAAGCGAGAGCCATAGCTAAATTAGACGAGCCATCGTCACCCGTAAAAAGATGAGCATGGCTAAGTCTATTGTTGCTAACTGCATTAAGCAGTTGGTTTTTAACTCTAATATTTGAAGGGATATCCTTGAATTGCATAGACCTATATCACTTGATTTCAAAGGTAATGAATTAATCCTTTTAGATTACTTTTAGAAAATATACATTTGCCTAAATTTTCAATATAATGACCTTAGACAACCTTTCTTTTCAAGACAAACGGGCATTAATTAGGGTAGACTTTAACGTTCCTATGGATGCTGACTACAATGTTACCGACGACACAAGAATGCGCGCAACTCTTCCGACAATTACTAAAATCATAAACGAGGGCGGAAAAGTAATACTTATGTCTCATAGGGGTAGACCAAAGGGAACTGATGAAAGTTTATCAATGAAGCATTTGGTGTCTCATTTGAGCACATTACTTTCAAAGGAGGTAAAGTTCAGCAATGAGTGCGTTGGTGAAGAAGTAGTTGACATGACTAATTCTCTTAAAAGCGGCGACGTATTGCTCATAGAAAATTTAAGGTTTTATAAAGAAGAAACAGCTGGAGATGTTTCCTTTGCTCAGGAGCTTTCGAAGCTCGGAGACATTTATATTAACGATGCGTTTGGCACCGCACACCGAGCGCATGCTTCAACCGCAATCATTGCCCAGTTTTTTGATAAAAACAAATGTTTTGGCTACGTGATGTCTAACGAAATTGAAAACATAAACAAGGTTACTGGCGGCGCAAAAAAGCCCTTTACTGCCATAGTAGGAGGCGCCAAAGTATCCTCAAAAATTTCAATTATTTTACGCTTAATGGATGAGGTCGACAACTTAATCATTGGTGGTGGAATGACCTTTACTTTTATTAAAGCCAAAGGCGGCCATGTCGGAAATTCATTAGTAGAAGACGACAAACTAGATCTTGCACTAGACATTATTCAAAAAGCCAAAGAAAAAGGAGTTAATTTATACCTTCCGACCGATTCGGTTAATGCCGATAAATTCGATAATGAAGCCAAAATTTCTAACTCAAGCATTGAAAATATACCATCTGGATATATGGGCTTAGATATCGGCCAAGAAACGGCTAAACAGTTTTCTCAGGTTGTACTTGATTCATCTACTGTTTTGTGGAACGGCCCAATGGGCGTGTTTGAAATGGAAAACTTTTCTCATGGCACTAAGGCTGTTGCAGATGCATTATCTGAAGCTACTCAACATGGAACTTACACATTGGTAGGTGGAGGTGATTCGGTGGCCGCCATCAATAAATATGGTTTAGCGGACAAGGTAAGCTATGTTTCAACAGGAGGAGGAGCCATGCTTGAATACCTAGAAGGAAAAGTATTGCCAGGAATAGCTGCTATTCTTGAGGATTAATTTTTTGTTCCGCCTCTTCCCAGATTTTCTCGGCTTCATTAATTAGAGAATTCCCATCGCTAACGTTTGGCGCAATGGAAGGAATCATATTGGACAAAGGCCTGTACAATACTGAAGCGTTTTTTTGTTCCAATGGAATCAAGTTGAGGTAGTAGTCAAAGGTGTTGACAATGAGCAATAAGGCACTTATTATAAAGGCAGTTTTGAGCACACCAAATACACCACCAAGAACCCTACTTATAAAACCTAAGGCCACCAATTTGATGATTTTATCCACTATAAATCCAATGACACGCACCACTAAAACAATACCGATGAAGGTAATGGCAAACGATAATATTGGCAAAAAAGACGATTCAATGGATAAGGAGTTTTTAATATACGGCTGAATACTATCGGCAAAATGCACCGCGCCATAAATACCAATAATCAGAGCCACTAATGAAGCGAGTTCTTTAATTATACCTTTCGATACACCCTTATAAAGCCCCCACAAAAGAGGAATGACCAAAATAATATCCAAGTAGTTCATAACGCTTCAAAAGTAGTATTTTTGCTTGATGAATGAGGGATTAAATTTAAGATGGAATAATTTAGTTGAGAAACTAAACAAACGGTTTGATGACGACTTAGATTTTCAAGGGATTTTGTTTCTTATAGGTATTCAAGAATTAGGCAAAGGACATTTGAAGCTAAACAAAAACCAAAAGTTAGATGTAATTCATATTGCGGTTTGTGCATTATTAAGTCAGTGGGGATTCTATGAGTTTGAGGGTTATGATGAAGAGGGCTGGCCGCATTGGAAATCAACAGAAAAACTCCCAAATTTAAACCCAAAAGACCAAGACAAACTTATAAAAGAGGCTATTGTTGAATATTTTTCTTAATTAGTTGGAAGGATTTCTACATCAACATAGATGGTCTTTCCATAAACCAATCGAATAACATTATAACCTAGTAAAACGGTATCATTAGAGGATGATAATGTAAAGGCAGTAACATTCATTAATGCCTCTAACTCTAAAATATGTTCGGTTTGTCCGTTATAATCAGATACTAAAGTGCTCACAACATTCGTTTGAGTAACGCCGGAAATTTCTTCTTGTGAAAGAACAACGGTAGCGCCTGAAACGGTATTGCCTTCGTTATCATAAACAGTGATGACACCTTTAGTAATAGGGTCTTCGCCACACGAAATTAAGGTAAACACTAATAGTAACGGAATGAGTACTTTACTTATCTTCATTTTGTAAATGATTATTTGTTTATTTGCTTATTCAAAGATAACAATTATATGAAACGAATTTTAACCGCCCTATTTGCTCTAATTTTATCGGTCTCATCATTTGCTCAAGACAGAGTAAAAGTGAAGATAGAAACGGAACATGGCGTAATGATTGCCGAGCTTTACAATGAAACACCAATTCACCGAGACAACTTTATAAAGCTAATAGAAAAAGAATTTTACAACGGCACCCTATTTCACAGAGTGATTCCTAATTTTATGATTCAGGGAGGCGACCCTATTTCAAAAGAAGAAAACCCTAGTCAACAAATAGGAAATGGTGGCCCAGGCTACACTTTACCGGCGGAGTTTAACCCTAATCTTATTCACAAGAAAGGCGCCTTAGCGGCAGCACGTATGGGAGATGCTGTTAACCCCAAAAAGGAATCTTCAGGCTCACAGTTTTATATAGTAGAAGGTCAGGTTTATGATGCTCAACGAATAGAAATGATTGAAAAAAGAATGGGCATGTCGCTAACAGACACTCAGAAAGAAATATACTCAACAGTTGGCGGCACTCCACATTTGGACGGCAGTTACACTGTGTTTGGAGAAGTGGTGAAAGGCTTAGAAATTATTTCTAAAATTTCTAACCTAAAGAGAAATAAAAATAATCTACCTCTTGAAAAAGCGGTAATGAAAGTTAGTATTATACAGTAATATGTTAGAGAAGGTCCAAAAGCTTTTAGTCGAGGTAAATTCATTTGTAGCTAAAGATTCCGATGAATTAGAACAATTCAGAATTAAATTTCTGGGGAAAAAAGGGCTAATGAATGATTTGTTTGCAGATTTTAAAAACGTTCCGAACGACCAAAAGAAAGATTTTGGACAAGCCCTAAATCAACTAAAACAAACTATTCAACTAAAACTTGAAGAGGGAAAAACCGCATTTACCAAATCAGCAAAAATATCCTCTGATATTGATTTAACAATGCCGGTTACAGAAGACTCAATTGGTAGCAGACACCCTTTGTCTTTGGTGAAAAATGAAATTGTAGAAATTTTTAACCGCATAGGTTTTACCTTATCCGAAGGGCCAGAAATAGAAGACGATTGGCATAACTTTACAGCTCTCAACCTAGCTGAAGAGCACCCCGCAAGAGACATGCAGGACACCTTTTTTATTCAGACCAATCCTGATATACTTTTACGCACACACACCTCTTCAGTGCAAGTAAGGTATATGGAAAACAACACGCCGCCTATCCGAACACTTTCCCCAGGAAGGGTATATAGAAACGAGGCAATATCTGCACGTGCGCATTGTATATTTCATCAAGTTGAAGGATTATACATTGATGAAAACGTTTCATTTGCTGACTTAAAGCAGGTCTTATTGTACTTCGCCAAAGAGATGTTTGGCGATAAAACAGAAATTAGACTCAGGCCATCTTATTTTCCTTTTACGGAACCAAGCGCCGAAGTAGATGTGTCTTGTAACATCTGTTCGGGCAAAGGGTGTAATGTTTGTAAGTACACTGGTTATTTAGAAATTCTTGGTTGCGGTATGGTAGATCCCAACGTACTCAAAAATTGCAACATTGACCCAAATAAGTACAGCGGATTTGCCTTTGGCATGGGTATTGAAAGAATAGCGATGTTAAAATATCAAGTAAATGACCTCAGGCTATTTTTTGAGAATGATATACGTTTCTTAAAGCAGTTTAGGTCTAGTTTTTAGGGGCAAATCGTAAAGCTTTAAGGAGTTATTTCTTATAAGTTTTAGTGTTTCGTTTTGTCAACAAGTGTTGTTGAACGTGTAATATTTTAAATCTGTTTATAAACGCTGTGATTTTATTTTTGTAAATTGCGGGTAATTAAAATATTAACCTCTTATGAAACAGAAATTTACAACATCACTTTTTACATTATTATTTTTCACTTCTCTAGCCCAAAACACCTTATCGCTAGAGCTAACTCATCTGTTTAACGGACAAGAATTTGCGTTAGATCAAAACTATACTGATGATCAACAAAGAGTGGTAAAAATTACCTCAACTAGATATTATTTATCTTCAATAATCATTACTCATGATGGCGGACAGGAAACACCTTTAACCGATGTATATATTTTAGGTGAGGGAAATGTTTCAAATTATCCTATTGATAGTTCGTACGACATAAACAGTGTAGAAGCAATTCGATTCGATTTAGGTGTTGACTATGATGCCAACCATGGAAACACTAGTAATTATCCGCCCTCTCATCCATTAGGACCAAAAACACCAGCAATGGATTGGGGCTGGCCATCAGGATATTTTTTCTTAGTGCTACACGGCAGTGTTGATAATACTGGAGATGGAACGCCTAATAAAGCATTTCAAATAGAGTCTTTTGGAGATATATTGTTAAGAAATATCGATTCAATAAACTTTTACGAACCAATAGTCGTTGAAGACGGTCATATTAATATCCCTTTATTTGTGAATGTAGACAGATGGTTTGGCGAAATGGATTTTGCAACCATTGGGTTTAATCACGGCGCGTTAGCCCCAAATTATACAGCTGCAAACAACACAAATAACGAGACCGTATTTACTGCTGACATTCCTACCAATCTTCAAGAGTTAAATGATGAACAATCATCATACGTGTATACAAATTACGCAATGCCTTACGCCCCAGTACTGTTTTACAAGCTGCCTGAGTCCACATACAGTATGTCAATTGTTGATATGCAAGGGAGAAGAGTTGTAAAAGAAGACGGCATTAATTTTGAAGGAAATTACTTCGTAAAATCGGAACTGCCTAGCGGTATGTATTTTGCTGTATTTACATCTAGTAATGGCTATCAAAAATCTCATCAGTTTACGGTGAATCGATGAAGTCGCTATTGACAATTGGAAGCCTATTGTTCGCGGGTTTATTCCTATCGTTTGTAGCCGATTACGATTTATTAATTCCGAAAGGCTTTCCGCAGCCATATATTCCGGAAGACAATCAGCTAACGCAAAGTCGGGTTGATTTAGGAAAAAAACTATTCTTCGATACGGTTTTGTCTAGAGATTCAACCGTATCATGCGCCAGTTGCCACATTCCAAAATTTGCATTTACTGACCGAAGAACTAAAGGGGTCGGCATAAGAGGACAAGAAGTGTCAAGAAATACGCCAACGCTTACCAATGTTGCATATCAAGATAAGTTTTTATTAGACGGACTGAATCCTAGCTTGGAAGCCCAAGTAAACATACCGATTCATGAAAAAAATGAATTTGATTTTAACATCATATTGGTTGCTGAAAGGATGAAGAAAAATCAAGACTATGTTGCTCTTTCCATGGAAGCGTATGGAAGCGAACCAACGCCACGGGTTATTACTAACGCCATAGCGGCTTATGAGAGGACGCTAATAAGCGGAAACTCCCCTTACGATGAGTTTCATTTTCAAGGTGATTCAACGGCATTAAACGAAACACAAAAGCGCGGAAAAAACCTCTTTTTTAACACGCTTTACTGTTCGGAATGCCATGGCGGGTTCAACTTCACTAATGGAGAACTAACAAACAATGGTATGTATGATCATTATCCAGATAGTGGACGCATGCGGCTTTTTGGAATGGAAAAAGACAGGGCAATTTTTAAGGTGCCAACACTCAGAAATATTGCTGTTACGCTCCCTTATATGCACGACGGGAGCATGTCATCCTTAGAAGAAGTGATTGAACACTATTCTACAGGCGGTAAAAATCATCAAAACAAGAGCGCATTAATTCAGCCTTTTGTTTTAACTAATGATGAAAAACAGGACCTTATTTCTTTTTTACATTCATTAACAGATTCTTCATTTTTGTCGTTGAACGAGTAAGGAATGGAGTGAGGAATTGGCCCTGAAAACACGTTTTGAAGAATTAATTTATAAATTGCACTTACTAATTGACAAAATATATACGCTATGAGAATATTTAAACTAACATCCGTTTTATTAATCGCATTTTTAGTTTCTTCTGTTGCTTATGCCGGTGGAGATAAAGTAAAAGAAAAGTTTAGAGTTTTAGGAAATTGTGGCATGTGCAACACAAAGATAATTACTGCCGCTAATTCCGTTGAGGGAGTAATTTCTGCTAAATGGAACTCTGAAAAAGAAATTATGGTGGTCAAATTTCATTCTGAAAAAACCAATGTAGATGAAATTCAAAAAAAGATAGCTTCAGTTGGCTACGATACAGAAAAGTATAAAGCAGATGATGACACCTATAATAACTTACACCACTGTTGTAAATACGATAGAGATTAAACACTATTTTAAACACCTTCCAAAAAATGAAAAAACTTATAATAGTACTAGCGCTAGCTTCTTCTGTTTTGTCTTACGGTCAAAGCACAGCCACAGACTTTACTGTTACTAATTGTGATGGAGAAAGTTATAATTTATTTCAAGACCTTGATGCTGGAAATGTCGTTGTCATTGCATGGGTTATGCCTTGTGTTTCCTGTATTGCCGACCCTGTTACGGCCTTTTCCGTTACTAAAGAATACGACCCAGAAAAAGTTAAGTTTTTTATAGCGGATGATTATGCCGATCATGAATGCTCTGTGATTCAAACTTGGTCTGAAAATTATCAAATGGGCGATGTGAAGAAGTTTTCAAGCGAACTAATTAGCATGAGCGATTACGGCGTTGATGGAATGCCAAAAATTGTTGTTTTAGGCTGTAAAACACGCAAAGTGTTTTATAATGAAAACAGCTCGTCCGAAGGAATTAAAGACGCTATTGATTTGGCCTTGGTTGAGTGTGCCATAAGCGGAATTTCTGACGACAAACAAATAGAAGACATAAATCTAACGATATATCCTAATCCTGTAAGTCAAGATTTAACGATTGATAGCAAGTACAAAGAACCATTTTCAATGAGCATTGTAAACGCGCAAGGAAGGATAGTGTACAAAGCGGATAATTTTTTCTCAAAAGCATCAATAGACCTTTCTAATTTCTCTGAGGGGGTTTATTTTTTAAAGTACTTAAATCAATCAAAGTCGTTTATAGTTAACAAATAACAGAAATTAAAGCATGAAAAAAATAATACTAGCCAGCTGTTTATTGCTGTCGGCCAACTTAGTGTATTCTCAAGGGTGTTGTTCAGGAGGCTCTGGCAGCCCGATTTCTGGAGCCGCCGCATCAGGAGTGTTACTGGAAAATCAGATGGAAATTTCAACGAGTTATCAATACATCAGTTCACACCTTTTCAAAACAAATAATAATAAAGACACTGTATCCATTTTAAGCGACACTTTAAGGTCCGACTATCTTTTTTTTAGAACGGACTATGGCTTAAGTGAAAAATTAACCATGTCAGTAGCATTAGGCTATTTTTTAGATAAATCGGTAGTAAACCGAAACGAGTCTTATTCTATTTCAGGCGTATCGGACTTGATATTATTTCCGCGCTATAATGTCTTCAATTTTAAAAAAGAAAATCATAGAACAGAACTAACATTAGGGCTCGGCTTGAAGCTTCCTATAGGTAGCCATACGGACTCTAGCCTTCTTGTCTCCAATCCAATATTTGGAGACATCTATGCCTATAATCCTCCAATTGCCCAATTAACCAATGGCTCCCAAGACGCGATGTTTTATGCCTTTATCTTTAGGACATATCCAAAAAAGAAGTTTAGTGTTTTTGCGAATTCCTTATTCATCAAAAAAGCATTTAATTCTCTTGGCGAAAAGTTTGGCGATTACTCAAGTATGAGCGTGTTTTTTTCTAAAAGTTTGCCAAAGAATTTTGGCCTTACTGCTCAGCTAAAGTATGAACACGTTGGAGAAATAGAAGCCGCCCATGGAGTTGACCTAGTAAACTATAATGTAGAGTTAGAGTCAACAGGTTTAAGTAAAATGTTGTTCGTGCCTCAGCTCAGTTATTCAAAGAATGGGTTTACGTATTTTGCAACAGCAGACCTGCCATTATATGAAGATTTGAACGGCTCGCAGTTTTCTACTCAATACCAAGTTACCGTAGGCTTATCATACCGTTTTTTGCTTAAAGAAGCAGAAATAGGAGGCGTTTTACATTAAGAACCTTGGGTTATTAGTAACCGTTCCCCAGCTTAATTCATGGCGAATTAAACGGGAAAATGATTCGATTAATCGGGATTAATACAATAGTTTTCTCCTTTGTTCTGTATATTTTTTTTGGAACACATTACACTATTGAGAATGATAAGCCCAAAATAAAATGCGGGATTTTTTCTTATAAACCAATAGAAATTAATCCGAAGATTAAGAATTATATAGTGCAATAAAAGGTTTTTTAAATCATATAATTAACCCAAAGTGACTTTAAATGGATGCCTTTGGGTCCACTTCTTTGGTTTAATTTTACTAAGAATAGGTCGCAATACCCATCTCAACAAAGGGTCGTGTAGGTGAATGTAAATGTGCGATTTTTCTGGAGTAGCACCAACATTACTTTTAAATTCAGCAGCAGTTCTTCCAAAAATCACCTCTTTAGCGCCGCATTCTATCCCGTGCTTAATGCTTTCGTTGAGTATTCGCTCATAGATTCTATATTCTTGATTGTAAGTGTAGTCGAGCCCTATGAAATAAGAATACAAATTATTGTTTGCGATTAGTTCTGATGAAAAACCAATGAGTTCTTTTTTTAGGAACAGACCGTAAACCTTACTCTTAGGGCATTCTAGTGTTATTAAATCTTTAAACACTTTAGAATTAAAGGTAAGAGCGCCAAAAGAGGAGTTTTTCTTTACGTTATCAAAAAGCTCTTGAATTCTATCTTCATGCCTAATTAAATCGTCTTTTGACAGTAAACTTATCGTTACACTATCGCTTTTCGCCATCACTCCACGCAGTCTAGTTCGGTATTTTTTCTTTAAGCTATCGGTATAGTCTGCAAAGCTTTTCCAATCCTTAGAAAGGCGTAATTTCATGTCTTCTTCGATTTCTATTTTTATCAGTTTTGGAAATACCACTTCGGGATTTTCAATCTCTAAATGGGTGAAAAAATGATCAGGAATAATAAATTTACCTGCGCTTAACTTTAGTCGAATTTTATCTAGTAAAGCTGTTACGAACTCATCCTTATTTCGGATACTATTTGCTGTAATATTATTTACATTGGTGATTAAGCCGTTGCCGACCACTACGACATCTAGTTTCAGCAAGCCTAACAAAAAGCTAACCAATCCTTTATTTACACTGTTTCTTTTTTGATACGCGCTTATTTTTCCTCCCCCTAAGCTAAATTTTTGAGCATAGCCTATGATGTTGTCGTCAGCCTCATCTACCATATAATACAAATGCTTTATGCCCTCGGTGTGGTTTTTTTCCAAAGCTTGCTTGAAAGGCATGTATAGAAAAGGGTTACGGTCTTTTCCAATACGTTTCCATTGTTTTAAATCAACCGATTGTGATGAAGTATGTAGTTGGATGTTCAAACTCTGATTAGTTAGCGGGGTCTAAAATACAATTTATCCATATCAAACGCTTGCTGCTATCCTTTTGTTGTTAGAGCTGTACTACTAGCGACTCTTCTATTCGAGTGGAGTAGGACGGAGAGAGTTTCTCTCTTTTCATTTTCCATTTTCTGGACTGACCTTGTACTGCCAGACGTACTTTATCGCGCCCCATTTTTTCGTTAATCTTATCGAGGGTAGACATTACAGATTGTTGTTTCTGACGATCTATAGAGTCGAATAAGCTGAGTTGTTGTTGCTGTTGCGGAACGATATCGCCGACAATAACGCCCGCCTTTTTATAGTTGTATCCGGGGCGATATATTTTTTCCAAACCTTTTAGTGCGAAGCGAACAATCTCCATCGAGTCGTTAGTTGGCGAGTCCAGAATAAAAGAAGTAAAACCCTTGTACTGTTTGTCTGTTGGCTTGAAGGGGTTTGTATGTATAAATAAGCTAACTCTTGTCGCGCAGCTTTTTTGTTTACGCAGTTTGTAGGCGCAGTTAGAAGCATAATTACTTAGGCTTTCCTTGAGGCCCTTTATGTCGGTCACTTTTTTTCCAAAAGAGCGAGAGGTGCAAATGTTCTTTTTTCTACTAGAGTTTTCGTCTAATGGAAAACACGGAATGCCTTTGAGCTCTTTTACCATTCTTAGCCCTACAACCGACAACCTACGCTTTACCCAGCTTTCTTCAGCCCGGCAAAGGTCATGAGCAGTGTTTATACCCATATTTTTCAGCATACGCCCATGCCGTCTTCCTACTCCCCAAAGATCTTCTACTGGCAGCCAATTCAAGGCTCTATTAATCAACTCAGGGCTATCCAATACAAAAACGCCTGTTTTGGTGTGTTTTTTGGCAATCAGACCCGCTACTTTACATAGCGTTTTGGTTGGTGCAATACCAATAGAAATTGGAATACCTGTGTGTTGTTTTACTTTTTGTTTGAGAGCAATGCCTTTGGAAAGAGGATCTCCTTCGCCTGTAAAGTCCATAAAAGCTTCGTCAATAGAATAGACCTCCATAGCTTTTACTTCTTGTCGCATTGTAGACATTACTCGTTTTGATAAATCTCCGTACAAGCTGAAATTTGATGAAAAAACATGAACGTTATGTTGTTGTATTATGCTTTTCACTTTAAATACAGGAACACCCATTTTTATTCCCAAAGCCTTGCTTTCATTGCTTCGCGCTATAACACAGCCGTCATTATTAGAGAGAACCAAGATAGGTTTTCCTTCTAATTTTGGTTGAAATACACGCTCACACGAAGCGTAAAAATTATTACAATCCGCTAGTGCTAGCATTGGCTTTGTGTATGATAAAGGTTACGACTCCCCATACTTGAAAGTTCATTTCTTCTGTAATCTTCATGGGTTTGTAGTTCTCATTGGCTGGCATAAGGTATAGCTCGTCTTCGCTTTTCTTTATTCGTTTTACTGTAAACTCGCCGTTAACGACAGCTAATATGATGTCGTTGTTTTTAGGCGTTAAAGCCCTGTCTATAACCATAACGTCAGAACTTTGGATGCCAGCATCTACCATTGAGTCGCCAATGGCTCGAACGCAGAAAGTTGCAGAGGGGTGTTGAACAAGGTAATCGTGTAAGTTTAAGTCCATATCGAGATAGTCGTCAGCGGGGGACGGAAAACCCGCAGGAACACTGTCTCCATAAAGCGTAATTTCATCAAATGAAGCCTCTTCAATAGCATAAAATTGAAGCTTTTTGCTTGTGTTTAGGTACTTAAATTTCACTTGTTAGGGTTAATTGGAGCATAAAATTAGCGTAAATAGGTCAAGAAAAATAGTTTTATATAGATTTTTTTAATAAGTCAATTACTAGAGTAAACACAAAAAAAAACATTAAAAAACAAAAAATGTATAGCTAATTTTTTAAAAAGCTATACAAAATTATTTATGTTTGTACCACTAACTAATTAAATTAACAAGTTATGCTATTAGACATTCAAGTAATGAGGCCAGACGATTATGTAGGCTTCACGTTTTTTATCGGATACATGGCAATGTTTGCCGCATCTGTATTCTTTTTCTTCGAAAGAGGCAGTGTAGACGATAAGTGGAAGTTATCTCTTCTTATTTCAGGTTTAATCACAGGTATTGCAGCAGTACACTACTTCTACATGCGTGATTATTACATGGCAACAGGAGATAATCCAACTTTCTTTAGGTATGTAGACTGGACGTTAACAGTACCCCTAATGTGTGTAGAATTTTATCTACTTACTAGGGCTGCCGGCGCTACCAAGAGTTTATTGTGGAAATTAATTATTGCATCTGTATGGATGTTGGTTGCCGGTTATATCGGTGAATCATTCAACCCAGAAGGTGGCGATACAGCACATTCAGTAAAATGGGGTGTAATATCTACAATAGGTTACATATACATTTTGTACGCAGCATGGTTTGGTGAAGTAGCACAATTGGCTGAAAAGAGTAATTCTGAAGTAGTCAAGAAAGGTGTTCGTACACTAGCATGGTTTGTATTAGTAGGATGGGCTATCTATCCAATCGGATACATGTGTATGGAAGGCGGATGGTTAAGCAGTGTTATGAGTCCAAGTGATGTAGACTTATGGTACAACATTGCAGATGCTATTAACAAAATCGGATTCGGTTTGGTAGTTTATAACATTGCCGTAACAGAATCAAAATAACAATCATCGTTTTTGGTTAATTTAAAGGCAGACTAGATATTTATTTAGTCTGCCTTTAATATTTATAGAGGGTTATGAATCGATTCACATTCATCTTTGTTGTTTGTATATATGCACTATTCTTAGTGTTTCAAGCCTTTGTAGAAATACCACTAAACAATCAACTCCTTGGAGCATCTTTTTTCATTTTACTTTTTGGCATTCCACATGGCGCAATAGATCATGTTTTGTTTTTTAGAAAACGAAAAATGTCACAACTCAAATTTTACACCATCTATTTGGGGCTTATTTTAGCATTTATTTTACTTTGGTTTTGGCAGCCTGTAATTAGTTTTGTCATCTTTTTATTGCTTTCCGCTTTTCACTTTGGTGAGTCTCAGTTAGTTGACATTAAACTAAAATTAAAGTGGAGGACACTATTATTCTTTAGCTGGGGATTGGCGTTATTAGCGAGTTTAGTCTATTACAACATACACGAACTAGCGGATATAACGGCCTTGTTTCAAGACACAAAAGATTTTTCTGTAGTGTATAATGAGCGTATTTTCTTTTGGTTTTATGCTCTAACCAATGCATTTACGGTTTTAGCCATAGGGTATTTGTTTTTTTCTGACTTACTATCGTTTAAACGCTTTTCATCGGAAATATTCCTGATAGGGCTTATTCATTTAACCTTTTATCTTTTTCCTTTTATAATTGGCTTTACGCTGTATTTTGTCATTCTTCACTCCATAATGGTAATGAATCAAGAGTTTCAATTTTTTAAGTCTGAACGTACTGATTTTAGTGTTTTGGACTTTTTGAAACTATTATTGCCTTATTCCTTTTTGAGTATTTTTTTCACAACAGTATTAGTGCTACTGGCATACCACGGAATATTAAACATATCTGTTCCGTTTTTGGCAATAATCATTATATCCGTCATCACTTTGCCACACGCCATAGTGATGAACATTTTTTATAATAAATAGGGCTTATTTATCTAGGTGACGCTTGAGAACTTTTTCAAGCTTTCTATCGCTTGTCCCACCCCAATGTTCAATAACTTCTCCTTCAGAATACAGGTAGAAATATGGAAAATAAGGGGGCCTTATTTCTTCTGGCATATCTTCTTGCATGATGTGTCTAAAACCTAGTGAATATTTTTCTGCTTCTGCTTTTACTATGGGTTCAAATGTCTTGCAAGGACCACAGCCCACTTTTTTTATCATTACAATTTCCATAAGTATCTTGTTATTTAAGGTGTTTTAAATTTGGTACAAAAATAATCAATTTTGTAGTAATTATTTAAATTAGCTACATGACCATTCAACGAGTTCAAGCAGAAGATATTCGTCCGCTGAGGAGTTTAGTTTTACGACCAGGACAGCCCATAGAATCAACGGATTACGATAGAGATAATGATAAAAACACTTTTCATTATGCAGTATTAAAGGATTCGGAGGCGCTTTGTATAGCTACGTTCTACCCTGAGTCGATGGTTGAAATAGCCTCTAAAAATGCCTTTAGGCTAAGAGGCATGGCAACTCACCCGGAATACAGAAGGCTTGGTTTAGCTACCGACCTAATGCGAAAAGCTATTGTTGATTTACAACAAGAGAGAGGCGATTTGATATGGTGTAAAGCCCGTTTAGTCGCGATAGAATTTTATGAGTCATTAGGGTTTGTTAAGATTGGCTCGTTGTATGAAATTAAAGGGATAGGTCCCCACTATACGATGTACTTACACATTTAAAGGTGTTACTAGCAGCAATTTTTACACAAGCCAAAGACATTGAGTTCAGCGGTTTGAACCTTAAAACCATCTAGTTTAACGGGGACAACCTTGGTGTTTATGCAGAATGTATTTTCACATTTAGAACAATGAAAGTGCAAATGCTCGTGATTATGTCCGTCCTCATCACAAGGCTCTTTACAAAGCGCATATCTTTTCTCGTTCGGATGAGTTATTTCGTGTAAGACGCCACTTTCTGTAAATAACTTTAGTGTTCTGTATAATGTTATTCTATCAAAGGATTCAAGTTGTAATTCGATTTCTTTGATAGTTAAAGCCGGATCGGAATTTTTAAATAGATCTAATACCTTTTGTCGAAATGGCGTAAGCCTAAAACTTTTCTTTTTCATCAATTGATCTTAAAAAAAACACTACTTTTGCAACATTGTTGCAAGATATGTTAAAACAAGTGGTTTTACTAATATTTCCTTTTTACTGCTTTGCTCAAATTAGCGGAACGGTTAAAAACAATGACAATCAGCCCCTTTCGGGTGTTGATGTTCTCATTACGTCAACGTCTGTTCTTACACAAACAGATAGTCAAGGAAATTTTACGCTAAATTATGATATTCCTTCCAATACGCTGATATATTTCAGCAAAGAAATGTACGAGGGGAAAAGCCTTATTTATAAGAAAGGCGATAATATTTCAGTCCAGCTTGAAAAACTTTACATTGATATTGATGAAGTGGTTGTTTCTTCACTTAATCAGAAGCTTTCTACTAATCAGACTGTTAACATACAGCCTGTAAATATGAACCAGTTAAACGCTTCTTCTTTTGATTTGGTTGAAGGGTTAGCTCAAATTAGTGGTGTAGAAGCAATCTCAACAGGAAATGGCATAAGGAAGATTGTAGTTCGAGGATTATCAGGTACGAGGGTTGTTACTTTAATGAATGGAGTTCGAGTAGAAAACCAACAGTGGGGCGGCGATCATGGTATTGGCTTTACCGACTTAGGAATTGGAAAAGTAGAACTCGTAAAAGGCCCAGCATCTATTATGTTTGGTGCTGATGCATTGGGCGGAGCATTGTATTTTTCAGACGAAAATTATACTAGCCAGAAGAAAATACAAAGCAAGATAAATTCAACTTTTGAATCCTCATCCATGAGGTTTAACAATCAGCTTAGCTTAAAATGGACCCACAAAGAATTGAAATCAAATACATTTGTTGAATACGGCAATGCTGCAGACTATCAATTGCCAAACAAAAGATACTTATTCAATTCTCGCTATTCTAATTTAGCCCTCAAAACGGCTTTAGGCTACAACATGGAGAACTGGGTAATGAATTTATGCTATCAGTACAATTACAATATTTTAGGATTACCTGGACACTCTCATGACAAAGAGCCAAGTATTCAACAATTAACCTCTAGCTCACAAAACAGATACCCTACACGTCCGACACAGTTCAACACTCAGCACTTAATTAAGCTAGAGAACAAATTTTATTTTGGAACGAAAACGCTTAAAGCCACTCTGTCTAATTCAACCAATCGATTAGAAGAATTTGAAGCCTGGACAGTAGCCGAAATAGACATGACATTAGGCTCTACTCAACTTAACCTTGATTATTCCATGCCGATAACTGAACGGTTTAAATGGACTTTGGGAACACAAGCCGCTTTAATGAATACTAAAAATAAGGCAGCGCGAACTCAGCTATTGCCTGATGCAACCACCACTGATTTTGGAGCGTTTTCGTTATTAGAATACAATAAGGGGTCGTTCTCCTCTCAGGCAGGATTGCGCTACGACACGCGTTCCATTGAGCTAACGAACAGTACTTTTTCTAAAGATTTCAATGCCTACAGTGCTACCTTAGGCGTTTCTAAAAAAGGTGAAAATCAGCATATCAGGCTAAGTTATTCTTCAGCATTTAGAACGCCTCATTTTTCAGAGCTATTAGCAAATGGTGTGCATCACGGGACACAACGTTATGAAATAGGAGAGGTTAATCTAACTTCAGAGAAAGGAAATCAGCTGGATCTATCGTACGAATGGGCCAATCAGCACTTAGGACTAATCATCAACCCTTATTACCACATTATTACTGATTTTATAGCACTTAATCCTCTAGATAGCACAATCAATAATTACCCCGTTTACCGCTATGAGCAAGAAGACAAAGTTTCAATAAAAGGAGTTGAAATGAACTTGCATTTCCACCCACATTTTGCACATCAGCTGCACATCGAAGAGTCCATTACTTTGCTAGAAGGAAAAAATGAAAATAATTTTCTACCCTTGATGCCGGCAAATAAGTTTCAAACGCTTGTAAAATATTACTTTGAAAAAAGACAAAAGAGGGTACAGTTACACCACCTTTTCTTTGATTATACCTACCACTCAGCTCAAAACAAGGTCGCTCAAAACGAAACAGTATCAGAGCAATATGGACTGATAAATTTAGGATTTAACATTGCGCTTAATAACCGTCCAGATTTTGCTCTAACACTAGGCGTAAAAAACATAACCAATAAAAGCTATATCTCACATTTATCGAGACTAAAAAATTATGGCATTCCTCATGAAGGAAGATCGTATTTTATTAAATTAAGTTCAACCATTTAAAATCAACAAAATGAAAAAAGTAATAATTGTATTGTCAGCGGGATTCTTATTCTCATGTACTAATAGTGACGACTGTCACGAATGTCATATCGCTTGGGAAAATGCACAAGGTCAAGAAATAGAAGTGGAACTGGGTGAGTTTTGTGGCGCGGAGCTATCCGATTTAGAAAGCAATGGCGACACTCTTCTTGAGCCAGTTGTGGTAGGAATGGATACCGTACCAGCAGCGTATTACCCTGGCTCTTCAATACATTGTGAAGAGCACGCTGACCATTAAAAAAAAGCAGCCAGTTACAGAAAAAAAGCACCGTAATTTTACGGTGCTTTTTTTTGTTTAAGGATGAACATATAAAGGCATTAATTATTCATGTTTGATGTGAATCAAAAACATTATTTTTGCCCCATGAAAACTAACCTAACACTTGCACTTTTTTTACTATCGTCATTTGTTTTTGCTCAACGTCCAGACATGGGTGGATTCAGCGGCAAAAATGCGGCGATGCATACTGGTCAAATTAGTGGTAAACTTGTAGATTCCAAATCTGGAGAGGAATTGCCTTTTGCGAATGTGCGTTTATTCCGAAAAAATGACATTCTTATGGAAGGCACCATAACCGATGAAAAAGGCGGCTTTCAATTCAATAATTTAGGCTTGGCAGAGTATTATTTCCTAGTCAATTATTTGGGCTATGAAGAGAAGCGAGTGGAGGTAGCTCTAAATAAAAACAAAACATTCATCTATTTAAAGAAAGTAAAGGTTGAGCCTGGCGCAGTAAATCTGAAAGAAGTATCTATAAACGAAGATAGGCCCGTTTACGAAAGTAAGATGGAAAAAATTGTTTACAATGCTGAAAACGACCTCAACGAAGGCCTAGATGATGCTACCGATGTATTGCGTAAAACCCCATTACTTTCAGTTGACTTAGAAGGTAATGTGAACCTAAGAGGTTCTTCTAATATCAAATTTTTAGTTAATGGTAAAGAGTCCACATTTTTTTCAGGATCAGCGGCTGATGCCTTGCAGATGATACCCGCAGAACAAGTCAAAAGTGTTGAGGTGATTACCAGTCCAACCGCTAAATACGATGGCGAAGGTGGAGCTGGAATTATAAATATTATTACGCAACAAAAACAAATATCAGGCTTCAAGAGTACGATTAATGGTTCTGTGGGCACACGCGTCAACAAACAATCTTTTGACATTAATTATGGAAAAGGGAAATTTGGCTTTTCTGCTCGAGCACGAATTAGATACGGATGGCCACTTGGAGGCGAACAGACCTATCACCGGTTTAATTTTGCAGACACAACCACCCTCACTAAAAATGCCCAAACCAAGGGGCAATGGATAGGTTTTGGCGGAACTTCTGAAATGTATTACGACATAAATCCGTACAACAGCTTAGTGACCAGTGTGCAATTTAGAGGCAACAGGCAAACAAACATGGAATGGGCAAACGACAGCCTTTATGATTCGATTTTAGAAAATGACTTTTTAGATAACTTAGCCTATCAGATTAGCGACACCAGCCGCTACACCGACTCGAAAAACCTTATGTTAGGCTATGAATGGACCACAGACTATGTCAAAAAATTTAGCGACCACGAAGACCGTGAATTGCGCTTAGCCTTTCAGTTAGGTGGGGATGTTTCTGACCAAGACAATTACGTGTATCAACAGTATGTCAATGGAAGTCCTACCGATAGCATAATCAATAAAAATGATGGAAGCCCATTATCGTACACTTATCAGATAGACTACACTCACCCTCTAAAAGACAAACACACTATTGAAGTGGGAGCAAAGTATATCAATAGAAATTTAGTCAACGATTATTCAACTTTACAAGGCGCATCCTATTTACAACCTTTAGAACAGTTTGACTATACCCAAAATGTAGCGTCAATCTATCTGTCTACCAAGTGGGAACTCACAAAAAAATGGGGCGCAGTTGTAGGATTAAGAGCTGAAAACACACTTATTTTGGGGCAGTGGAATTCTCGAGTAAATGATTCTTGGGTGAAGAATAGCAAAGGCGAATTTGAAAACGAATATACCACCTTATTGCCAAGCTTTATTTTATCTAAAAAAATAGACATGACCAAGTCTATCAAAGCGAGCTACAGTAAACGAATTTCAAGACCTGGAATGAGATACATTAATCCCAATACATCTTATACCGATCTGTTTTCACAAGACGAAGGAAATCCTTTTTTGAAGCCAGAACTGACCCACCAGCTAGAGGTAGGGTACAACAGTTTTGCGCGAAAATACAAAGGCAGTTATTACCTTTTTGCCAAACAAACCTATGATTTAATAGAGTCTAACGTTAGACTTAATGGGGATACTGCCATTACTTCTTACCAAAACTTAGGCGATAACCTGTCAATAGGGCTGAATTATTACGGTTCTATAACGCTTGGTGATGCTAGTCTTAGAGCAGGCTTTAACCTATTTACCTACCAAACCACTTCAAACGATTTGGGACGAATATTATTCAATTGGAACATGGGAGGGAATTATAATATAGGAAAAGGCTATAAGGCAGAAACCTTTGGTTTTTTCCGTCAACCTAACCAAACGGCACAAGGTTATGTACCAGGCTTTTCAATGTTTTCATTTGGATTCAAGAAAGAGTTTAACAACAACAAAGGTTCTGTTGGTTTGAGATTTGTTGAGCCGTTCAAAAAATACAAATCTTTTGAAACAGAGCTTCAAGGTGATGATTTCTACTTGTACAGCAATAGAAATACGGTCTTTCGTTCCATTGGTGTTAGCTTCAAATATACTTTTGGAGAGTTGAGGTTTGACGCCATTAAGAACAGAACCAACATTCGAAATGATGATATTAAAGAGGGCGGAGGTAGCGGCGAATTTTAGATTTTTAAGCAGACATTTTTTGGTTCTGTAAAAAACTCTAAGGATTTAAAACCGCCTTCACGGCCTACGCCTGAGTCTTTCATGCCTCCAAAAGGGATGCGTAAGTCGCGCATCATCCATGTGTTTATCCAAACTATTCCTGAATCTATTTTGGCGGCCACGCGGTGGCCTTTGCTAATGTCTTTAGTAAATATGCTTGCGGCTAAACCGTAGCGCGTACTGTTTGCCATTTCAATAACTTCTTCCTCATTTTTAAACGGCATTATGCTGACAACAGGACCAAAAATCTCTTCCTGATTTGTACGGCACATATGATTTAAGCCTTCAATAATGGTTGGCTCTATGTAATAACCGCCACTTAATTCGCCATCAAGCACAAGTCTATTTCCACCACATAAAACGTTGCCGCCTTCTTTTTTTGCTAAATCTATTTTTCCTAAAACAGCGTTCATATGATCTTTAGAAACAACTGCGCCTAAGTCGTTATTCTCTTTTGGGTTTCCTACGGTTAAGGCTTTTGTTCGCTTTACAAAAGCATCTTTGAAAGCTTCGTAAATGGATTCTTCCACAAATAGCCGTGAGCCACACAAACAGATTTGACCTTGGTTTCTAAATGAAGCCTTTAAGGCCATTTCTAAGGCATCGTCAAAATCAGCGTCGGCAAAAATTATATTAGGGTTTTTTCCCCCTAATTCAAGCGACAATTTCTTGAACATAGGAGCTGCAGTTTCAGCAATTTTGGCACCAGTTACCGTACCGCCTGTGAAGGATATAACGGGCGTATCTGGGTGGCTAGTAATAGCAGCACCTACTTTGTGGCCGTAGCCGTGAACGATATTCAACACGCCTTTTGGGAAACCAATTTCTTGACACACTTCGGACAGAAGATAAGCCGTGTAAGGCGTTACTTCAGAAGGCTTTGCTACCACCGTATTTCCTGCAGCAAGTGCCGGCGCAATCTTCCAAGTGAATAGATAAATAGGCAAGTTCCACGGCGAAATGCAACCCACCACTCCAATAGCTTGCCTTTGGGTATAGTTTATGGCTTTGCCGTCCATATCGTGCATTTGGGAGGCAAAGTGTAAAGAAGCCGTAGCAAAAAACCGAAGGTTTTCTGAGGCTCTTGGAATATCCACTTGTTTGGCTAGCCATTCTGGTTTTCCATTGTCTTTACTTTCAGCGATTACCATTTCGTCGAATCGCTTTTCAATACCATCGGCTAATTGCATCATGTAGTCATGACGTTCTTTTTTGCTGAGGCCACTCCAATATGGAAAAGCAGATTTAGCCGCTTCAACAGCCTTTTCAACATCTTTCTCATCGCTGTCAGGCACTAAAGAAAATACCTTTCCATCAACGGGACTTTCATTGTCGATGTATGTTTTAGAACAGGGTTCAAGGAGTTCGCCGTTAATGTAGTTCAGTATTTTTTTCATTGGATTATAATTTAAAGCGTTCCTGTTCGTCCACCATCCACTGGCACATTGATGCCATTTATATAGCTTGCTGCTGGCGAGCATAAAAAGGCGATGGCATTTGCTACTTCTTCAGCCTCACCAAATCGATTAGCGGGGACTGAGGCCAACATACCATTGGCAATAGTTTCCTCAGAAGTATTTTGAGCTTTAGCTTTTTTGCTTATCAGTGCTTTAAGCCTGTTGGTGTTGGTAAATCCTGGCAATACATTGTTAACGGTGATGCCGAATTGTCCCATTTCATTGGCCATTGTTTTTGCCCAACTAGCCACTGCACCACGAATAGTATTCGAAACCCCTAAGCCATTAATCGGGACTTTTACAGAAGTAGAAATAACATTGACAATTCTTCCATAACATGCGGATTTCATGCTCGGCAAAACGGCCTGACTAAGTATTTGATTACACACCAAGTGCATTCTAAAAGCGGCTTCAAAGTCATCTGTTTTAGCATCAGAAATAGGGCCGCCTGCCGGTCCTCCTGTATTATTGATGAGTATATGTATGTCGTAGCTGTCTAGCTTGCTGGCCACTGATTTCACGCTTTCAACATCCGAAAAATCAGCACAGAAATAAGCGTGCTTTTGCCCCTTTGAAGTATCCAGCTCGTTCAGAACACTCTGAAGAGAGGACTCGTTTCTTGACATAAGAAAAACCGTTGCGCCCATTTTGGCTAAAGTCAAAGCTGAAGATTTACCAATTCCTTGGGTGCTTCCACAAACCAGAGCATTTTTATTAGATAAGTCTAAATTCATAAAGCCAAAAATAGCCAAATTTGTGTAAATTGCTTGACTAATCAATTTCAATACCTATGTCATTCAAACAACCGTTTAATTTACACCAATGGATTGAAGACAACAGAGATTTGCTCAAACCACCCGTTGGAAATAAAAACCTGTATGTAGAGGCAGGCGATTTCATTGTCATGATTGTTGGCGGTCCCAATGCTCGAAAAGACTATCATTTTAATGAAAGTGAAGAACTCTTTTATCAGCTTGAGGGCGATATAAATGTTCGCATTCAGCAAGACGGCAAAGCAGTTGATATACCGATTAAGGAAGGTGAAATGTTTTTGTTGCCATCTAATATTCCGCACTCGCCAATGCGTGGAGAGAACACGGTTGGTCTGGTAATAGAAATGGTTAGAAAAGACGCCATGTCAGACGGGCTGATGTGGTTTTGTGATGAATGCAACCATAAGCTGCATGAGTATCGCTTTCCATTAACAAACATTGAAAAAGATTTTTTAGGGCGTTTTAAAGAGTTTTATTCGTCCGAAGAATTGCGTACCTGTGACAATTGCGGTCATGTGATGGAGGCAGATAAAAAGTATATTTAAATATGCGAATAAATGGACATGGGCATATATTGCCAGAGCCCTCACAGATTCCTAAATTTCTGAAGGAAAAGAAACTTTTTTGGATTGATGATGACAAAAAGTTTATGCGACAAGGCGATTGGTTTAGACCAATCAGTGAACCCAGTTTTTTTATTAAAGAAAAAATAGAATGGATGCAAAAATATAACATCGATCATGGTGTCATGTTATGTTTATCACAGCTTTACTGCAACGGTTGGGAAGAACAAGATTGTATCGATGCTATCCGTTTTCAAAATGACTTTAATGCGTCTATTCAACACGAACATCCGGATAAATTTACTTGTGGTTTTGTGGTTCAGCCTTTGTACATGGATCATGCACTAAAAGAGATTGACCGCTGTGTAAACACACTCGGCTTAAAAGTACTTTGCTTGCCCACTCATTTTTTAAATAAAAATGGAGAATGGCTATCTACCGCCGAAGCAGATGTAGACCCGATTTACGAATTAGCAAATGAATATGGATTAGCCTTACAAATTCACCCTTATGATGGGGAGAAAATGATTGCATTAAAAAACCAATACTGGCGATTTCATTTGATATGGATGATGGCCCAATGTGCCGACACCTTACACCTTTATACACTCCGAAACCTACCAAATAAATACCACAACATACGTGCCAGTTTTGCCCATGGCGGGATGTTGGGCATTGCCAATTACGGCAGAAGAATACAAGGGTTTGATGGCCGTCCGGACATATTCGAAAAATTAGAAGACCCTAGAAAAACCTTAGGGCACAAAAACCTATATTTTGATACTTTAGTACACGATACCCACACATTAGAGTTGCTTAAAAAGCGGGTGGGAGCAAGCCAAATAATGATGGGCTTAGACGACCCATATCCCTTAGGGGAAATGGAAGGCGTAGGAACGTCATACCCTGGAAGAGTTTTGGATTATGCCATAGAAACGGGTGTTCTTAGCCAACAGGAGGGAAAAGATATTTGGCACAAAAACGTATTGGATTGGTTGGGCATAAAAAAGTCTGACTTTTTACTATAAATGAATTACATTTGCCTTCTCAACTAATACAACACTATGAGTGACGCCATAAAACACGAATGTGGAATTGCTTTTTTAAGACTACGCAAACCTTTGGAGTTTTATGCCGAAAAATACGGCTCACCCCTTTACGGAATAAATAAAATGTGCTTGCTAATGGAAAAGCAACACAACAGAGGACAAGATGGTGCTGGTTTAGCCACTATCAAACTAGATGTTCCTGTAGGAAGCCGATACATTAGTCGTCACCGTTCTAACGCTAGCAAGCCGATTCAAGATTTATTCGATTACGTTAATCAGCGCTTTGTGAATTTACAGCAAAACGATCCCGAAAAGTTTAAAGACATTCAATGGCTTCAAGAAAATTTAGCCTTTACTGGAGAAGTACTTTTAGGGCATTTACGATACGGCACCTATGGTGGCAACAGCATAGAACACTGCCATCCTTTTTTACGTCAAAACAATTGGCGGACACGTAGTTTGGTGCTGGCTGGAAACTTCAACATGACGAACGTAGATGAGCTATTTAATCAGTTGGTAGAGCTGGGGCAGCACCCCAAAGAAAAAGCCGATACCGTAACCATCTTGGAAAGAATAGGGCATTTCTTAGATGTAGAAAATGACCGCATCTATTACGACCAAAGAGAACAGTATAGCAAAAAAGAGATTTCATCAGTTATTGCCGATGAAATGGATATGAAAGAAGTTCTTGTAAACTCCTCCAAACATTGGGATGGCGGTTATGTGATGAGTGGCATTGTTGGACATGGAGATGCTTTTGTGCTTCGTGACCCTGCTGGAATACGTCCGGCCTATTATTATGCAGACGATGAGGTGGTAGTGGCTACTTCCGAACGCCCAGTGATACAAACGGCTTTTAATGTGCCTGTTGAAAGCATTAAGGAATTAAAACCTGGCCATGCGCTAATTATTAAAAAAGACGGCAGTTTTGAAGAGGTATCAATTATCCCTGAGTTGGAACGAAAAGCCTGTTCTTTTGAGCGCATATACTTTTCAAGGGGCAATGACCAAGATATTTATAAAGAACGAATGCGTTTGGGACTTAAACTGTGCCCAACCATTCTCGATTGCATAAATTACGATTTAAAAAACACGGTATTTTCGTTTATACCCAATACTGCAGAAGTATCTTTTTATGGTATGATGAAGGGCATGAATAGCGCCTTAAATGAAGAAAAAACCAAAGCCATATTAGCATTGGAAAGCCCTACGCAAGAGGCCATTAAAGACATTATGTCGGCAAACATTCGCGCAGAAAAGATTGCCATCAAAGACGCTAAACTAAGGACCTTTATTACCCAAGACGATAGCCGAGACGATTTAGTGGCACACGTTTACGACGTTACCTATGGAACCGTAAAGCCAACAGACAATTTGGTGATGATAGACGATAGCATTGTTAGAGGAACAACCTTAAAGCAAAGTATTCTGCGTATTCTGGATAGGCTAAACCCCAAGAAGATTGTTATTGTGTCCTCAGCGCCTCAGATTCGTTACCCCGACTGTTATGGTATAGATATGGCTAAGCTGGGCGATTTTATTGCCTTTCAGGCTGCCATTGCATTGTTAAAAGAAAGCGGACAAGAAGGACTTATAGATGAGGTTTACCAAAAGTGTTTGGCGGACTTAGCACTGCCAACTAGCGAATCTGTCAATCATGTTCAGGCCATATACAAACCCTTCAGTGCCGATCAGATTTCTGAAAAAATAGCCCACTTGCTACGTCCACAAGACATTAATGCTGAGGTAAACATCATTTACCAAACTATTGAAGATTTGCACGACTCTTGCCCTAATAATACAGGCGATTGGTACTTCACAGGCGATTACCCAACAGTAGGGGGCAACAGAGTAGTTAACAAATCTTTTGTCTATTACGTGGAAGGACGAAACCAAAGAGCTTATTAGAAAGACTTTTTTTGATAAACTCCGAAAATGAAATCTGATGTGTTGGATTTCAAATAATCATCTTCAAACTCGAATAAGTCATAAAGTATTTTTTCTTTTTCATCGTTCATTTCGACAAAATGATGAGAAATATCTTTCAATACATTCATAAGTATATTTCCACCATAAGGTTTTTCTACAAGGGGATTAAAACTCTTGTAAATGCTAGGCATTATATTAATAGAATCAATGCATTCAGAAGGGTCAGCCTGAATCATTCGGATTAGTCCAGAGCCATAAAACTTGTTTTTATACAAGGCTGTTTTAAACCGTTTTCTATGTTTTTTAGGTATGATTTTCAAAGCGTCATTAATGGCCTTAACTTGATTTTTGGGAAATTGGAGTCGCGTTGACCCTACAAACTCATTAATAATTAGTTTTCCATTTGGAGTTAAGGAATTACAAATAGAATCAGAGATAAACTCCGAAATAGAATCAAAGTGATGTAGGGATTGATGAAAAAATATGATGTCATATTTAATCCCTTTTTTTAAATGGTTATAAATATTTGCACATTCAAACTGAATGTTTTTCAACCCATTTTTATCGGCTATTTTTTTTGCTTCATTTAACCTGTTTTGTGCTAAATCAACACATGTGATTTCTTTAAATTGAGGACTTTTTGCAAGTACCAGTTCATGACTACAAACGCCACTGCCAACAGACAGCATCTTAATTTTTTTGTCGTTTGAAAGAACTTCGTTTACTAGAAATTCTTCATAAATTATATTTTCATTTCCACTGATTAACCGATTCCATCTTTTTCTAACCAAAGGTACAATCCACCAATTTGAATGTATTATTTCATCTTGGTTAAACGCACTTTTTGTTCTAGATAATTTATTAAAGGAAAGCTTCGACATTAGATAATCAAATCCCCTTTGCCTACTTTTAGAATATAAGTCTATAAAATCGTCTATGGTAAAAAGCCTCATAAAAACACAACTAATTATTATGCAAAATAAACCTAAATTAAAAGAAAAAAAGTAAGTTTGATGGACTTTAACCCAAGTTTATTTATAGATTAACTGAATAAACTTAAAATAATGAAAAAACTACTTCTTCTTTTACTGTTGCCCGCTTGTCTTTTGGGGCAAGAGGAAAAACCCCGAAAGCTATATTTTGAGATTAAGCAAGGCGTAGGTTTGCCTTCTATTGGTATTAAATACAAAAACCAAAAAGGCAATTATTGGAATGTGGGGGTGAATACAATTGATTACATGCCGTCAGTTTTTAATAAAAATGGGTATAAATTTTATAGAATAGGCCCCTATTTTTCTTTTACGAAAAAAATAGAATATAAATTTACAAGTGACTTTGGCTTGCAAACTGTTATACTCGATGATGGTGATGATGCATACACTTTTTTATCTGCATTTACTGGACTTTATTATGGTAATAAGATTTCAATAGGTCTTGATTTAACAACACCCATTCTATTTGGTAAGGTATACTTTGTTTGTGCACCCTCAATTAAATTTAAACTTTAAAATGAAAAAACTACTTCTTCTTTTACTGTTGCCCGCTTGTCTTTTGGGGCAAGAGGAAAAATCCCGAAAGCTATATTTGGAGATTAAGCAAGGCGTAGGTTTGCCTTCTATTGGTATTAAATACAAAAACCAAAAAGGCAATTATTGGAATGTGGGGGTGAATACTTATGACTCAAATATTGCAAAAACAATTGTTGGAGAGAAAATAGCGTACACTATTGATGGGGCCGCACACTCTCTGCATTATTGGATGTATGTTTCTTTCGACCAAAAAATACATGAAAGACTCTTTTTAGAGCATGGGGGTAATTTTACAACTCTAGCCATTCGTGAAGATTTCTATTTCCCTGCTTTTGGTGTTTATTCAGGCATTTATTACGGTAATCGAATTTCGGTAGGTGTTAAGTTAGGACTTGCCTTCAAAAATAGCAATCCAGTAAATGAATATACTATGGCGGTGTACTTTTCTCCTAAAATTAAAATTAGAATATGATGAAAAAACTTCTTCTTCTTTTATTGTTGCCAGTATGTGTGTTGGGGCAAGAAGAACAAGCCGATAACTTGGATTTAGATTACTACCTTATCTTATCTGGAAATGGATGGTGCAGTTTACAAGCTAATGGAAATCCTGGCTATATCACTAAAATAAAACAGATTAAAGACTGTTTAGGCTCTGTTGATACGAGTCAATACGACTATTTTACCTTTTATTTCAATTCATCATATATATGTGAATTTGAAGCCTTATTAATTAATACTCCGGATTCTGTTCATGAGATATTTTTAACAGTTGGAGAGGAGGCATATTTAATAAATGCGTCTTATCAATTTATTGGTTTACTGCCCAAAAAGCGCGCTAACCCAGATTGTAAATTGACTTTTCGACAAAAGCAGAGCCCAAAATGTGCCTCATACATAGGGCCTAGTAAATACAGTTATCAAAGCCATACGTTAGAATCCATTACCAAATAATTATGAAACAGATTTTAATTTTTCTCCTCGTATTAAGTTTAGGGTTTGATTTTTAGAATGTTCGGCACTAAACAAAAAAGCCCCACCAAATGGCGGGGCTTTTAGGTATTCATTAGGGAGGGGGTTAATTATCTTTTTTCTGTAGTGTAAACGGTTCCTCTCCAGAAAAACTTTTTATCTGGGCTGCTACCGAATTGTGCAACTGCCAAATCAAAGGCAGAACCAAAAGAGTGCATTTCAATCACCGGAATTTCTTCTCCTAAGTAATTGATAGTCGTTAGTTTTTGTACAATCGTTAATGGATCGGTCATTGCGTCTTTAGCATCTTTTGCCGCTTGCTCTTCTGGGCTTAATGGGCGTGGTCTGTTGGGCGCAATAGTCATCTCATCTATCAGGTGAGTTGCACCAGCAAACTTATCAATGATGAACATAATGTAACGTGCATCTACCGAAATGGTACGCTGAATATCGTTTTCAAAAGCGATATCGCCACTCATAGCCTCCCAGTTGCCATCAAAGGCAGTACCAATAAGTTCGCCATAAGCATTAAGCACTGGGCTACCAGAGTTTCCTCCTGTAATGTCGTTTCCACTAATAAAGTTAATTATAAGGTCTCCATTTTCGTCAGCATATCTTCCGTAGTCTTTAGCGTTGTAAAGCTCTTCTAAACGTTCTGGCACCATAAATTCATCGTCTGAATTGTCTTTCTTGGCCATTAAGCCGTCAAAAGTGGTAACATAATCGTAGTGCATGGCATCGCCAGGGGTATAATCGCCTACTTGTCCGTAGGTCAAACGCATGGTAGAATTGGCGTTAGGGTAGAACTTTTTGTCTGGCATCATTTCTCTTAAACCAGCAATGTATAGTCTTTCGCCTTTATTCAATTTATCGCGCACTTCCATTCGCTTAGAACGCACTTTTTCCATGTAGTGGTCCATAATAGAATTGAACATACGCACGGCATAATCTTTTTCTAGCTTGTAAACCGATGGTTTTTCTAGAAAAGCAAAGAATTTACTTTGACTTACAAATGGGGATGTTTTGTAAACGTAAGCGGCAAATTTGTGCCAATCGCCTTTGGTGTAGTTGTGTGTTCTTACTTTTTCGAAAGCATCAGGCTGCTTGCTGTACGGTACATTATCGTTGTATAATTCTAATAATTCAGCAAACAAATCTTGATCCAAATCTTTGTTGTAATCCTTGAAGTGCTCACGGGCTATATCTTTCAATTCGTTTATAGCTAGTCGCTTTGCTTTAGGATCTTCAGGTAAATTCTTTATAGCGTCTTGTATTTGATATACAAAGTAGAATACTTCAGCTCCTTGGAAAACAGCTTCGTTTAAGAAAATACGTACTTCGTTAATTTTTTCATTATCGTAGTAGCCGTCAGCTAATAAATCCAAAGCCTCGCCGTACTTCTCTGTTCTGCTTTCGTCAGCATCTACCCAAGCGTCAAACTGCGCTTCAAGAGCTTGTTTTTGCTCATATACGTTCATGCGCTTTAGCCCTTTAGTCTGTCCAATGTAGTATTTCCAATAGTTAGCAGTTCTAGCGTACTTTGAAGCGTACTGAATGCGTACTTTTTCTTTTGCATCCATGTGCGTACGCATAACGCCTAGCTTTCGTTCTCTAATTTTTACAACAGTAGGGTTGTATTGGTCTATGGCTTGCTTTACACCCCAAGAGGATAGGTATCTGTCAGTAGAACCTGGGAAGCCCATAATCATAGAATAGTCGCCATCCTTCACGCCGTCCAATGAAATAGGGAAATGGTGCTTTGGCTTGTATGGAACGTTGTCTTCAGAATATTCTGCAGGCTTTCCATCAGGACCGCAATACACTCTGAATAGTGCAAAATCACCGGTATGTCTTGGCCACATCCAGTTGTCCGTATCGCCACCGTATTTACCAATTGATGATGGGGGCGCACCTACTAATCTTACATCGTTAAATGTTTCGTACACCATTAGGTAGAAGTCGTTTCCGCCAAAGAATGATTTTACTCTAGCATTGTAGTGAGTGCTGTCTGTTGCTTCTGCAACAATTTCAGCCGATAATTTACGAATTACGCCTGCTCTTTCTTCGTCAGAAACAGAGTCTAAGGCCGCGTTCATTCGTTGCGTAACGTCTTCCATCTTTACCAGAAATGAAACGAATAAACCTTCGTTTTCTAATTCTTCGCTTTTGTTCATGGCCCAGAAACCATCCGTCAAGTAATCGTTTCCTACAGAAGAGTGCGACTGAATTTGACCAAAACCACAGTGGTGATTGGTCAATAATAAGCCTTGGTCAGAAACCATTTCGGCAGTACAAAAACCGCCTAAAGAAACCACAGCATCTTTCAATGAGGAGTTGTTTATATCGTAAATATCGCTGGCAGTAAGTTTGAGGCCAACAGCTTGCATATCTGCTTCGTTGTCAGATAGCAATAGAGGCAGCCACATTCCTTCATCAGCTTTTACTGTAAGAAAGCCGAAACACAGCGCCATTGATAGAGTAATAAATCTTTTTAACATAATTGTTTGTGTTTGAATAATTGGGTTTAGTGCAAATAAAATAAAAAAGCCCCTCTTGTGGGCTTTATGTTTGATAAACTAATGAACAATGGAATGTAGAAAAACTCTAGACGCTTACTGCCTCTTCCATTTGCCTCTTTTTGATGCTTTGCTCTATACCGTCCCACAATTTAATGCGCGCTACTAGACAGATTTTGGCAACCTCTTTAGCCTCTTGCCATTTGGTGGCATCCTCTCCGCATAATTCTTCAATCATTTGCATGGCTAAAGGGGTGTGTACTTCTTCATCCAACTGAATGTGCCTGTCAAGGTAATAGCGTAAAGCGTCTAGTTTGCCAGGGAAGTTCTTGTCCAAGTCGTGTACTATCGAGCGGAACATATCTGGAATAAGGTCTTCTCTACCAAAAGTGAAGGCGGCAGCAATTTCGTGAAGCTTTCCGCGGTGAATAATAGTGAAGGTGGTGTTCACAAACTCAAGGGTGTAGTCTTCAATTTGTTCCACATTAAATTTTAGTAATTCTTTGTGCGAATAGCCAGATAATAAGCGAGCAATGAAGCGTTTTACTTGTTCCGTATTCGCTTCGCATTGCTCCATTGCATCTAGATACATTTCGTAATGACTAGCCGGATTTCCTTTAATATCGATATCGCTTTCTTCTTCCAAAACAATCTCGTTGATTAGTCGGCGAGTCTTAGGGTTTCCTATGGGCATCCAAGGGGCATTTGTGCTGGTTAAGCCATGTTGTAAAGCCTTTAGCAGTGCCATGAAATCCCAAACCGCAAAGACGTGTTGCTCCATTAAAACTTTTAAATCGTCTAAGTGGCGTAATTGCTGATAAACAGGATGCCTCAGTAACAACTTTCTGAAAGGTGAAATTTCTTTTTTTATTTGTTCAATGCGCTCGTTCATTTTCTCTTAAAAATTGGGACTGAGGAACAGGCCTCTCCATACATTATACTTTTTGCAACGGGCTTGAGCTTTGAGGTAATGGCCACATAGGCACTTTCTGGAACTGGCAGATTACTACACCCTTTTACAATGACGCGTTCATCGGCAAAGGCTTGCGGGTCTAATTTGTCAATAAGCTCTTGAAATAGGGCGCTTTCCAATTGTTCTAAATTGCCTTTCACAACCTTTTTTGCATATTGACCAACAGCACTTGCTATGAGCATATAAGCCCAGACTGGAACAATCGCATCGGCAGTACAATCGATGCAAACAAATTGCTCTTTGTGTTGCGACCAGTCGTAATTGCTTACCTTTTGTCTAAAGTCTTTTTCTCTGAGAATAAGTTCTTCAAAAAGCCAATGTTTTATGTCAATGCAGTGCCGCTGTCCTTTGGGATAGTGCTCTTCAAGGTCAAATGTAATTAGGCCACTATTGGCTACTCTATTTAAAATTTCATCGCTCATTACAGCATTCCAAGCTCTAGTTTTGCTTCTTCACTCATCATGTCTTTGTCCCAAGGCGGATCAAAAGTGATGTTTACTTTTACGTTTCGCACTTCCTCCACTACCTTTACTTTTTCTTCTACTTCAACAGGTAGAGTTTCGGCAACGGGACAGTTCGGTGAGGTAAGCGTCATTTCTATTTCTACGTCACATTCATCACTTACCTGAATGTCGTAGATTAAACCCAATTCGTAAATATTCACAGGAATCTCTGGGTCATAGATTTGACATATTCGTTCTACTACTTTTTCGCCAATTGCCTGTAATTCTGCTTCTGTTTTCATAGGTATTAGTTTTGTGATTGGAAGGCCAAAGCGTAAAGCTTCATTTGCTTGACCATGGAAACCAATCCGTTTGCTCTTGTTGGAGAAAGTTGCTCTTTTAGTCCAATTTGATTGATGAAATCGGTATCTGCTTCAACAATATCTTGTGCTTTTTGTCCAGAAAATGTACGGACCAACAGCGCGATTATTCCTTTAGTCATAATGGCATCACTATCGGCTGTAAACATTACTGTGTTGTCTTGTTTTTCGGCGTGTAGCCATACCCTAGACTGGCACCCTTTTATGAGGTTGTCTTCTGTTTTATGATTTTCGTCAATCAAAGGCAGTGTTTTGCCCAATTCGATGATGTGCTCGTACTTTTCCATCCACTCTTCGAACATATCGAACTCATCAACAATATCTTGCTGTATGTCTTTTATACTTGCCATATTTAGGATAGCATTTGTTGTGCTTTTTTAACGCCTTCTACCAATCTGTCCACTTCTTCTTTAGTGTTATAAACGGCAAATGAAGCGCGTATTGTTCCCGGAATGCAAAATTCATCCATAACAGGTTGAGCGCAATGGTGTCCAGTTCTTACGGCTATGCCTAGTTTGTCTAGAATCATTCCCATATCGTAAGGGTGTATGTCGCCCACTAAAAAGGAAATTACGGCCGCTTTATTAGATGCTTCACCAATGAATCGCATGCCTTCTATTTTGGCTAATTCTTTTGTGGCATACTCAAGCAGCTCATGTTCATGTTTCATAACATTCTCTAGCCCAATGCCATTAAGCCAGTCAATGGCTGTTTTAAGTGCTATTCCACCCGCTATGTTGGGGGTGCCTGCTTCAAACTTGTGAGGTAAGCCAGCATAAGTTGTTTCTTTAAAACTAACTGTCGCTATCATCTCGCCACCGCCTTGGTATGGTGGTAATTTGTTGAGCCATTCTTCTTTGCCGTACAAGGCGCCAATGCCTGTGGGGCCGTAAATTTTGTGTCCTGATATGCAATAAAAATCGGCATCTAAATCTTTAACGTCAATGTGAGCGTGAGGGCCTGATTGAGCACCGTCTACTAATACTGCTGCACCTACTTGATGTGCCAATTGTATGATTTCTTTAACAGGATTTATTGTTCCTAATGCGTTAGAAATATGATTTACGGCTACCACCTTAGTATTGCTTGAAAGCAAGTTTTGGTATGCAAGCATATCTAATTCGCCTTTGCTATTCATGGGAATAACTTTTAGTGTTGCGCCAGAGCTTTGGCAGGCCATTTGCCAGGGTACAATATTGGAATGGTGCTCCATTGCCGAAACTAAAACCTCATCGGTTGAGCTTAACAAAGCGCGAAATCCGTTGGCCACTAAATTAATAGCCTCTGTATTTCCTTTTGTAAAAATGATTTCATGAAGATGATCGGCGTTGAAGTGCTGACGAACGGTTTCTCGAGACGCTTCATACTCATCCGTTGCCAATTGGCTAAGGTAGTGAACGCCTCTGTGTATGTTTGAATTTTGTTTTTCGTAATAGTGCTGAATGGCATCAATGACAACTTTTGGCTTATGTGTTGTTGCGCCATTGTCTAAATACACAAGAGGGTAACCGTTTACTTCTTGGTGAAGTATTGGAAATTGTTGACGAATTTGAGAAACATCTAGCATATTTTAGACTTCAATATAAATTTGAACACCTAGCTTTTCAGCAATAATTCGGTTGATTTTCTGCTTTAGCTCAGGAATTTTCACATTACTTAACACGTCGTTAGCGAAGGCATACATCAACATGGCTTGCGCCTCTTTGTAAGGAATACCTCTAGAACGCAAATAAAATAAGGCGTCATCATCAAGCTGACCTACCGTACAGCCATGGCTACACGCTACATCATCGGCATATATTTCAAGCTGTGGCTTGGTGT
This sequence comes from Flavobacteriales bacterium, assembly GCA_965661345.1. Classification (GTDB taxonomy): domain Bacteria; phylum Bacteroidota; class Bacteroidia; order Flavobacteriales; family UBA7312. The sequence goes on along the minus strand of CBFIDK010000009.1, from coordinate 16,774 downwards.
CTATTGAAGCGGAGTCAGTCAATAAAAGGTTGTTGTTTGACTGGAAGGCATTTGTTTTTTGAGCATCTGGACGCACCATAACTTTCCCGTTGAAAACACCTTTTGCATTGTCGTCAAAAATCCCTTTATACATTTCGTTACTTTGGCAGTTTGGCACGGCGTGGTCTACAAGAGTGTGATGATCTACCAATTGGTTTTCTCCTATCAATGTAATGCCTCTCATATTACTTTCAGAATGCTGGCCATCGAGAATAAAACTGAGGTTGTTTCGGATAAATTTTCCTCCAAAGCTAAAAGTATCCACCGTACATGTACAGTTTTTACCTTGTTTTACCCAGGTGTTGTCTATTAGTGAACAGTTACGCTTGTCGTTTTGTATTTTATAAAAATCGATAAGAGAATTGTCATGGGCAAAAATTTCTGTTACTGAATTGGTAAAGACTTCTTTTTGGTCAATGTTTTGATGCCTTTCTGTAACTTGAACCTGAGCGTTTTCTTCTATTACGATTAAGTTTCTTGTTTGTAAAAATAAGTCGCTTGAAACATTAGTAGAGAAGTATACAATTTGAATTGGTTTTTCTACAACGGTTCCTTTTGGCACATGAATAAATACACCTTCACTAGAGAGAGCGGTGTTTAACGACACCAAGCTATCTGGATTTTCTGAAAGCGCCTTGCCCCAATATTTTTTAACAACTGCTGAGTGATTTTTTTCGGCTTCAGAAAGTGAGCAAATCGTAGCGTTAGCAGCGTCTATATCGGAAAGTTCGCGGTTTAGTTTACCGTTAACAAACACAATAATATTAGTCTCTGTTTGAGTTAAAATATATTCGTTAAGCAACTCTTTTGAGACGATACTTTCTTGAGCAGAAAGAGCATATTCATTTTTAATGATTGGCAATAAATTGGTGTATTTCCATTCTTCGTCTTTTACGGTTGGAAATCCAAATTCCTCAAGACGGTCTATGCTCTCTTTTCTTTCTTGGTGAAAGGAAAGGGTGTTTTCAGCCTCTTGATATGCCTGTATGAGTTTGTCTTTTAAATTCACAGTTGTTCAGATTCTTTTATTATCCAATCGTAGCCTTTTTCTTCAAGCTCTAGGGCTAAATCTTTAGTGCCAGATTTTACAATTTTACCATTGTAAAGCACATGAACAAAGTCAGGAACTATGTAATCCAATAGGCGTTGATAGTGGGTTATAACAATTGTAGCATTATCCTTAGATTTTAGCATGTTTACACCATTAGCTACAATACGCAATGCGTCAATGTCAAGTCCAGAATCAGTTTCGTCTAATATGGCCAGTTTTGGCTCAAGCATTGCCATCTGAAAAATTTCGTTTCTTTTCTTCTCACCACCAGAAAATCCTTGGTTTAATGAGCGGCTTAAAAAGCCTTTTTTGATTTCTAGAAGCTCCATTTTTTCTCGCATCTTTTTGAGTAAATCTCCAGCAGGCATAGGCTCTAGTCCCTGTGCTTTTCTACTTTCGTTCAGCGACGTTTTTAGGAAGTTAGAAACCGATACTCCTGGAATTTCTATGGGGTATTGAAAGGATAAAAATATGCCTTTGTGAGCGCGCTCTTCTGGCGATAAATCCATTATACTTTCGCCATTAAATTCAATGGAGCCGTCTTCTATTTCATATTCTTCACGGCCAGCAATCACTGACGATAAGGTACTTTTTCCAGAGCCGTTTGGCCCCATGATGGCATGTACTTCGCCTGGATTGACATCTAGTGTAATGCCTGTTAGTATTTTGTTGCCTTCAATTGAGGCTTTTAAGTTGTTTATCTTTAACATATTTTTAGTTTTATCCTACGCTACCTTCTAAACTAATAGCAAGTAGTTTTTGTGCTTCTACAGCAAATTCCATAGGCAACTGATTAAGGACGTCTTTACAATATCCATTTACAATTAGTGCAATAGCTTCTTCGGTGCCAATACCTCTTTGGTTGCAATAAAAAATTTGATCTTCTCCAATTTTTGAGGTGGTTGCCTCGTGTTCAATTTTAGCAGATTTGTTTTTTACTTCAATGTAGGGGAAGGTATGTGAGCCACATTTATCGCCCATGAGTAATGAGTCGCACTGAGAAAAGTTTCTAGCGTTTTCAGCTCCCTTTTGAATTTTTACTAATCCTCTGTAGCTGCCTTCGCTTTTGCCGGCACAAATTCCTTTGGAAATAATCGTGCTTTTAGTGTTTTTTCCAAGATGAACCATTTTAGTTCCAGTGTCTGCCTGTTGGTAGTTATTGGTTACGGCAACGGAGTAAAATTCGCCAATAGAACCGTCTCCTTTTAGTATGCATGAGGGGTATTTCCATGTTACTGCAGAGCCAGTTTCAACTTGAGTCCATGAAATTTTAGATCTGGTGTGGCAAATCCCTCGTTTAGTGACAAAATTAAACACCCCACCAACACCATTTGCATCGCCAGGGTACCAGTTTTGAACGGTAGAATATTTTATTTCTGCATCGTCCATTGCTATCAATTCTACAACTGCTGCATGCAGCTGATTTTCATCCCGCATTGGGGCTGTACAGCCTTCTAAGTAACTTACATAACTGCCTTCGTCGGCAATAAGTAGTGTTCTTTCGAATTGTCCTGTTCCTGCTTGGTTTATTCGAAAATATGTTGACAGTTCCATGGGGCATTTAACGCCTTTTGGGATGTAGCAAAACGAGCCGTCAGTAAATACGGCAGAGTTTAATGCGGAAAAGAAGTTATCTGATGTAGGAACGACAGTTCCGATGTATTTTTTAACGAGTTCAGGATGTTCTTTTACTGCCTCACTGATGGAGCAAAAGATTATGCCTAGTTCGCCGAGCTTGTCTTTGAAACTTGTGGCAACAGACACACTATCCATCACAAAGTCTACTGCAACACCTGCTAACTTTTTTTGCTCATTAATCGAAATCCCGAGCTTATCAAAAGTCTTTTTCATCTCTGGATCTAGATCATCGAGACTATTCAATTTCTTTTTTTGTTTTGGGGCGGCGTAGTAAATAATGTCTTGGTAATTGGGTTTAACATAGTGAATGTTTGCCCAATCAGGTTCTTTCATTTTTTTCCACGTTTCGAAGGCTTTTAGCCTGTAATTAAGCAGCCACTCTGGCTCTTCTTTTTTACTTGAGATTAACCTAATTACATCTTCGTTAAGGCCTTTGGCTATGGTGTCACTTTCGATGTCTGTAGTGAAACCGTACTTATAGTCTGCTCCCGTAACTTCTTCTAATATTTTTTCTTCTTCTGACAAGATTTTTAATGTAATAAATTAAACTGAAAAACTTTCTCCGCAACCACATGTTCTGCTGGCGTTAGGGTTGTTAAATACAAATCCTTTACCGTTTAATCCGCCTGAATATTCCAAGGTAGTGCCAATTAGATAGAGGTAACTTTTCTTGTTTACCACTATTTTAATTCCATTATCTTCAAAGGATTTATCGTCTTCTTTTTCTTTTTTATCGAATCCTAGGTCGTAAGATAGCCCAGAGCATCCGCCACTATTTACTCCAACCCTTACAAATGAGCTAGCGTCATGACCTTCTTCTGCCATGAGAGACAATAACTTTTCTTTTGCTTGTTTAGTTACTTGAATCACGTTTAAATAGTTAAGTATGAATTTAACTGCAAAATTATGAAATTATTACATGATAACACCATGAAAAGAGCGCAATCGTATATGTTATAAATACTATTACTTTTGCAGAATGAGTTTATTAGAAGATAAAACACCTAAAAGAACACCCATTTCTGAATTGGGAGAGTTCGGATTAATTGAATATTTAACCAAGGACATCAGTCTAAATAACCCTTCAACTGTCAAAGGTGTTGGAGACGATTGCGCTGTGCTTGACAATGGAGATTCCTACAGTTTAGTAACGACGGATATGCTGATTGAAGGCGTTCATTTCGATTTAACATACACTCCATTGAAGCATTTGGGCTATAAATCCGTCATCGTTAACTTATCAGACATTTACGCCATGAACGGTATAGCCAAGCAAATTACAGTAAGTCTTGCCATCTCAAACAGGTTCCCTTTAGAGGCCGTAGAGGAGCTTTATGAAGGTATTCGTTTGGCCTGTGAAAACTATAAAGTTGACTTAGTAGGAGGGGACACCACCTCATCAACTTCAGGATTGTGCTTAAGCATTACGGCTATTGGAGAAGTGTCAAAGGAGGCTGTAGCATATAGAAGTGGGGCTAAAGAGCACGATTTAATTATTGTTTCTGGTGATTTAGGCTCGGCTTACCTTGGATTACAGATTCTGAATAGAGAAAAACAAGTTTTTGAGGCTAATCCAAATATGCAACCTGACTTAGAAAACAAAGATTATATTCTTCAAAGACAACTAAAACCTGAGGCTAGAAAAGATATTGTTGAGATTTTAAAGAGTAAAAATATTGTGCCAACATCTATGATTGATATTTCTGATGGCTTATCTTCTGAGCTTTTGCATTTATGCAAAAATTCTAATGTTGGATGCGCTGTATACGAAGATAAATTACCAATCGATTTCTCAGCCATTTCTACTGCCGAAGAGCTTAGCCTTAATGCTGCTACATGTGCCTTAAGTGGGGGAGAAGATTATGAGCTACTGTTTACAATTAGTCAAGACAATTACGATAAGATTAAAAACGATTCTGATTTAACGGTAATTGGATACATTACTGACCAAACAGCTGGCGCCGTATTTGTTACTAAAGACGATAACCATCAGCCTTTAATAGCACAAGGGTGGAACTCAATTTCTTGAAAAATTTTCACTTAGCCATTTGTTGTAGTTAATGATATCTGTTTCTTCTGCCTCTTCAGATGTCGCAATGGACAGGATTAGATTAATATCGTTTCGTAAGCTTTTGTTTAAGTCGGCTCTTTGAATATATATGAGCTTGCTAATGATCTTTATAAGTAGTTTTTCGCGATTATACCGGGGCTTTGTTAAGATGTCTTTAAAGCGAGTTTTAATGCTTTTTATTCTCATTTCAAGTATGTCAAAATCTCCAATTTCGTAGCGAATAATTAACTCTGCAGCGATTATTTTTATTTGAAAAGATAAATCAAAGTTTAGGAAGTTTTTATGCTGAATAATTCGACTTAAATTTTTAATAGCAGGCTTAAAATTTTTCTTGTCAAAATATTGAAGCGCTAAGTTCGAACAAACGAAAAAGTAATAGTAATCGGAGGCCTTTATGGCGTCTTCATTCTTCGCTTTCAGTAAAACGTCAATGGCTTTATCTTTATCTAATTTCGAGTAATTTATAACAAGGCCATTGTAGTAGTAAAATATGTATTTATTGTATAAAACGCCGTCGAATTCATTAATTGCGTTTCTTAATTCTTGTGCTGTTGATATTGACTCATCGTATTTTTTATTTTTAAACAAGCAGTTTGTTAGATAGCTTAAAACCTGCAGTTTCACTTCATGTGTTTTTTCTGTGAAAATATTTGAAGAAACACACTCTTTATAGCTTTGTTTTAGGTAGGTCTCAAGCTCTTCGTACATTTTCTTTTGTAGCAGTAATTTGCTAATGGTTTGAATGATTTTTAATTTAAGCGTAGGGCTTATTAAGACCTCAGGATTAACCGAGTAATCATTAATGGTTTTCTCTAGCAGCTTAATGGTTTTTTGGTTTATGTTGGAGTGGTTTTGGTCTTTTTTCATTTTAAAATTTACGATAGCCAAGACGTCCTCTATTTCATTGAGTTGTTGTAGTTTTTGATTGTTACTTTTTCTCTTTACTAAATAAGATTCAACATCAATATCGGGCTTTTCGTACGATAGCTTGATGATTTCTAGATATAAAATATTAAGCAGTTCAAAAAGTTCTAGTTTTTCAGCTTTTTTTTCAGCGAGTTTAAAAATGGTGTAGCACAAGTCGTAATGCCCTCTTTCCTTTACTTTTTTACCAACCAAAATCAACTTATAAGTCGACAAATCATTGTCTTTACTTAAGTATTGGAAAGTTACACTATTGAAAAGATTAAAAAGCAGCCTATTTTTCAGTCTGTAAAATGCATTCTTGTTAGTTCCATAAAGCTTTTTTGAAATTTTATCTTCGTTATACGATTGGCCTGATCTTTTGCAGTATGAAAGTAAAAGAAACTCTTTTCGAACGTTGGAGGTTTTGACCCTATTAGAAATAAGTCTGAATGTTCTTAATTCCTCCCTATTCATTGAATGAATAAGTTCTTGTAAAATATTCATGGCTAATAAGTTTTTTCAGTTTGAAGGCGTAAGATAATTTAATTATTTAAATTTTGTTTTAAAATGTTTAGTGTATCTTTATAATCGCTTTAAATCTTAATCGTCATGAAAGGAAAATTAGTCTTTTTACTTATGCTTGGTGCTTTGTTGGGCAAAGCACAAACTTATAGTTTATCATTTGGGTATTACGACCCTGTTATTTCAGACACCGCTCACATGGAAGGTATTTTGGGGGTTAGTGCTAATATTGTCAATACTGGTGAAAACACAATCAATACACCCTTACATCTAGTATTCGCGCTCAACTCATGTTCCGGAATAGTTGATGGTATTTTAGCCGAATACGATGAGTTTTCTCTTTCGCCTAATGATAGTGTGCATGTTGGTTGGCCAGTTGTGGATACTATAACGTCCGGGTTTAATGGTGGTTATATAAATGTAAACCAGCAAAATGGTTTTTTCGAGGGCGATAATATTATTGTGGTTTGGCCGGCAGTTCCCAATATTTTTCTAGAAGAGGGTGCTGTTGTAATTGTTGAACAATATATACAGCAAGTTCATGTAATAGATAATATCACGGGCTTAAAAACACACCTTAAAAAGCCAGATTTTAGACTGCTGCTTTCTTCCGATTCAAAGTTGGAAGTAGAGGGGATAGGTAAAGAAATTAATCGTTTGGAGCTGTATGATATTTCAGGCAAAAAAATGATTCATAAAAGTGATAATATGTTTATAAATACTAAACATTTTTCCAAAGGAATTTATGTCTTAGTGATTGCTTTTGAAAATGGAGAAAAACAAAGCACCAAAGTGTTTATTCCTAACTAATTCATAAGGTCTTCTATAGCATCAGCTTCCAAAGGAATGTTAGCCATCAAATCTAGTGGTTTATCATTTGTGATAACTAAATCGTTTTCTAAACGAATACCGAGGTTTTCTTCCAAAATATAAATCCCAGGCTCACAAGTGAATACCATGCCTTCTTTGATGGGAGTATCCCAATGTCCAACGTCGTGAACATCTAAACCAAGAAAATGGCTCGTTCCGTGCATAAAATACTTTCTGTAGGCTGGGTTTTTTGGGTCTTGCTTATCGATGTCATTTTGATCTAGAAGGCCTAAAGCCAATAACTCAGATTGCATAACCTTTCCCACTTCCTTGTGATAATCGTTTAGCATGGTGCCAGGTACCAGCATATTGGTCGCTTCTTTCATTACTCTCAATACAGCATTGTAAACGTCTTTTTGACGTTTTGAGAAGCGTCCACTTACTGGAATACATCTTGTCATGTCAGAGGCATAATTGGCGTATTCAGCACCTACATCCATGAGAATAACATCGCCATCCTTGCATTCTTGATTGTTGTCGATATAGTGTAATACACAAGCGTTTCTGCCAGATGCAATGATAGGTTCATAAGCAAAGCCTTTTGAGCGGTTTATTAAAAACTCATGCATAAATTCAGCTTCAATTTCATACTCCATTACCCCAGGCTTAACGAAATCTAACACTCTACGAAATCCTTTTTCTGTAATGTTGCAAGCGTGCTGCAGGAGGTCTATTTCTATTTGGTGTTTTACAGAACGAAGCTCGTGTAAAATATGCGCCGATTTCACATAGTTTTTATCACTATATGTGCTTTTGCACCAATTGTTGAACCTGTCTGTTTGCGTTTCTACTTTTGAGCTTGCTCTGGAGTGCTCGTTTGAATTATAAAATACATTTTTTGCTTCGGCCATTAAGTCTGCAAAAACCTTTTCAAATTCACTATTCCAATAGACTGTTCTTACGCCTGACGTTTGAAAAGCTTGCTCCTTTGTTAGTTTGGCGCCTTCCCATATAGCAATAAGTTCACTTGTTTCTTTTAGAAACAAAACCTCACGGTGGTTAGGGTTCGAGCTATCGGGAAATAGCACGAGTTTGCTTTCCTCTTGGTCTACGCCACTAAGCCAAAATAAGTCACTATTCTGTTTGAAAGGCATAGTGCCATCAGAGTTTGTGGGCATTTGATCGTTTGAGCAAAAAACAGCTATCGAATTTTCAGTCATTGAAGCACAAAATTTCTTTCTGTTTTCTTCGAATAATTCTTTTGAAATGGCTTTGTATTTCATCGTTTAAATATTTTTTTCAAAGATAAAGTATTTTGAATGATTCTAAACTCGCTATATTAAATGGTTTATTAGTTGTTTTTCAACGTTTTGGGTATTAAATTTGCATCTTTCTAAACCATTTATCAATGAGTAATTCAGTTTTGATTAAATCCTCCCTAGTAAAAAAGTACTGGATGGCAATTACAGGGCTCTTTTTGTGTCTGTTTTTGGTCGGCCATTTACTAGGAAATTTACAGTTGCTGTTGCCGGCGGATGATGCCTCAGATTCATTTAATCTGTATGCTCGCTTTATGACGACCAACCCGATAGTGAAAATATTATCCTACTTAACCTACTTTGGCATTCTTTTTCATGCTTTTGACGGAATACTTTTGACGATCCAAAATAAGAAGGCCCGCCCAGTTGCTTACGCCTACAACAAGCCTAGCGCAAACTCAAATTGGGCCTCCAGAAACATGGGTTTGTTAGGAACTATTTTGTTGTTGTTTCTTATCATTCACATGAGAAGTTTTTGGTACGAAATGCATTTTGGCGATGTTCCAAAAACGATAATTGGAGGAGAAGAAGTAAAAGATTTGTACATGATTACTACCCAAGCTTTTGAGCAGTTGTGGTATGTAATCCTTTACGTTGTATGTATGATTGCTATAGCCTTTCACCTTACACATGGTTTTTCTAGTGCATTTCAGACCTTAGGAGCCAACCACCCTAAGTACAAACAGTTAGTTAAAAATATCGGCTTTGCTTTTGGTATACTTATACCCCTAGCATTTGCAATAATACCTTTATCCCTTTATTTCAGATAATAAAAAGTATATGAGCAAATTAGACGCTAAAATTCCCGAAGGTCCATTAAAAGACAAATGGACTAAGCATAAAAACTCTATTAATTTAGTAAACCCTGCCAATAAGCGATCCATTGACGTGATTGTTGTAGGAACTGGTTTAGCAGGGGCCTCGGCTGCTGCATCTCTTGCAGAAATGGGCTACAACGTTAAGTCGTTTTGCTTCCAAGACTCGCCAAGACGTGCGCATTCGATTGCTGCTCAAGGGGGAATAAATGCTGCCAAAAACTACCAAAACGATGGCGATTCAGTCTACAGACTATTCTACGATACAGTGAAAGGTGGAGACTACCGATCAAGGGAAGCAAACGTCTATCGACTAGCTGAGGTTAGCACAAATATTATCGACCAATGTGTTGCGCAAGGCGTTCCATTTGCTAGAGAATACGGGGGCTTATTAGATAACCGTTCTTTCGGTGGCGTTCAGGTATCAAGAACATTTTATGCCAAAGGGCAAACAGGGCAACAACTTCTTTTGGGAGCCTATTCAGCAATGTCCCGCCAAATCAATAAAGGAAAAATCAGCATGTACAACCGTCATGAGATGCTTGATGTTGTAATTGTTGATGGCAAAGCCAGAGGAATCATTGCAAGAAATTTAATTACTGGCGAAATAGAACGTCATTCAGCTCACGCAGTAGTATTGGCTTCAGGAGGATATGGAAATGTTTTCTTCTTAAGTACTAATGCTATGGGAAGTAACGTAACCGCAGCATGGAAAGCCCACAAGAAAGGGGCTTACTTTGCTAATCCATGCTTTACCCAGATACACCCAACATGCATACCTGTTTCAGGAGAATATCAGTCGAAACTTACATTGATGTCTGAATCTTTAAGAAATGACGGTAGAATATGGGTGCCTAAAAATATTGAGGACGTAGAAGCTATCCGTTCAGGCAAAAAGAAACCAACAGAACTAACTGAAGACGAAAGAGATTATTACTTAGAACGAAGATACCCAGCCTTTGGAAACCTAGTGCCAAGAGATGTGGCGAGTAGAGCTGCCAAAGAGCGTTGCGATGCCGGATACGGTGTTAACGAGACTGGAGAAGCGGTATTTTTAGATTTCGCATCGGCGATTGAGCGTTATGGTAAAGAGCAGGCAAACATCAAGGGACTAGATGATTCGGACTCTAAATTAGTAACTAAACTAGGAAAAGAGGTTGTCAAAGCAAAGTATGGAAACCTGTTTCAGATGTATGAAAAAATTACTGACGATAACCCATACGAAACCCCAATGAAAATTTATCCAGCCGTACATTACACAATGGGAGGACTATGGGTTGATTATAATTTAATGACCAATATTTCTGGCTTATATGCATGTGGGGAAGCTAATTTTTCTGATCATGGCGCTAACCGTTTAGGCGCTTCTGCACTTATGCAAGGGTTGGCTGATGGTTATTTTGTATTGCCATACACTATTGGAGATTACCTAGCTGATGATATCAGAACGGGTTCTATCCCAACAGATTTACCAGAATTTGATGAGGCCGAAAAACAAGCCAAAGAACGAATAGACAAACTGGTAAGTAATAAAGGAACTAAGACGGTTGACTATTTCCACAAAAAACTCGGAAAGATCATTTGGAACGAGTGTGGAATGTCAAGAAATAAAGAGGACCTTCTAAGAGCTATCGACGAAGTATCGGCACTTAGGGAAGAGTTTTGGAAAGAAGTAAATATCCCAGGTTCATCCAATGAACTTAACCAGGAGTTAGAAAAAGCCGGTCGAGTAGCTGATTTCTTAGAGTTAGGTGAGCTAATGTGTAAAGATGCGCTTGAACGTGCCGAGTCTTGTGGCGGTCACTTTAGAGAAGAATCGCAAACAGAGGAAGGAGAAGCATTACGAAACGATAAAGAATTCACTTTTGTTTCTGCGTGGGAATACAATGAAAAACCCTCAGAATCAACCCTTCACAAAGAAGAGCTGATTTTTGAGAACATAGAGGTAAAACAAAGAAGTTATAAATAATTCGATATGAATTTAACGTTAAGAGTATGGCGACAAAAAAACGCCAACGAAAAAGGCAAAATTGTCGAATATAAAGCTACTAATATAAGTCCAGATATGTCTTTCCTTGAGATGATGGATGTAGTGAATAATGATATCATACAGAAAGGGGAAGAGCCAATCGCTTTTGATCACGACTGTAGAGAAGGTATCTGTGGTAGCTGTTCAATGTATATTAATGGAGAAGCACACGGCCCTGCTCGTGCTGTTACCACTTGCCAGTTGCACATGCGTGAGTTTAAAGATGGTGAAACCATTTATATTGAACCATGGAGAGCTAAAGCTTTCCCTGTAATCAAAGATCTAGTAGTTGACCGCTCTGCTTTTGATAGAGTTATTCAAGCAGGAGGATATGTTTCTGTTAACACTTCTGGTAACACACTTGATGCTAACGCTATTCCAATTCCAAAAGAAGACGCTGATGATGCCTTTAGTGCAGCTACATGTATAGGCTGTGGAGCATGTGTAGCCACATGTAAAAACTCTTCAGCAATGTTATTCGTTTCTGCAAAAGTTTCTCAACTTGCACTATTACCTCAAGGGCAAGTGGAAAGAGAAGACCGTGTGTTAAATATGGTTGATCAAATGGATTTAGAAGGATTTGGAAACTGTACCAATACTGGGGCATGTGAAGTAGAATGTCCAAAAGAAATTTCTCTGGAAAACATTGCTCGAATGAACAGAGAGTACTTGTCAGCTTCGGTCAACTCAAAAAAATAATTTGCTTCAAATGATTAGATGACTGAACTTTCCTTAACATTAGTACAAAGTCATCTAATATGGGAACAGCCAAAAGCAAATCTCTCGTATTTTGGACAGTTACTCCAATCCGTTAAGCAGACAGACGTTATTATTTTACCAGAATTATTTTCAACAGCCTTTTCCTTGAGTGCTAAAGCCGAATCTATGGACGGTGAAAGTGTACAGTGGATGCTGAACTTATCCAAAGAAAAGAATGCCCTTATTTTAGGATCTTTACTCATCGAAGACAATGGCTACAAATACAACCGATTAATTTGCGCCTTTCCAGATGGAAGTGTTCAGCACTATGATAAAAGACATTTGTTTACTCTAATGAAGGAGGAATCATTTATCCATAAAGGCGATAGGCGTTTAACCGTTGAATACAAGGGGTGGCGAATATGCCCGTTGATATGTTACGATTTGCGTTTCCCAGTGTACAGTAGAAATACAGATGATTACGATATATTAGTCTATGTTGCTAATTGGCCTATCACGAGAATTCAACATTGGAATCAGCTTTTAATCGCAAGGGCCATAGAAAATCAATCTTATGTTGTTGGGGTGAATAGAGTAGGCGAAGATGTCAATGGAATAAAATACAACGGCCAAAGTGCAGTAATTGATGCCAGCGGACACATTATATATATAGGGGGTGAAAAAGAAGCCCTTAAAACAGTAGTGGTCAGCAAAGACAGCTTACAGTCTGCGCGAAATAAATTTCCTTTTTTGCAAGACGCCGATAAATTTACTATTCATTAGTATTCCATTCAACAACGACATCCCAGTCGGATCGAATAGTAATTTCTTTAGCATAGTACTCGACGGTTTCGGCCTGTTGTTTTTGCAATAAATTTCCAGAATCCCATTCGCCATTACTATTATCGTCAAGTATAATCCGTAAAGAATAAGCGCCAGGACTTAAAGAATCAATCACAAGCGATTCAGAATCAGCTGTGCGAAATACAATACTTTCTTTATAAATGAGCTCAACAATTAAAGGGGTATTTGGCAAAGAGTCTATAATTAACCTGCCGAAGCTATCGCCCTCTATTGAGGTTGTGTTTTTTACAGAGTCATTTATTGCTGTTTCGTCAAACAAAAAAACAGTTAAGTCGTTTGCGTTTGGTTTTATTGTATTAGAAACGAAGCCGACCTTTTCATGTGGCAGACTGAATATATTATTGTTATCGATATCTTCTAAGGAGTAAATCATAAAGGGCTTGTCGGGAAGATTTGAAAATTTAAAATCACCATCATTGTTGCTAATTGCTAAATATTCAGGTTCTTGTTTATACAATATACTGTCATAAGACGTATCATCCGAATATAAACCCACACATATTTTTTCAATAGGGCTTTTGCTTAAGGCGTCAAAAACCTTGCCCTGTATATATAATGTGTCAATTTCAGGACCTGTAGAAAAGGCATACTCCAAGTAAGGCAATACATTCCCTTCGGTAACATCCTTTACAATGTCATTTAGAATGATAGTATAGGTAGTGTTTTCATCTAAATCTTCTTTAAAGGAAATCAACAGTTCATTGCCTTTTGCGTTTAATTCTACATTCTTGCTTATTGATGGAGCAAAAAATAACTTTTCTGTCTGATTAATTTGAATCGTTTCGTCAAAGACCATTATTATTTTGTCTTCATTGAAAAGAGTATTGTTATTTTCAGGAAAAGTTGAGATTAGTTGAGGGGGTGCCTTATCAACATCTCCACCACTTAATGGAGCAACATTAGCGCAGCTAAAAAAGAAAATTATAGGAATTAAATATGTCATTTTCATAGCAACAAATATACTTTTTATAAGCCGTTTCAATATTTATTTTTTTTTTGCTAAGTATTTGATTTTTAAAAAAAGAATTCTATCTTTATAAACTCTAAATCTCTAGAGAAGATGCTAACCACTTATAATACCTTGACTGTCAGTCACTTACGCGTATTTATTTTTTGTTGGTAACTTCTGCAAAGAATTAGAAATTAACTTAATATTAACCAAAAACAAGTATTATGAGTTTAAAAATTACTCAAAATCTTCGTACTTATTGTTGTTTCTTGTTAGCCTTTATATTGTCTGCGTTTTCGTATGGCAATTTGAACGCGCAGGTATTCTTTTCAGAATATGCTGAGGGGAGTTCAAACAATAAATACTTAGAAATCTACAATGCCGGTACTGAGGCAGTAGACTTAACAGAATACGCTTTTCCAAACGTATCTAACGCTCCGACAGTTGTTGGTGAGTATGAATTTTGGAATACATTCAGTGAAGGGGCTACCCTTGCAGCTGGCGAAGTGTATGTAATCGCTCACCCATCAGCAGATTCTTTGATTCTGTTGCATGCTGATCAAACCCACTCTTATTTAAGTAATGGCGATGACGGCTTTGCATTAGTTTACGGAACGGAGGAAACTGGTTTTGAGGTTGTCGACAGGATTGGCGATTGGAACGGTGATCCAGGCTCTGGATGGGACGTTGCAGGTGTTTCAAACGGGACACAAGACCATGTTCTTGTAAGAAAATGCGGCATTACTACTGGTAATACAGACTGGACGCTTTCAGCTGGAACAAGTGCTGAAGATTCTGAATGGAATGTGTTAGCAATAGACACTTGGGACAACTTAGGTTCTCATCAAGTTACAGATTGTGTTGTAGCAGTATATGGGTGTACAGACGTACTTGCCTGTAACTATAACTCAACGGCGACTGATGATGACTTATCTTGTGAGTACGCAAATGTTTGTGGTTCTTGTACTGGAGACTTATCGTGTACAGTAGGTGTTACGGTTTCTGTTGACATGAACATTGAAGGCTATGATGCAGCAAACGGACCAATTTCTATTAACTTAGACGGCGGTGATTTTGTAGCTATGTCTGATGATGACGATGATAATGTATGGACATATACATTTAATGTTTTACCTAACACATTGCACACCTATAATTTTAATGACGGATGGTACGAATCAAGTGCAAATATTGTAGATTGTGCTGGCGGAACTTTTGGAAATGATAGATCATTTACCTCTGGCGATGCAGACTTAGTTGTGCCAACAGTATGTTGGGAAAGCTGTGCTGCATGTGTTTATGTTCCTGGCTGTATGGATGCAACTGCATGTAATTATAGTCCAGACGCAACTATAGATGACGAGTCATGTTCATATGCAAATACAAATGCAGACTGTGAAGGAAACTGCTTAGAAGGGTTTACTCTAGTACAAGGTGCTGGTGGCGGAAACGGTTCTGGTGGAGGAAATGGTGGCGGAGCATGTGTTGCTATTGTTGAAGGGTGTACTGATGCTACTGCATGTAACTATAGTGAAGATGCTAATACTGATGATTCTTCATGTACTTATACGGCCGCTAACGCTAATTGTGATGGCGACTGTTTAGATGGCTATACCTCTTTTGGCGCCCCTGAAGTTACATTTACTTTAGAAAATGGAGCAGATAATAGTTTAGCTGAAAACAGAGATGTTATAATCCCTGGTGAAGTAGAAATCACACGAGGTGAAAATGGCCCCCTTTTCAATGCTGCTGTTTGTAGTAGCTCTTGGGACGACGACTGTGGAATCTTATGGAAATACGGCTCTATAGATGGTCCCGGTCAATGGGATACTGAGTTTGAAGGCTTAAATAATTACCAATTTGCTAACAACGAAGATGGAAGTACTTACAACCTAGCTAATATAGCTGGTGAGACATACATTTTACATTGTTTAGAAAGTGATAGATACTTTGAAGTTTTATTTCTCCAATGGTCAAACGGAGGATCGGAATATAATAACGAACAATCATATACTGGCGATGGCTCTATGGGATTCTCTTACACGAGAACTGAAATAGACTCTGAAGGAAATGCAATTACTGAATGTGTTGCTATTGTTGAAGGTTGTACTGATGCTACTGCATGTAACTATAATGCAGAGGCAAATGAAGATGATGCTTCTTGTACATTTGCAGCTGAAGGATTTGATTGCGACGGCAACTGTTTAGAAGGTGTTGCAGTAGTTTATACTTCTGGAGATTACGCTTATGAAAACTCATTCACTATTTCTGATTGTGATGGAAACGTATTAGCAGAAATGACTTCTGGCTCTACAGGTTTCAACTCTTGCGTAGTCTTGGGTGATAATTACATTATTCAAACAGTAGATAGTTATGGTGACGGCTGGAATGGCGGTTCACTTTCAATAGGTGGCGTTACTTATACACAAGATGACGCAAACTATGGCTGGCCTTACACTGAAGACGCTACAGAGCAAACAATTGTAGGCTCGTGTGGTGTTCCTGGTTGTATTGATGCTTCTGCATGTAACTATAATGTAGATGCAACATTTGACGATGGTTCATGTACATTTGCTGTAGAAGGTTTAGATTGTGACGGCAACTGTTTAGTAGCTAACACTACTCCTACTTCTATCAATGTACAGGAAATCTCAGTTAACTTTGGTAGTACTTATACATTAGTAGGTTACGGTGGAGATTGGAGTTTAGTAGATGCGTCTACGGACACGCCAGTAGATGGTGTTGGATTAAACAACACATCAACTGATGATGTCTTACTTTGCTTAGCTGATGGATGTTATGAAATTAGCGGTTTCTCTGGTTCTGGATCTTCTTATGCGTTTGCATATTCCATTAACGATGCGCCATTAGTTACTGCTGGTGCAGGAGGTGCTGTAGGAACAGACTTTATTTCCATAGGTGAAGCGGGTTGTGTTACTGGATGTACAGATGAATTAGCTTTAAACTACGATGCTAACGCTCATATTTCAGACGCATCTCAATGCGTATATCCTATTGCTGTTAACTTCTCAGTTGATATGAATGGCGTTGACTATAACGCA
>CBFIDK010000008.1:0-73309 GCA_965661345.1 Flavobacteriales bacterium | reverse complement strand
CTGGTCCGTGTCTCAGTACCAGTGTGGGGGATCACCCTTTCAGGCCCCCTACCTATCGTTGCCTTGGTAAGCCGTTACCTTACCAACAAGCTAATAGGACGCATGCTCATCTTTAACCGCCGAAGCTTTAATTGTGAAATGATGCCAAATCACAATATTATGAGGTATTAATCCAAATTTCTCTGGGCTATCTCTCAGTTAAAGGCAGATTGCATACGCGTTACGCACCCGTGCGCCACTCGTCAGCGGATTGCAAGCAATCCCTGTTACCGTTCGACTTGCATGTGTTAGGCCTGCCGCTAGCGTTCATCCTGAGCCAGGATCAAACTCTTCGTTGTATAAAAGTTTATATAATTTCCTGGTTCGTTCATAAGCTAAAAAAATTGACGTTGAATTTTCTTGTTTAATTTCGTCTATCCCATTAAATCAAAGAACATGTTTGTTTTGCCACTTTTAGAATACACTAAAAGGGTCGGCAAAGATACAATACTTTTGATAACCTCAAACTCTTTTGTTAAAATAATTTCAACTAAATAATTAAGGATCGAAAACATGTTTGTTTTACAATATCACTTTTTCGTTCAAAAGCGGCTGCAAATATAGTTTCTTTAAGCAACGTTACAAATCTTTTGTGTTTTTTTTTAATATATTTTTCGAAATGCAATTTTAACCTAGTAGAATTAAGTTTTTTACTCAATTTTAAATCCATAAAAAAACAAAAAAATCAATATTCCTGAATATTCAGAGCCATTAATTAAAGGAATAAAGTGAAAAAAGAGATTATTAAGGCGTGCTTGATGAAACCGTTATTGTCTTGCCATTAAATAATTTACCGTCCTCAACGGCAAACCTATAAATAAATGTCGCCATTTGACGCGGCGAGACATCTGCTTTGTAATCTGGAAAAGCCTCTTGTAACATTTCGGTTTGTACTGCGCCCAGAGCTAACGTATTGAAACTGTAGTTAGTATCTTTAAATTCTTCAGCCAAGCATTCTGTTAGTATCGTTAATGCCCCTTTGCTACTACTGTAAACTGAAAGACCCGGAAACTTCACACTTCCTTGAACACCGCCTACACTACTTATATTAACGACATGCGCATCATCGCTAAAACTGGGCATTAAATCCCTTGTTAACTTTATGATAGAAAATACATTAACATTATATACATGCTTTATTTCTTCATTGGTCAATTTGCTAAAGGGCTTATTGACTAATGCACCTGCATTATTAATAAGTATATCTACATTCCCACCTATGCTGTCCAAAGCTGTTTGTATTGGCGTAAAAGATTCTTCGCATAAATCAAAGGGGAGTATGCTAGCGCCTTTATTTTTCAAAGCCGTAAGCTTCTCCTTATTTCTTGAAATCGCTAAGACCTTGTGACCTTCATCTAAAAATAAATTAGCTAATTCAAATCCAATTCCTCTACTTGCTCCGGTTATTACTACATTCATATTACTAGGCTTAATCCTTCATCAACTAAATGCTGAATTGATTTATCATTTTTGCTTTTTAAGAAATCGATAATTTCTGAGGATAGTATATTATCTTCACAAATTTCCAATAATTCGATTGCACATAGCCAATCGTCTTTATGCTTCTTCAACTCTGCCCATATAGGGTATATGGTTACATTAGGTAAATCACCATTTCTTATGTCTCTTACTTTTTGATAAAGTTTATGTAGTGATTTTCGTTGCTCTGAGTAATTAATCTTATGTGTTTTTTCGCCTGGAACAAAAGGATTATCTTTCAAAAAGACCTCCCTATCGGCAGCTCCTGAGAATACAGAAGTAATTTTATGCCCAACTGCCATATCATACATTCCCCAATCTGGCAAAAATAAGACCTCATCGTTATAAACTACTGTACAAGCATCAAAAGACATAAGTATATTTTCTCCTTTTACATTTTTAACGATATTAATTAGTTTTCCTCTAACTTTAATACCGCTTGCAAAGTTTAATTCTACTTGTTTTGAAGACTCTATACCTAAACTCTTTAGCTTTTCGATACTCATTGACTCTAAAGGTTGGGATTCTCCATGCAATAATCCAACAGGGGAACTGAAGCCGTCTTTGTGGTAATCTTTACCGTGACCTACAAGTTGCTTATTTTGCCAAGCTAATGCGGTGGGTGAAGAGGTGGATAAGTATATCAGCTCTCCTTCTTTTTCTATTAACTTATTAAAAACTCCTGATACTTGAATACCTGAGCTATACTCGGAAGTGCATGTGTTTTGTGAGTCTATTGCCTTCTTCACCCCTTCTATTCCTCCTTTTCGTAAAGCCATTCCATTTGCAAATTCTTCTAATACCTGAGTAAGATATGTGTATGATGGCGTAACGTACAGTTGAGGCTGTGGCTCAGTAATATCAAAAGACTGATTTGCTGCATCTACAGTATAGGGTAATTTCTTGACCTCATCTTTTAAACAACTTTCACTTTCTCCAATAGAAGAAAGAAGACCAGCCCCATATATCTTGGGGTTTGAAACATCGCCAATAAGCCCATATTCTACAGTCCACCAGTGAAGATTTCTTATCATAGCCATCTCGGAAGGCTCTCCCATGTTTTGTTGTATTCGAGATATTTCCAAGCTTGCCTCTTCAATTTCTTCAGGTTTTGTGTAAGGATCTTCCTTAATTATAGATAAATGACGTATCGCTTCGTATAGTTCGAAATCTTTGGAAGATGAAATAGCTTTACTTCCTATGTCGCCAAATAGACGAAGGTATTCGGCATACATAGGATCAGCAATTATTGGAGCATGACCTGCCGCTTCATGTATTATATCTGGAGCGGGTGTATATTCAATGTGTTCGATTTGACGAATATCTGCTGCAATTACCAAAACCTTATACGCTTGAAATTCCATAAAAGAAGATGGTGGCAAGAAGCCATCGACACAAACACAACCCCAACCTATTTTACCAAGAATATCATTCATATCCTTAATGTCAGGAATGGCATCAATGGTAATTCCTGTTTTTTCTAAACCTTCTAAGTAAGAAGTATCCGCTACATTTTTTAGAAATGATATGTTTTTTCTCATAACGTATCGCCATAAGGCATGGTCTAAAGCGGTGTAGCTGTTATAATCTTGTTGAACTACGAATTGCCTGAGGTGGCTTGGTAAATTGGAGACTTGAGGGTTGCCAAAGTCATTAAAATCGATTTTCATATTAGGCTACAATTAGTTAGCCAAATTTATAAAAAGAAATGAGATTTATACTAAAATTTAAAAGTGTTTAGCAAGTGAGTTGTCAAAAATTTCTTTGAATTCACTAAGCTCGCCGAAAGAACGATCATCGACCCTAATTTCTCCCTTAGTCACATGACCAATTAAGGTAAAAGGTACGTTAGATTTTTTCATCAAATCTAAGAATGCGTCTTCAGAAGTTTCCCTAACAGAAACTACAACTCTTGAAGGTGCTTCACCAAATAGAAAAGCATCTTCTCTGATCTCGGATGAGGTAGTAATATCAAAGCCTAAATTCCTTGGCATTGCACTTTCGAGAAGTGTTATGAATAGTCCACCGTCTGAAACATCGTGAGCAGATTCTATTAATTTAGCTTTTATTAAGTCTTTTACAGACTCTTGCAATTCAAACTCTTTATCTAAATCAAACTCTGGGGTAGAGCTTTCTTTAAAATTGTGGTAAGAGGCTAAATATTCTGAACTGCTAATATCGTTTTTGGATTCTCCTAGAAGAAATATTAAATCACTTTTTCCTTTAAAATCTAAAGACATGACGTGGTCTTTATCTTCAACAATACCTAACATTCCTATTGTTGGCGTTGGGAATACTGGCACCTCTTTACCGTCTAAAGCCGTTTGATTATAAAAACTAACATTTCCTCCTGTTACTGGGGTATTAAATTTTAAACAAGATTTTGTCATTCCCTTAATAGCACCGACAAACTGCCAATAAACTTCAGGGTTATATGGATTTCCAAAGTTCAAACAATTCGTAATTGCGCTTGGGACACCGCCTGAACACACAATGTTTCTTGCAGCTTCAGCCACTGCCATAGCGCAACCTTCTTCTGGATTTGCATTAACCATTCTAGCGTTGCAATCTACTGTCATTGCAAGGGCTTTATTAGTGCCTTTAACATTTACTACACCTGCATCTTTTGGTGAATTAGTACTCATGTTTATTGTACCAACCATAGAGTCGTACTGCTCGTACACCCATTTTTTTGAAGCAATATTCGGATGTGATGCTAAAAACTTAGCCACTTCGACTAAATCTTTAGGCTGCTCAATGCTATCAATTTTAAACTCTTTAAATTTTTTGAAATATGCCGGTTCAGAATATTCTCTGGTATAGACAGGAGCGCCTCCACCAAGCACTAAATCATCAGCAGGAACATCAGCTACCAGTTCACCGTGCATGTAATATTTCAATCTGCCTCCAGCGGTAACTTCACCAATTTGCTCACAACTTAAATCCCATTTATCATATATTTCCTGAACGATGTGTTCTTTGCCTTTTTCAACCACAATCAGCATACGCTCTTGTGATTCTGAAAGAAGAATCTCCCAGTCTTTCATGTTCTCTTGTCGTGTGGGGACTTTATCCAAATGGATGATCATACCGTGTTCACCGGCAGCACTCATTTCTGAAGTGGAACACGTAATGCCAGCCGCACCCATATCTTGCATACCAACAATAGCATCTGTTTGACCTAACTCTAGTGTTGCTTCGAGAAGTAATTTTTCTTGAAATGGATCACCTACTTGAACTGCTGGCAAATCGTTTGCCGAATCTTCCGTAATATCTTTTGAAGCAAATGCTGCACCGTGAATACCATCTTTACCAGTTCTTGAGCCAACGATAAAAACGGGATTGCCAACGCCAGAAGATGTCGCTGATATTAAGCCATCAGCCTTCATTATCCCAGCCGAAAAAGCATTAACTAGTGGGTTTGTGTTGTAACAATCGTCAAAAAACACTTCGCCGCCAACAATAGGAATACCAAAAGCATTTCCATAATCACCAATACCTTTTACAACTCCTTTTACTAACCACTTGGTTCTATCGAGTTCAATATTTCCAAATCTGAGTGAATTTAGCTGTGCTACTGGACGAGCACCCATGGTAAAGATATCTCTATTGATACCGCCAACACCTGTTGCTGCTCCCTGATAGGGCTCCAATGCTGAAGGGTGGTTGTGGCTTTCTATTTTAAATGCACAAGCGAGACCATCGCCAATATCAACTAATCCTGCATTTTCTTCACCAGCTTTCACCAACATATGAGGGCCATCTTTCGGTAACGTTTTCAACCATGTAATTGAATTTTTATACGAACAATGCTCTGACCACATTACAGAGAAAATACTCATCTCAGTAAAGTTTGGTGTACGGCCTAATATTTCTTTGATTTTATCAAACTCTTCTGGACGAAGCCCAAGTTCGATAGCTTGATCAAGTGTGGCTAATGTAGTAGTTGCTTGTGACATAAGTTCATTTTTCTAAAGGGCAAAAATAAAAATACCTCTAGTATAAATGAACTAAAAACTGCAGCTTTTTAAAAAGTTATTAAGATGTTGTTTACCAGACTACCTCTTCTTCTCTTTCGTACCAAGAAACGTAATTTTCCTTGTGAAGTTTCTCTACTTCATTACGTTTAATTTTCATTGATGGTGTCAATAAATTATTTTCAATAGTCCATTCTTGGTCTAGCACAATAATCTTTTTCAAGCGTTCATGCGCATTAAATTTTGGATTTACGACCGAAAGTGTTTTTGATAAACTCGCTACAACATCCTCTGAAGGTCTTCCTTTACCATATTCTGAGAGAGTGACTAAAGCTATTGGCTGAGGAATGTTTTCACCTACCACACATACTTGCTCAATATTTTTATTGGCAGAAAGCTTCATCTCAATTGGTGCTGGTGCAACATACTTTGCTTTAGAGGTTTTGAATAAATCCTTTACTCTTCCAGTAATCTTCAAAAATCCTTTACTATCAATATGCCCTTCATCACCTGTATATAACCATCCGTCTTTGATAGTTTCATTGGTCTGTTTTTCTTCTTTATAGTAGCCATCCATCAATGCAACGTGCTTGATAAGAATTTCATTTTTCTCACTAAGTTTTACTTCACAATGGGGTAATGCTTTGCCTACAAATCCAAATTGGATATCGTCATTTAATGTAACGTGTGAATAGCAACAGTTTTCAGTCATTGCATAGGCTTCTTGAATGTTGATTCCTAAACGCTGAAACCACTTTAATGTTGATACTGGTGTAGGAGCAGCTCCTGTAAACACATTTCTAGCTTCTTGCAAACCAAGTCCTGATTTTATCTTCTTTTTTATAAGCGATGATACGCCAGGAATCGCAAGTAATACATTTAGTTTTTTCTGAGGTAATTTCATTAAAATGCCTTGCTGGAATTTTGTCCATATACGCGGAACTCCTAAAAATGCCGTTGGCTTAGTATCGGATAAATTTTTAGCGAAAGTATCCAAACTTTCTGCGAATGATACCATTCCTCCTGAGTACAAACTCCCCATTTCTACCAACAAACGCTCTGCAATATGACAAAGTGGTAGGTAAGAGAAAAAACGCTCTTCAGTAGCTAATCCTAATAATGGAACCGCATTTGAAGTTGCAAAAGAAAAGTTATAAAATTTATGCATTACACCTTTAGGCATTCCCGTTGTACCTGAGGTGTAAATAATTGTAGCTAAATCATTAGGCTCTCGTATTACATTTTCAGCAACAGGCGTAACATTTTTTGCTACCTCGTCCCAAACTGGATAGCCTTCTTCTGAATAAAAAGGATAGGCAATGCATGGCATGTCCTTAGGTATTCCTGGACGCATACTTTCGAAATCGTCTAATTTCCCTACAAAGACAAGTTTAGCTTCACTATGATCCAAGATTTGTTTAATACTCTCCGCCTGTAAATTTGGGTATAGAGGAACCGAAACATGTCCCGCCATCATGATGGCTAAGTCACTCATTATCCAATGGGCGCAATTTTTGGAAAGTATTGCAATTTTACTTTTAGGCGCTAAATCAAGCGATTGAAGATAGCCAGCCATTTTTCTGATTTCAGCAGCTGTTTCGGACCAAGTCCATTTGTGCCATTCATCATTGATCGGCTGACGCATATATAATTTATTAGGGGATTCATTTTCCCACTTGTAAAGCATCTCTAAAGGTGAATTATAATCTTGCATAGGTTTAACATTTGATTTCCCCAAATATAAAATTATTTAAAGAACATATTTAATTAACACCTTAAAATCGGTTAATCTATCCCCTTTTACACTACCAGAACGAATAGGCGTTTCATCGAAATAAACCGTTTGAGCTAGCTTAAAATTAAAGGTTAAATGC
Source organism: Flavobacteriales bacterium (assembly GCA_965661345.1). Classification (GTDB taxonomy): domain Bacteria; phylum Bacteroidota; class Bacteroidia; order Flavobacteriales; family UBA7312. The sequence continues at coordinate 65,940 of CBFIDK010000008.1, read as the reverse complement.
TTATTAAATCTGTATTTGAGAAGCCCTACCACCCTCTTTCCCTCGCCATAAAAAGCTGGAACAGAAAAGGAATATAAGACATCGGGCTCATAGACATATACTCGAGTTGAATAGTCAGGAGTATCAAATAAAAGATACCTCAAAGAACAGGCCCAAGGACTTTCTAAAGGATTGTATTTCACATCGTAAAAAATCAAATATCCCCAATTGTCATCTTTATTGCTCCAAACCGATCGGCTTTTGAAAGAAAAATCATTACGTCTGTAATTTATCTGTGCAAGAATATTCATGCTTTTGGACGCTTGAATGGGGTGAAGACCAAGTTCGTCATTGAGGTTATTTGTTTTGGCTTCGTAATTAAATCGTGCCAATGCCTGCCATTGTTTTGAGGGTTTGTGAGTTAATTGAGCTCTGAAATCTTTTCCTCTCAAAGGACTATTGCTGTAATAACTTTCTTCTGGGAAATAATAATAGTCTGAATAAAACGATAAACTCCATTTTTTTGAAAAGTCAACATTTACTGCCGAATATAAGCCTCTCTCATTTCTATTTGTCGTTTGTTCGCCAAAAGCATTTGACTCCAAAGCAAAATAATCTGGAGAGTAATTTCTGTAGAGCAAAGCGTAAGATAAATTCTTTGATAAATTTATAGTCAAGGCAGATAAGTAAGAAGCTACATTCTGTGTTAGACTAATCTCACCAAAGAGGTGCATATTTTTTAATGTAATGGAATAATCTGAAGCTAAATAAAAAGCATGCTCAATTGTGTCATTAAGTGCTTTTATGGGTTTATCCCAAATTTGATTTTTAAAATAGATGGAAGAGTTAAAGCGTTTTTTTTCAAAGTTTACTCTTGCACCATATGTTTTTTGAAGCAGTTGATTTTTATTTTCAATTTCTGAATCCGTTCTGTGCAAGCCCGTCTCACTTATAGAAGTTACTATTCGTGACTCTTCATCTTCATTTCCATCAATTGGCTTGTAAGAAAGCCAAGAGGACAGTTTCCAATTCTTGTGTTTTTGTTCAATAGCAAAGCCTCTGTAAAATTGATTTTCTCGAGTTGACGTATGAGAACGAAGTGTTTTAGTTCTTTTAAAAGTATTTAGGACGTCCGCCGACTTGCCAAAGCCAAAGCCCTGATAATGAAGCAAGCCTTGTCCCAAAGAAAGCTGATAATCTCCAATAAAGATATGCGTATTTCTTTTTTTTAAATCAAAATGGAAAGAGTAAAAATCTAAAGGCTTTTCACCGGCATCTTTTTCAGTAAGCAGACCAAAATTCATGTTTCTAGTCTTGCCTTTATACCTCAAATAATTCTTGCTTTTACTACCAATGTATGTGCTGTTACTAAATTCTTTCTGTTCTTCCAAAAAGCTTTGGTATAAAGCCGTCCATTGGTGTCGTATTTTTTTGATGTCAACTGATTTTGGTTCAACACGAACACATTCTAGCAACAAACTAATTGTATTCCTTTTTAATCCATCGATAGCTTGTAACTCATAAACCGAACGAAAATACCCCTTGGACTTTCTGTACCGTAATATAGCATTTGCCTCAATCTTGGAAATAAATGGCAGTTGTAATAAATCGTCAATGTAGCAGTCGTTCAGATTTAAAGGTCTTTCTAAAACTTCGTGTAAATAAGAAAGTTCAGTTTGCCCTACATCTTCGTTTTCCAAATAAATAGTCAAAGATTCAGGAAATTCTTGAGCATAGGCATAACTGTACAGAAAAATCAAAATAACTATTTGTCTCATTTCCCAAATGAATAAGAGATTCCAACTTGTGGACTAAAACCCAGATAGGAATGATGTGATAAAAATAGTTCTAAAGACAAGCCTTTCAATCTGTAAGAAACCGCAAAACGATTAAAGAAGGCCGTATTTGATAAGGCCGCATGAAAGGAAACTTTTTCAAGTAAACTGTAATTAATATGCATAATTACGGAGGTTGGTAAATCCGATTCTTTTCTAGTAGAAAGAAATAATGAGGCTTTTTCAGAAAGCCAATAGGCCACACCTATTTCCAGTGAAGTGCTTTGTAAGTCGGCTCTAAAGGGGTTTTCCAATTCAACGCCAAATGAAAGCTGGTTAGTAATTGCCGATTGCATACCGATATCTGCAAGAAAGACGGATTGTGTTTCGTGATTTACAGCAGTGGAATTTAACCTAAACCTCATCCCAAGCTGAAAAAAAGAACTGAAATGCCTTGCAAAGGAAAGCGCTAGTTCATTTTCACTGTACAGTGCATCGCCTCGATTGGACCAGTTGGCATTTAAAACTCCAAAATTAAGGGGTGCAACAACCGAAATTTTTGAGGTAGATAATTCACTCAGACCAAAAGCATAATCGTTGGAAATTCCAAGAGCGTAATCTGTTGAATGACTAATACCGGCCACATTTTCAGACCACAATCCTCTACCTACAACTGACTGACCATCAGAAAGGGTGTATTGGGCATGTGTAAGTGTACTCGCCGTAAGACACAGGAAAAGTAAGGCGGTTTTCATAGCTTTAATTATGAAAGCCTAATTTATAAAAATATTTTGAGTTTTGATAGTTTACTCATGCAGATCGGATGCGGTCTTGTTGAGGTAATTTACAATTGTACTACTAAATAGTTTTTCCAAAATAATACCGATAAGTTAAAGAAATAGAGGACTTTTTAATAAACACTAAAATGCACAAGAAAGAAGAGAAAAAAAATGTTTTTCATGAGTATTGTCTTTAAAATGAGAACTTACATTCAATTAAACGCTTAAATCTTAAATTAGTTTGTTAGTGTTACACTCTTTTAATTGATAGAGCCATTAGCTATGATGCCCTTAGTTTTAGGACTATCACTTTCTTTCCTTTTCTGAATTCTTTTCTTGTGTTTCTAATTTAGTTCTTTAACGGTCGCAACTAAAATGATAATCCGATAGTTGAGTGAAAAGGCAATCGGAAGTTTTACAGGCGAAAACATTTTTATCTTTTTTTGTACGTTTAGGATTTGACTCGATGGTGTATGCAAGGCTTCCGTCATTATTCACCAATTCAATCGAATTATCACCACTTAAATCAATAAAATGTATGTCGTTATTAACTCTAACGGCTTCAAAATTTTCATTTAAGTCAAGAACTACTAATATACTTTCTTTGATATTCTCTTTTTCTATCTGCAAAGAATATGCTGAATAATTATCATTCAAAAATTCAAACGATTCTAATACAGTGTAGCCTTCATAATTGGCTTTTAAATAGGCCGCTATTTCTTCATTCAAATGAGTGGTGTTTTTATCTGATTTTAATGTGTCAGAATCTTCGATAATAATAGAACAGGAAAACAAAAAAATACTTAGAACAAATACAGTTTTTAAAAAATTGTTGATTAACATGGTTTAAATTTTATGATTAATATTTTTTAAAGCTAGAGTTCGATGTTGAAAAATCAAAAAAGATAAATTCATGCTTCATCTCTAAAAAAGAAGACTCAGACAACCATACATAAAGTTCATCAGTAATTACTTTTGTAAATATCATAAAAAAAAGCCCTTCGTTTCGAAGGGCTTTTTTTACACCATATTAAAGTGTATGCTTACTGTACTCTAAAGTCAAACTTTTCACTAGCTAAATCTTGGTTAGCTTTTACGATTTTTTGTTTCATGTTCATTTTAAACTCTACCATTCTGGCATGCAGGGCATCATCGGAGGTAGATAAGATTTGTCCGGCTAAAATACCAGCATTGTATGCGGCATCTAAGCCTACAGTTGCAACAGGAATTCCTGGAGGCATTTGTAGAATAGAAAGAATACTGTCCCATCCGTCAATTGAAATGGAAGAACGACAAGGTACACCAATTACAGGAACTGTAGCAAAAGCAGCAACTACACCAGGCAAGTGAGCAGCGCCACCAGCACCAGCAATAATCACCTTGATGCCACGAGCATGTGCGTTTGTTGCAAAGTCCTCAACTTTTTCAGGGACACGGTGTGCCGACAAGGCGTTTATTTCAAATGGAATTTCCATAGAATTTAGGAAGTCCGCCGCCTTTCTCATAACTGGCATATCTGAAGTGCTTCCCATAATAATGCTTACTACTGCTTTCATATTAATTAAAGTGTTTCTGTTTAAGATTTATAAAGTGCAAATTTAAAAAAAGTTGTAAGATTAAAATAGTAGTTTTATTGTAAATTCGCAGCTAAATTGTATTAATGGTACAAATTCACGACAAAATCTTTGAACCTTACCTTTCAGAATTTGAAATTCAAAAAATTGTGGGAAGTATGGCCACTAGAATGGCTGAATTAAAAGACGAGAATCCTTTATTCATTATCATCTTAAAAGGCTCTTTCATTTTCGCCTCTGATTTAGTAAAAGCGCTTGACTTCGATGCAGAACTGAGTTTTATGCAGCTCAAATCATACATTGGAACAGAAAGTAGTGGGGAGGTAAAGGACATAATAGGTGTGCCAAAAAATATAAAAGGACGAACAGTTGTTGTACTAGAAGATATCATTGACACTGGAAATACTCTGGACTATTTAAACAAACGTTTATTGCAAGAAGAACCCAAAAACATATACTACGCCAGTTTATTTTTGAAACCTAGTGTGTATAAAAAATCCATACCCATTGATTACGTCGGAAAAGAAATCCCAAACGAATTTATCGTTGGATATGGTTTGGATTATGAAGAATTAGGACGAACTTTACCCCAAATTTACAAACTCAAAAAATCTCAAAAATGTTAAATATTGTCTTGTTTGGACCTCCGGGCGCAGGAAAAGGAACACAATCTCAATTGCTCATTGACAAATACTCTCTTATTCATCTTTCTACTGGAGATATACTCAGAGGAGAAATTGCCAAAGGAAGTGAACTAGGTCTACAGGCCAAAAGCATAATGGACAGAGGGGATTTAGTCCCTGACGAAGTGGTCATTAAAATGATTCAGTCCATACTAGAAAATAACCCACAAGCGAATGGTTTTATTTTTGATGGGTTTCCTAGAACAACAGCTCAAGCGGAATCTCTTGACACTATGTTATCAGATTTAAATACTTCAATCACTACAATGTTATCGCTTGACGTTGATGATGATGAACTCACCAAACGGTTATTAGAACGTGGTAAAAGCAGTGGTCGAGCAGACGATGCTAACGAAACCATTATTAGAAACCGAATTAACGAATACAACAACAAAACAGCACCGCTCAAAGAATTCTACAACACTCAAAACAAATTGCAGAGCATAGAAGGTGTAGGATCTATTGAGGACATCAACGCTAAATTGTGTGTAGCAATCGATAAACTGTAATGAAAGTAAAAAACTCCAACTTTGTTGATTATGTCAAAATCTTTTGTCGATCAGGCAAAGGCGGAGCTGGATCTACTCATTTTCTCAGAGATAGAAACACGGCTAAAGGCGGACCAGACGGTGGAGACGGTGGTCGTGGTGGACACATAATCGTTCAAGGCAATGACCAAATGTGGACACTCCTGCATTTGAAATACCAAAAACACCTTTTTGCCGAGCACGGTGGTGCTGGCTCTGGAAATAATAAAATTGGAAAAGACGGAGAAAGTAAAATACTTCAAGTTCCTCTAGGCACAGTTGCTAAACATGCCGAAACGGGTGAGGTACTGTTTGAAATCACTAAACACAACGAAGAAAAAATTCTTCTTGAAGGCGGAAAAGGTGGAAAAGGAAATGTACATTTTAAATCGTCAACTAACCAAACGCCTCGCTATGCTCAACCAGGTATTGACAGCCTAGAAGATTGGTTTATTCTTGAACTGAAAGTGCTAGCGGATGTAGGTCTTGTAGGCTTTCCTAATGCCGGAAAATCTACTTTATTATCCGTAGTTTCCGCAGCAAAACCAGAAATTGCTAACTATCCATTTACTACTTTAGTTCCAAACCTTGGAATTGTTTCTTATCGAGAAGACCGCTCATTTATAATGGCCGATATCCCTGGAATTATTGAAGGTGCCGCTGAAGGAAAAGGCTTAGGTTTACGCTTTTTGAGGCATATAGAACGAAACTCTACCCTACTCTTTTTAGTGCCTGCTGATAGCGACGATATTGCAAAAGAATATCAGATATTAGTTGGTGAACTTGAAAAATACAATCCCGAATTACTGGACAAAGAACGATTGCTAGCCATTAGTAAATCCGACATGCTAGATGAAGAGTTAAAAACAGAAATAAAGAAAGAACTTCCCAAAGACGTAGAGCATCTATTTATATCATCAGTTGCACAATCAGGACTTATGGAATTGAAAGATAAAATTTGGCAAAAATTGACGACTTAAATGGAATGGCTTATTGAACTTGATGAACAATGGTTTTACCTTATAAATCAATCTGGTAAAGAAAGTTGGGATGCGTTTATGCTTTTTACCACTCACAAGCTTTCATGGATTCCACTCTATGTTCTTTTAGTCTTTATAATAATTAAGGAAAAGGGCAAAGAAAGCCTCTGGATTTTAGCCACAATTGGCATCGTAATTGCTTGTTGTGATTTAGGAAGCGTCCATTTATTCAAAAATACTTTTCAAAGATTACGTCCGTGCTATGCCTTAGAAAACATTCGCTTAGTTACTGAAGGCTGTGGCGGGCAATTTGGATTTGTTTCCTCGCACGCTTCAAATGTTTTTGGATTAGCCATTTTTATAGGGAAAATACTAGAGAAGAAAACACTATTTCTTTTTCTCTTTTTATGGGCAGTTTTAGTTTCTTACAGCAGAGTTTATGTGGGGGTGCACTACCCTTTTGACATTGTTGGCGGAATGCTATGGGGAACTTTTGTAGCTTTGATAACTGTTAAGTTATATACCTATTTAACAAGAAAATGAAGCAATTTAATCTAGTTTGGTTTGTTTGGCTCGTTTTGGTCATTTGCTGGAATTATATCTGGGAATCGGTGCCACCACTTGCAGATGTTATTGTTGCTGTCATTCTTTCTATTTTTGCATATCAATTAAATCTAAAATTAAAAAAGTGAAGAAAATAATAATCATTGCTTTAATACTGTGTAGCGGAATCGCTCAAGCACAAGAAAAACCTAAACTAGTGGTCGGCATTGTGGTTGACCAAATGCGTTACGATTACATCTATCGTTTTTGGAATCAGTTTCAAGATGATGGATTTAAGAAACTTGTCAATGAAGGGTATTTTTTACGCAATACCCATTACAATTACACCCCTACTTACACAGGGCCAGGCCATGCAAGTATCTTTACTGGCACAACGCCATCTGTACATGGGATTATAGGCAATAATTGGTATAATAAATCCGATGGAAGTTCAGTCTATTGCGCAGGTGACGGCAACACAACAACAGTGTGTGACTGTGATAATCATAAAGACGTAGAAGCGAGCGCAGGAAAAATGTCTCCTCACCGTATGCTCACTACCACCTTTTCTGATGAGCTAAAGCTGTTTAGTCCAAACTCCAAAGTATTTGGAATATCCATCAAAGACAGAGGAGCAATATTACCCGCTGGGCATACCGCTAACGGTGCTTTTTGGATGGGTAAAAGTGGTGAATGGATTTCTAGTTCATATTATTACGAACAATTGCCTGAATGGTTAGTAGAATTTCAACAAGATAAGCCCGCTAGTAGTTACTTTAAAGGCGCATGGAAAGGAAAAGGTTTTGGGTATCCAATGGATAGTTTACTATCAAGCAGAGGACCTTCCTCTGTAAAAAGCACACCCCAAGGCAACACCTATTTGAAAGATTTAGCCATAGCATTGATGAAGTCTGAAAAAATGGGTGACGATAAAATTACAGATGTTCTTACTATTAGTTTTTCTTCAACCGATTACATTGGGCATCAGTTTGGACCTCATGCACAAGAACTTGTAGACACATACATCAAACTAGACAAAGAAATTGCAGAAATCCTCAAACACATCAACTCTACTGTAGGAAAAGAAAATGCTCTTGTGTTTCTGACTTCTGACCATGGCGTTGTAAGTGTTCCAAACGAGCTTAAGAAAAGGAAAATTCCAGCTGGATATTTTGATGCTTCTAACCTTACTACAGAATTGAATTCTCATCTTTCTAAACGTTTTGGCGAAAACAACTGGGTACTGAAATATTCTAATCAGCAGTTTTTTCTAAATCGTAATTTAATAGATGATCAAAAGCTAAATCATCAGGAAGTTCAACAAGTAGCAGCCGACTATCTTATTAAAACAGAAGGTGTCCAAAATGTTTTTACAGCGCACCAATTGCACCACAATGAATACCAAAATAGTTTTCATTCATTAATACAAAAAGGCTTTAATCAGAAGCGTTCAGGTGATGTCGTTATCGCATTAAACTCTGGATGGATAGAATGGAGTTCGCCAACTGGAACTACCCATGGCTCATGCTTTAGCTACGACACACACGTTCCTCTATTATTTTGGGGCAAAGGCATAAAACAAGGGCTTTCTGACGAGTATGTTTCTATCTGTGATATTGCGCCTACTGTGAGTACATTACTAGGCATTTCATTTCCAAATGGTTGTACTGGAAAACCCATTAGAAGTATAACCGAATGAAAGTAGTCAACTGTCAAACATACTCTGTGTATATCGGAAATGATAGCTTAAAAAGCATTGATCTTTCTGAACATTCGTCGGTTGCTATTGTTGTTGATGAGCATACCAAAAGCTACTGCTTGAACACCTTTCTTGAAGAAAGCAACATACAATCTCCACTTATTATTGAAACAAAATCTGGTGAGGAAAATAAAACCATCACAAGTTGTCAATTAATTTGGAATGCACTTACAGAAGCAAAATTTGACAGAAAATCCATTCTTATAAATCTTGGAGGTGGAGTCATTGGCGATATGGGAGGTTTTGCCGCATCGTGCTACAAAAGAGGAATAAACTTCATTCAAGTTCCCACTACATTATTAGCCATGGTGGATGCCTCTGTTGGTGGGAAATTGGGGGTTGATTACTCTAACTTAAAAAATCAAATTGGTCTATTTAGAAATCCTCAAGGTGTTTTTATTTACCCTTCATTCCTTAAAACCTTGAGCAAAGAACAGTTGTATTCGGGCTATGCAGAAGTTGTAAAACATGCATTAATTTACGATGCTAAAATGTGGAAAAGCCTTCATTCAACAGACGTTGAAAAATTAAATTGGGAGGATGTTATTGCAAAAAGCGTAACCATCAAAAATGAAATTGTCAGCAATGATCCACATGAAAATGGATATAGAAAAATACTCAATTTTGGTCACAGCATTGGTCATGCCATTGAAAGTTATTGTTTATCAATAGGTAAAGTGGCTTTACATGGTCAAGCTGTAGCAACAGGAATGCTATTAGAAAGCCAATTGTCAAATGCTACAAAAGAGGAAAAAATAGAAATAAGTAACTTTTTAAAATCAACATTCGATTTGATAGAGCTTCCAGATTTCGAGGATATATTACCCTTTTTGAAAAATGACAAAAAAAATGAAAACAAGGAATTGAAGTTTTCTCTAATTTCAGAAATCGGAAAATGCAGTTACGATTGCACTATTGATGTTCCTAAAATAAATGCGCTGTTTTAAGTAATGAACTACCACATTTCACATAAAACAAAAAAAATAGACGCTGAAATAAACTTACCTAAATCAAAAAGTTTAAGCAACAGAGCTTTAATAATTAAGGCGCTTTGCTCTGAATCTTTTACCATTGAAGATTTATCTTCTTCAAAAGATACGCAACTACTTTCTAAGGCTTTACACAGTCAATCGAGCACTATTAATGTTGGAGATAGTGGAACAGCTTTTCGTTTTCTTACGGCGCTTTTATCTACTAAAAGTGGTGAATTCATGCTTAGTGGAAGTGAGCGAATGAAAGAACGTCCAATTAAAGATTTGGTGAATGCCTTAACAGCTTTAGGAGCCGATATTGAATATCTTGAAAAAGAGGGTTACCCACCCTTAAAAATTGCTGGCAAAACAATTGAAGGTGGAAAAGTATCTATCGATGCCAGTATAAGTAGTCAATTTGTTTCTGCCCTGTTATTAATTGCACCCTCACTCAAAAAAGGATTAGAAATCACATTGTTAGGCAATGTGTTATCAAAGCCTTATATTTCTATGACGTTAAAAATGATGACATACTTTGGTGTTGATAGCCAGTGGGATGGTAATACAATTTGCGTAAAAAAGCAATCTTATGTAGCTAAAGACATTCAAATAGAAGGCGATTGGAGTGCATTAGCTTTTCTTCTTGAAATTTTAGTATTGTCTGAAGAAGGTAAATTGAAAATAAATGGATTGTTTGAAGAAAGTTGGCAAGGCGATTATAAGCTCTTAGAAATTTTTAAGTTGTTAGGAATAGAAAGTAAATTTCAAAATTCTTCACTGTATGTTTCAAAACGTAAAAATAGCGAAATTTCGAAGTCGCTGGATTTAAGTTTAGTAAATTACCCTGACTTGGCGCAAGCCTACTGTTGTTCTCTTGTTGGACTATCTAGAAATGCGACAATTAGTGGTCTTCAAAATTTAAAATACAAAGAAAGTCACCGACTTGCAGCCTTAAAAAAAGAGTTGGAAAAATTAAATCAAAAATCAGAATATACCGATTCAGAAATTAAACTTCAAAACTCAAAAATAGCGGCTCCAAAACAAAATCTTGAAACGCACAACGACCACCGTATGGCGATGTGTTTAGCACCTTTTGGAATATTATTCGATGTTAAAATTAATGATGTAGAGGTCGTAAGTAAATCTTATCCTACGTTTTGGGAAGATTTAAAAAAAATGGGATTTATAGTAACTGCTCTATCTCACTGAGGCATTTAATTTCGTGAGTAATATTGGTATCAGAATGTGGGACAGAATAGGGATTAAAATAAATCTGATCCATACCGAATTCTCTAGAACCATGTATATCAGCAACTAAATCATCTCCAACCATTAGACAGTCAGAAGGCCTGGCAAAAATCTTTTTCATTGAATAATTAAATATCTCTTTGCTTGGCTTCTTGTAACCAACTTGTTCAGAGGTAATTACCTGATTGAAATAGTCTAGAAGATTATTGTTTTTCAACTTTTTGAATTGGACTTCCTCAAAACCATTTGTAATAATGTGCAGCTCATACCTATCTTTCAAAAAAGACAAAGTGGAATGCACAAATGGGAAAAGGTTTGTTTTTAAAGGGCACTGCTCAATGTAATCCAGACCAATTTGAGAAGCTAGTTTATCATCATGAATATTATATTCTTCAAGTGTAACTCTAAACCTCTCATCCCTTAATTTTTCTTTTTCTATCTTATTTTGGCGATATAAATCCCAAAGTTTTTCATTATTAATTTTATATCGTGTAATAAAGTCTTCAACACTAACAATACCTCTTGAGAGTAAATTGTATTTGAAATATAAGTCGTTAAGTACCTCATGTGAATTTTTTTCAAAATCCCATAGCGTACGGTCTAAATCAAAAAATATATGCTTATACATTAATATTCCATGCTAAAGTTAAAACAAAAGACCATCCAAGAACAGAAGCAATAAGAATCGGTATGGTTTTCTTCTTGTTTGGAAAAAAGTGAAGCGCTAAGAACGTTCCTAAAGGAATTGAAAATACTATTGGAGTTAAAAAAGCAATGCCAAACAAACCGTATTTCTTGGCAGTCTTTATTGCCAAAACATTCTTGAAGTTTTGTTTTTTAGGAGCCTTAGCTTTATTAGGAAAATAGCTGTAATATAACCTAAGAATAACACGTCTGAATTGAGCAAAGAATAAAACGCCTAATATACCTCCAACGCACGTAATTAGGAAAGTTTCCCAAAATGTAAAATCAAATGTAATGGCTAATGGTATAGCCAAAAAAAACTTTACAAAACTTACAAAGAAAACAGATATTACTTCTAGAATATGCATTTTACAGCTTTAATTAGATAAAGTAACGCAAAATTCAGAAATTTATTACTAATAGCGGTATAAAACATTGTTTTCTTTATTTGTCATCAAAAAAATCTTGCTCAAAAAATATATTTTAATAAAATAAAAACAATAACTTCGTATTAAACTTAAAAGCTGATTATGAAAAAGTACTTTCTACTACTATTTTTAATTGTCTTCTTTCAGGACATTTATTCCCAAGATGCCAATTCTCATTTAAATTTAAATTCAAACAACATCGCTGTTGATGGTTATGATTTGGTTTCATATTTCGAAGAAAATAAAGCCGTTGAAGGGAAAAAAAATTACAAGTTTACATTTGAAAACGTTAACTATTATTTTTCTTCAGAAAAACACCTCAACAGCTTTAAAAAGTCTCCGACAAAGTATTTGCCGAGTTTTGGCGGTTGGTGTGCATACGCCATGGGAGCAACTGGCGAGAAAGTAAAAATTGACCCTGAGAGCTTCATCGTTAATGAAGGGAATTTATATTTATTCTACTATTCGTTTTTTAATGACACCAAAAGCAAATGGAATAATGACCCCAAAAATTTAGAACAAAAAGCCAAAATAAATTGGAAAAAAATAACAAACTAATATCATGAAAACTATAAACTTCTTCTTAAAGCTAATCATTGCGATAATTTTTATTCAAACACTATTTTTTAAATTTTCAGCTCACCCTCAAGCAGTCCATATTTTTACGACATTGGATATGGAGCCATACGGAAGAATATTTTTAGGTTGTCTTGAACTTATATGCGCTTTGCTATTATTTGTCCCAAGATTTTCAATCTACGCAACTTTTGTAAGTTTAGGTTTAATGCTCGGAGCAGTATTTTCTCACCTTACAACCGATTTAGGGATTGTAGTGGAATGGAACGGAGAGTCTGATAATGGAAGACTATTTAGCATGGCTATAATCGTTATCATTCTAAGTGTTATTCTTATTTACTCAAATCTTAAAAGTCGACTTTTAACCAACAAGAAACAAACTAGTGATTCTACAACTCAAGAGGATATTCAAATTTGAATTTTGGCCAACGTGGCTTTTTTATTTACCAGTTGCTTTATATGGATTATTACTTTCTTTAAAGGCCCGATCTATTACATTCTTTACGGCTGTAAATCCCGGCATGAAATATAGCGGCGGTTTAGAGTATTCAAAAATGGATTATTTACGTTTCTTACCAAAGGAAACAGTACCAAAAACAATACTGATTAATAAGAACATTGAGAATCATAAACTGCAAAACTTAATCATTGAACAACAATTCCAATTCCCCTTAATAGTAAAGCCTGATAAAGGTCAAAGAGGCAAGGAAGTAAAAAAGGTGGATTCATTTAACGAGCTTATTGATTTTTTAATCCGAGCATCTCGAGATGAATTTTTATTACAAGAATACATTGACTACCCTCTTGAGCTTGGTATATTCTTTGTTAAAACCCCAGATGGAAAGGAAGAAAAAATAACATCAATCACAAAAAAGAAATTTCTTTGTGCTGTAGGCGACGGAAAGTCAACATTAAAAAAAATTGTTTCTAGAAACATAAGAGCCATTGACCAAAGAAGTAAACTTAAAAAAGAATTAAAATCACAATGGAATTGTGTCGTCCCAAAGGGTGAGGAAATACTTTTAGAACCCATTGGAAATCATAACCGAGGCACTGAATTTATAAACGCTAACAATCTGATTAGTAAAGAATTGGAACACGTAATATCATGGGTAGCCTCACATATTCCAGACTTTTATTACGGCAGAATTGACTTGAAAACAAAAAGCATTGACGCTTTACTAAACAAAGACTTAATAGTGTTAGAAGTAAATGGAGTGAATTCTGAACCGTCACATATCTACGACACAAAAACAAAGATAAAAAACGCATATAGAGACATATTTTGGCACATGAATATAATGTTCAAAATAAGTAAACAAAACAAAGAACTCAAAGGGGTCAAAACAGCCTCTTTTAAAGAAATATTAGTAGCCTTATATCAACTTTACAGCCATTAAACTTATGATAAACACAATTTGCACGAACAACCTTAATTCTATGCTAGAGCTTTTAAAAAAAATCACTAGCGAGGATTATGTCATACCAATTAAGCATTTGAATAACTCAACTATTGGTCAGCACTGCAGACATATTATTGAATTTTACTTATGCTATCTTAAAGGTATTGAAGAAAATCGTATAAACTTTGATTCTCGAGAACGTTCCATAACACTAGAATCAAACATAACTACTTGTATTGAAACCATAAATACAGTAATAGAAAAGCTATCTTTATTGATGAATTATCAGAATGCTATTATTTTTGAATATAACTACACCGTTGAGGATAGTCAGTCTAATCAAATGAACAGTAATGCTTTGAGAGAATTACTTTTTTTTTAGACCATAGTATTCACCATCAAGCCTTAATTAAAGTTGCCTTAATTGAACTTGGAAAAGAAAAATTAATAAATGATGATTTTGGAATGGCGTATTCAACGATAAGAAATAATGTGTACAGTTAGTTATATCCCTAAGAAAAACGGTTTCATACTTACATCCAGTAGAGACGAAAATAAAAATCGACCTACCTCGAGTCCTAAAAAGAGAAAAAAGAAAGGAGAAAATCTAATTTACCCTAAGGATAAGCAATCTGGTGGAACATGGATTGCTTCTTCAAAAGAACGAGTTCTATGCTTATTAAATGGAAAAATTTTAACAAAAATAAATCCACTAAATAAGATCAGCAGAGGACAAATTTTACTTAACAATTTTAAGTTTTCAAATACAAAGGACTTTTTAGAAAAAATTCCTCTAAAACAAATAGAACCGTTTATCCTTTTACAAGTAGATTTTAAAACCCAAATTCATATTCAAGAGTTTAATTGGGATGGTGAAAAATTGACAGTTAAATCCTTCGACAATACAACAACGCATCTTTGGACATCAACCTCTTTGTATAACAAAACTGTAAATCAAAAAAGACATAGTTCACTACTAGATTGGGAAGAAAAGAATCAAGATGTTAACCCAATAAACTTTCATCTATTATTAAGGGATAATAACCATGAGCTAACTGAAATAAAAAAAGAATATACCGATATCCTAACTACTAGTATTACAAGTGTTGAAGTAAAAGATAAGTCTGTATCCTTTCTTTATTCCGATTTCATATCAAATACTAGCACAATGGTCAAACTCTAGTTTAAAATCTGAGAAATCTATTCAAAAAATTAAACTTAACGGTATGGTATTTCGTGAGCTCTGCTCCAAAACCATCGTTAATTTGTGCTACTCCATCTAAATTTGAACCTTCAAAATCAAAAACGTATCCCTTGAATCTTTCTAGTGAAAATATATAATCTAAAAGAAAGAAATAAGCTCCCTTTTTTCTGCTCTCTTCATTAGAATAAGAACTCAGCAAAAACAGTCTTTTACTTCCACATAACACAAAAACAGAACAACATATACCATCATTACCTTCAACAGAAAAAATTTCACCTTTTGAAAAAGCTAATGAAGTTTGAACAATGTCATGTTCTAATTCAAACTGCTTAGACGTCATGAAATCTAATGCTAAATTTCGTTTGCTTTTTGAGAATTCATCTGCCGTATCACATGGATTTGCTATTACAAGCTCATGCCTAGTTGCGCGTCTTAAATTTTTCAAATGACTTTTTGAATAGCCTTTTCTTAGAGTATCGTGGTCTTTTAATAAAAGTTCATAGTTAGTATTCTCTTTGACTGAAAATTTAGACTTTCCATTAAGAGTATTTAGATTCATGTTTACATATAGAAAGGACTTGGGTATGGATTTTATAAAATCATCTACATCCAATTTTTTAGAATGATGAAATACCCCTAACTGCTGACAAAACATGGGTTGAGCAATGTATTTGACGCCCCACTTTTTATTCCATGGTAAGGGCATCACAGCCTCATAGTCATTAAGTATTAAAGCGTCCCAATTTTTACAGACTAAGTCAAGGTACCAAGTCGTTGCATAGATGTTTCTATTGATAGCACTTTCAATGCAGTTATCCCATTTTTTAAAGTCAATTTCTTTATGACGTTTGTAATTTATCATGGTGTATATATTCTAGCATTTTTTCATAGAGACCACTCCACCCTTTCCATTCTTTGTAGTCACTCCAAGTTTCATTGTGCCATAATGAAACGAAATTTCCTTCAACTAACTTCACCTCATCGACAATCTTTTTAATTATGGTTAAGGATTCCTCAGGCGAAGTTCTTAAATAGTAATTAAATGTAGCATCCATCACCGCAAAAGGATGGACTTTTAAATTGGTTGTCATCTCCAACTCTAAGTCATAAAAATAAAATGGGGTACAGATACTTGCCCTGAATCCTGGTAAAGACGCATAACCCATTGTAAAATCGTTTTTTATTGATAATTCTATAAGATTTCGGTAAGTCTTTGGAATGTCTAACTTCAAAAAATGCTGCCTCGATAATTCCACCTCTTTTTTAATGATGTTTTCCAAACGATTTTTCTCTGTAACAATTGTTTCAAAAGACGTGTTCGAGGCAAAAGAAGGATGTATGCCTAGCTTAGCATGATCAGACAAATGCTTGATTAGTAACTGAAACTTACGGCTATGTACCGAGCAGTTCTTATCGTTTAAGCCATAATCTGCGAGTAAAATAAAATATACAACATCGACATTATATTTCTTATTCAGTGACAGCTGAAACTCAAACGTATCGTATGGGTCTTTCTCTTTTCCTAACAGGACGTCTTTTCGTTTTTTTATCAGTTCCTTATCCATTAAAAGGATTGATTTGATAAAGGAGGCTGTTGTTCTTACAAAACCCTTTTCTAAAAAATAGTAGGCATTATCTACATCAATAGTGGATTGATAAGTAAATTTTTGAGGCGGAAAGGTTATAGAAGAAAAATGACTTTGCAATATCTTTTTAAATTCTAACAGCCATAAATTTACTAACGGTCTATCCAAAAAGTTATGCTTGTAAGCTATACTTTCTTTGGCAGTAAAGCGATTGTAATGGTCCTTGATGTGCGGCAAATACTCTTCATAACGTGAGACAAGAAAAAAGGTGGCTGAAAAAATATCAAAAGGAATTCGTTCATCTGAATTTTGATAAAAAGTTGGCAAGTCATTCCATTGACCAAATTTGATATCTTGATCCTTTACTCCTTCTTCCTCTAACAACCCATAACGTTTAATAAAAAACTCAGTATCTATTTTTTTACTCGAATAGTTGATTTTATTGCCACTATACTCATTGAAATATTCAATATCATCAGTGAGCTTATAGTCTAAATCCCAAATGGTATCAAAAATTAGATTAAAAGTGTATTCTGTTCTACTTGTTATTTTAGGTGTAAAAATTAGCATCTAGAGCTTTTGTTCGTCTGCAAAGCTAAAATACGTGTTTTGACCAATAATAATATGATCAATAATGTTAATTTCTAACAATTTAGCTCCCTTTCTCAATTTTTCAGTCAAAATAATATCACTTTCACTAGGGGATATATTACCAGAAGGGTGGTTGTGAAATAAAATTATTCCAGATGCTTTTTGCTCTAATGCAAAACTGAATATTAGTTTTGGGTCTACCACAGTAGCGCTAACCCCTCCTTTACTAATATTGATTGATTCAATAATTTTATTTCCTTTATTCAAAAGCAGTATCCAAAATTGTTCGTGATCAAGATTTTCTAAATCATAACGCATATGGTTGTAGGCATCAATACTTGATTTAATGACAGGCTTTTCTATTGGGTTTTCTTTTGCTTTTCTTTTGGCTAATTCTAACGCCGCAATTATTGTTATTGCTTTTGCATGACCAATGCCGTTAAACTGCATTAAATCTTTTAATGACATCATGGACAGTGTATTTAAGTTATCGTTACACCTTTTCATAATTTTCTTAGAAAGTTCAACAGCAGATTCGGTCTTATTCCCTGAGCCTATCAATATGGCCAGTAATTCTGCAAGACTAAGTGTCTTTGAGCCTTTTAACGCTAATTTCTCTCTAGGCTTGTCATCTTCAGCCCAAGATTTTATACTAAGTTTTTCATGTTTCATGGCTACAATATAAAAAAAAGGCTCCTCAAAATTGAGAAGCCAGAGTATATTGAAAATGATTTTTTTCTTATAAACTATTTACATGCTTAGCCAACTTAGACTTCAAGTTAGCCGCTTTGTTTTTGTGAATAATATTTCTTTTCGTGAGTTTATCAAGCATAGATTCAAGAGCAGGAAGTAACTTTAACGCTTCTTTCTTGTCAGTTACTGACCTAAGATTCTTTACTGCATTTCTTGCAGTTTTGTGGTAATAACTGTTAGCAGCATTTTTTCTAGCAGTTTGTCTTATTCTCTTTTTTGCTGACTTGTGATTAGCCATATTTATTGTTTTTTATTCATTAAAAATCAGGAGCGCAAATGTATTAATTTATTTGCTAATAATATTTTTTTTGTGCAAAAAAGAATGATTAGGGTTTATTTTACCCATTTTGCTCTTATCATTTCTCTTTTACCTGGAGGTCCAGGCAAAGTTTCAACGACAAATCCTAAGCGCTTTAAAATTCTTTTCACCTCCCCTTTTGCACAATAGGTAACGAGTGTAGCGTTAGGCTTCATCATGCTAGCTAGCTTAACAAATATCTGCTCGGACCATAACTCTGGTTGTACTCTAGGGCCAAAGGCATCGTAATACACCAAATCAACCTTTACATCAATTGACATATTTTGAATAGTGTCATATATTTTTTGCAATTCAAAAGTGGGTGATAGCATAAGTGCTGTATTCCAATCGGCAGTGTGAAAAAGCGTAAAAATTTCTTCATCATCAGTGGCGGAAAGATGCTTAGGATACTCCAAAGATTCAACGATATGAAGTGGCAAAGGATGCTTTTCAATAGCATAGTAGCGGATATGTTGTGACGATTTTTTGGATTCTAAGTATGTCATAAATGCATTTAAAGCCGTTCCAAAGCCCATTTCAAAAATAGTAAGGGTGTTTTGTTTACATTCTCTCAAGCCATTTTTTATAAAAACATGTTCGGCCTCCTTTACTGCGCCATGAACTGAATGGTATTGTTCATTAAGTTTCGGCATCTGTAAGGTTTTACTACCATCATTAGTTAAAATCACTTTAACGTCATTCATTCCACAAATTAACTATATTTTCTTAGATTTGCAGACCAAAATTCAAAACCCAATTGTAATGGCAAAAAAGACTCTAACTAACAAAAATTCGATTAAATTTTTGGAGAAATACCTCAATAATGCCTCTCCTACAGGCTTTGAAAGTGAAGGCCAAAAATTATGGTTAGAATACATTAAGCCATACATTGATGATTACTTTGTTGACACCTACGGGACAGTTGTAGGGGTTGTTAATCCTGAGGCTAAATACAAAGTAGTAATTGAAGCGCATGCCGATGAAATTTCATGGTTTGTTCATTACATCACCAAAGACGGTTTTATTTACTTGAGAAGAAATGGTGGAAGTGACCATCAAATTGCCCCTTCAAAAAGAGTAAACATACATACAAAAAACGGTACAGTTGATGCTATTTTTGGATGGCCAGCTATACACACGCGACACGGCGCTGATGAAAAATCTCCAAAACTTGACAATATTTTCTTGGACTGCGGCTGTAGTAGTAAAGAAGAAGTTGAAAAGCTTGGGGTGCATGTAGGTTGCGTAGTCACTTACAAAGATGAGTTCATGATTCTTAATGACACTTACTATGTAGGTAGAGCACTTGATAATAGAATTGGTGGATTCATGATTGCTGAAGTTGCAAGACTTCTAAAAGAAAATAAAAAGTCATTGCCATTTGGACTATACATAACTAATTCTGTTCAAGAAGAGGTCGGTTTACGTGGTGCTCAAATGATTACCGAAAGAATCAATCCTGATGTTGCTATAGTAACTGATGTTTGTCATGACACCCAAACGCCAATGATTGATAAAATAAAACAAGGTGACTTATTCAGTGGAAAAGGACCAGTATTAACATATGGCCCTGCAGTACAAAATAACCTTTTAGATTTGATAATCGGTGTCGCTGAAGAAAATAAAATTCCTTTCCAAAGAGCAGCAGCTTCTAGAGCAACAGGAACTGATACAGATGCCTTTGCCTACTCGACTGGCGGGGTTGCCTCAGCGCTAATTTCGTTGCCTTTGAGGTATATGCATACGACTGTTGAGAGTGTTCATAAAAATGATGTTGAAAATGTAATTGAGCTAATTTACAATGCATTATTAAAAATAGAAGACAATCACGATTTTAGATACATAAAATAATCCTTTTGATGAACATCACTAAAACAACTCACTCCAAATTAGCTTCAACGGATTTCGATAATCTTTCTTTCGGAAAAAGTTTTAGCGACCACATGTTTACTGTGAATTTTAAAGACGGTCAGTGGACAAATGCTGAAATCGTTCCTTACGGTCCAATTAGTGTTCATCCAAGCACTCATGTTTTTCACTATGGTCAGGCTATTTTTGAAGGCATGAAAGCCTATAAAAACAAAGAAGGAAAAACACTCTTATTTAGACCGCTCGATAATTTAAAGCGATTTAACGCTTCAGCACAAAGGCTATGTATGCCTACAATTAGTGAAGATTTATTCATGACAGGCTTAACCGAACTGTTAAAACTTGATAACGAATGGATTCCTCAAGCAGATAATAAATCGTTATATGTTAGACCGTTCATGATAGCTGATAGTGAATTTATACGTGCTACACCATCATCAAGCTATAGATTTATGATAATTACCTCACCTACTGCTAGTTATTACAAAGGTGAGACCAAATTGAAAATTGAGGAAAAGTATGCAAGATCTTTTGAAGGTGGAACAGGCTATGCCAAAGCTGCTGGAAATTATGCTGCTGCTTTTGCCCCTACCAAACATGCTCAAAACAACGGCTACACTCAAGTTATTTGGACAGACGCTTTGAAACATGAATACATTGAGGAGTCAGGCACAATGAATATCATGTTTAGAATAAATGATACTCTAGTAACACCTAAACTTAGCGAAAGTATCCTCGGTGGCATTACCAGAGACAGTGTAATTGCTATTGCACGACAAAAAGGCATCAAAGTTGAAGAAAGAAAAATTTCTGTAACAGAAATTATCGAAGCTTACAAAAACAATTCTTTAAAAGAGGCCTTCGGAACAGGAACTGCAGTTACCCTCAACCCTATCGATAAGATTACATTCAGAGACTTTGACATGAGCATTGCTAAACAAACAGAAGATTCCTTCGGACAGATGCTAAAAAGTGAATTACTGAATATTCAATACGGAAAAATTCAAGATACTTTTGGCTGGACTATTGAGCTTTAAAAATCATTTTATAATGATGAATTCCAGCTTCTTCAAATAGCGGTCCTTCTTTTTTAAAATTTAAATTGGCATAAAAATTTACAACTTGCACCTGAGCGTGTAAATAAATGTTTACTGAATTAGCATCTAAATCTTTTAACACCTCTTCAACGAGAAATTTACCCATTCCTTGACCTCTATAGTTTTTTACAATAGCAAAACGTTCTAGCTTAACGCCAAAATTGGTAAAACGCCTTCTAGCTGCACCAATGTTTTTAGAATTGTATCTTAATAAATAATGAAAGGCTTTGTCTTCAAACTCGTCATATTCTTGAGAAATATCAACCCCTTGTTCTTCAACAAAAACTTCTTTTCGAATAGCTCTGACATCAGAAAACAGACTGTCCTGAAAGTTTACCCTAAAGACTTCCAACATGTTTTTCTAATATTTTCTTGATATTTGGTTTGAAATAATTAGCACCCTTTAACACTTTACCATCTTCACGAAAAATAGGCTTTCCACTCTCATCAAGCTTAGACATATTGCTTTTTTGAATTTCATCGAAAATGTCACCAATAACATCTTGCATCCCATGTTTCAAAACTGTTCCACACCAAATGTAAAGCATGTCCCCCAATGCATCTGCTATTTCAATAATATCCTCATTTTTACAAGCCTCTAGATACTCTTCATTCTCTTCTTGCATCAACTTGTGTCGGAGAAGAAATGTAGACTCATCAACATCTGTTTTAAGACGTTCTTCATTTCCTATCAAAAAAACTTCGTGGAATTTCTTAACCTTATCTATCTTATCTTTCATATTAATTTGAATGTATAAACTATTTTGTTTCAAAATAAGTTAATTTTGTACATTAATCAACAAATTCAAAACTTTAAATATGAAAAAAATAGCAATAGTATTATCCGCCTTTTTTGTTTTTACTGCATTTACAATTCACATTGATCAATACACTGCAGATGTCACCAAAAGTAAATTAGTTTGGAAAGCTGAAAAAATAACTGGAGGTCATGATGGACACGTTTCATTGAAAAGTGGAAAAGTATCTATGGATCACGGGAAAATTGCCGCAGCCAGTTTTGTAGTTGATATGACTACTATCACAAATGACGATATAAAATCTGAAAAATACAGCAACAAGTTAGTACAGCATTTAATAAGTGAAGACTTCTTTCATGTTAAAAAACACCCAGAAGTTAGTTTTGAAATGATCAAGGCTACACCTCTTGGAAATGGAAAGTTTGATGTATTTGGTAACATTACCATTAAAGACATTAAAGGTGTCATCTCTTTTCCAATGGATTTAAAAGAAACAAAATCTGAACTTATTGTAATGGGCTCTTTTACTTTTGACAGAACAAAATTCGATATTATTTATAACTCTGGTTCTTTCTTTGAAAACCTAGGCGATAAGGCTATTGATAATGCTGTGACTGTTGAGTTTGAAATTGTATTAAATAAATAATGGAAAATATTACTTCAGGCCATTGGGTTTTTGCACTATGCTTCGCAATAGCTTTTATTAGCTATCTAATATGGTCTTATATTAAAGATTTTAACGTAAACAGGATACACTACAAAGGCAGTATCCTGTTTGTGTTTTCGGTAGTAATATTTGCTTTTCTTGCTTATGTTTTCAGAGGTTATATGATTTAATTTACAACTATGAAATTCGTTAAAATAATTTTATATGCTCTTTTAGGAATACTTTCTTTATACCTCGTTGCTAATTTTTTCTTTGACAGAAAATTTGAAGTTCAAACGAGTATCGAAATAGAAAGTAGTCCATTTATTGTGTACAATCAAATTAACGATTTTTCAAATTGGGAAAATTGGGACCCTTGGCTCAGCACTGACACAAGCATTAAAATGACACATTCAGAACTAACGGATATGATTGGTGCTAGCAGAAAGTGGGAAAGCGATAACTCTGGTAGTGGAGTTATTGAGTTAACAGATGTTGAATTTTTAAAATCATTGGAATACAAAATCACAATTGATGGCAATCCTTCTTTCTTTGCTAAATTTCAATTAAAGCCCAATGACAAAAGCGTAAAGGTGAGTTGGGAAAATTATGGAGAACTGCCGTTCTTAGCTAGAATTTTTGGCCCCGTAATATCTAAAATGATGAAAGCTGACCACGATAAAGGGCTGCAACTTCTGAAAAACTATTGCGAGTCAATTCCATCATTTACAGGCGATGTAAGCGTAAAAAATTGGGGCGGTCAAAACGAAATTTCTATTACTAAAACTTGCTCGACGTCAAGAATTAGCAAAACACTATCCGAGAGCTACAATACTATTTTTATTTTCCTTGCCGAAAATGGAATAATGCCAAGCAGTTCACCCTTTGCTCAATACATAGAATTTCCAAATACCCCTGGTGAAAAAGATAAAGTGATTCTGAAATCGGGAACGTTTATAGAAATTCCTATTTCAACTGAGCTGCCAGCTGGTTTAGATTACACTCAAAAAGCGGCATCATTAACTGCACAAGCCATACACAGGGGCGATTACAGAACAATCTTTAAAACTCACGAAAAAATTAGAGCTTTTTGTGAAGAAAATAATTACACCTTTAGGCCTCAGCCTTACGAAATATACCTCACAGATCCCGAGCTAACCACAGACCCTTCAAGTTGGGAAACTCTAGTGGTGTACGAACTAGAATGACATTTTAAAACCCAAAACTTAAAACCATGAAAAGACTAATCCACATCCTAATTATTTTTTATTGCTTCAATATTAATTTAAATGCTCAGAACTATTCTGAGGGTATAAGCACTGAGTTTAATTTTAGTAATGGGCCCTTGCCAGCTATTCAAACTCAATTTGATAAGGTCTCAAAAGACGAAGTAAAAAAAGCCATTTCTAATACATTCAAAAACTATAAGGCTAGAGTTATTTCCGTTAAAGAAACTAAAGATGAATACATAGTAGAAGAATTTTTATTAGAAAGTAGTCAAAAGAAAAGTAAAGCAAAATTTAAGATTACCGAAAGTAATGGCAGCGCTACTTTATATTCTCATTTCACCAATGAAGAATCTGTTATTAGTGAGGAGAAGACACCCAATGAAATAAACGAATACAAAAAGTTAGTAAAAGGCATAGCTAACCAGTCAGTTGTATTAGTCTATGATAAACTCATTGACGAACAAGAAAATGAAATAAAATCGCATAGAAAAAAAATTAATCAAGCTAAAAAGGAAACAGAAAATCAACACAAAAACATAAGTAAGTATTCTTTAAATATCAAAAACTCCAATCAGAAAATAGAGGGTTTAAAACAAAGTTTATCCTCTCAATTAATAATAAATAATAAGAATGATGAACTGATTAAAGAAAAAGAGTCTGAAATAGCTTCTAAAAGCGTAAAACAGATGAATAAAAACATTTCAGAATTAGAAAAGAAGAATAAATCAATATTGAAAGACATCAACAAACACAAAGCAGAAATCGCATTGTACGAAGGTCAAATAGCCATTCAAAATTCTTCAATAAAAGGCCATGAAGTTGAAAAAGAATCACTCAAAAAAAACACCAAATTAGATAAAGCAGGAAGAAAAAAAATTAAGAAAATTGACAAGCAAATTCTAGAGAGTATTGGTGAATTAGAAACCATAAAAACCTCTGTTTTAAATGAAGAAAATTCTATTAAAGGGCTGGAGGTGAAAATTGAAACTAATCAGACAGAGATTTCAAATATCAAAAAAGAGATAAATAACCACAATGAAATGGCTCTAAATGAACAACTAAAGTTGCTCGAAAAAGAATCGAAATCTTTAAACCAAGAGAAAAAGAAAATCGAAAAAGAAATAGAGAAAGAAACCAACAGTATAAATGAGAATACTGAAAACATCCGACTTTCTGAAAATAAGATTGAAGAACTCAAAGGGGAACAAAAAAACATAGAAGATCAGCTGAAAAAAGCTGAAAATAAATTAAAAGAAACCCAAACTCAAAAATTGAAGTTTAAATAACTACATATTTCTTCGATACTGTCCCCCTACTTCAAAAAGAGAATTGGTAATCTGACCAAGCGAGCATATTTTAGCAGCTTCCATCATTACCTCAAAAATATTCTGATTTTGAATAGCGGATTGTTGTAATTCCTCAATTTTTTGTTTCGAAGCATGAGTGTTATTCTCTATTAGATTTAGTAACATTTCTATCTGATACTCTTTTTCCTCCTTTGTGGCACGTATAACTTCAGATGGAATTATTGTCGGTGAACCTTTTGAATTTAAAAATGTATTTACGCCAATAATTGGGAACTCACCCGTATGTTTTAACATTTCATAGTGCATAGACTCTTCTTGAATCTTTGAACGTTGGTACATGGTTTCCATTGCTCCTAAAACTCCACCTCTTTCGGTTATTCTGTCGAATTCTACTAATACTGCTTCTTCCACTAAATCTGTCAACTCTTCTATAATAAATGAGCCTTGTAGCGGATTTTCATTTTTAGCTAAGCCAAGTTCCTTATTTATTATAAGTTGAATAGCCATTGCTCTACGAACAGAATCTTCAGTAGGCGTTGTAATGGCTTCGTCGTAGGCATTGGTATGTAGTGAATTGCAATTGTCATAAATAGCATACAAGGCCTGCAAAGTCGTTCTGATATCGTTAAAATCTATCTCCTGAGCGTGTAACGAACGTCCAGAAGTTTGAATATGGTATTTAAGCATTTGAGAACGCTCGTTTGCGCCATACCGTTGCTTCATAGCTTTTGCCCAAATTTTTCTGGCAACCCTACCAATTACTGCATATTCTGGATCAATTCCATTAGAAAAGAAAAAGGATAAATTAGGTCCAAACTTATTAATATCCATTCCCCTGCTCAAATAGTACTCAACATAAGTAAACCCATTAGCCAATGTAAATGCTAATTGTGAAATAGGGTTTGCACCCGCCTCAGCTATGTGGTATCCAGAAATTGAAACAGAATAGAAATTTCTTATTTCTTTTTCAATAAAATACTGTTGCACATCACCCATCATTCGGAGTGCAAACTCAGTTGAGAAAATACATGTATTTTGGGCTTGGTCTTCTTTTAATATATCAGCTTGGACAGTTCCTCTGACAACATTCAAAGTGTTTTTCTTAATTATTTCATAGACGTCTTTTGGCAAAACTTGATCGCCCGTTACGCCGAGTAACATCAAACCTAAACCATCATTACCCTCTGGTAAATCGCCTTGGTATTGAGGACGTTGCTTTCCTTTGTATAAAGCGTCTATTTTCTTTTGGACCTCTTTTTCTAGTCCATTTTCTTTGATATAAATCTCACATTGTTGATCGATAGCAGCATTCATAAAAAATGCCAATAACATTGGAGCAGGCCCGTTAATAGTCATAGAAACGGAAGTGGAAGAATTGCATAAATCAAAGCCAGAATATAATTTTTTGGCATCGTCTAAACAGCAAATAGAAACTCCAGCATTTCCAATCTTGCCATAGATATCTGGTCTATGATCTGGGTCATTACCGTAAAGTGTTACCGAATCAAATGCAGTTGACAAACGTTTTGCTGGCATTCCTAAACTTACATAATGAAAACGCTTGTTTGTCCGTTCTGGACCACCTTCTCCAGCAAACATTCGAGTGGGGTCTTCGCCTTCCCTTTTAAAAGGAAAAATACCTGATGTATATGGGAATTTACCGGGTAAATTTTCTTGGAGTTGCCATTGTAAAATATCACCCCATCCAGAATATTTAGGCACCGAAATTTTGGGAATCAGCGAACCCGACAAAGATTCCGAATGGGTCTTAATTTTTAACTCTTTGTTTCTAACTTTGAATGTGTAGAATTCGTTTTGGTATTCTCTTTTTTCTTCTTCCCACCCTTCTAAGAGAAGCATGTTTTTAGGGTCAATGTCAAGCTTTTTGTTTTCATAAACCTCTTGAAGTTGCTTTATCAATCGGTCTTTATCAGCAACATTTGTATTTTGAATAGAATCAATGGACTTCTGTAAGGCATAAAGTTCTTGGGCTACTTCTTTTTGTTGAATCACCCATTCATTGTAGTTTCTGTTGGCATCAGCAATTTCAGAAAGGTAACGACTTCTTTTGGGAGGAATGACAAATATCTTTTCAGACATTTCTCTACTTATCTCAAATTTAGAATCCAAAGGAGCGCCAGTTTTTTCGACAATTTTACTTATTAATGCTTTGTACAGTGTGTTGGCACCTGGGTCATTGAATTGTGAAGCGATAGTTCCATAAACTGGCATAGACTCTACATCTTCTTCAAAAAGTTTATGGTTGCGCTGATATTGTTTTTTTACATCTCGCAGTGCATCCAAAGAGCCGCGTTTATCAAACTTATTTATAGCAATCAAATCAGCAAAATCAAGCATATCTATTTTTTCAAGCTGAGTTGCTGCACCATATTCAGGAGTCATTACATACATGGATGCATCTGAATGCTCTAGAATTTCTGTGTCAGACTGACCAATTCCTGAAGTTTCAAGAATTATTAAGTCGAAATTTGACACTTTTAAAATGTCTAAGGCTTTATTGACATGTGCCGATAATGCCAAATTAGCTTGACGGGTTGCCAATGAACGCATGTAAACTCGCTCATTCTTAATGGAATTCATACGAATTCTATCGCCCAACAATGCTCCTCCTGTTTTACGTTTAGAAGGATCAACAGAAATAATAGCTATTCGTTTTTCAGAAAAATCAATTAAAAATCGCCTTACCAATTCATCTACCAAAGATGATTTTCCCGCACCACCAGTTCCTGTAATTCCTAATACAGGTATTTTGGATTGTTTTGCCAATTCTGCAATTTCGCTTAACTCCTTTTTTGCCTCATCGGGAAAATTTTCAGCCGCTGAAATCAAACGTGCAATGTTTTGAACATTTGACAAATCTTTAGCGCAATTGCCAATGTCTTTGCCTGTTGGGAAATCCGATTTTTCAACCAAATCATTTATCATGCCTTGAAGCCCCATTGCTCTTCCATCATCTGGATGGTAAATTCTACTTATACCATAATCATGCAATTCCTTAATTTCTTCTGGAAGTATTGTTCCGCCACCACCAGCAAATATTCGAATTTGACTGGCTCCTTTTTCTTGTAATAAATCATACATGTATTTCAAATACTCTGTATGTCCACCTTGGTATGAAGTCATTGCAATAGCATTCGCATCTTCTTCAATAGCACAGTTTACAACCTCTTCAACTGAACGGTCGTGACCCAGATGAATAACTTCACAGCCTGTAGCTTGTATAATTCTTCGCATTATATTAATGGCTGCATCGTGGCCATCAAACAGACTGGCTGCAGTAACTATTCTTACTTTATTTTTAGGCTGGTATGGTTTTGGTTCTTGCATTTTCAATTAACTTGGGAATGCAAATATATATTTTAAGCGCTTATTTTGGCTAAATTTGCATATCGCTTCTTCAAAAAAACATACCGTTGTTCTAGGATGTGGTATTTCAGGCCTCAGTATAGCACACTTTCTATCAAAGAAATCTAATGATTTTATTGTTCTTGAAAAGAGTGAAAAAACTGGTGGAAATATCCAATCTAAGGTTATTGATGGTTTTGTTGTTGAAAATGGACCAAATACAGTTTTACTAAATAATGATTCTATAAAATCTCTAATTAAAGACTGTGGTTTATGGGATAAAATGTCTACTCCTCAAAAAACAGCTGAAAGTAACCGATACGTACTTTACCAAAACAAACTGCAGTTACTTCCTAGAAATCCCATTGAATTCATAAAAACGCCTCTATTAAAATGGCATGAAAAATTGAGGCTATTTAAAGAACCTTTTATTAAACCTCATCAGAATGACGTGCCCCTAGCCAACTTCATTAGTCGACG
Organism: Flavobacteriales bacterium; assembly: GCA_965661345.1. Taxonomy (GTDB): domain Bacteria; phylum Bacteroidota; class Bacteroidia; order Flavobacteriales; family UBA7312. The sequence continues at coordinate 36,847 of CBFIDK010000008.1, read as the reverse complement.
GTTTGGTAATGCCATTTTAACCCAATTTGTTGAACCCTTTATAACAGGTATATATTCTGGAAATGCTGAAAAGATGAGTGCTAAACATACACTTAAAATGATTTGGGAAGCAGAACAAAAACATGGCAGTGTAATAAAAGGTTTGCTGAAACAAAAAAAGTCTAAGACTTCGAAAGCACAAATGTTTAATTTCCCAAATGGACTTTCTGAACTTGTTGATAAAATGACTCAACTTCTAGGCGATAAGGTTCACTACAATACTGAGATTAAAAATATTGTTAAAGTAGATGGCGGATATCAAATTACAGACTCTAACAACAATACCATAGAATGTCAGAGAATCATCTCTACCATACCCGCACATGCACTTTCTAACATCGTAGATAATATTGACTTAACTGCCCAACTAGAAGCAGTTGAATACGTTCCTGTAGATGTTTTTCATTTTGGATTTGAAAAAAAAGAAGTCAAAAATCAAGCCCAAGGTTTTGGGGTACTGAGCAAACCCCCTGATAAAAAAAACTTTTTAGGAATACTTTTTAATACTAGAATATTTCCTCATGTTTCTCCAAAAGATAAAGAGTTGTTTACAGTTATTGTTGGCGGCAGTAGACAACCAGAACTTTGTGCAATGGGAACAGACAAAGTCGAAAAAATTATTCTTGATGAGATTTCTGAACTAATGCAATGCCAGAAACCTCCAATATTTAAAAATCATACGTCATATAAAAAAGGAATACCACAATATGGCCTCGAACTTGATCGACTTATGCTTGAAATAGAAAAATTTGAAGCCAATTCGCCTAACTTTCATATTTTAGGGAACTATTTCAATGGAATTTCTGTCAGCGATTGTGTTAAAAAAGCTGAAAAATTCATTGAAGACATACAACCATAACAAAAAATTAAATGAAACTAATAAAAATTCTTTCGGTCTTTATTCTATGTGGAATAGCCTTTTATATGCTAATTCCTGAGCAACCTATTGATTTTAACGCTATCTATAAAGTGCCTTCTGAATCTCCATATTCAAGAAAGAAATGGGATGCAAAACGTTTGGTAGATGCTAACGGTAATATTCCGCAAAGCATAAGAAGAAAAGAATTGCAATTTGCCCAATCATTACCTAATGATTTAAACAATTCCAATCTGGTTTGGACTGCCGAAGGACCCTATAATGTCGGTGGTAGAACTAGAGCTCTTGCCTATGACGTAACTGATGAAAATATATTAATTGCTGGTGGCGTTTCTGGTGGCATTTGGCGTTCAACAAACTTAGGAGAAAGTTGGAGTAAAATGACTAAACCTTTTCAGCTACATAACGTTACCTGCTTAGCCCAAGACACAAGAGAAGGGAAAGAAAATATTTGGTACTACGGAACGGGTGAATTATCAGGAAACTCAGCTAGTGGAAGCGGTGCTTATTTCGATGGAAATGGCATATACAAATCCATTGACAACGGCCTGACATGGGACTCTATTAGTTCCACAGCAGACAACAGTCCGGCTGGAAGTTTTAATGTTTTTGATTTTGCATGGAATATTGTCTTAGACCCTACCAACCTTGAAGAAGATGAAATGTATCTAGCTACATACGGAGGTATCTACCGCTCAACAGATGGTGGAGAGTCTTGGAATGAGGAAATTGGTGGCGGAGAAGCTTACTATAATAATGTAGAAATTACCTCGACAGGTGTCGTATATGCTACACTTAGTTCAGATGGTGCAGGCAAAGGGTTCTGGCGATCAGCCGACGGTATGGAATGGGCAAACATAATGCCCGATAGCTTTGGCAATACTTACGGAAGAAGTGCAATTGGCATTAACCCTTCTAATGAAAATGAAGTCTATTTCTTAACTGCTGAAACTACAAATTCTGGTCAGTTTACAAACACATTTTTTAATGGTCAAACGTGGACTTCTTTATGGAAGTACACTTACCTATGTGGAGATGGAACAGATAGTTGTGGCACTTGGGTTAATCTTTCAGAAAATATTCCAGCAAATAGACCAACAACCTTTGATAACTTCAATGCTCAAGGCGGTTATGATTTATTAGTAAAAGTAAAACCAGATGAGCCAAATGTTGTTTTCATTGGCGGCACTAATTTATGGCGTTCAACTGACGGCTTTACCTCTGACACAAATACCGCTCAAATCGGCGGTTATTATGAGGGATCAGATCATGGATACGATAATTGGGATATTTATGACAGACATCACCCTGACCAGCATGAGTTATTGTTTTTACCCTCCGACCCAAATACAATACTAAGTGCAAATGATGGAGGAGTCTATAAATCAGCCAACTGTTTAGCTACACCCCACTTATGGAATCGACTTAATAATGGCTATCAAACAACACAACTTTACGCTGTAACAATGGGCAAAGGAAACAGTGACCTTATTATTGGTGGATTTCAAGACAATGGAAACTTCATGACAGTAAGTGACGACGAAACCGATGACTGGGTAATGCCATTTAATGGTGATGGCTGCTACAATGCAGTAGCGGATAATGAAGAAGATTTTTACTTGCAAATTCAAAGGGGAGTTTTATTCAAAATGAAGTTAAATGAGCAAGGTGAAGTTTTGGCCTATAACAGAATGGACCCGCTTGGTGCCGATACAGTCATGTTTGACTTCATTAACTATTTGGCTATGGATCCAAATAACGATGATATTATTTACATGAATAACGGCTATCATCTCTGGAGAAACAATGATGCAAGCAATTACCCTTACAATAACTCACAAGTCAGAACAAATATAGGTTGGGACGTTTTCTCTGATACCACAAACAGAACTATTTCGTGTATTGATGTATCTACAAACCCACCAAATACAGTATATCTTGGGACAAGTGATAATTATATTTATAGAATTGATAATGCCCACGAAGGAGATCCCGAAGTAACTCTATTGAATTATCTACCAATTGGTTTTGGCAATAAAAATGTTTCCGCAGTAGAGATTGACCCTACTAATGCAGAACGTGTATTGGTACTTATTTCAAACTATTCTACGTACAGTTTCCTTTTTACTGATAATGGTGGTCAAAACTGGAAAAAAGTTGGCGGAAATCTTGAAGATTCTTTTTCAGGAGGTGGAAATGGTCCTTCAATGCGAACTGCTGAAATTGCTGTTCTTGGTAGCGATACCTTGTATCTTGTCGGCGGAAGCACTGGACTATACGGCACAGACAGGCTAGAGGGATTAGACACAGAATGGAGACAAATAGGAACAAGTACAATAGGAAATGTTGTCGTTGAACACATTAAATTCAGAGATAGCGATGGTAAACTGGTAGTAGGCACTCATGGAACTGGTGTCTACTCAACTTTCATCACCTCTATTTATGACGTATTTCCTGATTTAGTGAGCGTTAGCGAAAATACTAAGCAACTATTATCAGTTTATCCAAACCCTTCAAAAGATGTAGTGAATTTAGAATGGAGCACTAGCGATGAATGGAACAGCATTCAAATTACTGATATTAATGGAAAAGTAATCTTTGAAGAATCTGTTAACTCTAATTCCAAGAAGCTAGAGACTTCAAATTGGCAACGAGGAGTTTACTTCATAAATCTAATTGGAGAAAAGAAAACGGAAAGTCAAAAACTAATTCTTAATTAAGACAAGGATTTAATTTGATCTTCTAATACAGCAATCTTCGCTAATGCGTCAGATTGCTTTTTTCTTTCAATAGCTACCACCTGCTCAGGAGCGTTATTTACAAATCTTTCGTTAGAAAGTTTACCTTCAACAGACTTTAAAAATCCATGTGTGTAATCCAACTCTGAGCGTAACTTCTCAAGCTCAACGTCAACATCAATATTATCTGATAAGGGAACAAAAAACTCGTTTGATTTTACTCTGAAAGAAAAAGCGCCTTCAATCGTTTCCTCGCTGTAGCTAAATTCAGAAAGATTAACCAATCTACACACCAAAGAATCCATCAAAGTAGTTGTTTGCTCATTTACCTTAACAAACAACTTCAGAGAATCTTTATTTGGAATTTGTTTCTCTTTACGTATAGTTCTGATAGCTGACACAATTTCTGTAGCGTATTCAAAATCCGTAATAATTGAATGATTAATCGAATTGGATTTTGGCCATGAAGAAACAATAATATCTTCTTCCCTATCTGCTACAATATGCCAAATTTCCTCAGTCAAAAATGGCATAAACGGATGAAGTAATTTTAATAAATCATCCAAAAACTGAGTAGTTGCAGCTAAGGTTTTTGAATCAATAGGCTTTTGATAATCAGGCTTTATGGATTCTAGATACCAAGAACAAAAATCATCCCATACCAATCGGTAGGTTAACATCAACGCTTCAGAAATTCTGTATTTTTCAAAAGCCTGATTTATTGAATCGAGAGTTTGTTGAAATTTATTTTCAAACCACTCGATAGCGATTTTTGAAGATTCTGGTTGATCTAATTCAGCAACTTCCCAGCCTTTAATCAATCGAGTAGCGTTCCATATTTTGTTAGAGAAGTTTCTCCCTTGCTCACATAAAGATTCATCAAATGGCAAATCGTTTCCTGCAGGAGAAGATAATAGCATCCCTACCCTCACACCATCTGCACCATGCTTATTCATTAAATCTATTGGGTCAGGGGAATTACCTAATGATTTGGACATCTTTCGCCCTAATTTATCTCGTACTATTCCTGTTAGATAAACATTTTTAAAAGGAAGATTGCCCTTATATTCATATCCGGCCATTATCATTCTTGCTACCCAAAAAAACAAAATTTCGGGAGCTGTAACTAAAACATTGGTAGGGTAATAATAATTAACCTCTTCATTATCAGGATTTCGGATACCATCAAAAACAGAGAAAGGCCACAACCACGAAGAGAACCACGTATCTAGTACATCTTCATCTTGTCTAAGGTCTGCAAGGGTAATGTTAGGGTTTATTTTTTGAGCTTCCTTCAAAGCCAATTCTTTAGTTTCAGCTACCACATAATTATTGCCTTCATAAAAGTATGCAGGTATTTGTTGCCCCCACCACAACTGTCTGGAAACACACCAATCTTTTATGTTTTCCATCCAATGACGGTAAGTATTTTTAAATTTTTCAGGGTGAAATTTAATGGTATCGTTCATTACATTTTCTAAAGCAGGTTTAGAAAATTCTTCCATCTTAAAAAACCATTGCATTGATAGTTTTGGCTCAATAACTGCGTCTGTTCTTTCTGAAAATCCAACTTTATTGATTAAATCTTCAGTCTTTACTAAAAAAGTTTTTTCCTCTAAATCTTTTGCAATTTCTTTTCGCACATCGAACCTATCCTTTCCAACATAGAGCTGGGCAGAATCATTCAGCGTTCCATCATCGTTTAAAATATCGATAACCTCCAAACCGTGCTTATCCCCGAGTTGATAGTCATTGATGTCATGGGCAGGTGTTACTTTCAAAGCACCTGTTCCAAATTCCATATCAACATATTCATCGAAAATAATTGGAATGGAACGGTTTATTAAGGGCACAATGGCCTTTTTACCTTTTAAATGAGTATATCTATCATCCTTTGGATTGACACAAATTGCGGAATCACCAAGGATAGTTTCGGGTCGAGTAGTTGCCACAGTCAAATATTCGTCACTGCCTTCAATCTGATACCTAATGTGGTATAATTTTGAATTTACCTCCTTATGAATAACCTCTTCATCTGAAAGTGCCGTCTGTGCACTGGGATCCCAATTTACCATACGAACCCCTCTGTAAATTAGTCCTTTTTGATGTAAATCAACAAATACTTTAATTACGGATTCGCTCATATCGCTATCCATGGTAAACTTAGTACGGTTCCAATCGCAAGAAGCGCCCAACTTCTTAAGTTGTTCTAAAATGATACCGCCATGCTTTTCTTTCCATTGCCATGCGTGTTCTAGAAATTCTTCACGACTTAAATCGGATTTATCAATACCTTCTTTAGCTAATTTTTGAACAACCTTTGCTTCAGTAGCAATTGAAGCGTGATCTGTGCCAGGTACCCAACACGCATTAAAACCTTGCATTCTAGCTTTTCGAATGAGTACATCCTGCAATGTGTTGTTTAACATATGTCCCATGTGCAAAACACCCGTGACGTTTGGTGGTGGTATTACAATTGTATAAGCCTCTCTGTCATCGGGTTTAGAATTAAAATAACCTTTAGATAACCAATGGGCATACCATTTCTCTTCAGCACTAGCGGGATTATATGTTTTGGATATACTCATTTTAATTTTTAATAAGCTCCAAAAATAATACTTTACACCAAAATTTGGGGATGAATTTTAGATTAATACAATACAATAATTTAGTACATTTGTTGTTGTAAACTTACAAGAACCAAAAAAACACGAAAAATGAAAAAAATATTTCTAGCTATTGCATTAATTGGAGCAACAGTGACTCTTCAAGCACAGAGTTCACCTTCTACCGTCTTAGATGAAAAAGCAGGCCCAAAAATGGAATTCGAATCTACTGTAATTGATTATGGTCTTATCGAGCATAACGCTGATGGTAAAAGAGAATTTGTTCTTACCAATACAGGTAGTGCACCTCTAATTATTTCCAATGCTAAAGGAAGTTGTGGATGTACTGTTCCAACATGGCCAAAAGCACCTATTGCACCAGGAGAATCAGCATCAATTGGTGTAAAGTATGCTACTAATAGGGTTGGAAAATTTACAAAGACAATTACATTAACTACAAATACTGATGAAAAAACTAAAGTTTTGACTGTTAAAGGAGAGGTTAAAAAACCAGCACAAGTTCCAGTAGCACCAGCAAAACCTAAAGCGTCAGTTTTAGAAGTTAATTAATTTAAGTTTTAAGATTACTATAGTTTTTATTAAATCCCCTTTATTTTTAAATATCGGGGATTTTTTTATCAATTTAAGCGATGCCGAACATTTCAACTAAGGGAATAAAAATGCCCGAATCACCAATACGTAAGTTAGTTCCTTTTGCTGAAGGAGCTAAACTAAAAGGGAAAACAGTTTTTCACCTTAATATTGGACAACCAGATATCAAATCGCCAGAAGTGGCCTTAGATGCTATTCATAATTTTGATGAAAAAGTGGTAGAGTACAGTCACTCGGCCGGTTTTGAAAGCTATCGAAAAGGTTTGGCTAACTATTACCAAAACATTGGAATAACGGTTGATCATTCTCATGTCATGGTGACAACTGGTGGCTCAGAAGCACTTTTATTTGCGCTTAACTCTTGCTTAGATAATGGCGATGAAATCATTATTCCTGAACCGTTTTATGCCAACTATAATGGCTTCTCCATTTCAGCTGGCGTACAAGTTAAACCGATTACAACATCTATTAATGATGGATTCGCACTACCCGCAATTGAAGAGTTTGAAAAACTGATCACACCAAAAACTAAGGGCATTCTAATTTGTAATCCTGGTAATCCAACAGGATATTTATACTCTAAAGAAGAGTTAGAAACTCTCAGAGACATCGTTGTTAAGCATGACTTGTTCCTTTTTGCTGATGAAGTGTACAGAGAATTTTGCTATGACGGAAATGAACACCATTCTGTACTCAATATCGAAGGTTTAGAAGAACATGCTGTTGTGATTGATTCTACTTCTAAACGATACAGCATGTGTGGCATTAGAGTTGGTTGTATTATTTCAAAAAATAAAGAGGTGATGGCAACTGCCTTAAAATTTGCTCAAGCGCGATTGTCTCCACCTACTTTTGGACAAGTGGCTGGTGAAGCCGCTTTAAGCACACCCAAATCCTATTTTGATGAAGTCAGTAAAGAATACGTTGCCCGAAGAGATTTACTGATTGAAGGATTAAACAAAATAGAAGGTGTCGTATGTCCAAAGCCAAAAGGTGCTTTTTATTGCATTGCTCAATTGCCGGTTGATAATGCCGATAAATTCGCTCAATGGCTATTGGAAGAATTTGATTATGAAGGAAAGACTTTAATGGTTGCACCTGCAGCAGGATTTTATTCTACTCCTAATACTGGAACCAATCAAGTAAGGATTGCATATGTACTAAATCAAGAAGCAATTACTCAAGCTATTGAATGCCTAGAAAAAGCACTTGAAGTTTACCCAGGTAGAACGCTTTAATGGACTTAGAAAAACATAAAGCCTTGGTCAAACAAAAGGCTAAAGAGAACAAGGCCTTCTTTAAGGAAATAAAACGTCTAAAGCCAAAAGTGTTAGACCAAAAAATGCATGAACTTCATCAGGAAGTTTTTGCATGCACTAATTGTTTAGAATGTGCCAACTGTTGCAGTACTACTGGACCTTTATTCACTGACAAAGATATAGGGCGAATTGCTAAACACCTTAGAATGAAACCTTCTGAATTCACTGAAAAGTACTTACGAATCGATGAAGACAATGACTATGTGCTACAGTCTGTTCCTTGTGCTTTTTTAGGCGATGATAACCGATGCAGCATTTATGATGTGCGCCCAAAAGCTTGTCGAGAATTCCCGCATACCGACCGCATTAAACAGCATCAATTGCTAAATTTAACCCAAAAAAATGTGGCCGTATGTCCAGCGGTTTACCATATTGTGGAGAAGATGAAAAAGGTCGTTTAAGCTTTTCCAATTAGAAATATAGCTAATATCCAAAGCTAAATGACTTAAGTGATTTTGAGAAAAGTCTTTTTCATAGGTGGATGCCCAACTATTAAATAAGTTAGATTTCACTGAATAGTTCATTTTCAAATTTTATAAGATTTTCATTCAATGATTACCTTTTCAGCTAACCCACCTTTAGTTGTTGATATTCTTAAAAAATAGGTTCCTGAACTCAGATCCGAAATATTCAAATTTCTATCACTATTATTGAATGTTTTTACCCTTTTACCACCAAGATCAAAAAGCTCAATACTTTCTATTTCTGTATTATCAGAAACTTCTATTTGTAAAACATCTTTTGTAGGTTTTGGATAAATATGAATATTACTTTCTTGGGCATTAAGTTCCATTGTACTTAAAGGCTGGTTGAGTGATATATTATCAACTAAAAACTCACTGTAACCCACATAGCCTGTTGGGGTAGCAATTGTATTGGCAATAAAGCTTACTTGAACACTATCACATGTTGTAGAAGTGTCTGATAAAATTAAAATTTCATTAACCCAACCGCTAGTTACAACTGTATAAGTAGCAGTATCACTGAATAGCACGCTTCCATCCACAAAGCCAATAGATATAACTTTAGCTTCAGCATTGTTTGTTAAACTATCAATTTTTAAATCGTAGGATATATTTTGTAATGGATTGCTAAGAGACGACCATTTTGTTTGAAGGATTCCAGGAGCCCTCCCTTCAAAAGAAATTCCATTAGATTTAATTAATGCTGAATAGTTCCCTGATGAAGAATTTGTTGATTTGCTAACACTTAAATAGTTTTGAATGTTGTTAGTTTTCCAAAATTCTGGTTCTTCTAGCCCTTGAGAATTAATAACCCAAGTTTCAAAATCTAAGTTATTTTGACCATTTACTAAGGTGGCAAGTACCATCATAATGATTATTGATACTAAAATTATCTTAGGATTATCGGAGCTTCCTTTTCTTCTACTTAAGATGACACTATGGACATCCCCTAGAATTTGTAGTTTTTTCAAATCTTTCATCTTTAAGAGTGATAAAGTTCAACAATAAAAACAGAATAACTGTTTTAAACTAATTCATAAAAAAATTTGAAAAGGAAGATACAACGGGTGTTGTTCTTCAAATGTATCAAAAAAATGGATATAAAAGGTAAGTATTCCTCATTTTCACAAAGCCCTCTAATTCAGCTGCCCAGCTTTGTCTTATATCTTCTTCTGATTTTCCGTCATTTATTTGATTTCTCAAAACCTTATTTCCTGCCAACTTATCAAAAAAAGGATTGAAAAATTCATCTTTATTTTGGCATTCCATATAAGTATCTATTAAAAAAGATAAATCCAATTGATTGAGTTTAGGGTGTTTACTCAAATCTTTTCCAAAGCATTTTTTTCCTTCGTGCTTGGGAGACTTTGCCCCTGGACCACTTCTGGGAATAAAGGAATAATCGCTAGTCAAAAACGGTGCGCCATAATGTTGAAAAGGCAATTCCGTTCCTCGCCCAACGCTAATATTTGTGCCTTCAAATAGACATAATGACGGATATAAATTAACTGCTTGTGCATTGGGTAAATTAGGCGATGGCTTCACTGGTAAATCATACGGAATATTTCTATTGTATGAAGTCATTGAAACTACTGTTAGCTCACAATGCAGACCGCCTTTTAACCATTTTTCACCATTTATCATTTGGGCATATTCACCAATAGTCATACCATGAACAATAGGTATTGGGTGCATTCCTACAAACGAACGGTAAGCCGTATCCAATACTGGTCCATCTACATAATGTCCATTTGGATTAGGTCTATCTAAAACTAATACAGGAATAGAATTTTCTGCTGCTGCTTCCATCACGTAATGCAAAGTAGAAATATAGGTATAGAAGCGAGCGCCAACGTCTTGAATATCAAAAACCAAAACGTCTACACCTTCAAGTTGATTGGGTTTTGGTTTCTTGTTACTCCCATATAATGAAACGATAGGTAATCCCGTTCGCTCATCAACGCCACTTTCAATATATGCTCCAGCGTCAGCAGTGCCTCTAAAGCCGTGCTCTGGACTAAACACTTTAACTACTTCAATTTCACTATTCAACAAACTATCCACTAAATGAGTGGATGCAATTAATGAACTTTGATTGCCTACTACAGCAACTGATTTATCTTTCAAAAGAGGAAAATAAACATCAGTCTGTTCTGCGCCTAACTGAAAAGTGCTCTGTGCGCAAGACCAATGCAAAAAACAGAAAACACAAAAGAATAAATGATTAATTTTAGCCATTAGTATTTTATGAATATAGCCCTTTTTATAGCTCGTCGATTAATTGGTAAAAACGAATACCAATTTTCCAAACCTATTATACGCATTGCTATTACAGCCATTGCGCTAAGTTTATCTGTTATGTTGTTGTCGCTTGCTATCATTAAAGGTTTTCAAAATGAAATAAGAGACAAAGTTATAGGTTTAAGTTCGCATATTCAAGTTACAGATTTTTCAGATGGAAATTCTTATGAATCTACTCTTTTATCCGATAGCGATACGTTGAAACAACTCTTACAAAATGTTGAGGGTATTAAACACATACAATCCTATGCCACAAAAGCAGGCATAATAAAGACCAAAGATGAAATCCAGGGAGTAGTGCTCAAAGGAGTAAGTAATGACTTCGACCCTAACTTCTTAAAAAGTAAATTGATTGAAGGTGAAATCCCCTTGTTTGGAGGCGAAACAAAATCAAATAATATTGTTTTATCAAGCACCATCGCCAAACAATTAAATTTAAAGCTTATGGATGACCTACACATGTATTTCATCCAACAACCCGTAAGAGTTCGGAAATTTACCATTGTTGGTATTTATGAAACAGGAGTTGCCGAATACGATAATATGTTAGTTTTTGGTGATATAGGCCATATTCAAAAACTAAACAAATGGACAAATAAAGATGTGGGAGCTCTTGAAATTCAAATTGATAATTTTGACGACTTAGAACTGATAACACAAAGGGTATATTCTGAAATCGGATACAGCTTGAACGCAAAAAATGTTATCGACTTAAATCCTCAGCTGTTTGATTGGCTCGACTTACAGAATTTAAATGTCAAAGTTATACTCATACTGATGCTAATTGTAGGTGCTATAAATATGATTACGGCACTATTTATTCTCATTCTTGAACAAACACAATTAATCGGTACCTTAAAGTCACTTGGAAGTTCAAATTGGAATATCAGAAAAATATTCCTTTACCACTCTGCATATCTAATTTCAAAAGGCTTACTGTTTGGAAATCTTATTGGTATTTCACTAGCAATTATTCAAAAGAAGTTTCAATTAGTAACACTAAACCCAGACACCTATTACATGTCATTCATTCCAATTGATTTGAATTGGGTTAATTTTTTAGTCCTCAATATCGGTACGCTTCTGGTATGTCTTAGCATACTAATAATACCTTCGTATTTAATAAGTAAAATAAATCCTGTAAGAGCAATCCGTTTTGAGTAAATTTGCATTATGAATTATTTTAATCACATCGTAGATACTATTGGCAATACACCGATGGTTAAACTTAATAAAGTTGTTGATACAGAAGCCCTTGTTTTAGCAAAAGTGGAAAGCTTTAATCCTGGTCATTCTACAAAAGATAGAATGGCTATAAAAATGATTGAAGATGCTGAAAAAGCAGGATTATTAAAAGAAGGCGGAACTATCATCGAAGGCACATCAGGAAACACTGGCATGGGACTAGCACTAGCATGTATCCAAAAAGGGTATAAGTTAATTTGTACCATTTCTGACAAACAATCAAAAGAGAAAATGGATATTCTAAAAGCTATGGGTGCTGAAGTTTACGTTTGCCCTACAAATGTTGCGCCAGAACATCCTGAATCTTATTATTCTGTTGCAAAAAGGCTAAATGAGGAAATCCCAAACTCATTTTACCCCAATCAATACGATAATTTATCAAATAGACTGGCACACTATGAATCCACTGGGCCAGAAATATGGAAACAAACTGATGGGAAAATCACTCATTTCATAGTGGGTGTAGGAACTGGAGGAACAATCTCAGGAATTGCAAAATTTCTCAAAGAAAAAAATCCAAATATTAAGATATGGGGAGTTGACTCATACGGTTCGGTCTATAAAAAGTACCATGAGACTGGAATTTTTGATGAAAAAGAAATCTACTCTTACATAACTGAGGGTATTGGTGAAGATATTTTACCAAAAAATGTTGACTTTGATCTAATTGATCATTTTGAAAAAGTGACCGATAAAGATGGAGCAATCTATGCACGCCGTTTGGCAAAAGAAGAAGGAATTTTTTCTGGTTATTCTTGTGGTAGTGCTATTGCTGGATTAAATCAACTTAAAGATAAACTGTCAAAAGAAGATGTAGTCGTTGTATTACTACATGATCACGGCAGTAGATATGTTGCTAAAATTTTTAATGACGATTGGATGAAAGATCAAGGTTTTATTTAATCTAATTCATACCTGTCGTTCACACTTTATTAAGTATCTTTGTTTTAACACACTAATAACATTTATGAAAACTATTAAATTTGATAAAAATCATTCAAGCGAATTCATCAAAGAACTAAGATCTTCTATTGATGACTATTTCAAAAAAAATAAAATATCAAGATTCGGGAATGCTAATATGGTATTTAAAACAATTTTTATGTTTTCACTGTACTACATTCCTTATGGCTTTGCTGTTTCTGGAGTTGTAAGTAATCCATGGTTATATTGGATGCTTTGGATATTGATGGGTGTAGGAATGGCAGGAATAGGTCTTTCCGTTATGCATGATGCAAATCACGGTGCTTATTCTAAAAATAAATTGGTCAATAAGTTATTAGGTTTATCACTAAACTTTTTAGGAGGTAGCGCAAAAAACTGGAAGATTCAGCATAATAGGCTACACCATACCTATACAAATATTCACGATATGGACCCAGATGTAAGCCCAATGGGTCTATTGAGGTTTTCCCCTGATGCTCCATTAAAGAGTATACATAAAATTCAACACCTTTACGCTTGGTTACTTTATGGGTTAATGACTTTTTCGTGGGCAACCGATAAAGAGTTTAAGCAACTGAATGACTTCAAAAAAGATGGCGTAATAAATAAAAAAGAATATAATGGTTTAATGCTTGAAATGGTAATTTGGAAAATAGTTTACTACGGATACATGTTTGCTATACCATACTTTTTTGGAAATATCTCATTTATATTTTGGCTGGTATGTTTCATGTCTTTACACTTTGTAGCTGGCTTCATATTAGCTACCATTTTCCAAACAGCACATGTGATGCCTGAATGCGATCATCCACAGGCAAACGAAAACGGAACAGTAGAAAATAATTGGGCGATTCATCAATTACAAACTACTTCAAATTATGCGCCAAAAAGCAAATTATTCTCTTGGTTTGTTGGTGGGCTAAACTTTCAGGTAGAACACCACCTATTCCCTAACATTTGCCACGTGCATTACAAAGACATTTCGCACATTGTAAAGAAGAAAGCTGAAAAATATAACTTACCCTACTACACTCAGAAAAATTACTTTTCTGCATTAGCAGAGCATACTAAAATGCTAAAATCTTTAGGGAAAGCTTAACAATTAATAAAATATAAGCATAAAAAAAAGACCACAAATTGTGGTCTTTTTTATTTTATAGAAGTAATACTTCTTATGCTTCAGCAGTCGGACCGCTAAAGGTTAAAGGAATATTATTTAAGGTTTCCATGTTTTTAATTTCACCATGCTGAGACTCATACTTTGAAATGTTATCACTCAACGCTTTTAAAAGTCGCTTAGCATGTTGTGGTGTTAATAAAATACGGGACTTAACCTTTGCCTTTGGAACACCTGGCATAATCTTAATGAAGTCAAGAACAAATTCAGAAGGCGAATGATTAATGATAGCCAAGTTACTGTATGTACCTTCGGCAATCTCTTCTGTCAATTCTATATTTAAACCTTTCTTTTTATCTTCTGACATGATTAAAATTTACTATGCGTTAGCTTTTTCTTCCTCTTCTTTAGCTGACATCAATCCGTCAAATTCTTCTTGAGAACCAACGACGATATCATCAAAAACACGAAGACCCGTTCCAGCAGGAATCTTATGTCCTACAATAACATTTTCTTTCAATCCTTCTAAGGTATCGCGCTTACCGTTAATTGCAGCAGCATTCAATACTTTAGTAGTTTCCTGGAAGGATGCCGCAGAAACCCAACTGTTGGTTTGTAATGCAGCACGAGTAATTCCCTGAATCTTTTGTTCGCTAGTTGCAGGTACTGCATCTCTAACCTCAACAGTTTTCAAATCTTTACGCCTTAATCTTGAGTTTTCTTCTCTTAATTTTCTAGCAGAAATAATTTGACCTGATTTAAGAATTTGAGAGTCACCAGTTTCTTCTACAACTTTCATTCCAAAGATTCTATCGTTTTCTTCAAGGAATTCTAGTTTAGTGACGGTCTGACCATCTAAGAATCTAGTATCACCTGCATCAACAATTGACATTTTTCTCATCATTTGTCTTACAACAACTTCAAAGTGTTTATCGTTAATTTTCATTCCCTGAAGTCTATATACTTCTTGAATTTCATTAACAATATATTCTTGAACTGCAGTAGGTCCTTTAATTCGTAGAATATCAGATGGCGTAATAGCACCATCACATAATGGCATACCTGATTTCACAAAATCATTTTCCTGAACTAAAATGTGTTTTGACAATGGAATTAGATATTTAGAAACTTCACCAGTTTTAGAAGTAATGATTACTTCTTTATTACCTCTTTTGATTTTTGGACCAAAAGATACAATACCATCAATTTCAGTTACCACTGCAGGGTTAGATGGGTTACGTGCTTCAAATAACTCTGTTACACGAGGTAAACCACCCGTAATATCACCTAATGAAGAAGCTAGTCTTGGTATTTTAGCGATAATTTGACCTGGCTTAATAGTCTGTGAGTCATTTACAGATAAGTGAGCTTTAACCGGCATACTGTATGAACGTGATTGTTCATCTTTCTTATTTACAATACTAATTGTAGGGTTAAGCGTTTTATCTTTTCTTTCAATCATTACTTTTTCTTCAAAGCCTGTTTGCTCATCCGATTCAACTCGGAATGAAAGACCTTCAATGATATCTTTGAAAACAACTTTTCCTTCAAATTCAGAAACGATAATCGCATTGTACGGATCCCAATCACAAATCTTGGTTCCTTTCTTAACTTTTTTACCTGGTTGAACGTAAAGGTTAGAACCGTAAGGAATGTTGCTTGAAGATAAAACTATACCTAAGTTCTCATCAATAATTCTTACTTCAGAGGTTCTACTGATAACCATTTGTACCTTTTCACCATCTTCGTTAACCGTTTCAATGGTTTTTAAGTCATCAATTTCTAACTTACCATCGTACTTGGTAACAATACTAGACTCAGATGCTATTTTAGAAGCTGTACCTCCAAAGTGGAAAGTTCTAAGTGTAAGCTGAGTACCTGGTTCACCAATCGACTGAGCGGCTACAACACCTACTGTATCACCTGAAACTGCCATGTTGCTTGTTGATAGGTTTCTACCATAACATTTTGCACAAACACCTTTCTTAGCTTCACAAGTTAGTACTGAACGCACCTCAACAGATTCAACATGTGCATCTTCAATTGCTTGAGCAGTTTTTTCAACAATCATCTCATTAGACGCTACTATAACGTTTCCATCATTGTCATATACATTGTGTAAAGAAACACGTCCAACAATTCTATCTTTTAAAGATTCTACGATTTCATCGTTTTTCTTGTACGCTGAAAGCTCTAATCCTCTAAGAGTACCGCAATCTTCGATCTTAACAACTACATCTTGAGAAGCATCTACCAAACGACGAGTCAGGTAACCTGCATCTGCTGTTTTAAGAGCTGTATCGGCAAGACCTTTACGAGCACCGTGAGTAGAAATAAAGTACTCAAGAATTGAAAGACCTTCTTTAAAGTTTGCAATAATTGGGTTTTCAATAATCGCTGCACCACTCTTATCACCAGACTTTTGTGGCTTAGCCATAAGACCTCTCATACCACCTAACTGCTTGATTTGTTCTTTAGAACCCCTTGCACCAGAGTCAAGCATCATGTAAACAGAGTTAAATCCATCTTTATCAGAACTTAACTGTTTCATCACTTTTTCTGTTAAGTGCGCATTGGTATTTGACCAAATATCAATAACCTGGTTGTATCTTTCATTATTTGTAATGAATCCCATGTTATAGTTAGATGTAACTTCATCAACTTGGTTATAAGCTTCAGTTATCATGGTATCTTTTTCTTCAGGGACAATTACATCACCCAAGTTAAATGATAATCCACCTTTGAATGCAAAGTGATAACCAATACCTTTAATAGCATCAAGGAATTCAGCTGTTTTAGCAATTCCAGAAACACTTAAAACATCACCAATGATGTCTCTTAATGCTTTCTTGGTTAGTATTTGATCAATAAAACCGACCTCAGAAGGTACGTGTTCATTAAATAATACTCTACCAACTGTTGTTTCAATAAGTTTAGTAGTTAGCTCATCACCTTCTTTGACTGAAGCTCTAACCTTAATGATTGCATGTAAGTCAACAATAGACTCATTAAAAGCAATCTTAACTTCTTCTTCTGAGTAGAATGATAAACCTTCACCTTTTGCACCCTTCAATGACTTAGTCATGTAGTATAATCCTAATACCATGTCTTGAGATGGAACTGTTACTGGCGCTCCATTTGCAGGGTTAAGAATGTTATGAGATGCTAGCATTAGTAATTGTGCTTCTAATACTGCTGCTTCTCCTAATGGAAGGTGTACAGCCATCTGGTCACCATCGAAATCGGCATTAAAAGCCGTACATACTAATGGGTGTAAACGAATGGCTTTTCCTTCAATCATTACTGGCTGGAAGGCCTGTATACCTAATCTGTGAAGAGTTGGGGCACGGTTCAAAAGAACTGGATGTCCTTTCATTACGTTTTCAAGAATATCCCAAACTACTGGCTCTCTTTTATCAATAATTTTTTTAGCAGATTTTACCGTCTTAACAATACCTCTGTCAATCATTTTACGAATGATGAAAGGCTTGAATAATTCGGCAGCCATATTTTTTGGTAAACCACATTCATGCATCTTTAATTCTGGTCCGACAACAATTACCGAACGAGCAGAATAATCAACACGCTTACCTAATAGATTCTGACGAAAACGTCCTTGTTTTCCTTTAAGACTATCAGATAAGGATTTTAATGCCCGATTAGATTCTGTTTTAACAGCACTTGACTTTCTTGAATTGTCAAATAATGAATCAACAGACTCCTGAAGCATCCTCTTTTCATTTCTAAGAATTACTTCTGGGGCTTTAATTTCAATTAATCGCTTTAATCTGTTATTTCTGATTATAACTCTTCTGTATAAATCATTTAAATCAGAAGTAGCAAAACGACCACCATCAAGTGGAACTAATGGTCTTAACTCAGGTGGTATAACAGGAATAACCTTTACAATCATCCACTCTGGTTTGTTCTCTATACGAGAATTTGCATCTCTGAAAGATTCTATTACTTGTAATCTTTTTAAAGCTTCAGCTTTTCTCTGCTGAGAAGTTTCTGTATTCGCTTTGTGTCTTAAATCATATGATAACTCATCTAAATCTAATCGACGTAATAACTCTACTAAAGCTTCAGCACCCATTTTAGCAATGAATTTATTTGGGTCTTCATCATCTAAATATCGGTTCTCAGGTGGCAATTGCTCTAATGCATCTAAGTATTCGTCTTCCGTCAAGAAGTCCATGTAGTTTAATGGCTCACCTTCAGCATTTTTGGCTAAACCTGCTTGTATAACTACATACCTTTCGTAGTATATAATCATATCAAGTTTCTTACTAGGTAAACCAAGTAAATAACCGATTTTATTAGGATTTGATTTGGAGTACCAAATGTGAGCAACAGGAACTACCAACTGGATGTGTCCTGTTCTCTCTCTTCTAACTTTTTTCTCAGTTACTTCAACACCACAACGGTCACAAACGATTCCTCTGTATCGAATTCTTTTATATTTTCCACAATGACACTCAAAGTCTTTTGTAGGTCCAAAAATTCTTTCACAGAATAAACCGTCTCTTTCTGGCTTATACGTTCTGTAGTTAATTGTCTCTGGTTTTGTAACCTCACCACTCGACTTCGATAGGATGTCTTCGGGTGATGCAAGACTAATTGTAATGTTATTAAAACTTATATTAACTTCTTTTTTACCTTTTCTTATTGCCATATCTATATGTGTAGATTATTAAGAATTATATTAATTAGTCTAGAGTTACTTTAAGTCCAAGACCTAATAGCTCATGCATTAGTACGTTAAATGATTCAGGAATACCAGGAGTTGGCATTGGACTACCTTTTACAATAGCTTCATAAGCTTTTGCTCGTCCAACAACATCATCTGATTTTACAGTTAGCATTTCTTGTAGAATATTAGATGCTCCATATCCTTCAAGTGCCCAAACTTCCATCTCTCCAAGTCTTTGACCACCAAACTGAGCTTTACCTCCTAATGGTTGCTGCGTAATCAATGAGTATGGTCCAATAGAACGAGCATGCATCTTATCATCAACCATATGGCCTAATTTAAGCATGTAAATGATACCAACTGTTGCTGGTTGATCAAATCGCTCACCAGTTCCACCATCGTAAAGATAAGTTTGTCCATATCTTGGTAAACCTGCTTGGTCTGTTTCTTTATTAATGTCATCAATTGATGCGCCATCAAATACAGGAGTGAAGTATTTTCTATCCAATTTTTGTCCAGCCCATCCAAGTACCGTCTCGTAAATCTGACCAAGGTTCATACGTGAAGGTACACCTAATGGATTAAGTACAATATCAACGGTTGAACCATCTTCTAAGAACGGCATGTCTTCATCACGTACAATTTTAGCTACGATACCTTTGTTACCGTGTCTACCAGCTAATTTATCACCAACTTGAACTTTACGTTTTTTGGCAACATATACTTTTGCTAGTTTAAGTACACCTGCTGGTAATTCATCTCCAACTGTAACAGCGAATTTCTTTCTTCGGAATTCACTTAACAACTCACTATTCTTTAATAGATAGTTGTTCATTAAAGTTTGAACCTTATAATTTAAATCTTTATCAACAACCCATTTAGAAGATCTAACGTTGAATGTTTCATAATCAATGGATTGTAATGCCTTTAGGGTATATTTTACACCCTTTGATATTAAATCGTCACCTAATATACTTACAATACCTTGAGAAGTTTTTCCACTTAATAAAGTAAAGAGTTTATTGACTAGGACACTTTTTAAATCGGCTGATAATTTGTTGTATTCTTTTTCAAGTTCAGCAACTGTTTCTTTATCCATTGCTCTCGTTCTTTTGTCTTTAATAGACTTAGAGAACAATTTTTTATCAATTACAACGCCTTTAAATGAAGGTCTTGCTTTTAGAGAAGCATCTTTAACATCACCAGCTTTATCACCAAATATTGCTTTAAGAAGTTTTTCTTCAGGTGTTGGATCAGACTCTCCTTTCGGTGTGATTTTACCAATGATAATATCACCAGCTTTAATGTCAGCACCTACTCGAATCATTCCATTTTCGTCAAGATCTTTAGTTGCTTCTTCAGAAACATTAGGAATATCTGCTGTCAATTCTTCTGGTCCTCTCTTAGTGTCTCTTACGTTTACTAGCATCTCTTCAATGTGAATAGATGTAAATAAATCTTCACGAACTACACGCTCAGAAAGAACAATTGCATCCTCAAAATTGTAACCTTTCCATGGCATAAATGCCACTTTCAAGTTTCTACCAATGGCTAATTCACCATTTTGAGTTGCATAACCTTCACACAATACTTGACCTTTAACAACCTTATCGCCTTTAACAACGATTGGTTTTAGGTTAATACACGTGTTTTGGTTGGTCTTTTTAAACTTTGTTAAATTGTATACTTTAACTTCATCGTCGAAAGAAAGTAAACGCTCTTCTTCCGTTACATCATATCTAATGTGAATTTCATTAGCATCAACATATTCAACGACACCTTTACCTTTAGCGTTTACAAGAACTCGAGAGTCACGAGCAACTTGAGGCTCAAGACCTGTTCCTACGATTGGGGCTTCAGCTTGTAATAATGGTACTGCTTGACGCATCATGTTAGAGCCCATCAATGCACGGTTGGCATCATCGTGCTCCAAAAATGGAATAAGTGATGCAGCAATAGATGCAATCTGATTAGGAGCAACGTCCATTAGACTAATATTCTGTGGCTCTGTTACCGGATAATCGCCTTCAAATCGTGCTTTTACACGATCAATTTCAAAATTACCAGAATCAGCCACAGGTGCATTAGCCTGAGCAATTGTCATATTATTTTCCTCCTCAGCAGTTAGATAAATTGGCTCGTCATTTAACTTAACAACACCATCTTCTACTTTTCTGTAGGGAGTCTCAATAAATCCAAGATTATTCACTTTTGCATAAACACATAGTGAAGAAATAAGACCAATATTTGGCCCTTCAGGAGTTTCAATTGGACATAATCTACCGTAGTGTGTGTAATGTACATCTCGCACCTCGAAGCCGGCTCTCTCTCTTGAAAGACCACCTGGTCCAAGTGCAGACATTCTACGTTTGTGAGTTACCTCTGCCAACGGATTGGTTTGATCCATAAACTGAGATAGCTGATTAGTACCAAAGAATGAATTGATTACAGAGGACAGTGTCTTGGCATTAATCAAGTCAACTGGTGTAAATACCTCGTTATCTCTAACATTCATTCTTTCTCTAATGGTTCTTGCCATTCTAGAAAGACCTAAGCTAAACTGATTTGATAACTGCTCACCTACTGTTCTAACTCTTCTGTTACTTAAGTGATCAATATCATCAACATTAGTTTTAGAGTTAGCTAACTCAACTAAGTTTTTGATGATAGAAATAATATCTTCTTTTGTAAGTATTTGAATATCGGAATCAACATTCAAACCTAATTTTTTGTTTATTCTAAATCTACCTACTTCACCAAGACTGTATCTTTGATCTGAGAAAAATAACTTATCAATAATACCTCTTGCTGTCTCTTCATCTGGCGGCTCAGCATTACGAAGTTGTCTGTAGATATAAATTACAGCTTCCTTCTCTGAGTTAGTAGGGTCTTTTTGTAATGTGTTGTAGATAATTGCATACTCAGAAGTACTGATATCTTCTTTATGCAATAGGACTGTTTTTGAACCTGAATCAATGATATCATCAATGTGTTCTTTCTCAATGATTGTCTCTCTATCAACAATTACCTCGTTTCTTTCAATTGAAACTACTTCACCTGTATCTTCATCAACGAAATCTTCAATCCAAGTTTTTAATATTCTTGCCGCTAGCTTTCGTCCAACTACTCTTTTCAGAGAAGCTTTACTAACTCTAACTTCATCAGCAAGATTAAATATTTCTAAAATATCCTTATCGTTTTCAAAACCGATAGATCTTAATAATGTCGTTACAGGTAATTTTTTCTTTCTGTCAATGTACGCATACATCACATTGTGAATGTCTGTCGCGAATTCTATCCATGAACCTTTGAATGGGATTACTCTTGCAGAGTAAAGTTTAGCCCCGTTAGCATGGAAACTGTGTCCAAAGAAAACACCTGGTGAACGATGCAATTGTGAAACTACCACACGCTCGGCACCGTTAATAACAAATGATCCTTTAGGAGTAACGTAAGGGACTGAACCTAAAAATACTTCTTGCTCAATAGTCTCGAAGTCTTCATGGTCGGGATCAGTACAATACAGTTTTAGTTTAGCTTTTAGAGGAACTTTATAAGTTAATCCTCTTTCAATACATTCTTCAATTGAATATCTTGGGGGATCAATTGTGTAGTCTATAAATTCTAAAACAAAATTATTTCTTGAGTCGGAAATAGGAAAGTGATCATTGAAAACTCTACAAAGTCCTTCTTCTTTTCTTCTATCAGATGATGCTCCTATTTGAAAGAAATCACTAAATGCACCAATTTGAATATCTAAAAAATCAGGATATTCTAATTGATTTTTAATTGAAGCAAAATTGATTCTACCGGTAGTTTTATTTGAAGTCAATTTAGTATTTTTTTTTGTTATAAAATGAATTGTTTGTAAACACAAAATGGTCTAAGCTTTAAACGGGTGTTTAAAGCCTAAACCTTTTATGATAATGTTGTAAACTTATTTAAGCTCAACTTCAGCACCTGCACCCTCTAATTGAGTTTTCAATGCTTCAGCTTCGTCTTTAGCTACACCTTCCTTGATAGGAGCTGGTGCACCGTCTACAATATCTTTAGCTTCTTTTAGTCCAAGACCAGTCAACTCTTTTACAAGTTTTACGACTGCTAACTTAGAACCTCCAGCGGCTGTTAAGATTACATCAAATTCTGATTTCTCTTCAGCAGCGTCACCGCCACCTCCAGCAGCAGGTCCTGCAACAGCTACAGCCGCAGCTGCAGGTTCAATACCATACTCGTCTTTTAAGATATCAGCTAATTCACTTACTTCTTTAACAGTTAAGTTTACTAACTGTTCTGCGAAAGCTTTTAAATCTGCCATTTTAATTTAGTTTAGTTTGTTATAAATTCTATTTAATGTGGAAGCATTAAAATTAGTGGTGCGTAATCACTAAGATTTTTATTCTGATCTCTCAGATAATGTTTTTAAAATTCCAGAAAGCGTTCCTCCTGCAGATTGCAGAGAAGAAATAACTGTTTTTGGAGGAGATTGTAATAGAGTAATAATATCGCCAATCAATTCTTCTTTCGATTTCAGCGAACATAATACTTCTACTTGGTCGTCTCCAAAATAGAAACTCTCTTCGATAAAAGCCGATTTTAAAATAGGCTTATCTTTTTTCTTTCTGAATTCTTTTATAATTTTTGCTGGAGCATTTGATGACTCAGCAAACATAATAGCTGTGTTTCCCTTTAGAGAATCATACATTTGTTCGAAGTCAATGTCGTTTTTCTCCATTGCTTTTCTTAAAAGTGTATTCTTAATTACTTGAATTTGAACATCACTTTTAAAACATACACGTCTTAAATTACTGCTGCTTTCAGCATTTAAACCCGAAATATCAGTCAGGTAAAAGTTCTTATTGTCAGCTAACTGAACGCTTAAAGCGTCTATAGCTTTATTTTTTTCTTCTCTTGTCATAACTGTTATGATTTAGATTGATTTTTCATCAATTCGAATACTCGGGCTCATTGTACTTGACATATGAACGCTCTGTACATATGTACCTTTAGAAGCCGAGGGTTTTAATTTCAAAATTGTTTGCAATAACTCGCTTGCATTATCAACAATTTTCGATGGTTCAAAAGATGATTTTCCTATAGCACAGTGAATGATACCAAACTTGTCTACTTTAAAATCAATTTTACCTTTTTTAACATCTGAAACCGCTTTACCAACTTCCATGGTTACTGTTCCTGTTTTTGGGTTAGGCATTAATCCTCTTGGTCCTAATACACGTCCTAAGGCGCCTAACTTACCCATTACTGAAGGCATAGTAATGATTACGTCAACATCAGTCCAACCTTCACTTAGTTTTGCTATGTAGTCATCAAGACCAACAAAATCAGCGCCAGCTTCTTTAGCTTCCGCTTCTTTGTCTGCAGAAACAAGGGCAAGAACTTTTACATCTTTTCCAGTTCCGTGAGGAAGAGTAACAACTCCTCTAACCATTTGGTTTGCTTGTCTTGGATCAACACCTAATTTGACAGCAATATCAACTGAAGCATCAAACTTAGTTTTTGAAATAGATTTCATTAAACCAGCAGCGTCAGTGAGGGTGTAAGCTAAAGACTTATCAATCTGAGCTACAGCTTCTTTCATATTTTTACTTAGTCTAGCCATAATGTTATTTTTTTTGTGGAGCAGTTCCACCTTTAACAGTTAATCCCATACTTCTGGCTGTACCGGCAATCATCATCATTGCTGAATCGACATTAAAGGCGTTCAAATCCGCCATTTTATCTTCTGCAATAGATTTTACCTGATCCCATGAAACAGAACCTACTTTATTTCTATTTGGCTCTCCAGAACCTTTTTTCTTTTTGGATGCTTCCAATAATTGTACAGCTGCTGGTGCAGTTTTGATGACAAATTCAAATGATTTATCAACGTAAACGGTTATTACAACCGGTAAAACTTTACCTGGTTTATCTTGGGTTCTGGCATTAAACTGCTTACAAAACTCCATGATATTAACCCCAGCCGCACCAAGAGCAGGACCTACTGGTGGCGACGGATTTGCTGCGCCTCCTCTAACCTGTAATTTGACAACTTTACTAACTTCTTTAGCCATTGGTTTGATTTATTTTTTGATTTAGACGTCTAGAAACTGGAAGCAAAATGTTTCTAAAACATAAAAATCGGTTAACACAAATTATTCTTTTTCAACTTGCATAAAACTCAATTCAACAGGAGTTTTACGACCAAATATTTTTACTGTAACTTTTAACTTTTTCTTCTGTTCGTCAATTTCTTCAATTAAACCACTAAAAGAATTAAATGGACCATCAATTACTTTGACTGATTCTCCTATTACATATGGGATAACGATTTCCTCATCCGTAATAGCTAGTTCATCAACTTTTCCTAAGATTCTGTTAACTTCAGATGTTCTCATAGGAACAGGGTCACCACCTTTTGTAGCACCCAAAAAACCGATTACACCAGGAATTGATCTGATAATATGAGGCACTTCACCAACTAGATTAGCTTCTACTAAAATGTATCCAGGAAAGAAGTTTCTTTCTTTACTGACTTTCTTACCATTTCTAATTTGAAATACTTTTTCAGTAGGAACTAAAATTTGAGAAACAAAATCATTTAGATTTAATCTTGAAATTTCATTCTCAATATAAGCAGACACTTTTTTCTCTTGTCCGCCAATAGCTCTTACTACGTACCAATGTTTATCTGCCATTTTTTTATTTAAAATAAGTCATAAAATATTTCCAAAACATTTCGGAAACTTAAATCCATTACATAAACAATCAGAGCAATTATTAAGGATGCTACTGCAACCACAATAGAACTACTCTGTAACTCTTTCCAGCTTGGCCAAGAGACCTTGTTCATTAGATCATCTGCTGACTCTTTTATATACTCGACAAATCTTGCCATTTCTCTTTTTTTTTGCACGGGTGGAGAGACTCGAACTCCCAACCAATGGTTTTGGAGACCACTACTCTACCAATTGAGCTACACCCGTAAAAACAGCAATGAGCAAAGCCTAATTAAAGACTTCACCCCTTTGCTGTAAATAATTTATAATTACTAGCTTAAAATCTCAGTAATCTGACCAGCACCTACTGTTCTACCACCCTCACGGATTGCAAAACGTAAACCTACGCTCATCGCTACTTTGTTGATTAATTCAACTGTAATTGTTAAGTTATCACCTGGCATAACCATTTCAGTTCCATCAGGTAATTGGATTTCTCCTGTTACGTCAGTTGTTCTTAAATAGAATTGTGGACGATAATTGTTGTGGAATGGAGTATGACGTCCACCCTCTTCTTTTTTCAGGATATAAACCTCTGCTTTGAATCTTGTGTGAGGAGTTACTGAACCTGGCTTGCAGATTACCATACCTCTTTTGATATCAGATTTCTCAATACCACGAAGAAGGATACCTACGTTATCACCTGCTTCACCTCTGTCTAAGATCTTACGGAACATTTCAACACCCGTAACTGTAGAGCCTAATTTCTCAGCACCCATTCCAATGATATCAACTGCATCACCAGTGTTTGCTACACCAGTCTCAATACGACCTGTTGCAACAGTACCACGACCAGTAATAGTAAATACATCCTCGATTGGCATCAAGAAGTCTTTTGCATTATCACGAACTGGTTCAGGGATGAATGCATCAACACTTTCCATTAATTTCATTACAGTATCTACCCACTGAGCTTCACCGTTAAGTGCACCCAATGCAGAACCTGAAACTACAGGAGCATTGTCACCATCATAATCATAGAAAGATAGTAATTCTCTCACTTCCATCTCTACTAATTCTAAAAGCTCCTCATCGTCTACCATATCCACTTTATTAAGGAATACAACGACAGCAGGAACACCTACCTGACGAGCTAATAAGATATGCTCTCTTGTTTGAGGCATTGGACCATCAGTAGCCGCACATACTAAAATTGCACCATCCATCTGAGCAGCACCAGTAACCATGTTTTTTACGTAATCGGCGTGACCTGGACAGTCAACGTGAGCGTAGTGACGGTTATTAGTTTCGTACTCAACGTGAGCAGTGTTAATTGTAATACCTCTTTCTTTTTCTTCTGGAGCGTTATCGATAGAGTCAAACGCTTGAGCCTCACACAATCCAGCGTCCGCCAATACCTTAGTAATAGCGGCAGTCAAGGTAGTTTTACCGTGGTCAACATGACCAATTGTACCAATGTTTAAGTGTGGTTTGGTACGATTAAAATTCTCTTTTGCCATAGCTAGCTATTTTTAATTAATTTAAAGTTAAAATCCTCTTTTTTGTTAAAAGAAAGGCTGTTTTTTTATCAGTTGAGCCAATGACGGGATTTGAACCCGTGACCTCTTCCTTACCAAGGAAACGCTCTACCCCTGAGCTACATCGGCTTAGGTTAAGAGCGGGAGACGGGATTCGAACCCGCGACCCTCAGCTTGGAAGGCTGATGCTCTGGCCAGCTGAGCTACTCCCGCGATAGTTGTTTGTGGGGAGAGCAGGATTCGAACCTACGAAGGCGTAGCCAACAGATTTACAGTCTGTCCTCGTTGACCGCTTGAGTATCTCCCCTAAACAATATAGCCCTTAAACTAAGAACTGAGCCGCTAGAGGGACTCGAACCCACGACCTGCTGATTACAAATCAGCTGCTCTAGCCAACTGAGCTATAGCGGCAAAATCAATAAATAAAAAAACAGCCCCTCTTAAAAAGGGTTTGCAAATGTATTAAAGTTTTTGTTTCACACAAATAACAACATTGTTTTTTTTTTACAATAAAAGTTTTAGAAGAAAAATGGGCTTAAACGAGGCGTTTTTTTTGCTTGTTTTTTTTGACTTGACGGATTAAAGCTTCTTGAACAAGGTCAACAGCCTCTTCAAATGACGCACATTGCTTGCTAGCAAATAAATCATTACTACCTGTATTAACTTTGATTTCTACAATTTTGTTAGCTCTACTTTCTGTATTTTCTAACTTGAGAAATACCTCAGAATAAATCAACTCATCATCGAACTGAATTAGCTTTTCAAGCTTCTTATTTATAAAGTTTAATAGTTTTTTATCTGCGTCAAAGTGAATAGAATGAATAGTAATTTGCATAACTGTAGTGTTTTAGGCTCGTGGATGAGCGTTATTAAATACTTTTTTTAATTTATCAATTGAGTTATGAGTGTAAACCTCTGTAGCTGATAAACTGGCATGCCCAAGCAATTCTTTTATAACATTTAAATCTGCCCCATTGTTTAACATGTGAGTAGCAAAAGTATGTCTCAAAACATGTGGACTGGTTTTTTTAAGACTAGTAACATCTGAGATTAACTTGTTCATAGTTTTGTACACTAGTGTAGGGTTTAATTTCTTGCCCTTATCAGTTAAGAGTAAATAAGAGTCGTTTTTCACACTCATTGAATTTCTAATTTCTGTAAAATTATTTAGAGAATTTACCAACTCTTTGGTTAACGGAATAATGCGTTCTTTATTTCGTTTTCCTAAAACTTTAAGTTGTTTTTTACTAAAGTCAATATCTTTAAATTTTATATTTATCAGTTCTGATAATCTTATACCTGTGGAATAAAAAATTTCAACTATTAGCCTATCTCTTTTACCTGTGTAATCGTCAGTAAATATTGTTTTATCTAACAGTTTATTCATTTCATCAACTGTTACAAAACTTGGAATACTTTTGGAAGTTTTGGTTGAGGATAGTCTAAGTGTAGGGTTAATCTTAATGGCTTCTTCTTTTACAGCGAATTTATAAAATGACTTTAGAGTGGTTATTTTTCTATTTACGGTTCGGGGAGAATTACCTCTGTTTATTTCGTGAACCAACCAGCTTCTAATCATTGAATGATTTGCCCGATTAATTGTGGTGGAATAAACTTCATCTAAATAATCGCTCAATAAACTTAAATCAGCTTTGTACGCCTTAATAGTATGCAAAGAATATCTCTTTTCAAGAGCTAGGTAATCGAGGAATTTTTGAGTAAGGGGCATAAAAAAACATCAGTTTGAACGAATATACTAAAAATTAGTAATTATTCAAATGATGTTTGAAACAAAAAGAGAACTAAAAAAATTAGTCTTCTTGTCTGCGTAAAGTCTCTTTGTAAGCTGCTTTAATCTTTTGGTCTCTCAACTCAACAGACTTCTTTGTGAACTCTCTTCGAGATCTAAGCTGCTTCATGGTGCCAGTCATATTGAATTTCTTCTTAAACTTCTTAAGCGCTCTATCAATAGATTCACCGTCTTTTACTGGAATGATTATCATATTCAAATTTAAATTGGGCTGCAAATATACAAATATCTACTTCACTTACAATAGTTAATTGATTATTTGCTTTGCAATCACTATTTTCTGTATTTCAGAAGTCCCTTCCCCTATTGTACAAAGCTTTGAGTCTCTGTAAAATCGCTCAACAGGAAACTCTTTTGAATATCCATATCCTCCAAATATTTGTAATGCGTCGGTTGAAACGGCCACAGCTACTTCAGATGAGTAATATTTAGCCATAGCTCCACTTAAAGTTATTCTTTGCCCTTCGTTTTTCTTGCTTATCGCATTATAAATTAACAGCTCTGAGGCTTCAATAGTAGTTGCCATATCTGCTAACTTAAACGAAATTGCTTGATGCTGAGCAATAGGCTTGCCAAATTGGACACGTTCTTTAGAGTATTTTAGGGCTGCTTCATAAGCTCCTTTTGCAATTCCGATTGAAAGAGCAGCGATAGATAACCTACCACCATCCAAAACTTTCATGGCTTGAATAAATCCATCCCCAATATTTCCAAGCACATTTTCTTTAGGTATTTTACAATTATCGAAGATGAGCTCAGCTGTTTCAGAAGCTCTCATTCCTAATTTATCTTCTTTTTTACCTGACGAAAAACCATCAATGCCTTTTTCGACAATGAATGCCGTCATGCCTCGAGAATCTCCTTTTTCACCAGTTCTAGCAATTACGACCGCTACGTCACCACTAATTGCGTGTGTAATGAAGTTTTTGGCGCCATTTAAAACCCAAAAATCGCCTTGCTGTACTGCTGTTGTAGACATTCCTCCTGAATCGGATCCGGTATTATGTTCCGTCAACCCCCATGCACCAATCCACTCAGCAGATGCTAATTTTGGTAAGTATTTTTTCTTTTGCTCCTCGTTTCCAAACTGCAAAATATGACCGGTACATAAGGAATTGTGTGCCGCCATTGATAATCCAATTGATGGATCTACTTTGGACAAGTGTTCGATTGCAGTAACGTATTCTTCGTATCCAAATCCAGAACCGCCATATTCCTCAGGAACTAATACTCCCATCAATCCTAATTCACCTAATTTCTTAAATACCTCAACAGGAAAGTGCTGTTTTTCATCCCACTCTTTCATGAAAGGAACAATTTCTTTTTCGGCAAAGGATTTAATCATCTGGGCGATGAGTTTTTGATTTTCATTATGATTAAAGTCCATAGCTTAGTATTTTAAAAGTGATATTATATTGTTTTTCTCTGACCCAATGTTTTTTCTACCATCTAAAAAAGACAGCTCTATTACAAATAAAAATGAATGAACCTTTCCACCAAGTCTTTCAACTAAGTTTGCAGCAGCTTTAGCCGTTCCTCCTGTGGCTAGTAGATCATCATGCACAACCACATTCCATCCTTTTTGTATTGAATCTTTATGAATTTCGACAACTGCCTTGCCGTACTCTAAATCGTACTGCTCACTTATTACATCCGCAGGTAATTTGCCAGCTTTTCTTATTGGTATAAATGGCACATTAATTTCATTTGCCAACATCATTCCAAATAAAAACCCTCTGCTTTCTATTCCGATAATAGCATCTATTTTTTCATCTTTTAAGTTGTTTTTAAAAGACTCTACGACAAAAGAAGAAAGAATAGGATCTGCTAGTAGTGGAGTAATATCCTTAAAAGAAATACCCTTCTTTGGGAAGTCTTTTACCTCCCTAATTTTTTCCTTTAATTTGGTTATGCTCATCAACTGTAAAATAGAATGCAATTTTACGAAATTTAAGAGAGTCTATCAAGTGTAAATTGTTTAATTCATCTATACTTTCAAAATCCCCATGTTCTTGTCTATAATTTACAATTGATCGCGCTAAATTGTAGGAAATATAAGGGTGCTTTCGTAAGTCAGCTTCATTGATTACATTAATATTTCTTTTGACTATATCTTGTTCTGAAACTAATAAATAATCGTGAATTTTAGCATACCGTAGACTATCCATTTGATAGACTTCTAGAATTTGATGCTTAGAATGAAAACCTCCCAACAAATTACGGTATTTGCAAATTCGCTTTGCAAAATAAGTGCCAATTCCAGGTAAACTTTTAAAGGCTATTGTATCTGCTAAATTGATATCTACTTTTTTTATTTTCTTTATTTCAGCTTTAAATTCCTTTGAAGAATAGTTAGGTTTTGGCGTGTCTACTTTTTTTTGTTTTTCAATCTGTTGATCTATTTTAAACTCTTTGATTTCTTGTTGAAAACGACTAAAATCGTATTGTTTAATTGATTTATCAGCACTCATTTTCATGAAGAAATGTACACCAACTATAATAATAGATAAAAAAATTATCGCCCTCCTATTGCCAGAGTTAAAGTAAAAAAAGTTCTTCACGGCTAGTTGATTTACAAGCTACTTGGTCTTTTTGATTTGTCCTGATTTTATTTTATTGAGGTATTCTTTCAAATCAAGCTTTACTTCACCAGACAAAATCAATAAACCCAATATATTGGGAAATGCCATAGCTAGAATCATCATGTCTGAAAAGTCTAATACAGCACCCAATTTAACTGAAGAACCGATTATTATAAAAATCAAGAATATTAGCTTGTACACTAATTCTGATTTTTTCGACGAACCAAATAAATAAGTCCAAGATTTAAGCCCATAATATGACCATGAAATCATTGTTGAAAAAGCAAATAAAAATATCGCAAATACTAACACATAAGGAAACCATGATATAACGCTTTCAAATGCTTGAGAGGTTAGCTGAGCACCCTCTACTCCTTGAACACCTGACATGCCTGTAACTATAATTACTAAAGCCGTTATTGTACAAATAACAACTGTATCAATAAAAGGTTCTAAAAGCGATACTATGCCTTCACTAACTGGCTCATTAGTTTTTGTTGCTGAATGAGCAATTGAAGCCGACCCCACGCCTGCCTCATTTGAAAAAGCTGCTCTTCTAAAGCCTTGAATAATCACTCCAATGAATCCTCCAAAAGCTGCGCTTGGCGCAAATGCACCTTTAATTATCATTGAAAAAGCATTGCCTAATTCTGAAAAATTTACAATCAAAATCACAGAAGCAGCAGCAACATACAGAACAGCCATTAGAGGCACTATCTTCTCTGTAACTTTAGCAATACTTTTTATACCACCAATGATAACAGTTCCTACTAATATTGCTAAAATGAAACCGAACATTGGTCCGTTTCCAGAAAGCATAGGGAATTGCCCTGAAAGCTGTGCATAAGCTTGGTTGGCCTGAAACATATTTCCACCTCCGAACGAACCACCTACACATAATATCGCAAAAAGTACTGCTAATACCTTCCCTAAATTAGAAAAACCATATTTAGCTAAACCTGTCTTCAAGTAGTACATTGGTCCACCTGACACTTCTCCTTTGTCGTTGACAACTCTGTATTTTACCCCCAAGGTACATTCTACAAACTTTGATGACATACCCAATAAACCGGCCACAATCATCCAAAAAGTAGCACCTGGTCCACCAACTGTGATTGCGACTGCCACACCTGCAATATTTCCTAAACCTACAGTGGCTGATAATGCAGTTGCTAAGGCTTGAAAGTGCGATACCTCCCCCTCATCTTTTGGGTCGTCATACTTTCCACGAACTAAATCTAAAGCGTGTTTGAAGCCACGAAAGTTGATGAAGTTCATTTTTAAAGTAAAAAACAAAGCTCCAAACACCAACCAAATTACAACAATTGGAATTGAAGCATCAAGCTCAAAACCAAGAGCGGATACTGGATCCCAAAAGATTACTTTTCCAATAACTTCGACTATGGGCTCAAAGAAGCCATTTATTTTATCTCCTAAACTTTGAGAATCTTTTGCGAATAATATGTTTGAAAATAATAGTGCTGATAGTGTTGAGAAAACTCTTTTCATAATTTAATTTAATTGTTGTTCTAGTAACGTTAGCCCTTCTTCAAATGAGTGTGGCGAATAGCCTAATTCATTAATGGATTTTGTAAGTATGAAGCCTGTTTTAGGCGGGCGTTTAGCTTTTTGATTTAGCGTTTCTGACGAAATTCTATTAATATTGGTTTTATCGCATTTATAAAAATCTGCCATTCGCTCAATCATTTCAAAAATACTCATAAAATCCTTTCCTGAAGCATTGTAAACTCCTGTAGCTTCATTTTTTACAACCAAAACACAAGCTTGTGCTAAATCTTCTGCTAAAGTTGGGGAACGAAATTGGTCATCAATAATATTTAATGGTTGTCCTTCTTTCAAGGCTTTTCTACCCCACAATACTATGTTATTCCGCTCTAAATTTTCAGCCGTTCCATACAAAATTATCGTTCGAAGAATTGTCCATTTTATCTTTGAATTGTATAGTAACTTTTCAGACTTTAACTTTGACAAACCATAATAACTTAATGGATTAGGCTCGTCATTTTCAGAATATGGGCCATCTTTTCCATCGAAAATAAAGTCAGTTGAAATATGAATTAAATGTGCGCCATGCTTTTCGCATGCGTCTCGTAAATATTCGACCGCCGATACATTTACACTATCACAGCGTTCTTTTCTTTCTTCACAACCATCAACATCAGTCATTGCAGCGGTATTTATAACTACATCAGGATTGAAAGAGTCAAACGTGTTATTTATAGAATCTTTATCGGTAATGTCTAAAGATTGATATTTAAATTCTGCAGTATTACTAATCAGACAGTTACCTTTTGACGTTGCCAAAATATCATAGTGACTTTTGAGTGCTAGTATTAGCTTCTGACCTAATAAGCCGTTACTTCCAGTTATCAGAATTTTTTTCTGCATTTAAAAACTTATTTTGGTTTGATAAGGTATAAAATTAAATACGCTATAATTGGAGAGCCAAAGCCTAATATTGTAGCCACGATGAATATTAACCGTATTCCGCTTACATCTAAATCAAATTTATCTGAAAGCCATGAGCAAACACCTAAAATCTTTTTTTCTGTCATGATATATTTAATATACTGTATAAATGATTAATTTGTTCAGTACTTCCCAATACAAACAACTTGGAATTGGGCAATAAAGGAGTATCTGCATTTGGATTTACAATATACTTTCCTTCTGAATTTTTATAGCCGATAATGTTACATCCAGTATTGTACTTAATGTTAATATCGCGTATTGTTTTGTTGTGTAAATCAAGAGGCAATTCCTCAAATGTTATCTCATCAAGATTAATTTCTGCATCACCTTCCAAAGCGATATTATCTAAAAATTCGACAACATCTGGTGTTGTAACTAAAGACGCCATATGTGCTCCGCCTAGTTTGTCAGGCATTATCACATTATTTGCTCCAGCTATTTTTAGCTTATTGTAGGACTCATCAAATGAAGCTCTACTTATTATCGTTAAGTCTTTGTTTTTTTGACGAGCAGACAATACAACGTAAAGGTTGTCTGCATCTGATGATAAACAGCTTATTAATGCCTTTGCTTTTGAAATCCCAGCATCTTCAAGGGTTTCATCCAGAGTAGCATTTCCATTTACAAATAAAATATTCCCTGACTTTCTTAGTTTTTCAATACTTTTCGGATCATTGTCAATTACTACAAAGTCTTGATTGTGAGCAGACAACTTCTTTACGGCTTGAGAACCATTTCTGCCATAGCCACATACTACTACATGATTTTGCATTTGTTTTACATCTTTTTTCACTCTGTAATCCTTAAAATATTGATTAAATTCTCCACTTACAATGTAAGTAGTTAAGACTGATACTGCGTAAGCAAATGTACCAAAACTTGTGATTATTAAAAAAGTGGTGAATAGCCTTCCAATGGAGCTCAATTCTCGCACCTCTTGAAAGCCAACCGTTGACAGCGTAATCACTGTCATATAAATAGCTTCAAAAATGGTGTAATCTTCAATATACATATAACCAACTATTCCGATAGCTACTAAAAGCATTATGAATAGCAAAGCTGAATATATTTTTGAAAATAAGTAAATGACTAATTTCATACTTTAAAGGTCAAAAACACTTGGTCTTTTTCTGTACTTAAAATGATTCCTAACTCTTAAAACAAATACCATGGTTAGATATACCAGTGGTATTCCAAAATTTACAAAAGAAAGATAAATAAAAAATAACCTAACAAATGATGGCTTCAAGCCTAATTTACTCGCCCACCATGCGCTTACGCCAAAAAACTGTTTTTCAAAAAAATTATTAAGCTGAAGCATTACTCTTTAAGTAATTGGTTACCAATGTTGCAATTTAAACAATTTTTGGCTTCGCAATATTTTCTTCTTAATTGCAATAAAGCTTGAGACTTCGCCGCTGTTTGAGCACTTATTCCAATTTTAGAATATTGCCTTATGACAGAGTTGTTTTCGGACTTACAGCTTTCTAAAAAGTGAATGGCCAAGTCTTGAAAGTTAATGGCTGATTTTCGTTTTGAATAGGCAAAAAGCATGGGGCAAATCGCATTTATTATTATAGAATTGATTAGTTCAGTTCCAAAGGATTTTTTTCGTGTTGTTGACACTTTATTAAGTTGATAATGGGTTAACCAATAGTGACTTACAGTACATTTGAACAACTGATGTATTTCTTTGATAGATTTAGCTTCTAATACTCTTGAAAACAAATGAGAATTCTTGTGAAAAAGCATAGCTAATTGCGCTAATCTTACAGTTGGAAATGAAGACGGACGCAATCGCATAAACATCCATGCTGATGCTTGCATTTCCTTTAAGTTGTACTTATGTTTAAGAAATGTATACTCTTTTTTCAATGAACTGCTATACTCGTCATTGGCTTCAATTAAAAAGCCTGCAACACCAAACAACAACGCCTCGATTTGAAATAAGCTGTTTTTATGCTTTTGCAATATTGATAAAGGTAATTGTTTGGCGAGTACTAACATATTTGTAGCATTTAACCTCAAGCCGACAGTGTAGAAAACAGCATTGTAAAATGTGCTCTCCCAGTTGTTTTTTTCAACCTCAAATTCATTTATAAATTGAACTGTTTTGTCTTCTAGCCTCTCAACTAAAAGTCTGTCTAGGAATTGATTTATTTGAAATGAATCTAATTCCTTAATGTATGGCTCACATAAGATTACAGATTTGCTTTGCATTAATCTTTCATACCTTTCCAATAGGTTTTTATCGACTACTGAACAAAGCTCTAAACAGGGAATTTCATCACCATTTGCAGTTTTAACTTCTTCATCATGATTCCAAACAACATGAAGTATTACAGAATTATATTTTTCATCGTATTGATGTTTATGCTTATTCCAATCTGATGAATTAATATGTAATTCAACATCGCCATTCCATACCAAATCTCCAATTCTTATTTGTGACGACTTAAAGTCTGGACCAGAGTCAAAATTATGAATTCCTACTTTGAGAATTGAAATGCTTAACTGTTTGGTAGTGAATAGAGTTGTAATATCAAAATGACAAAATTGCCAGATGTAATGAAGTAATTGTTCGTTCATGGCAATCGTTCTGACTACTCAAATTGTATCATTACACTATCTAAATCAGATACTGCAAAAATTCCATAACCATTAATTAAGCCGTTTTCATCTAGAAAACTATTGTATACATTTACTGGCTCAGCGCTAAAAATAGGATTATCACCAGAATATGACTGAATAATCA
>CBFIDK010000007.1:0-93251 GCA_965661345.1 Flavobacteriales bacterium | reverse complement strand
GGAAAACTAAAGAAAATTAAAAACGAAAGTATTACTAAACAATGGGTGTGGTGTGGTGTGGTGTGGTGTGTAAATTTACAAAAATTATTCGAAAACATGGCTAATAATTTAATATGAAATAAACCACAATATTATAAATTTTTATTCCAATTTACCTTCTACTTAAAGCGAAAAAAAAGAATCAAACTTACAGCTTCAAATTATTTTTTGAATTGTAAATCGAACAATAATTTATATTTATTATTAAGAGAAATTAGTTCAGAATGTGTCCCCTCTTCAATAACTTTACCGTCATCCAATAGTAAAATTTTTGTAGCATTTTGTATGGTTGCTAACCTGTGTGCAATAACAATTGATGTTCGGCCTTTTGTCAACTTTTCTGTTGAACGCTGGATTAGAGATTCACTCTCAGAATCTATGCTTGAAGTGGCTTCGTCAAGCACTAATATTTTGGGCTGTGTAACGTAAGCTCTCAAAAAAGAAATTAATTGCCTCTGGCCTAACGACAACATGTTACCTCTCTCCCGCACATCATAATTGTAACCGTTTGGCAACGACTGTATAAAGTCTTCTATCTCAATATCACGTGCGTACTTTTGCACTTCTTCAAATGAAATTTCTCTACCCAAAGTAATGTTGTGTAATACCGAATTTGAAAACAAAAAGACGTCTTGCAACACTACGGCAATGTTGTCTCTAAGAGAATCCAAGCTGTATTCCAAATAATTTCGCCCATCTATATATATATCTCCTTTGTTTATTTCGTAATTTCGTGTTAAAAGATTGATAATTGTAGATTTTCCAGAACCTGTTGCCCCAATAATAGCAAGGGTATCTCCAGATTTAACTTTAAATGAAACACCCTTCAACACCCAATCTTCATCGTTGTAAGCAAACCAGACGTTTTTGAACTCAATTTCGCCTTTACAATTATTAAGTTCAATATTGCCCGTATCTGCTATCGATTCGGCATTATCTACCACTTTGAAAACCCGTTCGGCTGCCACCATTCCCATCTGCAACACATTAAAACGGTCAGCGAGCTGTCTAATCGGCCTGAACAGCATGTGTATGTAAAGAATAAAGGCGATAAGTTCTCCTAAAGTAACATCGTTTGAGGTCACTGACTCAATGCCTCCCCACCAAATTAGCAAGCCAACAGAAACTGCCGATAATATTTCAACTATCGGAAAAAATATAGAATAGTACCAAATGGAGCGGATATGAGCCTCTCGGTGGGCTTCGTTAATCTTCTTAAAACTGTTATACTCTTTCTTCTCTCTATTGAAAAGCTGTACTATATACATTCCAACTATGTGTTCTTGCACGAAAGTATTTAAGGCCGAAACTTGCTTTCTTACATCTTGAAATGCAGATTTGATGGAACGCTTAAACCAATACGTAGCTACCAGCAACAAGGGTATTGAGGCTAAACTAAATAATGTCAATCGCCAATCGGTGGCAAACATCACAATGATGACAATCAGTAATTTTAAAATATCCGCAACAATCACCAACA
The DNA here is from genome assembly GCA_965661345.1 of Flavobacteriales bacterium. Taxonomy (GTDB): domain Bacteria; phylum Bacteroidota; class Bacteroidia; order Flavobacteriales; family UBA7312. Next base: position 91,732 of record CBFIDK010000007.1, on the reverse strand, counting down.
AACCTTGTGAGAAAATATCTGAAATAGTTTCAATATCAGAAACCACTCGGGTTACCAATGAGCCTATCGGATTTTTATCAAAAAACTGTTGCCTAAAATTGATTATCTTCTTGTAAGTCTGTAATCGTAAATCTTTAATAACGCTTTGCCCCAAAATATTAGCCCAATAGGTGTAAAAGTATTGTGAAATGCTTTCTGCAATTAGTATTGCAACAAGAACTAAGGTTGTGAGTAACAATTTATATTCATCTGGATTTAATATAAAATTATCAAAAGCATATTGAATAAGAATTGGTTTGGCTGGAGATAAAAACGCTAAAAGTATTGCAAATAGAGAGGTGCCAAAAAATAACGATTTATAGGGCTTAACATAGGCCATTACGCGTCGCAATAAGGTAACATCAAATGTTTTTCCTTCTACTTTACTCATGAACTAATGTCTTTTGGGTATTCAACTTTCACTAAATATAATCCATGCGCGGGAACGGACACCCCTGCCTTAGATCTGTCTTTACTTTCGATTATTTCAATAAAATCTTGAATTGACAGTTTCTTTTCGCCAATAGCAACAAGAGTACCCACAATTGCCCTGACCATATTTCTTAAAAACCTATCTGCTTCTATGCTAAAAACAAGTGTATCGCCTCGCTCCTCCCATTTTGCAAAGGTAATGGTACAATTGTTGGTTTTGGTTTGGGTATGCAATTTAGAAAAAGAAGTGAAATCGTTATAATTCATTAAAAATTTGGCTGCTTCGTTCATTGCATCTATATCCAAATTTTTGTGAAAATGCCATGCCTTATTTATCAAAAAGGGATTTTTATTTTTATGAATAATGTATTCGTATTTCCTCGAAATGGCATCAAATCTCGAGTGGGCAGAATCTCCTACTTTAAATACCCTTACAATGCTAATGTCATTTTTTAAAAAGGAGTTTAATTTAAAAACGAGCTCATCCATACCGAACTCAACTGCGCTATCAAAATGAGCAAACATTTGCTTGGCATGTACAGCCGTGTCAGTTCTTCCTGCACCAACAACGTTAATTTCTTCACCTAAAACGGTGCTAAGCGAGAGGTTTATTTGCTCTTGAACAGTAGAAGAATTAGGCTGTATTTGCCAGCCGTGATAAGCGGTACCATCGTACATTAATTCTATGAAATATCTTTGCTTCATTAAACAGTGCGAAGATATTCAATTGAAAAGAAATACTTAATACATTTGACTATTAATGCATTAATGCCCTTAAAGACTTTCCAATCATGAATTTCAAACAACCACAATGTTTGATATTTTTTTTCGAAATGAATGTTTATTTATACAATAGGATTAAATTTGTGTCGTTAACAATTTTTGAAAAACTGAAGTATAACCCAAAACATACATTTAACTTTTAAAACTATGGATTCAACTTCTAATGTAGACATTAAAGAACTAAATGAAAAAATCAATAAAAACAGTGCCTTTATTGATATGCTCATGATGGAAATGAATAAGGTCATTGTGGGACAAAAACACATGACTGAAAGGCTGTTGATTGGTCTACTTTCTAATGGACACATTTTGCTTGAAGGTGTCCCTGGACTTGCAAAAACGCTAGCTATTAATACACTTGCGAATACGCTTGATGCAAATTTCAGCAGAATTCAGTTCACTCCTGACCTTTTACCTGCAGATGTATTGGGAACACAAATATATAGTCCCAAAAACGAAACGTTTTCCATTAAAAAAGGACCCATTTTTGCTAACTTTATTCTAGCTGACGAAATAAATAGAGCGCCAGCAAAAGTGCAATCGGCACTTTTAGAAGCCATGCAGGAAAGACAAATTACCATTGGTGAAGAAAGTTTTAAACTAGAAGAACCTTTCTTGGTATTAGCAACTCAAAACCCAGTTGAACAGGAAGGAACTTACCCTTTGCCAGAAGCACAGGTGGATAGATTCATGCTCAAAGTAGTGATAGATTACCCAAAGAAAGAAGAAGAAAAACTAATCGTTAGACATAACCTAGCAAAGTCATTTCCAAAGGCTAATCAAATACTTAAAACAAAAGATATTCTTGCAGCCCGTGAATTAGTAAAAGAAGTTTACATGGATGAGAAAATTGAGCAATACATTGTTGACATTGTATTTGCCACAAGATATCCAGATCAGTATGGACTGAAAAAGTTTGAAAACTTAATCAGTTTTGGTGCTTCTCCTCGTGCAAGTATCAGTTTGGCTTTGGCGTCGAAAGCATACGCTTTTATTCAGCGTAGAGGCTACGTAATCCCAGAAGATATACGCTCAATTTGTCACGATGTTTTACGCCACAGAATCGGCTTATCATATGAGGCAGAGGCAGAAAATATTTCCAGCGAAGACATTATTACAGAAATACTAAATACAGTTGAAATTCCATAATGGAAACAAGTGATTTACTTAAAAAAGTTCGTAAAATAGAGTTAAAAACTAGGGGGCTTTCCAACCATATTTTTGCAGGAGAATACCACACAGCTTTTAAAGGTAAAGGAATGGCCTTTAGCGAGGTAAGGGAATACCAACCTGGCGATGACATCAGAACAATTGATTGGAATGTTACTGCTAGATTTAATACTCCATTTATAAAGGTTTTTGAAGAAGAACGAGAACTAACGGTGATGTTAATCATTGATGTTAGTGGCTCAAAAAACTTCGGAACTCAAAAGCAAATGAAACAAGAATTGGTAACTGAATTATCAGCAGTACTAGCCTTTTCAGCCATCCAAAACAACGATAAAATCGGCGTTATCTTTTTTAGTGATAAAGTCGAAAAATTTATTCCTCCAAAAAAAGGCAAGTCACACATTTTACGAATTATCAGAGAATTGATTGCCTTCGAACCAGAAAACAAAGGCACAGACATTGGCGAAGCGCTTCGCTACTTTAATAATGTCATAAAAAAACGAGCAGTATGCTTTGTTATTTCTGATTTCATGAACGACAACTTTGAAGCTCCCTTAAAAATTGCTAATAAAAAACACGATGTCGTTACTATAAGAATCAATGACAAAAGAGAGGAAGAACTGCCTGACATTGGACTTGTGCAAATGAAAGATGCAGAAACAGGAGAAGTGAAATGGATAGATACCGCTAACAAACTAATTCGAGAGAATTATCAAAAAAACTACTTGCGAAACATGGAAGAAGTCAATCAACTGTTCAAAAACAGTGGTGTTGACACTATTCAGCTTAGGACCGATATGGATTATATAAAACCTTTAATTCAGTTTTTCAAAAGAAGAGGAAAATGAAACAGTTAATTTTTCTATTACTCACACCCTTCTATCTTTTTGGGCAACTTACTCTAACGGTTGACACAAACACCATTTTAATAGGAGACCAAATTCAACTTCATGTGGATTGTTATTACACTGACGGCAGCACATTTCCATCCTTTAACGATTCAATTGGCGGACTTGAAATCATTTCTAAATCAACTATTGACAGCACTACAACTGCAAACGGCCTACAGTTAAGTCAAGACTACATCATAACCGCTTGGGATAGTGGCACCTATTTTATTCCTACTATTGAATACGGCAAGGGTATTGTCGACTCAATGCCAATTTACGTTAACACCATTGAAATAGGCCAAAATGACGATTTAAAAGACATAAAAGCACCCATTCACACTCCTTTAACTTTTGATGAAGCTAAACCTTACCTTCTTGCTCTAAGTGCTTTATTAATATTAGTGTTTCTAATTCTTTACTGGCTAAAAAACAGAAAGAAAAAAGAAGACGCTCCAGTAATCGTTGAAGAAGTAGTACCTCCACACATAATAGCCTTAAATAGACTTGAAAAACTGAATGCTCAAAAGCTTTGGCAAAACGGTGATGTGAAAGGGTATTATACCATTATTTCAGAAGTGATTAGAACATACATTGAAGACGGAATTGGCACTCCCGCAATGGAAATCCCTACACGAGACATTATCTTTCAACTGCAACAACAACGAATAGACACGAGCAAACTTGAAGAACTATTAATGCGTTCAGATTTAGCCAAATTTGCTAAAAGTCAACCGCTTGAAATAGAAAACAAAGAGAGTTATACAATTGCCATTGATTTTATCAATAGCACTAAATCAGTCAATGAAAATGATGTGGAGTAATTGGACATATTATAACCCAGAGTTTTTATACTTGCTAGTCTTAGTGCCTCTCCTTTGGATTTGGTATTATTTCAATCAAAAAAAGCAATTTGCACAACTGCAAGTCTCAACTTTAAAAGGGGTACATTCAAAAAGCTGGAAAGAAAAAGGAAGACATGTGCTTTTTCTAATCAGAACGCTAGCTCTTGCCCTGCTAATTGTAGCTTTTGCAAGGCCTCAATCTACACTTTCATGGGAAGACATGACCACCGAAGGCATTGACATTGTAATTTCTATGGATATCTCGGGAAGTATGCTGGCGCAAGACCTTAAACCCGATAGGCTGGAAGCTTCAAAACAAGTCGCAATGGACTTTATTTCAGGAAGACCAAACGACAGAATAGGACTTGTCATTTTTGCTGGTGAAAGTTTTACCCAATGCCCTTTGACAACTGACCATCAGGTTTTGCAAAATCTTTTTGGAGACGTTAAAAGCGGGATGGTAGACGATGGCACTGCTATCGGCATGGGACTTGCCACGGCTGTAAATAGACTCAAAGAAAGCGAAGCCATGAGCAAAGTAATTATTTTACTTACAGATGGGGTTAGCAATCAAGGCACCATTGCACCACTGACTGCCGCAAAAATCGCTGAAAAATTCGGTGTTAGAGTGTACACAATTGGTGTTGGTACTAAAGGCTATGCGCCCTACCCTTTCAAGACTCCTTTTGGCACTACTGTTTTTCAAGATATTGAAGTGCAAATTGATGAAGAAACCCTACAAGATATAGCCTCTGTAACTAATGGAAAATACTTCAGAGCCACATCCAACAAAGCTTTAGAGGAAATTTATAAAGAAATTGATAAGTTAGAACGGTCAAAAATTGAAGTAAAAGAATACCACAAAAAGAAAGAAGAGTTTTTACTTATAACTCTTTTAGCATTTAGTTTATTAATTCTAGAGTTTTTGTTAAAACTCTCCGTATTTAAAAGTATAACCTAATGTTGAGATACGAAAATAGCGAATACTTATTTCTTATGCTTATTATACCAATAATCATCATCCTATTTGTGATGGCAATAAGATGGAGAAAAAGAGCTATTGATAAGTTCGGCGAAAGCCACATGGTATTTAAACTAATGCCAATGGCTTCCTTCACAAAATTAAGACTCAAGTTTATACTATTTAGCTTTTCAATTGCCTTCATAATAATCGGTCTTGCCAATCCACAAATTGGCTCTAAGATGGAAGAAGTGAAAAGAGAAGGTGTTGATTTAATGATTGCAATTGACCTTTCTAATAGTATGCTGGCCGAAGATTTACAACCAAACCGATTGATGCGTGCAAAACAATCCATTTCTAGATTAATAGACCGACTTGACGGCGATAGAATTGGATTGGTTGTTTTTGCTGGCGACGCCTATGTGCAACTTCCCATAACGACGGATTATTCGGCTGCCAAACTATTTTTATCAACCATCAACACCGATATAATTCCAACGCAAGGCACTGCCATTGGCAAGGCCATTGAATTATCAATAAATAGTTTTGATGTAAGCAATGATCAAAATAAAGCAATAATAATTATTACTGACGGAGAAAATCACGAAGACGATGCCATTCAAAAAGCCAAAGATGCTGAAGACATGGGTATTTTCGTTCATACAATCGGTATGGGATCAGCCGAAGGCGGCCCTATCCCCATCAAAAACAGATACGGTAGCATCACGTCATACCAAAAAGACAATAGCGGCAATACCGTTATCACCAAGTTAAATGAAGAAATGCTAAAAGAAATTGCGGCAAGTGGTGGCGGGTCATATATCAGAGCAAATTCAACGCAAAGCAGTTTGAATGCACTTTTCAAAGAAATTAATAAAATGGAAAAGAAAGAGATTGGCTCAAAGGTATTTACAGACTATAAAGACCGTTTCCAATGGTTTTTAGGAATTGCAATAGTGCTATTGCTGATAGAATCTCTTCTAAGAAATACAAAAAACAAATGGAGTAATAAAATTAATTTATTCGAAGAAAATGAGAGCTAATTTTATATTTATCATACTATTGTTTTTTACAATTAATTCTTTGGCACAACACCCAAACAAACTAGTTCGTCAGGGAAATGGATTATTTAACGACAGTCTCTATTCTGAAGCTGAACAGCTGTACAGAAAAGCACTGTTAAAAGACCAAAACGCCTTTGCAGCATCATTTAATTTAGCGGATGCTACATATAAACAAGAAAAATTTTCAGAATCCACTTCACTATTCAAAGCTTTATCAGAAAAAACTACAGATAAGATTGAAAAATCTATGAGCTATCACAATTTAGGTAACTCTCTAATGAAAGAACAAAAAATTGACGATGCCATTGAGGCCTACAAAAACGCCTTGAGAAATAACCCAAAAGATATGGACACAAAACATAATTTGGCTTATGCTCAACGCTTAAAAAATCAACAACAAAAGCAAGAAGAAGAAAAAGAAGAGGAAAAAGAAGAGGAAAAAGAAGACAATAAAGAGGAAGAAAAGGAAGAGGAAAAAGAAGAGCAAGAAAAAAGTGAGCAAGAGCAAAACGAAAATTCAGAAGAAGAAAGCAAAGAAGAACCTCAGAAGCCTCAAGACCCCAACGAAATGACCGAAGAGGAAGCCGAGCAAATATTAGACGCCTTGCAACAGCAAGAAAAAGAGCTTCAGGAAGATTTGCAAAAGAATAAAAATAAAGGTGTAAAACTCAAAATTCTAAAAGATTGGTAGAATGAAAAAGAAATGGATAGCCTATATAATCGCACTCCTACCCTTTTTTGGTTTTAGTCAAGAATTAAAGTTAAGTGTGAGTAAAAATCCAGTCGCCGTAGGTGAAGAGTTTAGAATAGAATTTTCTATTGACGGAGCCGCATCAGAATTTAAAGGTCCAAACCTAAACGGACTACGAAAACTTAGCGGCCCAAACCAATCCAGCAGCAGCAGCATACAAATTATAAATGGTAAAGTTAGCAGCTCTAAAACCACCTCTTTCACCTATTATGTAACGGCACTGAACGAAGGAACTTTGACAATTGGTGAGGCCAGCGTTAAATCTGATGGAAAAACTGTTCGCTCTCAACCAGGGCAAATGCAAATCACTAAAGCTAATCCCAAAAATAAGCAGGCTAGCACTTATAATATTGCAGAAAATGTATACGTAAAAGCGAGCACCAACAAAACAAAAATTTATCAAGGAGAACAAATTGTAGTGAGCTATAAGCTTTACTCAAAAATTAATCTTGCTGATATCAACTTAAAAATTGTGCCAGAGCTTAACGACTTTTGGAAAGAAGCAATAGAAACAAGCTCCAATGCCAAACTGGAAGTTATTGATGGGGTGAAGCATAATGTATGGGAAATGAGTAGATTTATTCTAACCCCTCAAAAAAGCGGTGTTCTAAGCATTGACCCTATGAGCGTAAATATTACGGTTCAGATTAAAAACAATAGAAGAAGAGACCCTTTTGGTGATCCTTTTGGATTTTTTGGTTCATACCAAAACATTGAAGAAGAAATATCCTCCAAAAACATTAATATAACTGTAAAAGATTTACCCGAAGGCGCACCGGATAATTTTAACGGTGCTGTAGGTCAATATAAGTTACAATCATCGGTTGATAAATCCAGTATTGAGGCAAACCAAGCGCTGAACTATAAACTTACCCTATCTGGAAATGGCAACATCCATCTTATAGATGGTATAGAAGTTGAATTTCCATCAAATTTTGAAACCTTCGATCCACATAAGAATGATAAAACATTCAGCACTAAAAATGGAATTGCAGGAAAAATTGAGTTCGAACATTTGCTTATCCCTAGATACAAAGGTGAATATGAAATTAAAGGCGTAGACTTTAGTTATTTCGACCCTAAAACAAAAACGTACAATTCAATTACAACTAAACCGATTACCATAAACGTACTAAAGGGTACTGGCGATGATAATTCATACATAAGCTCAGAAGAATTAAAGAACACTTCTAGCAATCAGTTAAGCGATATTATTGTTTCATCTGAATTAAAACAAAACAAAGAAGTAAGCTTCAATAAGTGGCTTTTTATCGTTTTAATAGCATTTCCAATTTTAGGACTTTTAGGCTTTTTAATCATGTTGTTTGTAGAAGCAAAAAACGATGCAAATCCGATTTTAAGTAAATACAGAAAATCGCTTAAAATAGCCCAAAAAAGACTTAAAAACGCCCAAAAACATTTAGAAAACAACAAAAAAGAGCCGTTTTTTGAAGAAATAGAAAAATCACTTTGGAGCTATTTTTCAAATAAATTTAATGTCAGTTCGGCAGATTTATCAAAGGAAACAATTAATGACTTCTTTGCTAAAAACAGTATTTCTGAAGACGTATCAAAAAACTTCACATCCATTATTGAAAAGTGTGAATTTTGCCGATTTGCACCATCTTCCCTTGAAGCGGAAGACATGAACAACGTATTTGAATTAGCAACAAAGGTAATAGTTGAAGTTGAACAAGATTTAAAAAAATGAGACTCAAATTAACCGTTTTTATTCTATTAGTTTCTGCTTCTGTCAAAGCAGACGCATTCATAGACAGTCTATTTTTAAAAGGTAACGCGAATTATCAAGAAGAGCAATATGCTGAAGCGATTGCCTCCTACACGCAAATCTTAGATTCAAATTACGTGTCTTTTGAACTTTATTTCAACCTTGGGAATAGCTATTATCAATTTGGGAAAATCCCAAGCAGCATACTTTACTACGAAAAAGCCTTACTTATAGACAAGCAAAACAAAGCATGTCTAAATAATCTGGAATTAGCAAAAAATAGAATTGATAAAATTGAACCAATTCCTAAATTATTTTACGTGAATTGGTGGAATTATTTTTGTTCATTGTTAGCTTTCAACGGCTGGTCAATACTCATGGTATTATCGGTTTGGTTACTATGTTTTTTGATTATTCTATTTATCAAAAACCGAAAGAAATGGATTTTTAACTCAATAATTACATCATTGACTTTCTGCTTAATTTTCATTTTCGCAATGCTTTCTTCAAACGAAAAGGAAAAGGAAAAACCTGCCATAGTAATGACTAACTCAGAACTTTACTCTTCTCCAGCTCTCAAGACTAAAATTGGCTTGGTTAAAGCCGGAAATAAAGCCCTTATAAAAGAAGTTGTTACTAACTCTAAAAATAATGAGGTAGCCTTCATTTATTTAGAGGATGGGCAAACGGCCTACATTAGCACTTCTGAACTAAGCTTTATAAAATGAAAATAGGACTTCTTTCGGATACACATTCCTATTTACACCCTAAGGTATTTGAGCATTTTAAAGATTGTGATGAAATATGGCACGCAGGAGATATTGGCTCAGAAGAAGTAATCGATAAACTTTGTGCATTTAAGCCTACTAGGGCTGTTCATGGGAATATCGATAATCATAAAATAAGAACTATTTGCCCAAAAGATTTGCGTTTTGACTGCCAGGGCGTAGATGTCTGGATTACACACATTGGAGGCTACCCCTACAAATACACGCCCGCGATAAGAGAAGAATTGGATAAAAACTGTCCGAAATTATTTATTTGTGGGCATTCGCACATTTTAAGAGTAATGTACGACAAAAATAGAGGTTTACTGCACATGAATCCAGGAGCAGCAGGAAAATACGGCATACATAAATCCATAACCATGCTACGATTTGACATCATTGATGGCGATATAAAAAACCTGGAGTTAATCGAATTGGAAAAGAACTAGCGAAGTCTATCAGCAGACTGCACCAAGGATTCATCTTTCTTAATAAACCTATTTGCTAATAGAATTAACACATAAGGAATTAAAAAAACAAACATGCCTTCTTGAGGAATGCTCTCCCCTTTTGAGAAAAACAAAATGAAAAATGTAGCCGACAAAAACAGCTTAGCGATTTGATTTAGTAACAACTGTTTCTTCCTATTTTTAAACTGAAAAACAGAAAAAAGTAACAAAAATGAAGCAATAAGTATAGTAGCATGAGCATACACATTATCGTAAGTATAGCTAACACTATTGTTTGCATCTACTGTGACAACTAAAAAATAGGTAATCGCTAACATAAAAAGTATGGCGAAAAATAAATATATGGATTGGACTCTTTGTATCATAATTGTTAAAATATCAGCTGTAAAATTAAATCATTAAATTTAAACTCTAAACTTGTTTTAATACAAATAATTAGTATTATTGCAGTCATGAAAGCCATCTTAGGCTAGCTTTATTAAAAACACTCACTTTAATTTTCTTAAAAAAAATCTTCAACAAAACATCTAATATCAATGATTGATATACACACACTAAACACCAAATTATTACCCGAACTTAAAGAAATTGCAAAAACATTAGGAGTCCCTAGATATCAGAAGCTTAAAAAACAAGAGCTTGTTTATGAAATCTTAGACGTTCAAGCAACACAATTGTCTATTGAAAAAAAGGCTGAAGAAAGCAGAAAGAAAGTAAGCCAAGAAAAGCCGACACAAAGCAACAACAACCAAAATAACGGTAGTATCAAAAAGAATAACAATCCAAACCAAAACAATAAAAATCGTGTGCAAGATGATTTTGAATTTGATGGAATTGTAACCGCTGAAGGTGTTTTAGAAATGATGCCTGACGGCTTTGGATTTCTTCGTTCATCGGATTACCACTACTTAAGTTCACCTGATGACATATATGTATCGCATTCACAAGTCAGACTATTTGGTTTAAAAACTGGAGACACTGTACAAGGTACAGTCAGACCACCTAAAAAAGGCGAAAAGTATTTCCCATTAATTAAAGTCAATAAAATTAATGGAAGAGACCCAAACATTGTCAGAGACAGAGTTCCTTTCGAGTTTTTAACGCCTTTATTTCCTGATGAGAAATTCAAACTTACGGATAATGGTAAAAGCTCATTATCTACAAGAATGATTGATTTATTTGCGCCAATTGGAAAAGGACAAAGAGGATTAATTGTAGCGCAACCTAAAACAGGTAAAACAGTTTTGTTAAAGGAAGTTGCAAATGCTATTGCTGCAAATCATCCAGAAGCATACTTGATGATATTACTTATTGATGAGCGTCCAGAAGAAGTTACCGATATGGCAAGAAATGTAAATGCCGAAGTTATCGCTTCTACATTTGACGAGCCTGCAGATCGCCATGTAAGAATTGCTAATATTGTACTAGAAAAAGCGAAACGTTTAGTAGAATGTGGTCACGATGTCGTTATTCTTCTTGACTCAATCACTAGGCTGGCAAGAGCATACAATACCGTACAGCCAGCTTCAGGAAAGATACTTACTGGTGGTGTCGATGCCAATGCACTTCAAAAACCAAAACGATTCTTTGGTGCTGCAAGAAAAATAGAAAATGGCGGTTCTTTAACAATACTCGCTACTGCTCTAACCGAAACTGGTAGTAAAATGGATGAAGTTATCTTTGAAGAATTTAAAGGTACTGGAAACATGGAGCTTCAGTTAGATAGAAAAATTTCAAATAGAAGAATTTACCCAGCTATCGATGTTACTTCTTCTAGTACTCGTAGAGAAGACTTACTTCTTGGTAAAGATATTACCCAGAAAATATGGGTGTTAAGAAACCATCTTGCAGATATGACTCCTGTCGAGTCAATCGAATTTATGAGAGATAGATTATTACGAACTGAAACCAACGAAGAGTTCATTGTTACAATGAACAGCTAACTGAGATTAGTGCATTAGTTTTAGGGTAATTTTTTTACCGACTTGCAATTCTGAAAGAATGGCATGTTTATTGTCCTTATCAATAAGCTCTATTCTAGTCGTATTATTCACAATATCGCCTTCGTTTTCGGCTATAATTTGAACGGTATTTTCTCCCTTCATAAGTTTGTATGTAATGGACTTCTTTTTATTCTTCATAGAATAATTGGACAATACTTTCTCACCATTAATAATTACGGTCATCCTGTCGTTATCTTCAATAGCAGAGTCCCACATCTGCATTTTGAATTTATTATTCGTCCAATCGATTGTATGCTCATCCCCAGACTTTAGAACAATTAAACGATTATCGCTCCTCTTAGTTATAATCTCTTGAATCTTTTGAACTTTAGCTATTTGCTTTTCTAATTTGGCCTTTTCGGAAATTATAATCTTACCACTAGCGCACACTTCTCCATTCAAATAATAGCCCTTAAAGCTGCCCTCATACGTTTTTTTTCCTTTTCTGTTTGCCTCAAGGTCCACAAAACAAAAATTGCTGATAGGCTCTTCCGAAATGGTAGAGATTATTTGAAATTCTTTTAACGCTAACTTCTTTTTAGAAATAGTACCACTAATTTCACTCTTAGTCTCAAAATTAGTGCCAATACCAGTAATGGAATACCCATTTAGCACTCCATTATCGTCATCAAAAATGATTCGATAGCTTATTGGTCGAGCATTTTCAATGAATAGAAACCCCATATAATCAAATTGTGATTGAGTAAAGGCCTGCAAAGAAATGAGCGTAAAAAAAATGAGATGTTTCATAATTCAAATAACAGAAAATTATAATTATTAATAAAACGATAATGTATTTTAAATTTATATTTGGATGATGAATAGAAAGAACCTTAACATAGTCTATCTAATTATACTTTTAGTAATTCCTATTGTATTGCTAATTCTTCCAGCAGATTATTTTGACAGCGGGCAGTCCATTTGTTTATCCGTACTAATTTTTGACACCAACTGCTATGCATGTGGAATGACAAGAGCCATTCAACATTTAATTCACTTTGATTATACCACCGCTTTAGGTTTCAATAAACTCTCCATTATTGTTCTTCCGTTACTTTTAGTCTCTTACATCACCACCATCAAAAAAACCATCGATAAGATAAAGTAGTTCAGTTTTATTTTTTTTATTATTATTGAGCTTTCTTAACCAAACTAATATTTATGAAGAAGTTATTATTTATAATCTTAGCATTAGTGTCGCTTAGCACACTTACTTACGCGTCTTTTCCTGTTTCAAATGAAGTTGTTTCAAATGAGGTAGTTGTTTCACCAGAAGCACCATCTACAAGCAGTGCAGCAGACATTGACTGGACATTATTCATCCTTTGTTTTTTTCTGGGTGCTTTAGGTGTTCATAGATTTGCAATGGGAGATATCACAAATGGAATTTTAATGCTTTTAACCGCAGGAGGGTGTGGCATTTGGGCATTGATTGACCTTATAAAAATTGCGCAAGGAAAAATGCGAATGTAGTTTTCATAAAAACCTCCTAATTGGAGGTTTTTTTTATAAATTAGTGAGATGAAAAAAATCTTAATATTACTCGCCCTTACAGTATGCTCATCGTTTGTATTTGCTTCATTTCCAATTACACAAGAAGCCATCGTCATAACTCAGGAAGCATCTAAAAACTTTCACTTTGGAGGATATTTGATTGGTCTTTTATTAGGGGTGACAGGAGTGCTCGTATGTTATATAATTGACGATAAAGACATGATTCGTTCAGCTTGGTATGGTTTTGGAACATCTGTAATTTTAGCTATAATTTTACTCGCTATTTTACTCATCGGAGTGTACTCAAATGACGATAGTTTAAGACCCTATTTTTAATCCTTGATTTTATTAGATAAATCGAAAAAATCCAATCCGTCAAAGTTTCCCGAAGTCATCATCAATAAATTTTTATTGGTCCATTCAATGGAGGTCAAAAATTCAACCAATTCATTTGAACTAGCTATTACGTTTAAATCCTTTTTTCCAAAACTTTGATAAATCTCTTCAGCAGAGATATCCTCAAGTTTTTTATGACGAATAGCCTCTTTACTGAAAAATACTATGGCTATGTCGGCATCGTTCATTGTTCCGTGATATTCTTTTAAAAACGATTTATTTAAGCTAGAAAAGGTGTGCAACTCCATACATGCTACTAATGTTCTTTCAGGATACTGCTTCTTCATGGCCTTAGTCGTTGCTACTAATTTTGAGGGTGAGTGGGCAAAGTCTTTGTAAAACACCGAATGTTTTGTTTTTTTGACTAGTTCTAATCTTTTGGATGCTCCTTTGAAGGTTTGTATGGCCAAATTAAACACCTGAGCACTTACACCTAATTCTATACAAACTTTTCGAGCAGCATTTATGTTTTGTAAGTTATGCTCACCAAAAACCTGTAAAGGCACTTTATCTCCCGCCTCATCTAACAAATAACTAACCCCCTCCTCTATGGTATAGGCTGGTGTACCATAACCCTCCACTCTGCAAGAAGAATTTTCAGAGGAAAGTTTTACTAAATTTTCATCTTGTTGGTAATAGAATAAAACTTCTTTAACATCATTCTTAAACAGTCTAAACTGTTCAACATAATTTTCAAAGGTTGGGAACACGTTAATGTGATCCCAAGCAATACCGCTTAATACTGCAATGTGGGGTTTATACCAGTGAAATTTTGGTCTTCTATCAATTGGTGAAGACAAATACTCATCGCCTTCCAAAATAATGATAGGTGCTTCTTTTGTTAGTTTAACCATGGTATCAAAACCTTCGAGTTGTGCGCCAACCATATAGTCACAATCTATTTTTGCAACATTAAGAACATGCAATACCATTGCTGTAATGGATGTTTTGCCATGACTACCACCAATAACGACCCGTGTTTTATCTTTGCTTTGCTCGTAGATGTATTCTGGGTAAGAATAAATTGGAAGGCCTAATTCTTGAGCTTTTAACAACTCAGGGTTATCAATTCGAGCGTGCATACCTAAAATTATAGCATCTAATTCTGAATGGATTTTCTCAGGAAACCAACCCATTTCACTAGGTAATAATCCATATAAATCTAATCGACTTTTTGAAGGCTCAAAAATAGCATCATCAGACCCACTTACTTCAAAACCTTTATGGTGAAGAGCAAGGGCCATATTGTGCATGGCACTACCTCCAATTGCAATTAAATGTACTTTCATTGATAAAAATATTAGAATTGTAAATTATAGATAATTGACATTTTATACATTTGAAAAAATTAAACTTTTCAACATGAAGGTGTATACAATTGATACCGGTTATTTTAAATTAGATGGCGGCGCAATGTTTGGGGTTGTTCCAAAGGTGCTTTGGAGCAAAACAAACCCCGCAGACGAAAACAACCTTTGCCCTTGGGCGATGCGGTCTATGCTTGTAGAAAATGGAAATCAATTGATACTCATTGACAACGGAATTGGCGATAAACAAGACGATAAATTCCTAAAACATTATTACCTTCATGGCGATGTAAATCTAGAATCATCATTAAAAAAGCACGGTTTTTCCAGCGATGATATTACCGATGTTTTTCTGACCCATTTACATTTTGACCATTGTGGCGGAAGTGTAAAATGGAATAAAGACAAAAGCGGTTTTGAAATGAGTTTCAAGAACGCTAACTATTGGAGCAATAAAGAGCATTGGCAATGGGCAACCGAGCCAAACAATAGAGAGAAAGCCTCATTTTTAACAGAGAATATTTTGCCAATAGAACAAAGCGGACAACTTAAATATGTCGAAAAAGAAGGGAAACTCTTTGATGAATTTTCAACTTTATTTGTGAATGGACATACCGAAGCACAGATGATTCCGCACATAGAGTACAAAGGAAGAACAGTTGTTTTTGCTGCTGATTTACTTCCCAGTACAGGACACATTCCATTACCTTATGTAATGGGCTATGATACCAAACCCTTGGTAACGCTAAGTGAAAAAGAAAAATTTCTAAATGAAGCTGCTGAAAACGAATACGTAATTTTCTTACAACACGATAATTACAACGAATGTTGTACCGTTCATAAAACAGAAAAAGGCGTAAGGCTTAAAGATACATTCAAACTAAGTGAGCTTTAATAAATGCAACAATTTTTACTAAATTACGTTTAGAAAAATATGGAAAATAGACTACCAAAACGCGGACAATTTTTGGTTTCAGAGCCTAATATGCAGGATTTGAACTTCAAAAGGTCTGTGTTGTTGCTTACTGAACATAATCATAATGAAAGTATCGCCTTCATCATAAATCAGCCTACTAAACTATCCGTCAACGATTTAATTGAAGACTTTCCAAAGTTCAACGCAAAAGTCCATATTGGTGGGCCTGTTGAAAAAAACACCTTGCATTTTATTCATTCTCTAGGAGATAAAATTGACCAGTCTGTTGCTGTATCTGAAAATTTGTACTGGAGCGGAAATTTCGAAACATTAAAGACATTAATTCGAAATGGTGAGGTTAAAGAATCTGAAGTAAAGTTTTTTATTGGTTATTCTGGTTGGAGTCCAGGTCAATTGGAATATGAATTGCAAGAAAATGCTTGGATAGTTATTAAAAGCGATACTTCTATTGCGCTTAACTCTAACGATAAGCGTTTGTGGCGCGAATTCATCAAACAAATGGATAAAGATTTAGCAATTTGGCATAATATGCCCGAAAATCCTGAACTAAATTAGTCCATTCAAAAATTCTACAATCTCTTTAGTTTTACTATTTGTAAAGTCTGTTTTTTCTTCAAATTGACAAACCCATCGAAGGCCATTGCAGTTCGTTAAAAAAATTTCTTCAGCACCTTTAAAATCGTCCATTTCAAGTGCCAATTCTTCAACTTCAAAATTATCTATAATCAAGGCACGCATACTACCCGCTAAAGCTCCCTCTGATAAAGGCGGTGTGATTAGTTTATCTTGTTTTACGATAAAAACATTAGAATTTGTTGCTTCAATAGGCCTGTTAAAGTCGTTTAATAATAGCAACTCATCCTCCTTACTTTCTCTTTTTTTCAAAGAAGCTAAAACGTATAAAATCGCACTTGTGCTTTTAATGGTAGAAAGAGCCGATGAGGATTTCTTATGCTTGTCGTAAAGTCCAAGTTTTAATCCATCAGACATGACAAAGGACTGTTCGTTTTTCGCTGAGGATTCTATAAGAAATGAGGCTGAATTTGTTAGGGGCGTATACATTCCGCCACTATTTCTGTAAATTGTTAATCGGATACTACAGCTTATAGCAAGCTTATTTACTTCTACCAATTCCTCAATTGAATCTAAAAGCTGCTCAGTGGTAATTTGTAAGTCTAAATCAAGCTCTGAAAGGGAAAAATCAATTCTTTTTTTATGATTTTCTCGATTAAATATTTTTCCATTAAATACTAGTAAGCGTTCAAATATTCCATCTCCATATAAAAACGAACGGTTGTTCATCTCTATCTCAACAGCTTCACAAAGTTTACCATTATGGTTATACAGCATGGGTCAATTTTAATCTATAAAACAAAGAAAATAAATTTAAGCTACTAAAGAGTAGTTTTTTATACTTTTGAGAATATTATGCAACTGTTTTACATACCTGATATAAATTCAAACGATTATACACTTTCTAAAGAAGAAAGTAAGCATTGTATTATGGTGTTAAGAAAAACTGTTGGCGATGAAATTAGTCTAATTGACGGCAAGGGTGGTTTTTACATTGCAAAAATTACGGAGGCTAACAGTAAATCCTGCCAACTTGAAGTAATAAGCATTGAAAAAGATTTTGGTAAAAGTCCTAACCATATTCACCTTGCCATTGCCCCAACAAAAAGTAACGATAGATTTGAGTGGTTTCTTGAAAAAGCAACCGAAATTGGAATTAATGAAATCACCCCTATCGTATGTGACAATTCTGAACGGAAAGTGTTAAAGCTAGAAAGAATGAATAAAATTCTTGTCAGCGCAATGAAGCAATCCAAAAGAGCATTTTTGCCAAAACTTAATGACGTCACTTTTTTCAAAGACTTCATTCAATCGACATTTGAAGAAAAATGCTTTATCGCACATTGTGAAGAAGGCGAAAAATTAAACTTAAAGGATTCGCTGACAAAAGGTGAAAACACACTAATTTTGATTGGTCCTGAAGGAGATTTTTCAAACAATGAAATTAAACAGGCTAAAGAACATAACTTTACAGCAGTTTCATTGGGCACTAGTCGTTTGAGAACTGAAACTGCTGGCGTTGTCGCTTGCCATACCGTTAATTTAATCAATCAATGAAAAAAGTAATTTATCTAGTTGTTTTCCTATTCATTTGTGGCTTTGCTTCGCCAACCTATAAAATAGCTGTTTTAAAATACAGTGGCGGTGGCGATTGGTATTCAAATCCAACTGCGCTCACCAACCTCATTCAATTCTGCAACAATAGACTCGGAACAAATATGCACCATCAATACGAAATTGTTGAAGTGGGCGACCAAGCACTATTTAATTACCCATTTGTTCACATGACTGGCCATGGAAATGTGGTCTTTTCAGCTACTGACAGTGAAAACCTTAGAAATTACCTCATTGGCGGTGGCTTTTTACATATTGATGATAATTATGGCATGGATAAATTCATAAGGCCTGAAATGAAAAAAGTATTTCCTGAAAGTGATTTTATAGAACTGCCTTACAATCACCCCATTTATAATCAGGAGTTTGCCTTTAAAAACGGCTTGCCAAAAATCCATTCACACGACGAAAAACCATCGCAAGGATTCGGATTGTTTTACGAAGGTAGAATGGTTTGTTTTTATTCTTACGAAAGTGATTTGGGAGATGGCTGGGAAGATGCTGAAGTTCATAACGACAGTGAGGAAACAAGGCTAAACGCTTTGAAAATGGGCGCTAATATCATCGATTTTGTATTTTCTAATCTAAACTAATACATTAGTAAAATGAATCTGAACATAAAAAATACGCTCACAATTATCGGTATTATTATTGGTTTGATTTTAATTGTTTATCTCAACACAATTGTTGCATACGTATTAGTATCTGTAGTGTTGGCGCTTATCGGAAGGCCCATAATGAAAGGACTTTCTCTTCTGAAAATAAAAGGAAAATCACTACCAATGACTATTAAAAGTACCATTACCCTAGTTGCATTGGTGCTATTCTTCTTTAGTCTATTTTCTCTATTTACCCCTCTAATAATTGATGAGGCGAGAATATTATCTACCATTGATTTTGAGTCCGTTTCTTCTGAGCTACAAGGCCCAATTAACGATTTAGACGTATGGCTTAAAGACCATCATCTTCTAAGTCCAGAATCCTCTGTTGAAAGTGAAATAATCAAACTTATTAGCTTAGCTAAAGTAAAATCCATTTTTAATTCTGCTTTAGGCATTTTGGGGAATAGCCTAATCGCTTTATTCTCTATTCTATTTATCACCTTTTTCTTTTTGAAAGAAAAAGATTTGTTTAATAACTTCATTCTTAATATTGTTCCGACAACCAAAAGCGAGCAACTTTCCAATGCCCTTAAGAATGCTAAACGCTTGTTAAGCAGGTATTTTATTGGCGTTATGTTACAAGTTTTTGTGATTACAATTATTGTTAGCCTAGGCTTAAGTGTGCTTGGTATTGAGAATGCCATTCTAATTGGTTTTTTAGCAGGACTAATCAATGTTGTTCCTTATGTAGGACCCATTATTGGCGCATCAATCGGTATCATAATTGGTATTTCAACTAATCTTGAACTAGACTTTTACACTCAAATGATTCCATTAATCGTTAAAATTTGTGTGGTGTTCGGAAGTATGCAGCTCATTGATAATTTTATTCTTCAACCAATTATATTTTCAAACAGTGTGAAAGCTCATCCTCTAGAGATTTTCTTAATTGTTATTTCGGCAGGAACTATTTGGGGGATTACAGGAATGATAATTGCTATTCCGTTTTACACCTTTTTTAGGGTGATCGCCAAAGAGTTTTTAAATGAGTTTAAAATAATTCAAGAACTGACTAAAAATATTTAAGCTGTCTGAGTTAAACGAAAAATATTCCTTTTTACAAGACTCCTTCTGGATTGACTTCATCTCAGAAAATTATGCTTATCCCATTGAAAAAGTATTGTTTTCTCTTTCAAAGCAAGTTGACATTAATACCTCACTTGTTGCAAATCAAATCAACGGAAAGCAAATAGCACAATCAAAAATTCAAATGTGGTTTAAAGAACAGAAGCTATTGTATCCTTCTAAAACCAGTATGGAACAATGCTCGTCAGAATTAACCGCTAGATATAAATCATCACTTGCAAAGGGTAAATCCTTTATCGATTTGACTGGCGGCTTTGGAGTAGACTCTTACTTCATAAGTAAATCTTTTGAAAATGGCACCCATTGCGAAATCGATACGGACTTGCAATTCATTGCCCAACATAATTTTAAAGTCTTAAAATCAACTATAAATTCTATTAATACCAACGGCATCGATTACCTAAAAAAGTCTAGCGAATCGTTTGACTTAATTTATATTGACCCCTCAAGGCGAAACTCTTCCAATCAGAAGGTCGTTCAACTAAAAGAGTACACACCAAACATTCTTGAGCACCTTGATTTACTTCTTGAAAAAAGTAAAACTGTACTTATAAAAACTGCTCCATTACTAGATATAAAGCAAGTAATAAATCAACTTTCGTTCATTAAAGAAATTCATGTTGTTGCCGTAAATAACGAATGTAAAGAATTGTTATTTCTCTTAGAAAAAAACAGTGAAGGTGAAATAAATATATGTTGTTCAGATCTTTCAAAAGACATTTCCTTTCGTTTTAGTTTCAGCGATGAAAATACAAAATGTACTTACGCTTACCCACAAAAGTACATCTACGAGCCAAATGCCAGCATCTTAAAGGCTGGAGCGTTTAATTCCATAGCTAATCAGTATAATTTGAATAAAATCCATACAAACAGCCATTTATATACTTCTGACCAACGTATTAGTAATTTCCCAGGAAGACAGTTTGAGCTAAAAACTATAACTGGCTTAAATAAAAAAGAAATCTCACCCCTTTTAAAAAATAATAAAGCCAATATAACTAGAAGAAATTTCCCTTTATCGGTTAGTGATATTCGTAAAAAAATTGGGGTAAAAGATGGTGGTGAGGACTATATTTTCGCGACCACACTAATGGGTGATGAAAAGCGAGTTCTACTCTGTAGAAAAATCTAGTAAAGGATGTCTTCTTCTATTGAAAGAGATTGGATAAAGTGTAAAGAGCTTTTCATTTGTTCATGCATGATTTCATCGTCATTAATGATTGGCACATCCTCTCTAAAAGCATTCATAAAACTTTCTATAAAAGTTGACGATTTAGACGACCTAAACGATAAGGCTTGAGAAGCTGTAAGTAGTTCAATACTCAAAATTCGTTCCGTATTTTCAATAACTCTTAGTAATTTGGTTGCTGCATTGGCTCCCATACTAACATGGTCTTCTTGACCGTTTGACGACACGATGCTATCCACAGATGCTGGCGTACACAATTGTTTGTTTTGGCTAGCTATACTTGCCGCAGTGTATTGCGGAATCATTAGTCCAGAATTAAGACCAGGATTTTTTACCAAATATGGTGGTAACTCTCTCTGTCCTGAAATTAATAGATACGTTCTTCTTTCAGAGATAGAGCCCAATTCAGATACGGCTATTGCCATATAATCCATGGCTAAAGCCAAAGGTTGTCCGTGAAAGTTTCCAGCAGAAATGACCTTATCTTCATTTACAAAAACATTCGGGTTATCTGTTACCGAATTCATTTCTGTAACTACTGTATTTTCAATATGTGCTAGCGCATCTTTTGTTGCGCCATGCACTTGTGGAATACACCTAAATGAATAAGGGTCTTGAACATTAGTTTTGGGCTGCTCAATTAACTCACTATCAGAAAGAAATTCAGATACATTTTTGGCCGTTTTAAGTTGACCTTTGTGTGGTCGAATATAATGCACTAACTCACTAAAAGGCTCAATTCTTCCGTCAAAAGCATCTAAAGACGATGCCCCTATTAAATCAGCGATGTATGAAATTTTGCATGCTCTTAAAAGGCATTCTAGAGCATAAGCACTCATGAATTGTGTACCATTAATCAATGCTAAACCTTCTTTTGATTTTAAAGAAATTGGTTTCCAACCCATGCTTTCTAAAACGGTTGACGAATTCATTTTTTCACCCTTATGGTAGACCTCTCCCAAACCGATAAGCGGTAATGAAAGGTGGGCCAATGGCGCTAAATCTCCAGAAGCTCCTAGTGAACCTTGTTGAAAAACAACTGGGATAACATCATTATTATAAAAGTCAATAAGTCGTTGAACCGTTTCTACCTGCACCCCTGAATGGCCATAAGACAAAGATTTAATCTTTAGGAACAACATCAGTTTTACAATATTGCTAGGTACTTCATCGCCAAAGCCACAAGCGTGTGATAAAAGTAAATTGATTTGAAGCTGAGATAAATCTTTCTCAGAAATGGATTCATTGCACAATGAACCAAAGCCCGTGTTTACGCCATAGATTGGCTTATTTACTTTTGATTTTGAATCAAGGTAATCTCTACATTTTTGGATTTTACCAATAACATCCTTTGAAAGGCTCAATAATTCTTGATTATGAATTATTTGGTGAATTTCTTTTAAGGATAAGTGACTGCTACTGATTTCGTACATGGTATTTTAGTCTTCAAAGCAAAATTCCTGTAGTTTTTTTACATTGAGATTATATCCTGTAATGACCTTTTGAGCTTTGTGATAAAAACCCTCTCTTTCTCTAAGTGTTTTGTACACATAGTCTAGAAGTTCCTCACCTTCTAGCCCTTCAATTAATGGTCTAAAAACAGCTGATTTTTGTAATCTAGGAATTAATGCTTTTGGATGCATATTAATATATACCGTCATTCCATATTCATTCATTTGCTCCATATTGTCAAAAAAGCATGGCGTACCACCACCAGTAGAAATAACAGTGTTTTCTGTATCGATAATTCTATGAAGGTATAATCTTTCTAATTTTCTGAAATAATCCTCGCCGTCTTCTTCAAATATTTCTTTTATCGTTCGTCCCTCTTGCTCCTCGATGTATGTGTCAAGGTCAATAAAGTCATGTTTTAAATTATAAGCAAGTTTTTGCCCTAAGGTACTTTTTCCGCTACCCATGTAGCCAACTAAGAAAATGGTCATTGTAAAATTATTTTTTGAAGTTTATGGTTTAAAAAGGTGAATTAGGTTCTTTCTTTAAATGATTAAAAACTAATCGGTCTACAAAACTTGGTAAAATCTTGTTCAAAAATACGGTAAGTTTTCCATTAATTGTCAATACTAAAGAATTTTGTCTCTTCACTACTGCAAAATAAATTCTTTCGGCAACCTCGTCAGCCGACATCATGGACTTTTCGTCTCTAGGGCTTTCGGCTTGAACACCGCCATCTTTTGATAAGGCTGTATTTCTAATGTTGGAAGCCGTAAATCCTGGACAAGCAATCAATACATGTAAGTTTTTTTCTAGATTTTCTATTCGTAAGGACTCTAAAAAACCTTGCATAGCAAATTTGGATGCAGAATAAGCCGTTCGACCTGGCAATCCCTTGTAGCCTGCAATTGAAGACACTCCGACAATTGAGCCTTTAGATTGAAGTATATAAGGTAAGGCGTATTTAGTACAAAAAACTGCACCATAAAAATTTACATCCATTACCTTTTTAATGACTGATAAATCTACTTCTTCAAGAATAGCTCTCATAGAAATTCCCGCATTGTTTACAAGTACATCTATGCCTTGAAAAGCTTGTGTGGTCTCGGCAATTAATCGCTTGCAATCGTCTTCAACGCTTACATCGGCTTGAACCGCTAAGCATTTTAGGCCCTTAAGGGTCATTTGATTGCTTATTTCTTCTAATTTTTGAGCATTTCTAGCGGCAAGGACAACCTTGCTGCCTTTGTTTGCAAAGTACCATGCACACGCTTCTCCTATTCCAGAAGATGCACCAGTAACAATGACGACTTTGTTTTTCATTTAATTTCAGCTTAATTTGCTTTTACAAATAAACAGTTTTTTAATGACAATTGTTCAAGTAGATTCTTCAGATACGATAAGGCATTTTCACAAACTTCCTTTTGAGATTTATAAAAACGATAACAATTGGGTTCCACATCTAGAAAAAGACGTAGAATCTGTTTTTTCTAAAAAGGAAAATAAATTCTTTAGACATGGGGAGGCAATCCGGTGGTTGTTGAAAGACGAGAAAGGCAATTACATTGGAAGAATTGCAGCTTTTATTAACAAAAAAAAGGCTTTTAGTGAAAAGCAACCGACGGGTGGCGTTGGCTTTTTCGAATGTATAAACGATACAAAAGCCTCAAATCTGTTGTTTGATACCGCAAAAACTTGGCTCCAAGAAAGAGAGATGGAAGCCATGGACGGACCAATAAATTTTGGAGAAAGAGATCGCTTTTGGGGGTTATTAGTCGAAGGGTTTGAAAACCCTCCAATCTATGCAAACCCCTACCAACCCTCCTATTATCAACATCTTTTTGAAGAGTACGGCTTCTTAACCTATTTTGAGCAGTTTATGTATTGTAGAGATATTCAAGACGATATCCCCGAAAAATACAAAGACCGTTCAGATCGAATTTTGAAAGACAAAGGCTTTACATTCAGACATTTAGAAAAAAATAAAATGTTCGATTACGCCGAAGACTTTAGAACTGTGTATAACAAAGCCTGGAAAACGCACAGCAACTTCAAGGGCATGCCAGCCTCACAAGCACGTTCCATAATGAGGAAAATGAAACCTATAATGGATGAAAAATTAATCTGGTTTGCCTATTACAACGGCGAGCCGATTGCGTTCTTTATAGCACTTCCAGAGCTTAATCAAATTTTTAAACATATCAATGGTAAGCTAAACCTAATTGGCAAACTTAAATTTTTGTACTATAAATGGAAAGGAAGTTGTGACACAGTATTCGGCTTGGCTTTTGGTGTTGCGCCAGAGTTTCAAAAGAAAGGCCTAGAAGGCGCCATAATTATGGCTGTAAAAAATCAGTTTGACACTGATAGTATTCAATATAAAAAACTCATAATTACATGGATTGGTGATTTTAATCCTAAAATGATTAAGATTGTTCAAAACCTAGGGACCACCAAGTACATGGTTTTAAAAACCTATCGAAAACTATTTGATGAAAACGCAGACTTCGAACGCTGTAAAACCATTCATTAAGACCCATCTTTTATTTTGCTCAAATTTTTAATTTAAATTCTTGCAGTTTGAAATAATGCAATTATATTTGCAACCTCAATTTTGTACCGATCTGGTAGCTCAGTTGGTAGAGCATCTCCCTTTTAAGGAGAGGGTCCTGGGTTCGAGCCCCAGCCAGATCACTTTAAACCCGTTCATTCGGGTTTTTTAATAATTGCCCAGGTGGTGAAATTGGTAGACACGCAGTCTTGAGGGGGCTGTGCTCTTACGAGCGTATGGGTTCAAGTCCCATTCTGGGCACTTTTTTTTTCTTAACTTAGTTGCCTTAAACTTATATCCCATGAAAAAAAACTTATTAATTTTTACAGTGGTTTTACTTTCAATTTCTACCACAGCACAAACCAACCAACAATTAATAGCGGTTAACCAGTTTAGCAACCTTACCACAATGAACAACATTGCAAATCCAATAAAAGGATCTTTAGCATATAATTTAGGAAATAACTTTCTCTACTATCACAACGGAACAACATGGGTACAGACCCCTTCGGCAAGTGGATGGAGTTTAACTGGTAATTCTATCAGCTCGTCAAACTTTTTGGGCACAACAAATAATGAGCCACTTCGATTTAGAGTAAACAACACCGAAAAAGCTGTTTTAGAACCAAGAGGATCATTAACCCTAAACGGCGAATATTACGGCGTTTATATTGGTCTAGATTTAAATGGACAAAATGAAACTACTGGTGCATATGGTAATATTGGCATTGGAGCAGGAGCACTTCCTTCAGTTACTTCTGGGTCAGCAAATGTTGCGTTAGGAGGGTTAACATGTGGAGACGTTACAACTGGATATCATAATACAGCAATTGGAGTTAATGCGTTGCGCTCAGCCACAACTGGATATAGAAATACAGCAATAGGAGCAAGTGCATATTTTATCGGTAATTACTATAATTCAACTGCATTAGGGGCAGGCGCAAGTATAGGAGCAAATAACCATGTAAGAATAGGCGGTAATGTTGTTTCAATAGGAGGGCTTGTTGGCTGGACAACCCTATCGGACAAACGCTTTAAAGAAAATGTAAAAGACAATGTGCTAGGCTTAGAGTTTATAATGGGATTGAAACCCTTAACCTATAATTTAAACACTAAAAAAATCGATATATTCCAAAGAAATACCGATACTATTCACAGCGAGGAACATTATAAAATGCTATATGACATTACTCAAATTGGCTTTTTAGCTCAAGACGTAGAAGCCTTAGCCGATAGCCTTAATTTTGATTTTCATGGTGTAGATGCAGCCGATGGCCCAGCAGATATTTATGGTCTTCGCTATGCAGAATTTGTTGTTCCAATAGTCAAAGCCATGCAAGAACAACAAGCTATAATAAAGTCACTACAAGAACGAATTGAAACCTTAGAAAAAAATAAATAGCCTTTTAAAATTTAGAGCTAAAAATCATTAAAAAAGCCGAACGAAATGTTCGGCTTTTTTATTTATAAATTTATCATTAGATGATTATTCAATTAATAATCGTTCAAAACTGCTATTACCGAATTCCCCCACCATTTGAAGTAAATAAATTCCAGATTTTAACTGGTTTTTGTGAAGGTATTCAACTTGATTATTTACACGCTTAATGCGGACAACTCTTCCTGTCAAATCTAAAAGTCGATACGCTACAACATTTGGACTAAATGATAAGGAAGTATAATGGGAGAACGGATTTGGATAAATTGCAACATATATCTCATGTTCTTCAATAGAAACAGGACAAGAAAGCTGACATTCTATCTCCGAATTATACATACCATTACCATCGCCTACATCCACACAACCCGTAGATGAACAATTCCAATCGTAGGTGCACTCTACCCACGAATCTACATCAAAAGAATCACTAACCATCTCCAAATCACCTACACCAGGAATACTTAATAATAAGGTGTCTCCGCCAATACTAAATGAATAGTTTGAGGTAAACAATGCCGAAACTAACAATTGATTATTGCCGATATCAGTGTATTGGAATGAGCTTTGTATATAGCAATCCACAGAATCGAATTGATATATAAAAATTGAATCAGTAGTAAAATTAAGATATGATGAAGGCGAGGACGTAATTTGCCACATACCTAAGTAAGAAGTGCTATCACCAACACCTGAAGATGAGTCACAGGCAGCAATGCATTCAGCTTCAGTTTCGAATTCTCCATAAATATCCTCATAACAAGCTGAACTTGCATCACACGTCCATGCTGGTGGACAAGGTGAATACTGGTTGATGTCAAATGAGTTGGAATAAAACACTGCAGTATCGAAAGGAGAAACGATCGACAAAACAGAATCATTAGAACTGAGCACCAGAGTTAATGGCACATTTAGACCGTCATAATTTACTGAAATGGTATTAGAAGATTGTGTTATATATGCAAGATCAATTAGCACATAACAGCCATAATTAAACTCATAAAAAAGTAAACTATCTGCAATAATTTCTATAAAAATGGTGTCGTTATTCGTCCATTGTCCTAGAAGATTATTGTTAAGACCCGACCCTGAAGAAGAAGAATCACAGGCAGCAATGCATTCAGCTTCAGTATCAAATTCCCCAAAAAGATTTTCAAAACAACCAACGGTTGCATTACACGTCCATCCATTAGTGCATTCTGTATACTGATTTATATCAAAAGCATTTGAATAAAATACAGTAGTATCAAAAGCAGAATAGACTGTCAAAACAGAATCATTAGAACTCAAATCAAAAGTAAATGGAAGGGGAAAACCATCAACATTTACATTAACAGTATTACCAAATACAACTGTATATGTGTATCCTAGCGATACATAGCACCCAAAATCAAACTCGTAATAAAGTAAACTATCAGACGTAATTTCTAAAAAAGTTGTGTCGTTATTTGTCCATTGCCCAATGTAAGACTGAGACTGGCAAAAAGCTGTTGTAAAAATTAGCAAAGAAGCCACTAAAAGTAATCTTTTCATGTTTTAATGTTTTAAGTATGTTGTATGTAAAATTACATTAAAAAAAGCTTATAAGACAGCTTTAAAGGGATTTCTCATTATTAAAATCTTACCAGTTCAAACACAAATTAATCCAAATAGTAAAACTTAACATAAATTTCATATAATATTGATTTTGAATTATTTATAATAATTTTTTGACATTATGTCAGTCTGTAATTTTATCCATTAATATACTTCATCATTTAAAGAAATAGTATAACTTTGAAAAATGAGAATTGACATCCTTACTATTCATCCAGAGCTATTACACAGCCCATTTGACCATTCAATTTTGCAACGAGCAAAAGACAAAAAACTGGTCGAAATAGTGCTTCATGACATACGCTCCTACTCCAACGATAAACACAAAAAAGTAGACGACTATCAGTTTGGCGGAGGCGCAGGAATGGTGCTAACAATTCAACCAATTGCAGACTGTATTGAACAACTTAAAAGCCAAAGACATTACGATGCAATTATTTACATGAGCCCCGACGGCGAACGGTTGAACCAAAAAATTTCCAACCACTTTTCCACTTTCGATAATATCATTATTCTTTGCGGACATTATAAAGGCGTTGACCAACGCATTAGAGACCATATCATTACTCACGAAATTTCCATTGGCGATTACGTACTTACAGGCGGCGAACTTGCCGCAGCGGTATTATGTGACAGTATTATTCGATTAATTCCTGGTGTGATTTCGGACGAAACCTCAGCATTAACCGATTCTTTTCAAGACAACTTGCTAGCTCCCCCCGTTTATACCCGACCGGCAGAATATAATGGCTGGAAGGTACCTGAACTTTTACTTTCAGGTAATTTTCCCAAAATTGAAGAATGGCGACACGAACAAGCTATAAAGTCTACTAAAGAAAGAAGACCTGACTTATTAGATTAAACCCATATTTTTTTCATAAAAAAAAGGTGCTTTTATTAAAAATTATATCGTAATATTGCAATCCCTTTTAAGGGAGCGAATAAATTTACCGAAATGGAACAGATAAAATACGTAGAAAGTGAATCTTTAAAGGGAAACGACCTCCCAAACTTCAGTGCTGGTGATACTGTAACGGTACACTACAAAATTACTGAAGGTGAGAAAGTAAGAATACAGCTTTTTAAAGGTGTTGTTATTCAACGCAAAGGCCATCAGAATAATCAAACATTTACAGTTCGTAAAATTTCTAATGGAATTGGTGTTGAGCGTATATTCCCAATATCGTCACCTGCTGTTGAAAAAGTTGAAATCAATAAAGTTGGTGTTGTAAGAAGAGCAAGAATCTTCTACCTAAGAGGTCTTACCGGTAAGAAAGCAAGAATTAAAGAAAAGAGAAATTAATCAATTTCCCTACAATATAAAAACCTGCAAATTCTGCAGGTTTTTTTTTATTTCTTAACGACATAAAACTCTGTTCGTCTATTTACCGCCCTATTTTCTTCTGAATCATTAGGCACCAAAGCTTTACTTTCTCCAAATCCTTTGTAGGATAACCTATCAACAGAAACTCCCCCATTGATCAGATAATCATGGACTTTTTTTGCTCGCTTAGATGACAGTTCCTGATTTGACAATTGATCACCAACATCATCCGTATGCCCATGTATGGCTACTTCAATGGTCGAATTAAAATCCATAAAGTCAATAAAGCTGTTTAAAACGATTTTCGCCTGCTCATTTAACTCATAAGCATCTGAATCAAAATAAATATTATTGATTCTAAACGCTTTGTCCTCTTCGATAGATTGCATCTTAAAATTAAAATCTTGAGGCGTTGAATAAATATTTTCTGAAGAAATGTATTGAGAATTAAAGGCGTAGTCTTTACTCTTAACCGTTACCATCAAATCCTCATCATCGTCTACCGTAACTACACCAACGTATTGGCCTGATTCTTGATTTACTTTAATCTGTTGGACTTTATTTGTTTTAATGGACTTGACCTCAACAACGGCATCAAAAAGCATCTCGTCATACTCCCCTTTAACTTCTCCTCTCAAAAACATAATTTTCTCTGGCCTTGCTTTCTTGTACAATGGAAATTCGTACAAATCCCATCCACCAACTCCAGATAGTTTATTTGAAGAAAAATAGGCCTTCTCTCCATCGGCACTAACAAAAAAAGCGAGGTCATCTTTATCGGTATTAATTGGATAACCTATATTTTTTGGCGTTGACCATTTTCCGCTACTGTCTTTTTTGCAGTAAAAAATATCTAAACCGCCCAGACCCAAATGAGTATCTGAGGAAAAATATAAGGTTTCACTATCTGGATGCAGAAAAGGAGACTTTTCATTTCCCTTAGTGTTTATTGACAAAGACTCTATTTCGCCCCAATTTCCTTGCTCATCTTTAGTAACACTGTACAAATCTGCTCCGCCTATTCCTTCTGGCCTTATACTGCTAAAAATTAGTGTTTTACCATCGGATGATATGGTTGGTTGAGACTCCCAACTATCGGATTTATTAATGGGATATTTTAACTTTTCAAGTTCAGACCAATTTTCGTATTTCTTATAGGAATAGTAAATATCACAATTATTATAGCCTCTTTCATTGGCGCACACCGTAAGATACAATTCTCTATTATCAACAGTCAGGCAAGGCCCACCCTCATTCTTTCTCATGTTAAAAGGATAAGGCATCTCTTTGCCTTCTTGAAATTGCCCATCTTTCAGTGTTGAATAGGTAAATTCTTCGACTGTTTCTGGCCGCAGCATCCCCACTGTTTGCTTTACCTTTCTTCTTGTAAAATAGGAAGTTTCATTATCGGGTGATAAAGCACACAAATACTCATCATTTGACGTAGAAATGCCTTTTACTGGTGATGGACTGTATGGCACCGGATTAGAATACATGTCTTGATAAAAGGTGGCTAACTTAATTTGCTGTCTTGCTTCTGCCTTTTTTTCTTCATCGACTCCCATAAATTGCAAAAAGGTTTTGTGGTAGTTGATGGATTTATCGAATTGTTTTTTTTCAAAATTTATTTCCGCCAAGGATAAATAAACCGAAGGGGAATACATTGGGCAATGCGTTATAGTTAGCTCTAAATTTTCTTCAGCGAGTTCAATCTTTTCTTTGATGAGGTAAATTCTAGCCTTCAAATAATATGCGTCAGCAAAATCTGCCTGTTCAGCTACCGCTTTATTAAGGTATTTCATTGATTCTGAATAGCGACGGTCTTCGACTAAACGTTTGGCTTTATTGTAATTTTTTTTGGAAGCAAGATTCACCTCAAGGTTACAATTTTCTTGGGCAATAAGAAGTGTTGAACAACACAATAACAATAGTAATACTCTCATTAGCTCATTAATTCTTTATCAGTTACTTTTTTAAGCTGACCTTCTGTTGCGGCAACAACTGTTGCTACAGTAGCATCTCCAGTAACGTTTACTACCGTCCTTAGCATATCTAAAATTCTATCAACTGCAAATATTAAAGCAATACCTTCAGGGTCAATGCCAATAGAACTAAGAACAATAACCAACATTACCATTCCAGCACCAGGAACTGCCGCAGAACCTATCGATGCCAAGGTGGCTGTTAAAACAATTGTCATTTGTTGCCCCAAATCCAAATCATAACCAAAGGCTTGAGCGATAAATACAGCCGCAACGGATTGGTATAATGACGTGCCGTCCATATTTATGGTAGCACCCAATGGAAGCACAAATGACGATACTTCTTCAGAGACGCCCAAGTGGTCTTCGCACCTTTCCATTGTCACGGGTAATGTTGCCGCGCTAGAACTGGTAGAGAATGCCAACATTTGAGCAGGAGCAATTCCTTTGAAGAAATCAAGGTATTTTAAATCGGTGAAAAGGCGTAAAATTAGAGGATAAATTAATGTAATCATCAGCAATAATCCAATCACCACAGTCAAAGAATAAATACCAAGTGCTTTGAACAATTCTGAGGATCCCCCAAAATCAACAACCAAACCCGCAATAAGTGCAAAAACGCCATAAGGCGCTGCTAACATTATTAAATCTACAATTTGAAGGACGATGTCATTAATGCCATCGAAGAAGGATTTTACCGTCGATGTTTTTTCTTTAGGCAGCATCACCATAGCAATACCAAAAAGCAAAGCGAAAAATATAACCTGTAACATATTCTTATTGTCACCGGCGGCTTGAATAAAATTATTCGGAACGATATCTACTAAAAACTGTAAAGGTCCCTCGCCTTTAACATTTTCAGCAGACTCAATTTTCAAGGCAGCGCTTGAAGCATATTGCTCCTTAAGCTCATTTCTTTTTTCTTCAGAAAATGACTTGCCAGGCTGAACAACATTTACCAAAATCAAACCAAAACTAACGGCAATCAAGGTTGTTATTAAATAAATCCCTATCGTCTTACCACCAATCCTAGACAACTTTGAGACATCACTTAAGCTACTTACACCTTTTATTAAGGAAGCTAAAATTAAAGGAACAGCTATAAGCTTTAATAGATTAATGAAAATTGTACCCCAAGGTTTTATCCAACCATCTGTAAACTCTACTAAGCCCAATTTTACGGCTAACAATCCATAAAGGACACCCAAAACCATGCCGATTATAATTTTCCAATGTAGAGCTAGTTTTTTCATTATTTAAAGTTTAGATGTTTTGTTTAGCAAGTAGAAATCTGCAAGCACCATGGCAGTGACGGCCTCTACAATTGGAACGGCTCTCGGCACAACACACGGGTCGTGCCTTCCCTTTGCATCCAATGTAATTTCTTCTCCTGAATTATTTATACTTTGTTGGCTCTGCATGATTGTTGAAGCCGGTTTGAATGCAACTCTAAAATAAATATCCATACCGTTACTTATCCCCCCTTGAATGCCACCAGAACGATTGGTTTTTGTGGTTCCATCTGTATTAAACAAATCGTTATGCTCGCTACCTTTCATTTCAGAAGCACAAAATCCACTGCCAAATTCCACCCCTTTCACCGCATTTATGGACAGTAATGCATGACCTAGATTGGCGTGTAATTTATTAAAAATCGGTTCGCCTAGCCCAACACCAATGTTCTGAACGACACAACTGATAACGCCACCAACAGTATCGCCATCAGACTTTATACTTTCTATGAGTGCTATCATTTTATCCGCTGTTTCTTTATCTGGACATCGAACACTATTATCTTCGGTTTTTGAAAAATCAAGCTCCGAATAGTTTTTATCGATAAATACCGGGCCAACTGAAGAAACATAGGCGTTAATACTCACCTGTGAAAGCAATTGCTTTGCTATTGCTCCAGCAACTACCCAATTGGCCGTTTCTCTTGCCGAAGAACGCCCTCCGCCTCTGTAATCCCTAGTTCCGTATTTTTCAGAATATGTGAAATCTGAATGAGATGGTCTGAAAGTATCCTTTAAATGGGAATAATCGGAGGAGTTTTGATTTGAATTTTTCATACTAAAGCCTATTGAAGCACCAGTAGTTTTGCCCTCAAATATTCCTGAATGAAATATGACAATATCACTTTCTTTGCGTTCGGTGGTAATTGAAGATTGACCTGGTTTTCTCCTATCTAGCTCAGATTGAATTAATTCTAAATCTAGAGCTAAACCTGCAGGGCAACCGTCTAAAATTCCACCAATCAAATCACCGTGTGACTCGCCGAAAGTTGTCAAACGAAATAATCGTCCTATTGAATTCATAATCCACAAATATAAGCAATTTACAAGCAGGCATTAATGGTCTATTTTTGTATTTTCGCTTGAGATTAAAACCTATGATAACTGTTATTAAAAACATAAAAGAGATTGTTCAGGTAGAACATTCTATCAGAAAATGGGTTGCTGGAAAAGATATGGCTCAGCTTCAAACCATTAAAAATGCCTTCATTGAAGTTAAAGATGGAATCATCTCTAATTTTGGAACTATGGACGATTGGACGGGCATTGATGACTGGAACAATACTGAAATCATTGATGCCAATGACGGTATGGTATTCCCTTCGTACTGCGACAGTCACTCTCACTTAGTATTTGCTGGAAACAGAGAGAACGAGTGGGAACAACGTCTAAAAGGGGCTAGCTATGAAGAAATTGCAACTAGTGGAGGCGGCATATTAAATTCTGCCAAAAAACTTCAACAAAGCTCTGAAGAAGATCTTCTAGAAAGTGCACTAAACCGCGCCAATGAAATCATGAAAATGGGTACTGGTGCAATTGAAATAAAAAGTGGTTACGGACTAACCGTTGATGCTGAACTTAAAATGTTGAGGGTTATCAAAAAATTGAAAGAATTAAGTCCACTGACAATCAAAGCGACTTTTCTTGGCGCTCATGCCATTCCTCAGGAGTACAAGGGCTACTCATCAGCCTATCTTGATCTCATAATTAATGAAATGCTTCCACAAATAGCTAAAGAAAACTTAGCCGAATACATTGACATATTTTGCGAAGAAGGTTATTTTTCTATTGAAGATACTGAGCGTTTACTCACTGAAGCTAAAAAATGGGGATTAATTCCAAAAACCCATGTCAATCAATTTAACATTTTAGGTGGTGTGAAAGCCAGTGTAAAACACGGTGCTTTGTCTGTTGACCACCTAGAAATTATGAATGAAGAAGACTTTAGCGCATTAAAGAACAGTCAATGTATGCCAACGCTTCTTCCCTCCTGTTCATTCTTTCTAGAAATTCCCTACGGCCCCGCTCGAAAAATAATAGATGAAGGCATGCCAGTGGCTTTGGCCACCGATTACAATCCAGGCTCAAGTCCAAGTGGAAACATGAATTTTGTAGCCTCTCTAGGCTGTATTAAACTTAAAATGACTCCAGAGGAAGTGATAAATGCTACTACCATTAACACCGCTTACGCCATGGGTTTAAGCCACGAATTAGGCAGTATTGCAATTGGTAAAAAAGCAAACTTATTCATAACAAAACCAATGCCATCATATGCATTTATTCCTTATTCTTTTGGACATCAGAATATTGAAAAAATAATGATTAACGGACAACTACAATCCTAATTCAATGAAAAGAAAACTAATAGAGTGTGTTCCTAATATTTCTGAAGGAAGAGACACAAAGAAAATAAATGAGATTGCTTCTGTTGTAGAAACAATTGACGGTGTTAAACTGCTCAATGTTGACCCAGGAAAAGCAACTAACAGAACCGTAATTACATTTGTGGGAGAACCACAACAAGTCATTGACGCTGCATTTTTATTGATACAAAAAGCGCAATCGCTAATTGACATGAGTAAGCACAGCGGAGAACACCCAAGAATGGGCGCAACAGATGTTTGCCCTTTAGTCCCAATTGCTGATATTTCAATGGAAGAAACAGCACAGTGGGCACATAAACTTAGTGAACGCGTTGGCAATGAACTTAACATTCCTATATATTGCTATGAAAATGCAGCCAAAGAAGAAAAAAGAAGAAATTTAGCAAACTGCCGATCTGGAGAATACGAAGGATTAAAACAAAAGCTAATCGATCCAAATTGGAAGCCTGACTTTGGCCCTGCTGAATTTAACAGTTCTGTTGCTCGCTCAGGAGCAACTGCCATATCAGCCAGAGACTTTCTAGTGGCGTACAACATAAACCTCAACACCACCTCAACACGAAGAGCAAACGCCGTAGCTTTTGATATTAGAGAGGCTGGAAGATTGCTGAGAGAAAATAATAATCCTGCTGGCAAACTTTTAAAGGATGAAAATGGCGAGCCTGTACGACAAGCGGGTTTGTTTAAACACGTTAAAGGTATTGGATGGTATATTGAAGAATACGGAGTAGCACAAATTTCATATAACCTCACAAACATTAATGTATCTCCTCTTCATTTGGTTTTTGACAAAACCTGTGAACGCTCGCAAGCGCGAGGCTTACGAGTTACTGGCTCAGAGTTAGTAGGTCTAGTACCCAAGAAAGTATTAATTGACGCTGGAGTTCATTTCTTAAAAAAACAAGAACGCTCGACTGGTATTTCTGAAAAAGAAATCATGAAGATTGCTGTAAAATCACTTGGTCTCGATGAATTATCACCATTTATTTTGGAAGAACGAGTTATTGAGTACATGCTTGAAGATTCAACTAAAAAACTAGTGGACATGAATCTTGTTGATTTTGCTAATGAAACATCAAGCGAAAGCCCAGCTCCTGGCGGTGGATCTATTTCTGCCTATTGCGGCGCTATGGGCGCTGCCTTAGGAACAATGGTAGCCAATTTGTCCGCACACAAAAGAGGTTGGGATGATCGATGGGAAGAATTTTCCGATTGGGCTGAAAAGGGTATTGCCTACCAAAATGAACTCTTGAGATTAGTTGACGAAGACACAAATGCCTTTAACAAAATCATGGAGGCATTCCGACTTCCTAAAGATAGTGACGAAGAAAAAACAGCACGTCACAAAGCCATTCAAGAGGCAACAAAATTTGCTATTCTCACGCCATTTAAAGTTATGGAAACGGCCTACAACTCCATGGAAGTAATGAAAGCCATGTCTGAATTTGGAAATCCCAACTCAGTAACTGACGCAGCCGTTGGTGCTTTGTGTGCTAGAACTGCCGTTAGAGGTGCATTTCTAAATGTAAAAATTAACTGTGGAGATTGTCAAGATAAAGACTTTGTAAACGACATTCTTGCCAAAGGACAAAGTCTGGTGGATAAAGCATCATCAATGGAAAACGATATAATGGAAGTTACAGAAGGAAAGATTTAATCATTCAAATCAACTAACAGGGCATTATTAGTTTTCAAATTGTAATAATTCAAGTTTAAGTCTTTGCTTTCCATTTCTAATTTATCAGCTTTATAATACGGTAAACTTGAATCAATTATTACTGTTTTTGGACTATAACTTATCAGAAGTTTGTCAATAGGGAAATAGTCTGAAATTAAGCAATAATCCACTTCAATTGGGTTTTCATACCGTTTCAAACTAAAATTTTCATTCACTAAAACCATTTTTTTATTTCCCAATTGAATATGACAATCTTCTTTCCAAATGAATTGATGTTGGAAATTGGAATCTAAGTCTATTAGCGAAGGTTTATCCAAACCTAAATACGACCAATGGTTGAACAAGTTAAATTGTTGACTGGATTTATTTTTTATAAAATCGCTATTGGCCATGAAAAAGCCTGCATCGCTTTCCACAATACCAAATACACTGTGTTTGTTTACCGAATAAAATATTATTTGCGACCTATTTTCTCTAATTTCCATGTCATTCCAATGCATCAACTGTAAGAGCAAAAAACAGACTAATGAATAGACCAAATACAATGTCTTTTTGAAATGATATGAAAGTATACTAAAGCCAATGGCAAGGTATATTAAAAGCACTTCGTAAAAATGTAAGTATAAAAAGGAAGATATGGTATGGGGCAACTGTTGAATAGCACTCAATATCAAAAACAAATTATCGAGAATAAATGATAGAATTAATAAAATTGGCTCACTTAAAAAGTAAAAATCAAAAAGTAAAAGAAAAGAAAGCCCGAAATATATAATAAATGGTATCAATGGAAGGACCAAAATATTAGCAACTAAAAAATAATTTGGAAACTGATGAAAGTAAAATATTCCTAGAGGAAAAGTAGCTATTTGAGCTGCTATCGACACGCAAATCAATTGCCAAAGTGTATCCGTCCATTTTGATTTAAAAACAAATAGCGGATAAATTATTGGATATATGGAAACTATCCCTAAACGGCTAAATAGGACAATTGAAAACCTACTTCGAAAACCATATTTGGCTCAAGTATCAACAATAAAAAGGCTGATGCTGCTAGTGTATTGTAAATATTTGTTTGCCTTTGCATCACATTTGCAATAGCGATGAAACTAAACATGGTTACCGCTCGCATTACTGACGGACTTAATGAGGTAATAAAAGCATACGACCAAAGACAGAGTAACAGAATCAAGAGTTTTATAATTCTCAAAACTAGTGTTCTACTCATAAATACCAATAACTTATTTATCAGAAGAAATATAATTCCCACATGAAGTCCAGAAACAGCTAAGACGTGTATTACTCCGGCTTCACTAAATATTTGCTTGAGCTCTTGGCTCATTTCGGATTTATCTCCTAATAATAAAGCAGAGCATACAGAAAATTGATTTTTATCCAATTGACTGTTTGATAACCTGCTCAACAGTTTACTTCTAAAAGCATTTATTTTTTTTATGACAGGATTTCCCCATTGCCCATTAAGAACAGTAAAATCAATAGATGACAAATAAACTTGGTGTGTCACTCCTCTAATATTTTGATAATGTTTATAATCGAATTGATTAGGATTTGATGGCGGTGAAATTTCATTAGGAACAGCGGACGTTAAAATCCTACTTCCATATCGGAGAGTATCTACATTTTTCTCTACGTACACTAATACTTTACCAATAGCAGGTTTGTTATTAACCGAAATAACTTTTGACAGCACTTTAAAACTGTTCTTTTTCTCTACAGGCTCTTCTATGCACTCTAGTACTAAAACATTATTTTCATTCAAAACAGTTGCATAATGTAGCTCGTCGTTTTTCTCCAATGAATAGTGAAAAATACAAAGCCCCAACACAAACAGTAAACAAGTGCATAAAACACCATAAAGCCAACGAAATCTGTAACTCTTAATAAAAAAATGAGTGAGTACTAATGCTAGCAGAAAAAAAGGAATAAGGCGATAAATCCATGCTTCAAATACAATATTTGAAAGGACTATTCCCAGAATAAATGGGATAACAAGTCGAAATAAAGGAAGTGAGTTCCAAAAATGCATGGCGAAATATGATTAATCAAATATCACCAAAAATTGTAAAATTTAAAAATACGGGATTGTATCTTGTTAGCTTAGGCTTACAATCTCTTTAGCAGCACGTAAAGAAGCCCCTTCACTTCCCAGCACATCAATTATCTTATTGTATTCGCCAATAATTTTGGTTTTATTCTTCTTATCCAACAAATAATGAAGTTCTTTCACCAATCGTTCACCGTTAAAGTCGTTTTGAATAAGCTCTTTGACAACTTCTTTATTAGCAATCAAATTAACTAGGGAAATGAATTTTACTTTTACCAGAAGTTTTCCGAAAAAGTAGGAGAAAGCTGAGGTCTTGTAGCATACCACTTGAGGAACTTTAAGTATTGCAGCTTCTAGCGTTGCTGTTCCAGAAGTAACTATTGCAGCTTTCGATTCTTTCAAAAGTGCATGAGTCTGATTAGATAGAATTGGAATATAGGATTCTCCAGTTATGTTTCTGTAAAAAGCCGCTGATATCGAAGGTGCCCCTGCAATAACAAACTGATAATTTTCGAAAGATTCCACTAGCTTCATCATTATTGGTAGAGAAGTGCTAATTTCTTGCTTTCTACTACCTGGTAAAAGAGCAATTATGGGTTTATCTGACTCAACACTTCTACTATCAATATCCTTAAACGCATCTAAAAGTGGATGACCTACGAAAGTAGATTCAATTTGATTTTTTGCAAAGAAATCTTGCTCAAAAGGGAGAATTGGCAAAAGTAAATCCACGTCTCTTTTTAGTTTCTTTACGCGCGATTCTTTCCAGGCCCACACTTGTGGCGTAATGTAATAAACCACCTTTATTCCATGACGCTTAGCAAAGCTAGCCATCCTCATATTAAAACCTGGGTAATCAACTAAAACCAAAACATCTGTATTGAATTCCAGAAGTTCTTTTTTGGCTTGTTTGAAATTTCTACTAATGGCAGATACGTTTTTTATCACTTCCCAAAAGCCCATAAATGCCATAGAACTGTAATGCAAAGTAAGCTCTAAGCCCTGCTTTTGCATGCGCTCTCCCCCAAAACCTTTAAAAGAAGCGTTTTCATCAAGTTTTGAAATTTCTTTAATTAGGTTTGAAGCGTGTAAATCGCCAGAAGCCTCTCCAACTATGAAGTAATAGTTTGTCAAAATAAGAATTTATTAATTACGATAAAAAGCG
Organism: Flavobacteriales bacterium; assembly: GCA_965661345.1. Lineage (GTDB taxonomy): Bacteria > Bacteroidota > Bacteroidia > Flavobacteriales > UBA7312. Next base: position 51,649 of record CBFIDK010000007.1, on the reverse strand, counting down.
CCAATAATATGGTAGTCATTAAAATCCCCTGTGCGGGCTTGTCTCTGTTTGTTCTGACAAAAATTAAAAATGGAATAAGATTAATAAAAGTACAAAGACTCAAAACATGGGTATGCACTCCCAAGGCTTTAAGCTGAAAATAAAGCGCAAAGATGTCGCCATCCATTTTAATATTCGAATAGATTACAAATGCTAAAACTGGCAATATTAATCCTAAAACAGTGCCTTTCCAGAATAAAGATTCGTTTATCATAATTCCCATTTTTTTAAGAATGATATGGTCTCATGAGCTGTAATGTCAAACTTTACAGGCACAACCGACACATAACCATTGGCTAGAGCCCATTCATCCGTGTCATTTCCTTTATCAAAATTTTGAAAAGAACCGGTCAACCAATAATACGTTCTACCCATTGGATCTTTTCTCTCATCAAAATCTTCTACCCAATTAGCATCTGCTTGTCTGCATACCTTGTACCCATTTATGTCTTCATAGGCTAAATTTGGAATATTTACATTCAAGCAACTGCCTTTAGGCAACCCCTCATCTAATACTTTGTGTACTATTTTACGGACTACCTCTTTAGAAGCTGTAAAATCAGCATCATGAGCATAATCCAATAGTGAGAAGCCCACCGAAGGAATTCCTTCCAATGCCCCTTCAACCGCAGCAGACATTGTACCAGAATATATCACATTAATGGATGAATTAGAACCGTGATTAATCCCAGAAACACACAAATCGGGCTTTCTATCCATAATGGTACTGACGGCTAACTTTACACAGTCAACAGGCGTTCCCGAACAAGCGTATTCAGTTTGAGGCCCCTCATCAATGCGAACTTTATCACATCTGAGTGTGGAGTTTAAGGTAATGGCATGCCCCATTCCGGACTGTGGTCCGTCAGGCGCAACAACTACAACTTCTCCAATTTCTCTTACAACCTCTATCAACGCACGAATCCCAGGTGCAGAAATACCGTCATCATTAGAAACTAATATTAAGGGTTTGTTCATCATTTTTAGTTTATCATACAAAATTACCAAAAGAATCTAAAGAACATCTATTTTTGTGCCACTATGTCAAACGTAAAATTACCTAGAAGAAAATACAGCTCCAAAGCGTTAAAGCGCTATTTGAATTTGTTTCCTCCTTTACTAATTAACAGAATTAGAATTGCTGAAGCGGATACTGAATTTAAAAACCTGAGAGTTACGGTTAACTATTCATGGTTGAATAAAAACATTCAGAAGTCAATATTTGGAGGAAGTATTTTCAGTGCAATTGATCCTTTTTATGCGGTAATGTATTGGCAAATTTTTAACAGTAAAAATATTCCGATGACCATTTGGATTAAAAAAGCTGAAATAGATTATATCAAAACAGCGAGGTCAAATTTGTACATGGATTTTAAACTAACCGAAAATGACATCGAAAATGCAATTAGTGTTTTGAAGAATAGTGAAAAATATGAAGTTTGGCACACAGTCAAGGTGTTTGACTCAAACGATGAATTATGTGCTGAATCTAGAGTATTAGTCTACATCAAAAACAAAAATAACTACTCTTTAAATAATTTATAAATTTTTTTCGATTTTATTAAAACAGAAATAAAAGTTTATATATCTTTGTTGTTCCCATTAGGGAGAGGGAAGTAAGTTTTTTCATGGCTTTAAGGGGCTGCCCGAGTAGAAATACTCGGGTAGCTTTTTTTTATACCATTGCTTCCTCAAATAAAAATCTTAACTTGCCTAAAAAACAAGTATCTTATGAAATCAATTACACTTTTTACAGGACTATTATTTTTGAGCTTAACTACTTTGGCACAGTCTGATGCTATCAATGGCGACTGGTACAACCAAGAAAAAGATGCTGTAATTAAAATTACAGAAGCTGAAGATAATACGTTTGAAGGTCAAATCGTATGGATGCAAAATCCAAATGATGAAAATGGAAATCCTAAAGTTGACAATTTAAACCCTGATGAATCATTACAATCGCGTCCAAGAATGGGTATGGTTATAATGTATGGTTTTAAACACGATGGCAACAATGTATGGGATGATGGTGAAATCTACGACCCTAAAAGCGGTAACACCTACAGCGGAACGGTTACCTTAAGCTCAGAAAACAGCTTAGATCTTAGAGGTTATGTTGGTATTCCACTATTCGGAAGAACGAGTAAGTGGACACGAAAAATGGACTAAGGTCAACAGGCAATATTTTCTTCTTAATAGCTTATCTTTGCACCAAAATAACGCCTAATGCTAAATACGATAGAAGAAGCTATTGAAGACATCAAAGCTGGTAAGATCATCATTGTTGTAGACGATGAAGATAGAGAAAATGAAGGTGATTTTCTTGCCGCTGCTGATATGGTTACCCCTGATATGATTAACTTTATGGCCACGCATGGGCGTGGCCTTATTTGTGCTCCAATTATTGAAGACCGATGCGAAGAATTAGGTCTTGAGTTGATGGTGGGTAAAAATACAGCAGAATACGAAACACCCTTTACAGTTTCAGTAGATCTTATTGGACACGGATGTACAACTGGAATTTCGGCTAGCGATCGTGCCAAAACTATTCAAGCTCTTGTTAACCCTAACACACGACCAAGTGAATTAGGAAAACCAGGACATATTTTTCCATTAAAAGCACGCAAAGGCGGCGTATTACGACGTGCAGGACATACTGAAGCCGCCATTGATTTGGCGCGCTTAGCAGGCTTGTATCCCGCTGGTGTTATAGTTGAAATAATGAACGAAGACGGCTCAATGGCAAGAATGCCTGAATTAAAAACCATTGCCAAAAAACATCAGTTAAAGATTGTGACAATTAAAGATTTAATTGCTTACAGGATTAATAATGAAAGTTTAATCGAAAAACTTATTGATGTAAACCTACCAACAGAAATAGGCGATTTCGAACTTCATGCCTTTCGCCAAATAACCAATAACCAAACGCATTTAGCTTTAGTAAAAGGCCAGTGGGAAGCAAACGAATCTGTATTAGTAAGAGTCCATTCATCGTGCATAACCGGTGATATTTTTGGCTCTTGCCGTTGCGATTGTGGCCCACAATTAGAAGCAGCCATGGCTATGGTAGAGCGTGAAGGGAAAGGAGTTATTGTTTACATGAATCAGGAAGGAAGAGGAATAGGCCTACTAAATAAACTCAAAGCCTACAAGCTTCAAGAACAAGGCAGAGATACAGTTGAAGCAAACGAAGAATTAGGTTTCAAAGCCGATAGCAGAGATTACGGTGTTGGCGCACAAATTTTAAGAAACTTAAATGTTCAAAAGATTAAATTGATGAGTAATAATCCAAAAAAACGAACAGGACTAATAGGCTATGGTCTTGAAATCGTTGAAAACATTGCTCTAGAAATTGAATCCAATGAACACAACGCCTTTTACCTAAAAACAAAGCGAGATAAAATGGGGCACCGACTACCCAATTTAGATGATGAGTAAATCCGTAATCATATTAGCAATTGAATCGTCCTGTGACGATACCAGCGCATCCATAATTCAAGATGGTAAAATCCTATCCAATGTTATAGGAAATCAAAAAGTACACGAAAAATACGGCGGTGTAGTTCCAGAATTGGCTTCTAGAGCTCATTTGCAAAATATTATTCCAGTAGTTCATCAGGCAATTAAAGAATCTGGAATAGATAAAAGCGAGATTTCAGCCGTTGGATTCACCAGAGGACCTGGGCTTTTGGGCTCTTTGCTTGTGGGCGTTTCCTTTGCGAAGTCATTTGCTTTGGCTAACGACATACCATTGATTGACGTAAACCATATGCAAGGGCATATTTTAGCACACTTTATAAAAGATAAAGACGGAAACGGAAATCCCCCTCAATTTCCTTTTTTGTGCCTAACCGTTTCTGGTGGACATACTCAAATTGTAAAAGTCAATGATATCTTAGATTTTGAATTAATTGGCGAAACTATTGACGACGCAGCTGGTGAAGCATTTGATAAATCTGCTAAACTACTAGGCTTACCATACCCCGGTGGCCCTTTGATTGATAAATACGCTAAAGAAGGAAATCCAACGGCCTTTACTTTTGGAATTCCTAAAGTTGATAAATTAAACTATAGTTTTAGTGGCCTTAAAACAAGCATTTTGTATTTTATAAAAAAACAAAGTAAGGAAAACCCAAATTTTATCGCAGAAAACAGGAATGATATTTGCGCTTCTATTCAACACAGCATTATAAATATTCTCATGAAAAAGCTAGTAAAAGCTAGTGAAGAAACGTCTATTACTCAAATCGCCATTGCTGGCGGCGTATCGGCAAATTCTGGACTTAGACAAAGGCTTACCGAAATGGAAAAATCACATGGATGGAGCACCTATATTCCTCCTTTCTCATATTGCACCGATAATGCAGGAATGATAGCCATAACTGCCTATTTTAAATTTCTTAAAAATGAATTCAGTGATCAATCTGTAACAGCCAAAGCCAGAATGGCAGTGCAGACAAATTCAATTCATAAAAATTTTGGGTAATTCAAAAAGCAAAAACCCTCACTCTACTAGAGAATGAGGGGTGCCTTTAAGTGAGCAATACTGGATTCGAACCAGTGACCCCTACCCTGTCAAGGTAGTGCTCTAAACCAACTGAGCTAATTGCCCTAAAATATTTAGCAAAATTAGTAATTATCTAACGAATATTTATTAGTTTTACATATACCTTATTAACTATTTAAAAACATGACTTCAAAAAAAGCCTTGAAAATCATCTCTATTGGAGGTTTACTACAATGTTGTCCAGTAATTTTTTATCCTGAATTTTATATTTACGAATTATTTCACAGACTACCACATTACGATATTTTGTTGCCTGAGCTCAAAACATATGTTCTTATATGCGTGGCCTAACCCAATGATCATTATATAAATCTAATATCCTAAACTTCATAAGATTTTTTACAAATTAGCAGCTAGAAAAACCTAACTCGCTGAATACTAAAAAGTATTCGTCCGTAAAAAATACAGATTCGTCTGTTAAATCACTAGATTAGTCAACTAAAACACTTATATTAATCGATAAATCACAAAAAATAATTTAATAAAAAAAATGTTTTCAAGCACCATTAAAGATCACCAAAAATTTACCGAAATTACTTAAAAACGGAGGGTGAAATGCTTAAATTTGCACATATTTTCATACTATGACAAAAAAGAAAGCTGTTCTTCTAGTAAACCTTGGCACGCCCGATAGCCCAAAAACTTCTGACGTTAGAAGCTATCTTTTTCAATTTTTAAATGACAAAAGGGTTATCGATATCCCTTGGCTGTTAAGGAAAATACTAGTCAACGGAATTATTGTTCCGTTTAGGGCACCAAAGTCGGCTAAAGTTTACAAAGAATTATGGACAGATGAAGGCTCTCCTATTGTGTTTCATACACACAAATTAACTCAAAAATTACGAGAGTCTCTTGGTGAAGACTATCATGTTGAATACGCTATGAGGTATAAAAACCCGTCTCTCAGAAAGATTTTACAAAGTTGGGAGGGTAAGAATTTTGATCAAATCATAATTTTACCCTTATTTCCACAATACGCCTCAGCAACAAATGGTTCTGTAATTGAAGAATCTATGGAAGTAATCAAAAAATGGTGGGTAATTCCAGAAATAAACTTTGTTACTCAATTTTACGATGAAGAATTCTATTTAAAAGGTTTTGAAGAACAAGGAAATAAATACAACTTTAAGGAATACGATCATGTTCTGTTTAGCTTTCACGGTCTTCCTGAACGTCACGTAGACAAGGTTTATGACGAAGGATTATGTAAAGATAATGATTGTGAAAAAGGCGTTAGTGGCGCAAACTCTTTTTGCTATAAAGCAAGTTGTTATGAAACCGCCATTCAATTAGCAAAGCGATTTAACTTAAAAGACGAAGACTATAGTGTGGGATTTCAATCTAGACTTGGAAGAGGATGGATTGAACCTTTTTCTGATGAAATTATTACCGATTTAGCCAAAAAAGGCGCAAAAAAATTATTAGTCTTTTCTCCTGCATTTGTAGCTGATTGCCTCGAAACAACTATCGAAATTGGAGACGAATACCAAGAGTTGTTTGAAGAAAACGGCGGAGAAAAAGTCCAGCTAGTACAAAGTCTAAATTCGTCAGATACATTTGTTGAGGGATTGAAAAACATGGTGTTAAAAAGAAGTATATAAAACAATGCTTGATTCATTTTACAGCCTTGGAATTAGCCACTGGAATTGCCCCCTAGAGATTAGAGAGCTTTTTAGTATGGATGAGCATCAAAAAACTCAATTCCTAACCGAAATAGAATCTGAACTTGAAGCATCTGCCATTATAGTTTCTACCTGTAATCGAACACAAGTTTATGCCAACAATGTTAATTTACACCTTTTAAAAGAGAAGTTTTTAAAACACACTGGCAACCATAAAGACTATTTTGAAAAATATGGATTTATTTATCACAGCGATAAAGCTATCGAAAACCTATTTGAAGTAAGTACCGGAATCGACTCTCAAATACTTGGTGACCTTCAAATTTTTTCACAAGTAAAAGAAGGTGTTGAACTTTCAAAAAAACATAATGTTCTTGATGCTGAAATGGATCGCTTATTACAATTCGTTTTTCAAGCCAATAAAGAAGTTCAATCTAGCACAACCATTAGCAAAGGGGCCGCTTCAGTGGCCCATGCCGCTCTTCTGAAAATACGTCAAAAAACCCAAGACCTTCCATCAAAAAAAATTCTCCTTTTTGGCACTGGTGAAATTGGACAAAGGACTTTAGAAAATCTAAATAGCCAAACATCAGCAGAAATTGTAATTGTAAACAGAACCGATGAAAAGGCAATTAGATTAGCTCAAGAGCATAATGTGCGAAGCGTTTCCATAGATAAATTACAAGATGAAATTATAAGTTCAGATGTAGTGGTAGTAGCAACTGGCTCAAAAAATTACACCGTTACCGAAGAACACATTAAAGGTGTAAACTCAAAGAAATTATTCATTGACCTATCAGTACCTAGAAATATTGACCCTAAAGTTATTGAGTCTTCATTAGTTGATTTATACGACATGGATCAGTTAAATTCTGAAGCAGATAAAACGCTATACAAACGAAAAAAAGATATTCCAAAAGCCCGAACCATCATAAATCTTCACACAATAGAATTTCAAGACTGGTTGAAACTGCATAAATTAGGGCCAGTAATCAAGAGTTTGGGTATTACTTTTGAATACATAAAAGATAGAGAAATCAAGAAATACAAAGGGCAATACGAAGCCGATGACATTCAAAAAGTAAAACCGCTAATAGACAGTATCGTGAGAAGAATTTCAAGCCAAAATATTGAATATCTTAGAAAAAGATACAGGTACAATGAAGATATTTTAGAGATTATTAAAGAAATGTATAAATTGAACTAAATGCACATTAAAATTGGTAGTCGAAAAAGTAAATTAGCGTTATGGCAAGCCGAGCATGTCGCTGAAAAATTAACCACTCTCGGTCATTCCTATGAATTGGTTTTGATGGAATCTGAGGGCGATAAAATTTTAGACACTCCTCTCCCGCTAATGGGAGGGAAAGGCGTATTCACAAAGTGCCTTGACGAAGCAATCATTAACAAAAGTATTGACATTGCTGTACATTCTTGTAAAGATATTCCTACAGACTTAGAAGATAACTTATGTATTGCCGCAATTCTAGAACGAGAAAACCCAACCGATGCTTTGGTAACTAAGATTGGCACGGATTTTTTATCGCAAAAAAACGCAACGATAGCTACAAGTAGCAACAGAAGAAAAGCACAATGGCTAAGCAAATACCCAGAGCACACCATTGTTGACATAAGAGGTAATGTACCAACCAGATTACGAAAACTAAAAGAAAGCGATTGGGACGCTACCATTTTAGCAAGTGCTGGACTAATCCGATTAGGATTAGAAGAAGAAATATCAAAAGAAATGGACTGGATGCTTCCTGCTCCAGCTCAGGGTGCTGTTGCCGTTATTTGTCACCAAGACAATTTAGAAATTTTTGAAACCATTGGACAGCTTAACCATTCGGAAACTGCTCTGTGTGTTAATCTTGAAAGAGACTTTCTGAACGAACTTAGTGGAGGATGTTCTGCACCTGTAGGAGCATTCGCTTCACTAGATAAAAACATACTGCTATTCAAAGGAATTGTTTTAAGTACAGATGGAGTTGAAAAAATAGAAATAAATTTAGAATCAAGCATCGAAAATTGTGAAGATTTAGGGCGTAGAGCAGCACAAATTGCACTTTCAAAAGGAGCTTTAAAATTGATTGAAACAGCTAATCATGAAAAATACTCCTAAAACGCTTTTATTTCTAAATGCTATTTCTTCCGAACAATTGCATGACTTTAATTCGAACACCTCTTTAGTTGTCGATTGTAAACCAGTAATCGAAACCAAACCATTAGCATTTAATATTGCCGATTTAGATGTAAACATTCCCTGGGTTTTTACTAGCCGTTCAGCAGTTGAAGCGATAAAAGGACTACCTCTTTCAAAAAAACTTTACGCCATTGGATCACGAACATCCGAAACATTTACACACGCCATAATTCCAAAAAAATCAACCGCTACAGATTTAGCCAAACTCATAATTGAAAATAAAGAAAAAGAAGTGATTTTTATTTGTGGCAGTAGCAGAAGAAATGACCTACCCGAAATGCTCAAATCATTTGATATAAAGGTAAAAGAAGTACATGTTTATCAAACGATAAATCTTAATAAAACGTTAAATTTGCAATCTGTTGACGGATTGGCTTTTATGAGTCCTAGCGCAGTGTATTCATTTTTAGAAAAAAATGAATTTAACGGTTTGCCATGCTTTGCCATTGGACCCACTACTGCACAAGCTCTAAAAAATGAAGGACAAGATTTTATAACTAGTAATAACACTGATGCGAGAAGTATTGTAGAAGTTGCTCGCAAATATTTTAATACATGACACACAATTTTCCAGAATTAAAAAACAACTTGCTTTTAAGAGCTTTAAAAGGAGAAAGTGTTGAACGCCCTCCAGTTTGGATGATGAGGCAAGCAGGGCGATTTCTTCCTGACTATAGAGTGTTGAGGGAAAAATATTCCTTTTTTGAGCGGTGCGAAACGCCTGAGTTAGTTTCTGAAATAACAATCATGCCTATTGACCAAGTTGGAACAGATGCTGCAATATTATTTTCAGACATTTTAGTTGTTCCCCAAGCATTAGGTTATGAGGTACAAATGATTGCTGGTAAAGGTCCTTTTTTGCCAAAAACAGTCAATACTCTAAGCGATGCACAAGCCATTGAAGTTCCTGATGTTAATGAAAAGCTTGGCTATGTAATGGATGCGGTTACACTTACTAGAAAAGATTTAAATGGTAAAGTGCCATTAATCGGTTTTGCAGGCGCTCCTTTCACTATCTTATGCTATATGGTTCAAGGACAAGGCTCCAAAGATTTCTCACAAGCCAAAGCGTTTTGTCATGCGGAAAGAAAAGCAGCACATTTGCTGCTACAAAAAATAACAGATACAACAATTGCATACTTAAATGCACAAATTCAAGCAGGTGCTCAAGCCGTTCAAATTTTTGACTCTTGGGCAGGCTTACTATCACCTAGAGATTTCCAAGAATTTGCATTCCCATACATTAAGCAAATTGTGGACAATGTTAAAGGCGCTCCAACGATAGTATTTGCAAAAGGTGCATGGTATGCTATCAAAGACTTAGCGAACCTAGGCTGCAATGCCTTAGGAGTAGATTGGGCATTAACACCTAAAGAAGCTAGAAAATTAGCTGGACCAAACATAACCTTGCAAGGAAATTTTGATCCAGCATGTTTATTTGCTCCCCATGAAGAAATTGAACGCCTAGCCAAAGAAATGGTAGACGGTTTCGGAAAAGACCGCTACATAGCTAATTTAGGACATGGGATATTGCCAACCGTTCCGGTAGAAAATGCCAAGGTATTCATCAATGCTATTAAAAATTATTCATAATAATGAATATTAAAGACACATTTGAGAAACATATTTTTGACTTGCAAAATCAAATTTGTCACGCTTTAGAACAGTCCGATACAAAAGGAAAGTTTATTGAAGACGAATGGCACAGAGAAGGTGGTGGTGGTGGAAAAACTAGAGTTTTGAATAATGGTAAAGTCTTTGAAAAAGGTGGCGTTAATGTATCTGTTGTGCATGGTGAACTTCCACAACTTTTTAAAGAAAAATTTAATGTCGATAATGCAAGCTTCTATGCTTGTGGATTATCATTAGTCATTCATCCGACAAGTCCAAAAATACCCACTGTTCATGCCAATTGGAGGTATTTTGAGATGTATGACGAAGACGGTAGTCTACGAACATCTTGGTTTGGAGGCGGAACAGACCTCACGCCCTATTACCTAGACAATGAAGACGCTACTCATTTTCACCGTGTAAACAAATCGGTCTGCGATAAACATAACCCAGATTATTACAGTACTTTCAAAAAAGAGTGCGACAACTATTTCTACAACTCTCACAGAGGTGAAGCCAGAGGAATTGGCGGTATATTTTTTGATTACCAAAAAGAGGACAAAAACACCTCTATGGAAGATATTTTGAATTTCAGTATTGACTCTGGAAATGCATTCATTGAAGCCTATGTTCCAATCGTTGAAAAACACAAAAATAAAAGCTACACAGATGCCCAAAAAAAATGGCAAGAAATTCGAAGAGGTCGTTACGTAGAGTTTAATTTACTTCATGACAGGGGCACGCATTTTGGCATTAAAACTAAAGGTAGAACAGAATCCATTCTAATGAGCCTACCATCAACTGTAAGATGGGAATACAACCATCATCCAGAAAAAGGAAGTGCTGAAGAAGAATTAATTGATGTATTAAAAAATCCAAAAGATTGGGTTTAAATAGATAAAGATATGTTTCCAGACAAAAGAAATAGACGACTTAGAAAAAATCAATCCATAAGAGATATGGTACAAGAAAACAGACTTCACCCTAGTGATTTTATCGTTCCTTTATTCTTCATGGAAGGACAAAACACAAAAGAGGAAATTGCATCCATGCCAGGTTATTACAGATACACTCTTGATTTATTGGTAGATGAAGTTAAAAGCTGTTATGATTTAGGAATACGCTCAGCATTACTTTTTGCTAAAGTTGAAGACTCACTCAAAGACAATGAAGGAAAAGAAGCCGTTAATCCAAAAGGACTAATGCAAAAAGCCATCCGTTTACTTAAAAAAGAAATCCCTGAAATGTACCTGATGAGTGATGTTGCCCTTGACCCCTATTCTATTCATGGACATGACGGCATTGTTGATGGAGAAGAAATTCTGAACGATGAAACACTTGACGTTCTGGCAGAAATGGCCGTTTCTCATGCCGAAGCAGGTGTAGATATGGTTGCTCCTTCAGATATGATGGACGGAAGAATTGGAATAATCAGAGAATCTCTAGAAAACGAAGGCTTTCCAAATGTTGGCATTATGTCATACAGTGTGAAATACGCCTCAAACTATTATGGCCCTTTTCGTGACGCATTAGAATCTACTCCAGGATTTGGAGATAAGAAAACATATCAAATGAACCCTGCAAACGCACTTGAAGGATTAAGCGAAGTGGAAAGAGATATTGAAGAAGGTGCAGATATTCTTATGATTAAACCTGGCCAACCTTACCTTGATATGGTGAGATTAATTCGAGATAGCTACGACCTTACAATTAGCGCTTATCAAGTATCTGGCGAATACGCAATGATAAAAGCAGCCAGTGAAAAAGGTTGGCTAAATCACGATAAAGTAATGATGGAGTCATTAATTGGTTTCAAACGTGCTGGCGCTAATTTAATTGCAACATATTTTGCTAAAGAAGCTGCTAAACTTTTAAAAAATGAAGAATAGTAATTTATATTTTGAAAGAGCTCAACTGTTTATTCCAGGCGGAGTAAACTCTCCTGTTCGTGCATTTCGGTCGGTTGGCGGAACTCCAGTATTTTTTCAATCTGCAAAGGGGTCAATCCTTACAGATGTAGATGGGAAAGAATACATAGACTACATTGGCTCATGGGGGCCTATGATTTTAGGGCATTGTCACCCGCCTATAGTAGATACTTTAAAAAAAGCCACCGACAACACAACCTCTTTTGGAGGACCTACAAAACTTGAAACGGATATTGCCGAATTAATTTGTGACATGGTTCCAGCTGTTGAAAAGGTACGAATGACTAATTCAGGCACAGAAGCCTGTATGAGTGCAATCCGTGTTGCTAGAGGATATACCAACAAAGAAAAATTTATAAAATTTGAAGGTAATTACCATGGACACGCTGATGCTTTTCTTATTAAAGCCGGTAGCGGTGCCATTACACTAGGAGTTCCTAACAGCCCAGGCGTTACTAAAGGAACTGCAAAAGACACTTTACTTGCACCATACAATAATCTTGAAGCCGTCAAGAAAATCATCGAGGATAATAAAGATGAGATAGCGGCTATAATTATTGAGCCAGTAGCAGGGAATATGGGATGTATTCCTCCTAAAAAAGGGTTTTTAGAAGGCTTACGTCACTTGTGTACTCAACACAATATTGTGTTAATTTTTGATGAAGTCATGACTGGCTTTAGACTTGCTAAAGGAGGCGCCAGTGAATATTATGGCATTACACCAGATATGGTCACTCTAGGTAAAATAATTGGCGGAGGTTTACCCGTCGGTGCTTTTGGTGGAAAAAAAGAAATAATGGATATGGTAGCACCAGTAGGACCAGTATATCAAGCAGGTACGTTAAGTGGAAACCCTATTGCTATGAATTGCGGCTACACCCTACTCAAAGAGTTAAATGAAACACCTAGTATTTACTCCGATTTAGAAAAAAATAGTGCCTATTTTGAAGTAGAACTAAGAAAAGTATTCGATAAGTATAATTTAAAATATGCCCTAAATAGAGTTGGCTCAATGGTGAGCTTCCACTTTGACGTTGATGTTGTTGAGAACTTCGAACATGCATGTAATGCAAATGCCGATTTGTTTAAAAAATTATTCCATGGCGTTTTGGAAAAAGGCGTTTACTTTGCTCCATCCGCTTTTGAAAGTTTATTTCTTTCTCATACACATTCAAAAGAACTTCTAGATAAAACCATTAATGCAATGGATAAAACTTTTGAAGAAATACTTTAATTATATTTAACCCCATTTGAGTAATGAGCAATTTAAGAGACAAATATCAACTTGTAGTAGGGTTAGAAATTCACGCACAACTTTCTACCAAAACAAAGGCGTATTGCAGCGACTCTACCGAATATGGAGCATCTGCTAATACCCAAACAAGCCCTATCACTCTAGGTCATCCTGGCACATTACCAATGAGTAATAAAAAAGTTATTGAATACGCCGTAAAAATGGGCATTGCCTGTGGCTCGACGATTAGAGAACATAACGAATACGCTAGAAAAAATTATTTTTATCCCGACCTTCCAAAAGGGTATCAAATTACTCAAGATAAAACCCCAATTTGCAACGGTGGTGTTATATATGTTAAAGATGAAGAGGACCAAAAAAAGCCAATCAATATCACGCGCATTCACATGGAAGAAGATGCTGGTAAAAGTATTCACGACTTAGACCCTTTCAATTCATTAGTAGATTTAAACAGGGCGGGTGTTGCACTAATAGAAATTGTTTCTGAACCAGATATAAGAAGCGCTGACGAAGCCTATCAATACTTAAGTGAAGTGCGAAAACTTGTGCGTTACCTTGATATTTGTGATGGTAATCTCGAAGAAGGTAGCTTACGTTGTGACGCAAACATTTCAGTCATGCTCAAAGGAAGCAACGTATTTGGAAACAGAGCAGAGGTAAAAAACATGAACTCTTTGAGAAATGTAAAAAGAGCGATTGAGCATGAAATGGACAGGCAAATAGAAATCTTAGAAAATGGAGGGACTGTAGAACAACAGACTAGAAGTTTTAATGCAGCGACAGGCACAACCTCACTCATGCGTAGCAAAGAAGATGCTAACGATTATAGGTACTTTCCAGAACCAGATTTACAACCAATCACTATTAGTCAAGAATACATTGACAATGTAAAAAAGACTCTACCTCCTCTTCCTAACGAATTATTTAAAACGTATACCCAAGAGTTTGGACTGTCAGAGTACGACGCCAATGTACTAATTGAAGAAAAAGAAATTGCCCTTTACTTCACAGAACTTTGTAAACATACTAAAAACTACAAAGGAGCGGCAAATTTCATGAATGGCGTTGTAAAGTCTTTTCTTAATGAAAATGCCATTGAAATAGATCAATTTAACATGTCTCCTAATCGACTTGCAGAACTCATTAAATTGGTTGATGACGGAAAAGTAAGTAACACTGTTGCTACACAAAAAGTATTTGGCGAAATGTTAAAAAGTGATTTATCTGCAGAAGAAATTGCTAAAGCTAATAACTGGATACAAGAAAGCGATACGTCTGCATTGCAAGGTTTTATTCAACAAGCATTGGAAAAGTATCCAGAAAAAGTGGAAGAATATAAAAATGGTAAAAAAGGATTAATAGGTCTTTTTATGGGAGAAGTTATGAAGCTCTCAAGAGGAAAAGCAGACCCGAAAATTGCCAATAAAATCCTTAGAGAAGCGTTAGAAAAATGATGAGATTATTTTTTATCAGTATTGTAATTTTCACTCTAGCATCGTGTACTGATGATAGAGGGACAATAAATGGCACTCTCACAAATGCCGAAAATGACAGTTGGATTTATTTAGAAAAAATTTCACCCACAGATGTTATTAAGGTCGATTCTTGCAAAATTGATAACAGTACTTTCTCTTTCAACTACTCTTCCGACTCCATAAACTTTTTCAGGATATCATTTAGTAATGAAAATTATGCCTTAATTGCATTCAACAAAGGAGACACCATAGAATTTAAAGCAAACGCAACTACATTGGTTGACTACGAAGCTATTGGCTCTGATGAAGTGGAAGGCAATACATTATTATTAAATATTATTCGTCGTTTAAAACAAAATACGGATTCACTTTCACTAATATATCAGAAATCAATTGGAACTGATGAGGAAGAATTGGTGTTAAATTCCATTAGAATTCAATACGACGAATTATTAGAAAACCACAAAAAAAATATTGAACAATTCATTGATGAAAATCCAACTCTTTTCATTAATCTAATAGCTGGACAGCAGCTTGGAAGCATAGCGGATAATATAAATTACTACAAAAAGATTTATACAAATCTTGAAAGCAAGTATCCAAATAATTTGTGGATAGAAAACATCAAAGAAAACGTTCTTTCTCTTGAAAAAACTGCTGTTGGCGCCATCGCTCCAGACTTTAGCATTAAGGATGAAAATGGCAAACCATTTTCGTTATCATCTTTGAGAGGTACCGTAGTCCTTTTGGATTTTTGGGCGTCGTGGTGTGTGCCTTGTAGAAAAGAAAACCCAATGGTGGTTGAATTGTACAAAGAATACAAACCCAAAGGTTTAGAAATAATTGGTATATCTTTAGATGATAGTACACGTAATGAATCTGCAAAAAACGAATGGTTAAAAGCAATTAATCAGGATGGTTTGAAGTGGATACAATTAAGTGAACTACAAGGTTTTGAATCGCCTATTTGTAAGGAATATGGTATCGAAAGTATTCCATCAACATTTTTGATTGATGAAGATGGAGTTATAATAGGTCGAAACCTAAGAGGCACAGTATTAAGAAATAAACTAATAGAAATTTTTGACTAGAATTTATTTTGCATCGGATTTACATCTTGGCGTTCCAAACAGAGAAAAAAGTTTAGAGCGTGAAAAACTATTTGTCAAATGGCTAGATGAAATCAAAAAAGATGCAACTGCTATATTTCTAGTTGGAGATGTTTTCGATTTTTGGTTTGAGTACAAAAAAGCTGTTCCCAAAGGCTATGTACGACTACTAGGTAAACTTGCTGAGATTCGCGATACTGGAATAGATATTCACTTTTTTACTGGAAACCATGACATGTGGGTTTTTGACTATTTGGAAAAAGAAATCGATTTAAAAATCTATAGAGAACCACAAGAATTTATTTTTAATAACAAGACGTTTTTTATTGGCCATGGTGACGGTCTGGGACCAAAGGATAAGGGCTATAAATTCCTAAAGAAAATATTCTCCAATAAACTGTGTCAATGGTTATTTGCTAGAATACACCCGAATCTTGGAATCAGTATAGCTGAGTATTGGTCCAAAAAAAGCAGAATAGCCAATGGACAAAAGGATGAAACATTTCATGGTGATAATGAATGGCTTACTCAATTTTGTAAAGAAACACTAAAAACAAAAAAGGTAGATTATTTCATTTTTGGACACCGCCACTTGCCACTTGAAATAGATTTAGGAAATGATTCTCACTACATTAACTTAGGGGAATGGGTAAATTATAACAGCTATGCTGTTTTTGATGGAAACAAACTAGAACTTAAATATTACTAATCTTTTCGACTAGATCAATTAATCGATTTGAATAGCCCGTTTCATTATCGTACCAGCCGACTACCTTTACCATTTTACCAATTACAGATGTCAATTGAGAATCAAAAACACAAGAATGTGTATTTCCCAAAACATCAACTGAAACAATCGGATCGTCAATATAACTCAGTATTCCAGATAAAGAGCCTAATGAAGCGTTTTTAAATAATTGATTTACCTCATCAACAGAAGTCTCTTTCTTAACTATACAAGTTATATCAGTTAAAGAACCATCCGGAACAGGCACCCGTATACCACAACCTCCAATTTTATTAGATAAATCAGGAAAGATTTTAGTTAACGCTTTTGCTGCTCCAGTTGTTGTAGGAACTATTGAAGTTGCACCCGCACGCGCACGTCTTAAATCAGAATGTGGAGAATCATGCAAGCGTTGGTCAGTGGTATAAGAATGAATAGTAGTAATATAAGCGCTATCTATACCGTAATTCTGGTTAATAAGCTGAATCATAGGAGCTGCACTGTTAGTAGTACAGGATGCGTTAGAAAGGATAACATCATCATCGGTAATTACATCATCATTTACTCCCAAGACAATGGTCTTAATTGAATCATCGCTTGGTGGCGCAGAGATTATAACTTTTTTAGCACCAGCCTTAATATGCGCTAACGCACTGCTTTTATCTTTGAAAAGACCAGTAGATTCAATAACAATATCAACATTATATTTTTCCCATGAAATATCTTCAATTTTTGAATATGAAAGGTAATCAATAGAATGTCCATCTATTAATAAAGCATTTTCTGTATAGTGAACCTTTCCATCGTATACCCCATGAACAGAATCGTATTTAAATAAATGACTCATGGTATGCGCACTAGCCAAATCATTTATTGCTACTACTTCAATAGTTGGATTATTAATGACTGAGCGTAAAAAAACACGACCAATCCTTCCGAAACCGTTTATTGCTATTCTAGTCTTCATCTTTAAGAAAAAAAAAGCTCTGCTTATGCAGAGCTTTTATTGAATTTTTAATTTATTATTTTGTTTTGATGAACTTGCCAAGTTGTTTTTTACCATCAGCAACAACAATAACAACATAGTTGCCTACTTCCAATGATGAAATATCAATTCTTGTAGTGTTCATTTTAGTTGAAGAATATACTTCTTTACCCATCAAATCAATTATGCTAACATCAAAGTCTTGAACATCTGAAGAAAGTTCTACATTGACGTAAGATTCAGCAGGGTTTGGATAAATTGATAGCAAATCAATTGAATTTTCACCTTCGTCTTCTGAGAAGTCAAATACTGAAGATGTGTTTGAAGACCTGAAAATTCCTCTACCATGAGTTCCTACATAAATAACTCCTTTATTGTCACCAGGTAAATACTGTTGACGTAACATGTGACATGGAACAATTGGCAGACCATTGTCTTCCAAAGTCCAGCTACTGCCGTTAGTAGTTGACCAAACACCGAATTCAGTTCCAATGATAATATTATTAGAATTATGTACATCAATTACTGCTGAATACACAGGCATTTGAGGTAAATTTCCTTGAATAGATGTAAATGTTGGATTTGCCGAAGTTGCATTTGTTGATTTGAATACATGCGTAATGTTGCTATATCCTCCAACAGTTACAACAACATTATCGTTGTTATTAGGATCAACAGCAATATCAGTAATTGTATTCTGAAAGCCTGAGCTTGAAATGCTAATTGTTGAAACAACAGCATCTACATTATCACCACTATCAATGACAGCTGTAGAACCTACATCCAAAAATTTGTAGGTATCCGTAATTGTATCAGAATTCAAGTTAAGATTATCTGTTCTGTACAAAGAGTTTCCTCTAGAAAAGAACATATGATTTCCATCAGAAGAGACGGATATTCTTTCAATTGGACTTGAGTATTTTGGAGTAACCTGAAACCAAGTTGGTGTAATACTAAAATCTAATGCTTGTTTTGTCATGTATACACAGTAATCTGAAGAACTTGAATAAATTTCAGTTGTAGCAGCAAAGAACATACTTGTATCAACAGGATTTCCATCTGCATCAACCTGTTCCCATAAATGCATTGGATTAATAAATGTTGCAAAGAAACCAGCCCCTTCAGATTGAGCAGTCTCATACAAACCTAACATAGTATCACCAAGGAAGTTTTCAATTGTACCAGTTGTTACACCCCCGTCTGCTGAACGTCTTGCTGATCCATTTTGACTTTCAGTGAATAAAATATCAGGGTTGATGTAAGAAATTTGTGTATATCCACCATCACCGCCCGAAACTTCAAATGAAGCAAGCTCAGAGGCAGGATTTCCAAAGTCTACGAACTGTGTACCATTATCTTGAGTACCACCAATGACTTTACCATCTTTAGAGTAATCTACAGTATAAAATTGTGTAACTCCATATCCTCTGTTTATTGATGAGAAGTTTACGCCATTATCATCCGTTCGGTAAACTCCACCATCATTGCCGATGAAAAATCGATTAGGGTTATTTGGATCAAAAACAATATCATGTTGGTCAGCATGTACGTAAAAATCAACATAATCAGAAACTGCCCAATATGAAATAGGCTCTATTCCAACACCATATTCGAATTCCCACAAATCAAGACCACCAATGATAACTCTGTCTTTATTTTGAGGATCAACAGCAATAGTCATTGCATAATTAGCTTGCTCGTTGAATATGTTATAAACTGGAGGAGTACTCCCTGACCATCCTGGTAGTATAAGCTCCCATGATTGCCCTTTGTCGGTTGAACGGTATATTCCTTTATACCTTCCCAATCCGCCTTGATTAGAATAAATAGCATAAATATAATTAGCATCTGAAGGGGAAATAGCAAGCTCTATTCTTCCGTATGCACCTCCACCAAAAGTTAATGGCACAGAAGGTAAGGAATTAAAAGTACCCGGATTACCATCTTCAGAAAAGTAAACTGTATTATATTTTGAAGCAAATACAGAGTTGTCAGTGTTTACTTCAACATCAAAAAACTCCCCTGTAGCTTCAGTAGTCCATGTTGTACCACCGTCTTTAGAAAGTTTTAAACCACCTCTAGTAGCAGCATAAACAGTGTTGGGGTCTGTTTGGTGTGCCGCCAACTCAGTCACTGCAGAGAAATCAAAATTAGTAGAAATAAAATTTGATGGTGCAGTAGATGGCAATTGACTGAATGAATTTCCTCCATCAGTTGATTTGTAAATACCTCCACCAATGAAAGCAGTAGCTCCGTTGGAAGTTCCTGACAAGTTAGAAGTAGAACCTTCACCAGTTCCAAAATAGATATCACCATTAGAAGTTTGACAAATACTTACCACACCAGAAAATTCTAATCTATCTGTTCCATTAATAATATTCCAGCTATTTCCACCGTTGGTAGATTTCCATAAACCTCCAGAAACACCACCGGCATAAATTAGATTGGAATTATCTTTATCTATTAAAATTGCACGAGTTCTTCCACCTGCATTATCGGGACCCATTTCTTGCCACAACAAAGTAGTGTTAGCAGCAGCTTGTCTAGCCGCTTTTCTGCTGTTTACAGCTTCTCTTGCATTTAATACCGCTTCAATTGGAATTACACCATCGCTATTTGCTTTTAAACGGTGAAGGTATTCCAAAGCGCCTTTAGCACCTTTAGTAGGAGAAGTAACTCTCTCCATCAATGGCACATAAGTCTGCTCAGACTTGTTGAATGTGTCCAAAATAAAGTAAGACAAGAAAGCTATTGATAGTAGTGTGATAATAAAATTTTTCATTCTTTGTGATTAAATTATAAAATTTAGAGGGATAAATTTACGAATTATTTTGTTCACATTATTATGCTTAACAAATAAATTATCCAAGATGTTTTTCAGCTCGATAAGATGATCTTACAAGAGGAGAACTCTCTACAAAGCGAAATCCTTTTTCAAGACCTATTAATCTTAACTTTTCAAATTGTTCTGGCGTGATAAATTCTTTTACTGGCAAATGCTTTGGTGTAGGCTGTAAATATTGTCCGATGGTCATAATATCTACACCCACCGAACGTAAATCGTCCATGGTTTCGAGGATTTCCTCCTCTGTTTCGCCTAGTCCTAGCATGATACCAGATTTTGTACGCATGCCTCCGTCTTTCAATTGTTTAAGAACAGCCAAACTTCTATCGTATTTGGCCTGAATTCTAACTTCTTTTGTTAGTCTTCTAACCGTTTCAATATTATGAGAAACTATTTCTGGGGCAACATCAATGATTCTTTGAACTTGCTCTTCAATACCCTTGAAATCAGGAATTAGAGTTTCCATAGTTGTACCTGGGCTCTTTCTTCTCACAGCCTTTACCGTCTCAACCCAAACCAATGAACCTCCGTCTGGTAATTCATCTCTATCAACAGATGTAATTACGCAGTGTTTCACTTCCATAAGTCTTACGGAATCGGCTACTTTTTCTGGCTCTTCCCAGTCTACAGGAAGTGGCCTTCCAGTTGCTACTGAACAAAAACCACAAGAGCGGGTACAAATATTCCCCAAAATCATAAAAGTGGCAGTACCTTCTCCCCAACACTCACCCATGTTTGGACAGTTACCAGATTCACAAATGGTATGTAGTTTGTTGTCGGTTACTAACTTTCTGACGTGCTTATAGTTTTTACCTGTTGGCAGCTTTACCCTAAGCCATTTAGGTTTTTTTTTGAATTGCTGTTCAGCCATTGTTAAAATTCGGATAGGTCAAGTTGATTAATTGCATTGTGATTAGCATGAGCAATGCAGTTCCCATTTTTAATAATAAGCACTTGAGGGGATTCGTGCTTTATTCCAAAATCTTCAGAAATTCGGTCAGAAACAACTCTATTTGCAAGTAAATCTAGAAAGTACAAATTCATGTCTGAATTTTGATGTTCTCTTTCAAAACGAGAAAGAACCATTTTACTAATTGAGCATCTAGTGCTATGCTTAAAAATGAGACTTGTAACAGACGATTTATTCGCCTTGATACTTTCAAGTGCATTGATATCAGACAGTTGTTTCCAGTTCATTTAGGCTGGTGTTTCAATTTCTGAATTAGATTGAGAGTAATTTGGACATGGCTCGGTTACGCCACATGATGAAATCAATAATGAAATCATAAAAATTGAAATCGTAAATAAAACACCTTTTTTCATTTCGTAATTGTAAAATTATAGAAGAGTACAAATTTAACGATTTTATTTTGAAAAAATATCCAATTAACTAACTTTGAAAAGTGGAAAACAATACCGTTAAAATAGAGTCAAGTTGGAAAAATAAATTGCTTCCAGCATTTCAATCAGAATCATTTTCATTACTCAAAACGTTTTTAAAGGAAGAAAAGAAGCAGCATGTCATTTACCCTCCTGGCAACAAAATATTTTCGGCTTTTGATCTTTGCCCTTTCGATAAGGTGAAAGTTGTTATTATTGGTCAAGACCCCTATCACGGACCTGATCAAGCAAATGGTTTGTGCTTTTCCGTTTCAGATGGAGTACAAGCACCTCCCTCTCTAAAAAATATTTTCAAAGAAATTAAAGAAGATATTGGCGGCGAAATACCACAATCTGGAAATCTTGAGCACTGGTCAAGGCAAGGTGTTTTAATGCTAAATGCTACCCTCACCGTTCGTTCTAGACAAGCAGGCTCTCACCAAAAGAAAGGATGGGAAGAGTTTACTGATTTCGTTATTACTACCCTTTCAAAAGAAAAAAAAGGCCTCGTTTTTCTTCTGTGGGGTCGTTTTGCACAAAATAAAGCTGAACTCATTGACGATAGTCAACATCATATTTTGACAGCTGCCCATCCATCACCCTTTTCAGCACATTCTGGATTTTTTGGATGCAAGCATTTCTCAAAAACAAATGATCTTCTCAAACAACAAAACCTCAACGAAATACTATGGTTCAATTAATTCTCTCGTTCTTTTTCATGATTTTTTCTACAAACGACAGTATTATAGAAAAGGTCAACAACTATTGCATTGATAAAAAAGGAACAAGCTATCAAGAAATACTTTTTGTATCCATTTCAGAGCAAAAACTATATCATATTAAAGACAACACCATTATAAAAGAATACTCTATTTCATCGGCTAAGAAAGGTGTAGGAAATGTTAAAAATAGCGACAAAACACCATTAGGTTTACATTCTATTAAAGAAAAACATGGAAACAATACACCCACAAATGGCAGGATGATTGGAAGGGTTTTTTATGGTCAAATAGCAACTATTTTTAACGATACAACAACTTCCAAAACTGACGACATAACAAGCCGTTTACTTTGGCTTACAGGTGAAGAAGAAGGGATTAACAAAGGTGGAAATGTAGACTCGTATCAACGTTATATTTATATTCATGGCACTTCAGAAGAAGGGAAAATTGGCACTCCCGTATCTCACGGATGCATCAGAATGATAAACAAAGAAGTTATAGAATTATTTTCTCTTGTAAAGCTTAACACAAAAGTGCTTATCTTAGAATAATAACCTTAACTTAGCAAGCAAGAATTATGGAGTTATTTATTATCATCTTATTAGTACTCGGTTTTGGGTGGTTAGTCTATCAAAACAAATTTCAATCTAATGAAGCTAACGATTCAAAAAACGATGAATTGATTCAACAAGTTATTGAGTTAAAATCGGAATTAAGCGCAAAAGATGAACGGATTATAATTCTGAATGAACAACTAAAGGAAAGCCAAAATTCGAAAGAAGAAACTGAAAAACGACTGGCAAAAGAGTTTGAAAATTTAGCTCATAAAATTTTAGAACTAAACTCTGAAAAATTCAAAAAACAGAATAAAGAACAACTAGGAGACATCCTAAATCCACTGAGTGAACAAATAGAAAAATTTAAAAAGAAAGTTGAAGAGACAAACGAGAAAGGCGTTGAAAGAAATGCAATGTTAATTCAGAAAATAAACAGTTTAGAATCTCTTAACAGCAAGCTAAGTCAAGATGCACTCAACCTTACTAATGCATTAAAAGGCGATTCAAAAACTCAGGGCGATTGGGGTGAAAATAGACTTGAACTTCTGCTAGAAAAATCAGGCTTAAAAAACGGAGTTCACTATACTACACAAGGCGGTTATAAAGACGAAGAAGGCAAACTGAAAAAACCTGACTTCATCATCAATTTACCAGATAACAAACACCTTATAGTAGATTCTAAAGTTTCATTAACAGCTTATGTTGAATACTATAATGCTGAAGATGAAAACTCCGAAAGACTAGCACTAAAGAAACACCTAGACAGCATTAAAAGGCACTACATTGAACTCAGCGATAAAGATTACCCAAGTCTTTATGGTATAAACACTCCTGACCATGTATTGATGTTTGTGCCAAATGAACCAGCTCTAATGCTAGCACTAAACGAAGACAAAAATCTATACATCAATGCATTAGAAAAACACATCGTCTTAGTGTCGGCTTCAACCCTATTGGCTACACTAAGTACTGTTGCTTCAATTTGGAAACAAGAAGATCAAAAGCGAAATGCTCTAGAAATTGCAAAAGAGGGCGGATTGTTATATGATAAGTTTGAAAGCTTTGTTCAAGACCTTTTAAAGGTTGGAAAAAACCTCAAAAGTTCCAAAGAAAGTTACGATGAAGCAATGAACAAATTAACCGATGGAAAAGGGAACATTATCAGGAAAATAGAAAACCTAAAAGATTTAGGGGCAAAAACTAAAAAGAGTCTACCACAAAATATTTTAGACCGAGCAGAAAAAGATGAAGATAACTAAATACGAGAATGCTATTTTTGGACTTCGTCCAATTATTGAAGCTATACATGCTGGACAAGAAATTGACACACTTTTTATTCAAAAGGGACTTAAAGGAGATATTTTTCCAGAACTTTGGGAGCTTGTCAAAAAGCATCGCGTAAACTACAAACATGTTCCAGTAGAAAAATTAAATCGATTAAGTCGAAAAAACCATCAGGGGGTCTTCGCCTTCATATCGCCAATTACTTTCTACCGCACAGAAAACGTCATACCTCAACTTTTTGAAGAAGGCAAAAACCCACTTATTTTAATTTTAGACAGGGTAACAGATGTACGAAATTTTGGCGCAATAGTAAGGAGTGCAGAATGCTCTGGCGTTCACGCCATAATTGTACCAGAAAAAGGAAGCGCTGCAATAAATGGAGATGCAATGAAAACTTCCGCCGGCGCATTGAGTAGCGTACCAATTTGCAGAGAGTTTAATCTAAAAGCAACCATTGACTTTTTAAAGAATAGTGGCCTTCAGGTTGTAGCTTGTACTGAAAAAACAGATGAACTTATTTATAATCCCGATTACAAATTACCAACTGCCATAGTAATGGGGTCTGAAGAAGACGGAATATCTGATGAATATTTAAAACTCAGCACCCATAAAACAAAAATTCCAATGATGGGTTCCATTGGGTCATTAAACGTATCGGTTTCAGCAGGGGTAATACTCTATGAAGCTGTAAGACAACGGCAATTATGAAATTTGACGACTTAGGATTTGAACCTCAACTTCAAGAAGGCTTAGAAATGATGGGCTTTAATTCACCTACTCCCATTCAAGAAAAAGCTATACCAATTATTCTAAACAATAAAGACCTGATTGCCTGCGCCCAAACAGGTACCGGAAAAACAGCTGCCTTTGTATTGCCCATACTTAATAAACTTTGTAAGGGAAAATCATCTAAAATAAACACCATAATAGTATCGCCTACTAGGGAATTAGCTATGCAAATTGATAGACAAATTGAAGGGTTTAGCTATTTTACTAATTCATCTTCTTTTCCAGTCTATGGAGGTGGATCAGGCTCTGATTTTGATGCACAGAAAAAAGCCATTAAAAACGGTTCTGATATTTTAGTCTGCACACCAGGCAGGCTGTTAGCTCACATGAAATTTAATTATTTCGATCCTTCAGGCGTAAAGCACTTTATATTAGATGAAGCAGACCGAATGTTGGACATGGGCTTTTATGAAGATATAATGGACATTGCTAAAAAGCTTCCTAAGAACAGACAAAACCTCATGTTCTCAGCCACTATGCCGCCAAAAATAAGAAAGCTAGCGGGTGAAATACTTGTTAATCCTGAAAGTATAAGTCTTAGTATATCCAAGCCAGCAGCGGGGATTACTCAAAAGGCATATATGGTTCATGACCATCAAAAAATTGCTTTAACCAAAGAACTCTTGAAAAACAAAGAACTTAACCACGTCTTGGTATTTTGTTCTACAAAAAAGAGTGTTAAAGACCTAACTAGAAGCTTGAATAAAGCAGGACTTCCTGCCAAGGACATTCACTCAGACTTAGAGCAAGAAGAAAGAGAAAAAGCACTACTCGATTTTAAAAACAAAAAAATTAAAATTTTAGTAGCTACAGATATTTTATCTAGAGGTATCGATATTAAAGGCATAGAAATAGTAATCAATTATGAAGTCCCTAACGATGCTGAAGATTATGTACACCGAATCGGCAGAACGGCAAGAGCTGACCGAAAAGGAGAAGCAATAACATTTATCAATGCCGAACAATGCTTTAAATTCAAACAAATTGAAGACCTCATAGAACGAACACTTGAAAAAACACCTCTACCCGAAGGGTTTGAAGAAGCACCAATATACAATACAAGTAAAAGTGGTGGAGGTAAGAAGTTCAAAAAGCATTTTAAAGGAAAGAAACATTTCAATAAAAAAAGAAAGCCCAAATCTTAATTACTTTTTTTTATTACTTTAGCCACAGTAACATTGAGTTGCTTCTACACTTTCCCCACACATTTTTGTTTATTTCTGTACTAGTTTATATGTGTACAGCTAATTGAATTTATTAACTTAAACTTTGAAGAAATGAACTTTAAATCTTTTACCCTATCAGCAATTGCTGGAACAATTACTTACTATCTTTTAGGATGGCTTTTTTATGGAACAATATTCACTTACCTCTATACTAGTGAAGGTCAAGAATCAATGCTGTTCATATTTTTGGGATGCCTTTTTTATGCCCTTGTATTTTCGTTGATTTTTAACAAATGGGCTAATATTAGCACATTCAAAGGCGGAACTATTTCTGGACTTTATTTAGGATTTTTATACGGTGCGAGCATGAACTTTTACATGTACTCAAATCGTGAGTTAAACATTGAATATTTGATTACTGACGTACTTGTAACTACTGTTTCAACGGCTATAATGTGTGGAGTAATCGGCTATTTAGTAGGAAAGACTAAAAATTAACTCTTTATCATTAATCAAAAGAAGTATCCTTTCTAATTTTCAACCAATAAGCGTTTAGCTTACACCAATTGAATTGGATACTAATTTTGCTCTTTTTATCAGATTTTCAATAGGCTCATCTACCCCATAAGATAAACCTACTGCCATTCTTCGATACGGTCTACTTGTAGGTTTTCCAAAAATTTTGAAATCAGAATTTGGTATTAATGATGCTTGTTCTAAGCCTGAATAAATAGGGAAATTATTATTTGTTTCTGACGCTAATACTACCGCACTAGCGCCATTTTTGAGAAGTAAAATTTCATCGACTGGTATTCCAAGAATTGCCCTTGCATGAAGTTCAAACTCTGAAAAGTTTTGGGTGTTCGCTAAAGTTACCATTCCCGTATCATGGGGGCGCGGGGATAATTCAGAAAAATACACACCATTCTTTCCTACAAAAAATTCTACTCCCCAAATTCCTGGACCCTTAAGTGCAGAAGTTACTTTTTCAGCCATTCGTTGAGCTTCAGACAAATGCGCTTCATTCATGGCCATAGGTTGCCAACTTTCTTGATAATCACCTCTTTCTTGGCGATGACCAATAGGTGGACAAAACAATGTTTTACCATTATCTTGAGTAAGAGTTAAAAGTGTAATTTCAAAATCAAAGTCTATGAATTCTTCTACGATAACCTCTGCCAAATCGCCTCGAGAACCTTCCATAGCATAATCCCATGCTTTTTGTACGTCTTCTTTTGTTTTAATGACCGATTGCCCTTTGCCTGAACTTGACATTAGTGGTTTTACTACGCATGGCATCCCGCAAACTTCAACGCCTGTAAGCAGTTCTTCATAATTTTTGGCATAGCGATAAGTTGCTGTTTTTACACCCAATTCCTTAGCTGCTAAATCTCTTATAGCCTTTCTGTTCATTGTAAAATTTGCCGCTTTAGCAGAAGGGATTACTTTATAGCCTTGCTTTTCATAATCAAAGAAACGCTCAGTACGTATGGACTCAACTTCAGGGACTATTAAATCTGGCTTATGTTTTTCAACTATTCGGTCTAGGGCATTGCCATCTAACATATCAATTACTTCATACTCATGTGCTACTTGCATAGCTGGCGCATTTTCATAATTGTCTACAGCAACGATATATTGACCTAATCTTTGTAAGGCAATCACAAGTTCTTTTCCTAATTCACCTGAACCTAATAGTAAAACCTTTTTTCTCATAACGACTTTTGTAATTTTTCTTGGGCAGATTTTATTACCTCATCTGGCATTTGCATTGATGGGGCATGATGAGGCTTTACACGAGCGTCAATGATAGGTAAGCGACACGACCAATGTTTTGATTCTATTTTTTCATTTAAACCAAAAATATCTTCAGCAGGATTGGAACGAGTAAATGTAACCCACAACCAATTACTAATGTCTTCTGCAACAAATTTAGCGTCATCGACCAACGTTATTAGAGCTACTCCTGTCAATTCCATTGTCTCTAGGGCT
Organism: Flavobacteriales bacterium; assembly: GCA_965661345.1. GTDB lineage: Bacteria > Bacteroidota > Bacteroidia > Flavobacteriales > UBA7312. Next base: position 23,393 of record CBFIDK010000007.1, on the reverse strand, counting down.
GTCCTTACAGATTCCAAATCGTCGCCTTCAACGATTAGGACTCCAGGCATAACAAGTTGAGGATTTCTAACGACATCATTAAAAGTAAATCCTTCAATCGATGTGCACAGCTCTCGCTTTACTTCTCCAACTGCAGCACATACTACCTTTGAGCCTTCATTTATTTCTCCAGTACTGCTATAGTCTAGAGTATCCATTGTCGTTTTGGTCTGGAAATGTAAATCTCGTGACCAGTCTACTCGTGAAAATAAATGTTGGAAAAAGTCATATTCATTCTGAACATCTAACTCTGGATTATCTTCATGAGCTACTATAAATAAATACTTGGCTAAACTCAGCTGACCTTTCCCTAAAATATGATTAGCAATGGTAAGAAGTTCTTGTGGTCGTTTTATTTTTTGGTAAGGCGTGTAACGCTCGCTTCCAACGGCTAATAACAGAGGGTGAACGCCTGCTTCATCAACCGCATTGACTGCTTTCAGTCCAGGAATTTCTGTTGGGATAATTCCATCGGTTATTTCGTGAATTAGAGCGCCAAACTGACTGTCTTCTTGCGGTGGTCGACCGACTATAGTGAATGGCCAAATCGCATCTTTTTTAGCATATACTTTATGAACTTTCATTAGGGGAAAATCATGCTTTAGACTATAGTATCCTAAATGGTCACCGAATGGACCCTCAACTTTTACATCATCTGCATTTATTTCACCACATATCACGAAGTCAGCATCATTGGAAAGAGTATAACCATCAACTAGGTGATACCTGAAATTTCTACCTCCCATTATTCCTGCAAAGGTTAACTCACTCATACCTTCAGGTAAGGGCATTACTGCTGCAAGTGAATGCGAAGGAGGACCACCAACAAAAATACTTACTTTCAAAGGTTGACCTTTAGCGTTTGCTTTTGTTTGGTGTACGCCAATACCTCTATGAATCTGATAATGTAATCCAATCTCCTCATTTTGGATGTAGTCATTGCCTCCTAACTGAATACGATACATTCCTAAATTTGAATTCATAATACCAGGTTTATCTATGTCTTCAGAAAAAACTTGGGGTAAAGTGACGAATGGACCTCCATCCATTGGCCAACATTGAATTTGAGGAATATCCTCAATTTTTATTTCTTCAAATTGATGGCTCCATTTTTTTATTGGTAAAGCTAGTGGAGCCTGCACTATGGATGACACATATGCTAATGGCTTTTTAAAAGCTTGCATAGGATCGCCTTTTAAACTGACTAAGTCCTTTACTGAATCTATTGTTTTTCTAAAAATAAATTGACTTTGTTCTAGAGTTGCAAATAAATTAGAAACAGCTGGGTATCTACTTCCTTTAACATTTTCAAATAATATGGCTTTTTTATGGTGTTTGAATACCAATTGATGAATAGCAGACATTTCTAAATATGGATCTACTTCTTCCTTAATGCGAATAAGCATTCCATTATTTTCTAAATCTGTAACGCAATCTTTTAGACACTTGTAAGCCATGGTACAAAAATAAAAAAAGGGCATCTTAAAAGAGCCCTTTTTTTAAAGTAATTATTATTAATCTATTCTAACGTTTTTCAATCGACACATAGTCTCTTCCAGGGTGTCCCTGATAGACTTGTCTTGGTCGGCCTATGGGTTCATTATTTTCTCGCATTTCTTTCCATTGTGCAATCCAGCCAGGAAGTCTTCCTAAAGCAAACATAACTGTAAACATATCGGTTGGAATACCTAATGCGCGGTAAATAATTCCAGAGTAAAAATCTACATTTGGATACAATCCTCTTGCCACAAAATACTCGTCATTTAAGGCGATTTCTTCAAGTTTTTTAGCAATATCTAAAACAGGATCATCTACACCAAGCTCCCTTAGAACATCATCAGCTGCTTTTTTGATTATAGTAGCTCTTGGGTCAAAGTTTTTATACACACGATGTCCAAAGCCCATTAATCTAAATGGATCAGACTTATCTTTAGCTCTAGCAACATATTTTTCAATATCGCCGCCGTCTTTTCTTATATCCTCAAGCATTTCTATTACTGCCTGATTAGCACCCCCATGTAATGGCCCCCATAATGCTGCAATACCAGATGAAACTGAAGTATATAAACTAGCGTGTGATGAACCTACTATTCTGACCGTTGAAGTTGAACAGTTTTGCTCATGATCAGCATGCAGTATCAAAAGTTTATCAAGTGCTTTTGCTACAACAGGATTAATCTTATAGTCTTCCGTTGGTAGGGAAAACATCATTCTTAAAAAGTTCGAACAATAGTCTAAACTATTTTGTGGGTAAACCACTGGTTGACGCATTCTGTTTTTGTAACTCCAAGCTGCTAAAGTTGGAAGTTTAGCTAACAAACGAATGATTGTACCGTTTACCTTTTCAATTGATCGGTTAGGATCTAATGACATTGGGTAAAATGCTGTTAATGAAGATACTAATGATGAAAGCACTCCCATCGGATGAGACATTGATGGAAAACCATCAAGTATAGATTTTACATCTTCATGCACCAAAGTATGATTAGTTATTTCAGATTTAAAATCTTCAAGCTGAGTTTGAGTAGGTAACTCACCATAAATAAGCAAATAAGATACCTCAAGAAAACTAGATTTCTCGGCTAATTCTTCGATAGAATACCCTCTGTATTTTAGAATCCCTTCTTCTCCATTCAAAAATGTAATCGAACTTTCTGTTGAACCGGTATTTTTATAACCTTTATCTAAAGTAATTAGTCCAGATTCTGCTCTAAGCCTACTTATATCCAGAGCTTTTTCTTCTTTAGTACCTTCAATTACTGGTATCTGGTACACATTTCCATTGTAATGTAATTCAGCTTTGTCTGACATATATTTTATTTTAAAAACTTAAACGATTTACCTAAATATCTAGCATCATTTCCTAACTTCTCCTCTATTCTTAAGAGCTGATTGTATTTTGCCATTCTATCGGAACGAGAAGCGGAACCGGTTTTGATTTGACCAGTGCTTAATGCAACAGCTAGGTCAGCAATAGTTGTATCCTCTGTCTCTCCAGAACGATGACTCATTACGGAAGTGTATGAATGATTATGTGCTAAATTTACAGCATCTATTGTTTCTGTTAAAGTACCTATTTGATTAACTTTAACTAGTATGGAGTTTGCAATACCTTTTTCAATCCCAGTAGATAGTCTGTTAACATTTGTAACAAATAAATCATCCCCTACAAGTTGTACTTTTTCTCCAATTTCATTAGTAAGTTGTTTCCAACCGTTCCAATCGTCTTCATCTAGTCCGTCCTCAATTGAAAGAATTGGGTATTTTTCAGACCAATCTTTCCAAAAACTAACCATTTCAGATGGTGTTAGTTTATCGCCAGTAGATTGGTGAAAATGGTAAACATTTTCTTCTGAGTTATAAAATTCTGAGGCAGCAGCATCCATAGCTATATACATATCGTCACCAGGCTTGTATCCTGCTTTCTCTATTGACTGCAATACTATTTCAATAGCCTCTACATTAGAGCCGATGTTGGGTGCAAAACCTCCCTCATCACCAACGTTAGTAGAAAAACCTTTACTCTTTAACACCTCTTTCAAGTTATGAAATACCTCTGTGCCCATTCGTAAAGCATCACTAAACGAGTCCGCTCCAACTGGCATTACCATAAACTCTTGAAAGTCTATACTATTATCAGCATGTGAACCTCCATTTAGAATGTTCATCATTGGAATTGGTAAAATGTTAGAATCATTGCCACCAATATGGTTAAATAGCATTTGGTTATTCTCAAGAGCTGCTGCTTTTGCTACAGCCATTGATACAGCTAACATGGCGTTTGCTCCTAGCTTACTTTTATTTTCAGTACCATCAAGCTGAATCATTGCTTTATCTATTAAAGCTTGATCGTTAACAGACATTCCTATTAACTCATCAGCAATCAGAGTATTTACGTTATTAACTGCTTTCAAAACACCTTTTCCGACATAAATTCCTTTATCTCCATCTCTAAGCTCAACGGCTTCGTGTTTTCCTGTGGATGCTCCAGAAGGAACAGCCGCTCTTCCAACTATACCATTGTCAGTTGTCACATCTGCCTCTACTGTTGGATTTCCTCTTGAATCTAATATCTGTCTTGAGTGAATGCTAACTATTTTAGTCATTATTTTTTATGTTCTTGTATAGAGTTAATAAAGTTATCGAATAAATATCTTGAATCGTGTGGGCCTGGTGATGATTCAGGATGGTATTGAACTGAAAATGCATTTTTATCGGTGACTTTTATACCTTCGATGGTATTGTCATTTAAATTGATATGGGTAGCTTGAACTGTGGGATGATTTTCTACATCTTCAGATTTAATTCCAAATCCGTGATTTTGAGAAGTCACCTCTCCTTTTCCTGTTTCTAAGTTTTGAACAGGATGATTTATTCCTCGATGACCATTATGCATTTTATATGTAGAAATACCTTCAGAAATAGCTAAGGCTTGATGCCCTAAACATATTCCAAATACCGGAAATAATGTTGCTGTAATCTTCTTTACATTTTCAATCACTTCAGGCATTGTAGATGGGTCTCCAGGGCCATTAGATAAAAAATAACCATCTGGGTTCCAAGCCTCTAATATTTCAAACGGAGTGTTGTAAGGAAAAACCTTTAAATAACATCCTCTTTCAGAAAGGCACCTTAAAATATTTTTCTTTACACCAAAATCTAGTACAGCTACTTTATACTTAGCGTTTTCGTCACCAAAGAAGTATGGAGCCTCAGTGGAAACCTTGTCACACAACTGTAAGCCTTCCATTGAAGGCACTTTGCTTAACTTTTCTTTGAGTATATCCAAGTCTGTAGTCTCAGATGAAATTATTCCATTCATTGCGCCTTTATCTCTGATATGACGCACTAATGCTCTAGTATCAACATCAGAAATACCAACCATTTCCTCTGACTCAAAATAGTCTTGAATTGACTCTTGTGCATCAGGTCTTGAATAATTAACGTTATAATTTTTACAAATTAAACCTGAAATTTTCATGTTTTCAGATTCAATTTCTTCTGAATGAATACCGTAATTTCCAATATGGGCATTGGTGGTCAGCATTATTTGACCATAATATGAAGGGTCAGTAAAAATTTCTTGATAGCCCGTCATTCCAGTATTAAAACAAATCTCACCAGTTGCAATACCTACCTTTCCAGCAGATTTTCCGTAAAACACAGTACCATCCTCAAGTAATAGAACAGCATCTGATTTGCTTTGATATTTCATCTTCATAATTATCAAAAAAAAGGGATAAAACGCTAACGCCTACCCCTTTGAAATTAGTATTTAAGAGAAACAAATGTGATTACTCACTCTTTTTTTCTTCCTCTTTAGCGTTATCTTTATTTTCTTCTACCTCGTCAGTAATTTCCGTATTTTCAATGGTCTCATCAGACTTAGCAACAACGTCTTCAGTTGTAGAAACGTCTTCTACTTCGTTTGTTGTTTCTTCTACTACAGTTGCCTCTTCAACAGCTGGAGCCGCTACATCAGCAGCTTTCTTTGCCCCACCAGAACGTCTAGTTGATTTAGCTTTTTTGGTAGGCTTGTCAGTGGTATATGTTGAGTTGTAATCTACTAACTCAATTAAACACATTTCAGCGTTATCGCCTAATCTATTTCCAGTTCTTAAGATACGAGTATAGCCCCCGTCTCTTGAAGATACTTTTGAAGCTACTTCACCAAATAATTCTGTGACAACCTCTTTTTGTCTAAGATGGCTAAATACAATCCTTCTAGAATGAGTAGTATCAGTTTTAGACTTGGTAATTAAAGGCTCAACAAACTTTCTGAGTGCTTTAGCCTTGGCAACAGTTGTTTTGATTCTCTTGTGTTCAATCAAAGAACATGCCATGTTAGAAAGCATCGCTTTTCTGTGAGCTGCTTTTCTACCTAAGTGATTAAATTTCTTTCCGTGTCTCATTTTGTTATTCCTTATCTAAATTATATTTAGCTACATCCATACCAAAGTTAAGTCCTTTTACAAGTACCATTTCCTCAAGTTCAGTAAGAGACTTTTTTCCAAAATTTCTAAACTTTAGTAAATCAGACTTGTTGAAAGAAACTAATTCCCCAAGGGTTTCAACTTCAGCTGTTTTTAAGCAGTTTAATGCTCTAACAGATAGTTCTAAATCTGTGAGCTTGGTTTTTAATAATTGACGCATGTGAAGAGTGCCTTCATCGAATTCATGAGTATTTTCTGACTCAGTTTGCTCGAATGTTACGTTTTCATCTGCGAAAAGCATAAAGTGCTGAATTAATATTTTAGCCGCTTCAGTCAATGCATCTTTAGGGTGGATAGAACCGTCAGTTACGATTTCAAAGACTAACTTTTCGTAGTCAGTCTTTTGCTCAACTCTGAAATTCTCAACGCTAAATTTTACATTTTTTATTGGTGTAAATACTGAATCAATAAAAATAGTCCCTAGCGGTGCAGTTGCTTTTTTGTTTTCTTCAGATGGTACATAACCTCTTCCTTTTTCTATAGTTAACTCCATTTCTAGATTAACCGACTTGTCTAAGTTACAGATAACTAAATCTGGATTTAGAACTTGGAACGAAGCAAGGTTTTTACCAATATCTCCAGCAGTGAACTTGTCTTTGCCGTCAAAACGTACGGTTACTTTTTCAGAGCTTTCATCTTCAATCTGCTGTTTTAAACGGATTTGTTTTAGGTTAAGAATAATTTCTGTAACATCTTCAACAACACCCGAGATAGATGAGAATTCATGCTCAACACCTTCTATTTTAACTGAAGTGATAGCAAAACCTTCCAAAGAAGATAGTAAAACTCTTCTAAGGGCATTTCCTATTGTTAGACCATAACCAGGTTCTAATGGTCTAAACTCAAAGTTTCCATGCGAGTCTGTGGACTCAATCATATATACTTTATCTGGTCTTTGAAAATCTAATATTGACATATCAGTCTGCTTGTTTTAGTTATTATTTAGAATATAATTCAACTATAAGTTGTTCTTTAATATTTTCTGAAATTTGCTCTCTTTGTGGTAATACTAATAACTTACCAGACATGAGGTCAGAGTTCCATTCAACATATTCACACTTTTCAGTCGAATTAACTAGAGAGTTATTGATAACTTCTAGTGATTTTGATTTTTCACGAATAGCAATAGTATCTCCAACATTAACTGAGTAAGATGGTATATTAACAATATTGCCATTTACTGTAATGTGACGGTGAGTAACCAACTGTCTTGCTGATCTTCTAGTTGGCGCTATTCCTAGTCTGTATACTATATTATCTAAGCGAGTTTCACATAGTTGTAATAAGATTTCACCGGTGATACCCTTTCTTCTTGTAGCCTCTTTAAATAAGTTAGAGAATTGCTTTTCTAAGATACCATAAGTATACTTAGCCTTTTGCTTTTCAGCTAACTGAACAGCATATTCTGATTTTTTAGATCTTCGGTTGTTACCGTGTTGACCTGGACCATAATTTTTTCTTTCCAACGCTTTGTCAGGACCGAAAATTGGTTCGTTAAATCGTCTTGCAATTTTTGATTGAGGACCTCTATATCTTGCCATTTTTTTGCTTGTTTATGCTTTATTAATTATACTCTTCTTCTTTTTGGAGGACGACATCCATTGTGAGGGATTGGTGTAATATCAACAATTTCAGTTACTACTATTCCATTATTGTGGAGAGTTCTAATTGCAGATTCTCTTCCAGCTCCAGGTCCTTTAACGTATACCTTCACTTTTCTGAGACCAGCCTCATGTGCTCTAACTGCACAATCTTCTGCGGCAGTTTGTGCTGCATAAGGAGTATTCTTTTTTGAACCTCTGAAGCCCATTTTACCAGCCGATGACCAAGAAATTACTTGACCTTGATTATTGGTAAGAGAAATAATGATATTGTTGAATGTAGCTTGAATGTGAGCTTGTCCAACAGCATCAACTTTTACAGTTCTTTTTTTCTGATTTGATTTAGCCATATTTCAGTGTTTATTTAGTAGCTTTCTTTTTGTTAGCTACTGTTTTTCTTCTTCCTTTTCTAGTTCTGGAATTATTCTTTGTACGCTGACCTCTTAAAGGTAAACCAACTCTGTGTCGAATACCTCTGTTACATCCTATATCCATAAGACGTTTTATATTCAGTTGTGTTTCTGAACGAAGCTCACCTTCAACTTTTATTTCGTCTCCAATAATTTGACGAATATCAGAAAGCTGCTTATCATTCCAGTCTTGAACTTTGACGCTATGATCAATGCCTGCTTTATCTAAAATTTGTTTAGCTAAGGTCGACCCTATACCGAAAATATAGGTAAGTCCTATAACACCTCTTTTGTTTTTTGGTAAATCAATACCTGCAATTCTAGCCATTTACTATTTTTTAAAATTAACCTTGACGTTGTTTAAACTTAGGATTCTTTTTATTAATAACGTATAATCGTCCTTTTCTTCGAACAATTTTACAATCTTCACTTCTTTTCTTTAATGATGCTCTAACTTTCATTTTTTTAGTATCTGTAAGTTATTCTTCCTTTTGTTAAATCATATGGAGACATTTCTAACTTAACTTTGTCTCCTGGTAACAATTTGATGTAAAATTTTCTCATTTTACCTGAAATGTGAGCTGTGATGATGTGCCCATTTTCAAGTTCAACTCTAAACATTGCGTTTGAGAGTGCTTGAGTTATTACTCCATCTTGTTCTATGTGTGCCTGTTTGGCCATATTTATTTTTTGTTCAATTCTTCTTCAATCCATTCAAAGCTTGATAAAATATCTGCTTTACCTTGTCTTACAACTATGGTATGTTCAAAATGTGCAGAGGGTTTATTGTCTGCGGTGGTAATTGTCCATCCATCGGCATGCTGACGGATGTTTTTAACTCCCATATTAATCATTGGTTCGATAGCAATGACTAATCCATCTTGTAACTTAGGACCTCGTCCTCTTTTACCATAATTTGGCACTTCTGGGCTTTCGTGTAAATGTTCACCCACTCCATGACCGACCAATTCTCGGACAACTCCATAATTGTGAGACTCCGCATGCTTCTGTATCGCAAAGCTGATGTCTCCAACTCGGTTACCCACTATAGCTTGTTCGATTCCTCGGTACAAGCTTTCTTTGGTCACGTCTAGTAGCTTTTGAGTTTCTGCATCTATACTACCAATAGCGTAAGTATATGCAGAGTCACCATAAAAACCATTCATCAATACTCCACAATCTACCGAAAGAATCGAACCTTCTTCTAGAGGTTCGTTATTCGGAATACCATGCACCACTTGACTATCTGGTGACATACACAATGTGTTCGGAAACCCATTGTATCCCTTAAAAGCTGGTACGCCTCCGTTGTCGCGTATGTACTCTTCAGCACGTTGATCGAGTTTTAAGGATGTTACTCCCGGTTCAATCATTTTAGCAACTTCGGCGTGTGCCTTTGCAACAAGTAAAGAACTTTTTCTTATCAATTCAACTTCTTCGTTGGTCTTTAGAAAGATCATCGAATCCGTCTTATTGAGCCATCATTCCTGATGACTTTCCTTTTATCCTTCCTGTACTAGTTAACCCATCGTAATGACGCATCAACAAGTGACTTTCAATCTGCTGTAATGTATCCAACACTACTCCTACCATAATTAATAATGAAGTTCCACCATAAAACTGAGCGAAACCTTGATTTACTCCAAATTGCATAGCAAATGCCGGAAGAATGGCAACAAATGCTAAAAACAAGGAGCCAGGCAAAGTAATTTTAGACATTGCGTCATCTAAAAACTCTGCTGTCTTACGACCAGGCTTTACACCTGGGATAAATCCTCCATTCTTTTTCATATCATCAGCCATCTGCTTTGGATTAACAGTGATGGCTGTGTAAAAATATGTGAATATAACAATCATGAAAAAGAAAACTAAGTTGTACCAAAATCCTGCGAAATCTGTAAAAGCAGCTGCAAAACCTTGTAGTGCCTCAGATTCTGAGAATCCTACTAGGGTAATTGGAACAAACATAATAGCTTGTGCAAATATTATAGGCATTACTCCTGATGCATTAACCTTAAGCGGAATATATTGACGAACACCACCGTATTGTTTATTTCCAACCACTCGCTTAGCGAAGTTTACTGGAATTCTGCGTGTCCCTTGCACCAACAAAATACTCACTAATATTACAAGCATTAGTGCTAGTATTTCTATAAGGAATATTACTAAACCACCACCTTGACTTTCCAATGATGTGGCAAATTCTGCAAACAATGATCCTGGTAAGGCTGCGATAATACCAATCATGATGATTATCGAAATACCATTACCTATACCTCTATCGGTAATTTTCTCTCCCAACCACATCACAAACATAGTTCCTGTTACTAGAACAACAATAGACATGATAGAGAAAAATAATGTAGCTTCATTATTGACAAATACATAACCGATAGTGCCATCGGCTAGTTCAATAGGTTTATTGAGCCACTGACTTTTTAAGTTTGAAATAAATCCTGGTGCTTGGAAACCTGTAATAAGTATCGTGAGGTAACGGGTAATATTATTGATTTTTCTTCTTCCACTTTCACCTTCTCTCTGTAGTTTCTGGAAATAAGGTACAGCTATACCCATCAACTGAATTACAATAGAAGCAGAAATATATGGCATGATACCAAGTGCAAAAATCGACGCTTGGGCAAAAGCACCTCCTGTAAATAAATTTAATAACCCTAAAAGTCCATCAGGCCCGCCACTTGCTTCATTGGCAGCAGATAAAACTCTAGCATCAATTCCTGGAAGTGGAACTTGAGCTCCTAATCTATATATAAGGACGAAACCAAGAGTAACTAAGATTCGATTTCTTAGTTCTTCAATCTTCCAAATATTCTTTAATGTAGTGATTAAATTTTTCATATTTATTCGTTACAAAGTAGTTGCCGTACCACCAGCTGATTCGATTGCAGATTTAGCGGTAGCTGAAAAACTGTGAACAGTTATATTAAGCTTAGCTTTCAATTCGCCTCTTCCTAATATTTTAACTAAATCGTTTTTGTGAGCTAGACCGTTAGCAATTAAAACTTCTAAATCAACACTATCTTTAATTTTCTTGTTGTCTACTAAAGATTGAAGTGTGTGTAAATTAACACCTCTGAATTCTTTTCTGTTTGGGTTCGTAAAACCAAACTTAGGAACTCTTCTTTGTAAAGGCATTTGACCACCTTCAAAACCAATCTTTCTAGAGTAACCAGATCTTGATTTTGCTCCTTTGTGACCTCTTGTTGAAGTACCACCTTTCTTAGAACCTTCACCTCTGGCGATTCTTTTTCTGTTTTTTATTGATCCTTTTGCAGGAGTTAGATTACTTAAATCCATAGTTTTCTTTAAAACTTAAATTATTTTACTTCTTCTACCTTCAATAGGTGAGCTACTTTCTTTACCATTCCTAAAACTTGAGGAGTAGTTTCGTGCTCTACGCTATGATTAATTCTCTTTAAACCAAGTGCCAAGATTGTTCTTTTTTGACTTTCTGGTCTTCCGATTTTACTTCTTACTTGTGTTACTCTGATTTTAGCCATCAGTTTATATTTTTTATCCGTTAAAAACTGTTTCTACATTCACACCTCTCTGGTTAGCAACCTGCATAGGGCTTCTTAAATCAGTTAATGCTTTCATTGTTGCTTTCACAAGGTTGTGTGGATTCGAAGAACCTTTAGACTTTGCTAATACATCGTGAACACCTGCACTTTCAAGAACTGCACGCATCGCACCACCAGCCTTAACTCCAGTACCGTTAGATGCTGGCTTAATTAAAACTTGAGAGCCTGAAAATTTAGCTTCTTGTTCGTGAGGAATAGTTCCTTTGTGAATAGATACTTTAACTAAATTTTTCTTTGCTGAATCAATAGCTTTGCTGATAGCTACAGTAACCTCTTGAGATTTACCTAAACCATGACCTACAATTCCATTTCCATCACCTACAACAACTATTGCAGAGAAACTGAATGTACGACCACCTTTAGTTACTTTAGTTACTCGTTGAATACCAACTAGTCTATCAGTTAACTCGATGTCGCTTGCTTTTACTTTTTTGATGTTTGACATGTATATATTCTTAAAATTTTAATCCTGATTCACGTGCGCCTTCAGCTAATGCCTTTACTCTACCATGGTAAAGGTAACCGCCTCTATCAAATACTACATTTGAAATTCCAGCTGCTTGACTCTTTTCAGAAATCAACTTACCTACTTGAGTAGCTTGGTCAATTTTTGTTCCCTCAACATCTTTTGAAGATGCAGAAGCTAAAGTGTTACCAGTAATATCATCTATTACTTGAGCGTAAATCTCTTTATTACTTCTGAATACGGCAAGTCTAGGCGTCTGCGATGAGCCAGAGACAGTTGCTCTAATTCTTTTTCTAATTTTTCTTCTTCTTGAATCTTTTGAAAATGCCATTTTCTTATTTTTTTCTATTACTTAGCAGCAGTTTTACCAGCTTTTCTTCTCAGTTGTTCTCCAACATATTTAATTCCTTTACCTTTATATGGCTCTGGTTTTCTAAGAGAACGGATTTTAGCAGCAACAACGCCTAATAATTGATTATCTGTTGAAGTTAGTGTAATCGTTGGGTTTTGACCTTTTTCAGAAAGGGTTTCAACCTTAACTTCTGAAGGGATTTCAAAAATCACGTTATGAGAAAACCCTAAAGCTAACTCCAGTTTTTGTCCCGAGTTACTTGCTCTGTAACCTACACCAACTAATTCAAGTTGTTTTTTAAATCCTTCGCTAACTCCAATAATCATATTGTTTAGTAAAGAACGTGTAAGTCCATGAAAAGACTTGTGTTCCTTACTTTCTGAAGGACGATCAACAACAATTGAAGTTTCGTCAATTTTAACATCCATATCAGGATGGAAAGCTTGCGTTAATTCCCCTAACTTACCTTTTACAACAAAGGTATTGTTTTCACCTTTGGAGATTGTGACTCCTTGTGGCAATGTTATTGGGTTTTTTCCTATTCTAGACATTTTATATCTCTAATTAAAAAATATTAATAAACGTAACATAAAACTTCACCACCAACATTTAGGTTCTTAGCTTCCTTATCAGTCATCACACCTTTAGATGTAGATAGAATTGCTATTCCTAAACCGTTGAGTACTCTTGGCATAGTTTGGTTGTTTGCGTATTTTCTTAAACCAGGCTTACTAATTCGCTCAATTTTTTCAAACGCTGGAGTTGATCCATTGTATTTTAGAGCGATTTTAATCATTCCTTGTTTGTTATCTTCTTCAAACTTATAGTTTAAGATATACCCTTTTTCTTTTAAAATTTTTGTCATTTCCTTCTTAGTATTAGAAGAAGGAATCATAACAACTTTGTGTCCTGCTTTTGAGGCGTTTCTAATTCGCGTCAAGTAATCTGCTATTGGATCTGTATACATATCTTTATCTTTAGTAAAAAATTACCAACTTGCTTTTTTAACACCTGGGATAAGACCCTGGTTTGCCATCTCTCTAAAAGTAACCCTAGAAATTCCAAATTGCCTCATATAGCCTTTAGGACGACCTGTCAATTTACATCTGTTGTGTAAACGAACAGGAGACGCATTTTTAGGAAGTTTTTGAAGAGCCTCGTAATCACCAGCTGCTTTGAGAGCTGCTCTTTTATCAGCATACTTCTCTACCAACTTTTGGCGCTTCACTTCTCTTGCTTTCATTGATTCTTTTGCCATAATCTATTTTTTAAATGGTAAACCAAATTCGGTTAATAAACTTTTTGCTTCGTCATCAGTTGTAGCTGTAGTTACAAAGGTGATATCCATACCAGAAATTTTATTTACTTGATCGATATCTATTTCAGGAAAAATAATTTGTTCCTTGATTCCTAAGTTATAGTTACCTCTTCCGTCAAAACCCTTAGCATTGATTCCTCTGAAATCACGAACTCTAGGTAATGAAGAAGTAATAAATCTATCTAAGAATTCAAACATTTTATCGCCTCTAAGAGTTACACGGGCACCAATTGGCATTCCCTTTCTCAACTTAAAGTTTGAAATATCCTTTTTAGATTTTGTTGCAACGGCTTTCTGACCTGTAATTGTTGTCATTTCAGAACAAGCTTGCTCAACTATCTTTTTGTCAGTAACAGCATCACCTAAACCCTGATTTAAACAGATTTTAACAAGTTTAGGCACCTGCATTGATGACTTGTAAGAGTACTTTTCTTGTAGCCTTGCTACAATTTCCTCTGAATACTTTGATTTTAATCTAGGTGTATACATTACTTAATTACCTCCCCTGATTTTTTTGAATAACGAGTTAATTTTCCTGTTTTCTCATCTATTTTTCTACCAATACGAGTGGCTTCTCCTGATTTAGGATCGACAACCATTAGGTTAGAAATGTGAATAGATGCTTCTTGTTTTACTATTCCGCCTTGAGGATTAGCTGCATTTGGTTTTGTATGTTTTGAAACCAAATTAACACCTTCAACAAGTGCTCTTGATTTTGAAACTAAAACCTCAATTATCTTGCCCTCTTGGCCATTTGAGTTTCCTGCAATTACCTTAACAGTATCTCCTTTTTTTATGTGTAACTTCGACATAATTAATTTTTATTAAAGCACTTCAGGTGCTAATGAAACAATTTTCATAAATTGTTTATCTCTTAATTCTCTTGAAACAGGTCCGAATATACGAGTCCCTCTCATTTCACCTGTTGGATTCAATAATACGCAAGCGTTATCATCAAAACGTATGTATGAACCATCTGGACGACGAATCTCTTTTCTTGTTCTTACGACAACAGCCTTTGCAACCGTTCCTTTTTTGATATTACCAGAAGGAATTGCATCTTTAACAGTTACTACAATAGTGTCACCAATTGAAGCATATCTTCGTCTAGTTCCACCTAGAACTTTAATACAAAGGACTTCTTTGGCTCCGGAATTGTCGGCTACTTTTAATCTACTTTCTTGTTGTATCATTTTACTTAGCTCTTTCTATAATTTCAACTAACCTCCAACATTTGTTTTTGCTAATTGGACGGGTTTCCATAATTTTTACTGTATCTCCAGGATTACATTCATTTTTTTCATCATGAGCAGTAAACTTGCTTGTTTTCATAACAAACTTTCCATAGAGAGGGTGCTTTTCTCTTCTTGTAACCGACACAACAACAGACTTGTCCATTTTGTCACTAGTTACAACACCTATTCTTTCCTTTCTGAGGTTTCTCATTTCCTTATTAGTTTTGAACTTCGTTTAAATCTCTAGATTTCAACTCAGTTAGAATTCTAGCTACAGTTTTTCTTGCGAAAGTAATTTGCTTTGGGTTCTCTAAAGGAGACACCATGTGGTTTACTCTCATTTTTTCTAAACGAGCTTTCTCAGATTCTAAAAGATCTTCGAGTTCGTTAGTTGTCTTTTCTTTAATTACTGATTGTTTCATTACTATATTTTTAAGCCTCAACGTAATCTCTACGAACGACAAATTTTGTTTTGATTGGTAATTTCTGTGCAGCTAGACGTAAAGCTTCTTGAGCTACTTCGTGAGATACTCCTTCACATTCGAAAAGTACTCTACCAGGTCTTACAACTGCAGCCCAATAATCAGGAGCTCCCTTACCTTTACCCATTCTTACCTCTGCTGGTTTTGAAGTTACAGGCTTATCTGGAAAAATACGTATCCATACTTGACCTTGCCTCTTCATATAACGGGTAACAGCAATACGAGCAGCTTCAATTTGACGTGAAGTAATCCACGTTTCTTCTAATGCTTTTATTCCGAAAGATCCGAAAGCCAACTGGTGACCTCTTTGGGCGTTACCTTTCATTCGGCCCTTTTGCATCTTTCTAAATTTTGTCTTCTTTGGCTGTAACATATCTTATTACGCTTTAACTAAATTATTTTCTTTTTCTCTTAAATTTACCACCAGTTTTACCTCCATTTGGTTTGTTAGACAAACCAACGTTTGGCGATAAATCTCTTACTCCGTAAACTTCACCTTTACATATCCATACTTTGATACCAATTCTACCGTATGTAGTATGTGCTTCTTCAAGAGCGTAATCAATATCAGCTCTAAAAGTGTGTAGTGGCGTTCTTCCGTCTTTAAACATTTCTGAACGAGCCATTTCAGCACCATTCAATCGACCAGAAATTTTTACTTTAATTCCTTCGGCACCCATTCTCATGGTGCCAGCAACAGCCATTTTAATGGCACGACGAAAAGAAATTCTTCCTTCTATTTGACGAGCAATACTAGCTGCTACTAAAGTTGCGTCAAGTTCTGGACGTTTTACTTCGTAAATATTTATTTGAACTTCTTTTTTAGTGATTTTCTTAAGTTCCTCTCTTAGCTTATCTACTTCTTGCCCACCTTTACCAATAATAATACCAGGTCTTGCGGTATGAATGGTAACAGTTACCATCTTAAGAGTTCTTTCAATTACTACTCTGGCAACACTAGCATTAGAAAGTCTTACGCCTACGTACTGACGGATTTTGCTGTCTTCAGCTATCTTATCACCGTAGTTTCTTCCACCATACCAGTTAGAATCCCATCCTTTGATGTATCCTAGTCTATTGCCTATTGGATTTGTTTTTTGTCCCATTATGAATCTTGGTTTTCTTGTGTTCTACTTCCTAATACGAGGGTAACATGATTAGATCTTTTTCTAATTCTGTGTGCACGACCTTGTGGTGCAGGCTGAACACGTTTTAACATTCTACCACTGTCAACAGTAATTTCTTTAACAAAGAGGTTACTATCTTCAATTTTAGCACCTTCATTTTTAGATTCCCAATTTGCTATGGCAGACAATAATAATTTCTCTAATCTACCCGAAGCTTCTTTGGCGTTGAATTTTAAAATGTTTAATGCTTTCTCAACATCCTCGCCTCTAATGATATCAGCAACTAATCTCATTTTTCTTGGAGATGTAGGGCAATTGTTAAGCTTAGCAAAGGCAGTATTTTTTCTTGCCTCCTTTAATTCTTGAGCTGTATTTCTTTTTCTTACTCCCATTTCAATTATTTTTTCTTGTTACCAGAATGGCCTCTAAACGTTCTAGTTGGAGAGAATTCACCTAACTTGTGTCCTACCATGTTTTCAGTGACGAAGACAGGAATAAATTGACGTCCATTATGAACGGCAATTGTTTGTCCAACGAAATCTGGTGATATCATTGACGAACGTGACCAAGTTTTGATAACATTATTTTTTCCAGAGGAAACATTGTCTTCAACTTTTTTCTGAAGTTTGAAGTGTATATATGGACCTTTTTTTAATGATCTAGCCATAATCTAAATTATTTTTTTCGTCTTTCGACTATGTAAATGTTAGAGTTATTTTTCTTCGCACGAGTTTTGTAACCTTTAGCTGGTATACCTTTTCTTGATCTTGGATGACCACCAGATGCTCTACCTTCACCACCGCCCATCGGGTGATCAACAGGGTTCATCGCTACTGGTCTAGTTCTTGGTCTTCTTCCTAACCAACGGCTACGACCTGCTTTACCAGAGTTTTGTAAACTATGCTCTGAATTTGAAACAGTACCCATGGTCGCTAAACAAGTTTGTAAAATCATTCTAACTTCACCTGAAGCTAATTTGATAATAGCATACTTTCCGTCACGAGCCATAAGCTGTGCATATGCACCAGCACTTCTTACAAGTACTCCACCTTGACCAGGTCTTAACTCAACATTGTGAATTGTTGCACCTAATGGAATATCTGAAAGGTATAAAGCATTACCAACTTCAGGAGCAGCATCTTTTCCAGAAACTACAGTCTGACCTACTTTTAAACCGTTAGGGCAAACGATATATCTCTTTTCACCGTCTACATAGTTTAATAAGGCAATGAATGCTGTTCTGTTTGGATCATACTCAATTGTACTTACAACTGCTGGTATTCCAAACTTATTTCTTTTAAAATCAATAACACGGTATCTTTTCTTGTGACCACCACCCGAATAGCGCATAGTCATTTTACCTGTATTGTTTCTACCACCTGATTTTGATTTTTTAGAAATCAAAGACTTCTCTGGTTTATTTCCAGTAGTCAACTGTTCAAAGTCATTTACTACTTTGAAACGTTGTCCAGGTGTGGTTGGTTTTAGTTTTCTTAATCCCATCTTATATATTTATTAGATGTTGCTATAAAAATCAATAGTATCTCCATCAGCAAGCTGTACAATAGCTTTCTTAAAGTGGTTTGTACGTCCGCTGATTACTCCTGCTTTAGTAAAACGACTTTTAGATTTACCAGCGTAATTCATGGTTCTTACAGAATCAACCGTAACACCATACGCTTCTTCAACTGCTCCCTTTATTTGAATTTTGTTTGCAGTTCTATCAACAACAAATCCGTAGCGATTAAACTCTTCGCTCGCGGCCGTCATTTTTTCTGTTATGATAGGTTTTATTAAAATACTCATCGTCTTAACTTAAAATGTTTTCAATTTCTTTAACAGAACTTTCAACCATAAGAATATTACCAGCATTCATTATTTGGTAAGTATTCAAATTTGTTGAAGTTGTAATGTGTGTCTTTTCTAAATTTCTAGCGGATAGATAAATGTTTTTGTTTGGCTTATCCAAAATCAAAAGTGTTTTCTTTCCATTTAAGTCGAAATTTGATAGCATTTCAAGATACTGCTTAGTTTTAGGAGAGTCAAAATTGAAATCTTCTAATACAGTAATGTTTTTATCTTTTGCCATCTGAGACAATGCAGAAATACGAGCTACTCTTTTTAGCTTTTTGTTCAATTTGAAGCCATAATCTCTTGGTTGTGGGCCAAATACTCTACCACCACTTCTGAATAATGGGTTTTTGATTGAACCAGCACGAGCGGTACCAGTACCTTTCTGCTTTTTAATTTTTCTAGTAGATCCAGTGATTTCACCTCTTTCTTTTGCCTTATGAGTACCCTGACGCTGATTTGCTAAAAACTGCTTAACGTCAAGATAAACGGCGTGGTTATTAGGTTCAACACCAAATATATCTTTGTTTAACTTCACCTTTTTGGAAGTCTTTTTTCCACTTATGTTATATACTGCTAATTCCATTATTTCTCAATAATTACGTATGAATTCTTTGCTCCTGGCACAGCTCCTTTAACAACTAATAAGTTCTTTTCAGGAAAAACTTTCACTACCATAAGGTTAGTTTCTTTTACTCTTTTGTTACCCATTTGGCCAGCCATTCTCATTCCTTTGAATACTCTAGCAGGGTAAGATGCTGCACCAATAGATCCTGGGGCACGCATTCTGTTGTGCTGTCCGTGAGTAGCGTCTCCTACTCCTCTAAAGTTGTATCTTTTAACAACACCCTGAAAACCTTTACCTTTAGAAGTACCGGCAACATCTACATATTCTCCTTCTTCGAAAATATCAACTGATATTGAGTCTCCTAAATTATATTCACCTTCAAAGTCTCTAAATTCAACTAATTTTTTCTTAGGAGAAGATTTAGATTTATTGAAATGACCCATTTCAGGTTTGTTAACTCTACTTTCTTTTTGGTCTTCGAAACCAAGCTGTAAGGCACTGTAACCATCCGTCTCAGGGGTCTTAACCTGAGTAATTACGCATGGTCCAGCTTCAATAATGGTGCATGGAATGTTTTTTCCATTAGCATCATAAATGCTGGTCATACCTACTTTTTTTCCAATTATTCCTGACATTTTTATTGTCTTTTAGTTTTCTTATTTAAACTATCACACTTTTATTTCAACATCAACTCCACTTGGAAGCTCTAATTTCATCAATGCATCGATGGTATTAGATGATGAAGAATAAATATCCATCAATCTTTTATGAGCGCACAATTGAAATTGCTCTCTAGACTTTTTGTTTACGTGAGGTGAACGTAAAACCGTGTATATACGCTTGTGTGTTGGTAATGGAATTGGTCCACTTACTACAGCACCAGCTGACTTAACAGTTTTTACGATCTTCTCAGCAGACTTGTCCACTAGATTGTGATCATACGATTGAAGCTTGATTCTTATTTTTTGACTCATTATTTAATGAATTTATGCTTGTTTTATTCCTTTTACTTCGGCAATTACTGCATCAGAAACGTTCCTAGGACATTCTGCAAAATGAGCAAATTCCATAGTAGATGTTGCTCTACCAGATGTAATTGTTCTCAAAGTCGTTACATATCCAAACATTTCAGAAAGTGGAACGTTAGCTTTAACAACTTCTGCACCATTTCTTGAATCCATACCTTGCATTATACCTCTTCTTCTGTTAAGGTCAGCTACAACATCACCCATGTTTTGTTCAGGAGTAACGACTTCAACTTTCATAATTGGCTCTAGCAATACAGGGTTCGCTTGCTTACATGCATTTTTAAATGCTAGCTTAGCACATATCTCAAACGATAATTGATCAGAATCCACATCATGGAAAGAACCATCAAATAGTCTAACTTTTAATGTGTCAACCTCATAGCCTGCTAAAACACCATTCTGCATTGCTTGTTTGAAACCTTTCTCAATTGCAGGGATAAATTCTTTTGGAATTGAACCACCTTTAATTTGGTCTACAAACTGTAATCCATCGCCTTCGAAATCTTCATCAACTGGTGAAAGTTCAAATTGCATATCCGCAAATTTACCTCTACCACCCGATTGTTTCTTATATGTTTCACGAGTTGTAACAGATGCAGTAATCGTTTCTTTGTATGCTACTTTTGGAGCACCTTGATTACATTCAACACCAAATTCTCTTTTCAAACGATCAATAATGATATCAAGGTGTAATTCACCCATACCAGAAATGATAGTTTGACCTGAATCTTCATCAGTTTTTACCGTAAATGTTGGATCTTCTTCGGCAAGCTTACCAAGTGCTACACCTAATTTATCCATATCCTTTTGAGTTTTAGGCTCAATAGCAATACCGATAACTGGATCTGGGAAATCCATTGATTCAAGCACAATAGGTGCATTTTCTGCACATAGAGTATCTCCCGTTCTAATATCTTTAAATCCAGCTAAAGCTGCAATATCACCAGCCTGAAGGCTGTCAATTTGATTTTGCTTGTTAGCATGCATTTGGAAAATTCTTGAAATACGTTCTTTCTTATTTGTTCTTGTATTTAACACATATGAACCTGATTCAAGAACGCCAGAGTAAGCTCTTGTAAAGCATAATCTTCCTACATAAGGGTCGGTAGCAATTTTGAATGCTAAACTTGCAAACGGCTCATCTATAGATGGCTTTCTACTCTCCTCCGCTTCTGTTTTTGGGTTAGTTCCTTTAATAGCTTCTGTATCAATAGGAGAAGGAAGAATTTCCATCACCATATCTAACATTGCCTGAACACCTTTGTTTTTGAAGGCAGAACCGCACATCATTGGGATTACCTTACCACCAATGGTTGCTTGTCTTAATGCATCAAGAATTTCTCTCTCAGTTAATGAATTTTCATCTTCGAAATACTTTTCAAGTAGAGTGTCGTCAAATTCAGCAACTGCTTCTAGAAGTTTTCCTCTATAGTCTCTTGCTTCATCAATAACATCAGCAGGAATTTCGATTTCTTCAAAAGTCATTCCCATATCTTCTTCATTCCAAACAATACCTTTAAAGTTGATTAAATCAACAACTCCTTTAAAGTTATCTTCGTTACCAATTGGAATTTGTAGTGGTAATGCATGACTTCCAAGCATTTCTTTTACTTGCTTACATACATTTAAGAAGTCAGCACCTTGACGATCCATTTTATTTACGAATCCAATTCTAGGTACATTGTAATTGTCAGCTAGTCTCCAGTTAGTTTCAGATTGAGGCTCTACACCATCAACTGCACTAAATAGGAATACTAGACCATCTAATACTCTTAATGAACGGTTTACTTCAACTGTAAAGTCAACGTGACCAGGAGTATCAATTATATTAACATGGTAATCAACATCTCTGTAGTTCCAGTTTAGAGTAGTAGCGGCTGAAGTAATAGTAATACCTCTTTCTTGCTCTTGCTCCATCCAGTCCATAGTCGCAGCACCATCATGAACTTCACCAATCTTGTGACTTACTCCACCGTAATATAAAATTCTCTCGGTAGTCGTTGTCTTACCAGCGTCAATGTGAGCTGCAATACCAATGTTCCTTGTATATGTTAAATCTCTTTTTGCCATTTTCTTAGAATCTAAAGTGTGAGAATGCTTTGTTAGCCTCAGCCATTCTATGAGTATCTTGTTTTTTCTTGAATGCGGCTCCTTCTTCCTTGTATGCAGCAACTATTTCAGCAGCTAATTTTTGACTCATACTTTTATCATTCCTTTTTCTAGCATAACCAATCATCCATTTCATAGCCATGGATAATTTTCTAGAGTCTCTAATAGGTTGCGGAATTTGAAAAGTAGCTCCTCCAATTCTACGGCTTCTTACTTCAACCGCTGGAGTAACGTTTTCAACTGCTTTCTTCCATACTTCTAGAGCTGATACATCTTCAACACGAGTTTCAACTGTCTCAAGTGCATCATAGAATATTTTGAATGCTGTAGATTTCTTACCGTCTAACATCATATTGTTAACGAACTGTGTAACCATAGTGTCGTTAAACTTTGCATCTGGCAACAATCTTCTTTTTTTAGCTGGACTTTTTCTCATTATATACTGTTCTTAAAAAGCTAAATTATTTTTTTGGTTGTTTAGTACCATACTTAGATCTTCGCTGAGTTCTACCGTCAACACCAGCAGTATCTAAAGCACCTCTCACGATGTGATAACGCACACCTGGCAAATCCTTTACTCTACCACCTCTTACAAGCACAATTGAGTGTTCTTGTAAGTTATGACCTTCACCACCAATATAAGCATTGACCTCGTTTCCATTGGTCAATCTTACCCTAGCAACCTTCCTCATTGCTGAGTTTGGTTTTTTAGGTGTAGTTGTATAAACTCTCGTACAAACTCCTCGTCTTTGAGGGCAGCTTGTTAACGCTATAGACTTGGACTTTTTAGTGATCTTAGTCCTTCCTTTTCTTACTAATTGTTGAATAGTTGGCATACTATTTCATGTTTTATTTCTTGTTCTAACCCTATTTTTAGGGGGTGCAAATCTAACCATTTTTATTAACTAACAAATAGAATTTTGGCTTTTTTTCATAAAAAAAACACTCACAATTATTTCTGTGAGTGTTTCAAATGTATGTTTTGGATATACTTTAGGCTATTTTTTGTCACTAAAAAGTATTTTTTTGCGGATACTATCAGCTCCTTTTTCAATGAAAATAAAATATATTCCTGACGCTAAATCTCTTCGTTCTATTGTCAAAGAATTATTGAACTTGGCCTCACGCAGTACTCTCGCTCTTGAATCCAATAGTTTAAAAGTATATTCTTCATCAGTTGTATTGCCCAATAACTCTACTGTAAAGTATTCCTTT
>CBFIDK010000006.1:2800-102296 GCA_965661345.1 Flavobacteriales bacterium | reverse complement strand
GAATATTAGTTTTAATGTATTAGGTAATTTTTTACGAATTCAAGATGGTGGAGGAATACTAAGCGTGCCATTATCTCTGATACAAGTAGACACCACTAGTCTTAGTAACAGAATTGATGATATTTTGTTAAATGATAACGATACCGATTCAACCAATGAAATTCAATCCATAAGTTTATCTAACGATACTCTATATCTATCTAACGATGGAGGTGCCATAGATTTATCTATGTACACCAACAGTGAAATTGAAACCATTACTATAGCCATAAACGGTCAGGATGAATTCTCTACTCCCTTAACGATAACTAATCCAAATAAATTGAATGTGTATCGTAATGGCGTTAAAATAGGATTTACTGTAATGAATACAACGACAATTAAATTAGAAACTGAAGCTGTGTGTTATCAAAACGATGAGATACGAATAGTCCAATCTTTCTAATCTAACTAATTATTAAACTGAATTAACTATTAACCAAATTATTAAACTATGAAAAACAAATTTCAAAACATGCTGAAGCTTTCTTTAGTACTGGTGTTAGGTATAGCATTTAGTACGGTAAGTGCTCAGCAAACAACTGGTGATGTAACCAAAGAAACGGATGTTGACCCAGGAACGACCATAACAGGCGGAGCTGTACGAGTAATTGACAACAAGGGTACAAAAAAGTACTTACAAGTCAAAAATGGTCTGACTATTATATCCAATACTACCAATGATGTTACGACAACAACTTGGCAATTGGGAGGTACTCTTTCAGACAGTACAGATATTGATTTAAACGGTAATCCCTTTACATTACAAAATGTGCCCCTTTCGACAGATACCGCTGCAACGGCTGGAGATGCAGATGCTTCAGATGGTGGCGGTGCTGGTTTTACTATTCTAGTAAGGAATGAGGTAACTGGTGCAATTGAAAAAATATTAGCAACAGATCTTATTCAAAGTGGTCATCAAGTATTTACTGCAACAGCTGGACAAACGGCTTATCCCGTAACTACTGGAGGTACGCCACTTCCTGATTTTAGTAAAGTATGGGTATTTAGAAATGGAGCTAAATTACTAGCAGGAACGGATTATACTGTTGCAGCTTCAACAGTTACTTTAGTGCCAAATGCTACTGCACCAAACGATTGGGAAGTGTATGCTAGTGATGTTATAGAAGTACAGTTCATAAAGTAAATTTTTTCATGATTGAAAAACTCATTTGAGAGTCTATTTTTATATTCTCTCATTTGGGTTTTTTATTTTATTTTTTATGATTTTAAGGTTAACTATTTTAGTTTCTTTTTCAATTCTTTCGTTGTGCTCTTTTGCGCAGGAGTTTAGGCTGATAGATAATAAGGGTTCATTACAATATGTAACTAGAAACTCCGTAGACTCTTCTTCTATAGCACCCCTTAACCCTGTTGAGGGTGATGTTTGGTTTGATACCTCAAATAAAATTACCAAGGTATATGATGGTACAAGTTGGCTAGAAATTCAGGCCTCTTCGGCATTATCGATATGGGATAAAGATGAAGATACGGGTATCCAAGTAGAAGAATCAGCCGATGATGACATTATTCGCTTTGACGCAAATGGTCGGGAAGTACTCCGATTAGAGGAAGATAAAATGGTCTTAAGTATGAAGCCTTTGAATACAAATGGAGGCGGAGCCTCTTCAATATCTTTTGTACCAGCTCTTGATGCTGTGAATAATGTGCAACTTACCTTAATTGAAACAAATGGAGTTGGTAATTCAGCGGAAAATGGCTTTCGGTATTTAGTAGGTAACTCACTGCCAACAATTGACGGGGTAAATGGTGATGGAACTGTGGCGCGACATGTTAATTTAGGTCAACCGGGTTCGGGGAGTAATGTTGGAATAGGCTACGCAACTTCCACTCCTCAAAGTTCTATAATTCATAAGCTTCAAGTTAGAGGAAATGCACGTATAGGTTCTCTTGGTGAAGAATTACAAATTGGTCATGTAGGACATAATAATTGGGCAGGAATTGCACATATGAACAGAGCTACAGCTAACAATTATGCATTAATGCAAAATACAACAGGAGTCACACTTTTAAATGCTGGTGGTAGTCAATACATTAGCCTGCGCATCAATAATGTACAAGGAGCAATCTTAGATGCCAATAGAAACTTTGGTATTAATGTAGGTACTGTCACTCAAAAACTTGATGTTAATGGAGCCGGAATTTTTAGAAGAGGAGGAAATAATGTCAATTTTACCAACAATCAACTGTTGTTTGGGTACAATGGAACAGCTAACTACAGACATGCCTTGCGCACACGACATAATAGCGGTGCTGATGCTGGGAATGCCATTGATTTTTTTACTTGGGATGCAGGAACAGATGCTGATGCAGACGATCCTACCCTTCATGGATTGACCATTGCTGGAGGGCGAATTGGAATTGGAGGTGTTACTTCGCCTACACAGGTTCTTGATGTAGATGGTACTGCAAGATTAAGGTCATTAGGTTCTGGAACTATTCAGAGTGATGCTACTGGAGTATTATCTGTTTCATCAGATGAACGTTTAAAAAATATAGTATCAAGCTTCGATAAAGGTCTTGATGAAATTCTGAAACTGAAACCTATAAATTATAATTGGAATAATTTATCAGGCTTGGAGCAAGAAAATATTTATAGTGGATTTTCTGCTCAGAATGTAAAGTCTGTAATTCCCGAAGCTGTGGGAGAAGATTCAAGAGGATTTCTTACACTTTCGGATCGTCCAATTATAGCTGCTTTAGTTAATTCTGTAAAGGAATTAAAATTTAAAAATGATGAATCCATAAAGGAATTAAAATTTAAATATGATGAATTGGAAAGAGAAAACAACGAACTAAAGGCAATTCTCAGAGATGTTTTGAAACGACTAGATGAATTAGAGTAATTTTTAAGAATTTTAAATACTTTCTTTCAATTTATTCTTTTAGTTTTGACTTATGATTAAAATAGGAATTTTAAGAGAAGGCAAAACCCCTCCCGATAAAAGAGTGCCATTGACACCAAAGCAGTGTGCTGATTTAGTTTCTCAATATCCAGATATAAATTTAACTGTTCAAAAGAGTCCAATTCGTTGCTTTAGTGACGATGAATATGCTAGGCATGGCATAGCATTAGCCAATAACATTTCAGACTGTGACATCTTAATGGGTGTTAAAGAAGTTCCTAAGTCAGATTTACTAGATAATAAAACCTACTTTTATTTTTCTCATACCATCAAAGCTCAACCCTACAATAGGGAATTACTTCAAAAAATGGTGAAACAAAACATCATCATGATTGATTATGAAACCTTGAAACATGCAAACGGTCGTCGCATTATTGGTTTCGGTCGTTACGCAGGTGTAGTCGGCTGTTACAATGGTTTTTTAGCCTATGGTAAACGTACCAAACGTTTTGAACTAAAAGCGGCTAATTTGTGTGAAGACAGAATAGAGCTTGAGAATGAACTGAAAAAAGTAGATTTAGACAATATCAAAATCATCCTTTCAGGAAATGGAAGGGTAGGGAAAGGTGCTTTAGAAATAGTTCGTTTGTTAGGAATAAGAGAAGTAACCATTGAGGAATTTAAAACTCAAGAATTTGAAGAAGCGGTTTTTGTTCATGTTGATTTTCCTGACTACAACGCTCGAATTGATGGGGCGGAATTTGCTGAAAAAGATTTTTTTACAAAGCCTGAATTGTTCAAGTCTACGTTTATGGAACTAGCCAAAAGTGCAGATATGTTTGTGGCCGGTCATTTTTATGCTGCAGGTTCCCCATATTTATTTACCAGAAAAGATGCTAAGTCGCCAGAGTTTAAAATTAGAACAATCGCTGATATTTCATGTGATATTGATGGGCCAGTTGCCTCAACAATTAGGCCTTCAACGATAGAAAATCCATTGTATGGCTATAACCCACATAGCGAAGAAGAGGACGACTTTGATAAAGACGAGGTGATTACAGTTATGGCAGTTGATAATCTTCCTTGTGAGTTACCGAAAGACGCTTCTGAAGATTTTGGAAATGAGCTGATTAAGCATGTATTGCCATTGCTTATAGGCGATGACCCTCATTCAATAATTGATAAAGCTACAATTTGTAAAAATGGTGATTTGAATACTCCGTACGAGTATTTAAGAGAGTACTTTAACGGGAATTAGCAATTTTTTAAATCGCTGATAATTTGTTTAGGATTTTCTGATTTAAAAACAAAACTACCCGCTACTAATACATCAGCCCCGGCTTCAATAAGTTTTGGAGCATTCTGAGAGTTCACACCTCCATCAATTTCTATTTTCGTGTTTGCCCCTTTACTATTGATGATGGCCTTTAATTCCTTTACTTTTAAATAGGTGTTTTCAATAAATGATTGCCCACCGAAACCAGGGTTTACAGACATTAAACACACTAGGTCAATATCTTGAATCGTATCTTTTAGTAAATCAACTGATGTATGTGGGTTAAGTGCTACACCAGCTTGCATACCTTCAGCTTTAATAGCTTGTAAAGTTCTGTGCAAATGCGTGCACGCTTCAAAATGAACGGTTAATATATCAGCGCCAACTTCTTTAAATGTTTTGATGTATCTATCTGGGTCAACAATCATTAAATGGACATCCATTGTTTTTTTGGCGTGCTTTTTTATTGCATTTATTACTGGCATACCAAAAGATATATTTGGTACAAAAACACCATCCATAACATCTATATGAAACCAATCGGCTTGGCTTTCATTAACCATTTCACAATCTTTCTGAAGATTTGCAAAATCTGCTGCGAGAATAGAGGGTGCTATAAAATGTGATGACATATCTTAATAATTTTGACAAATGTAAAAAAAAAGAGAGCCGAAGCTCTCTTTTTCTTTAACCCAAGTAGGTTTTTAATATTTTACTTCTTGAGGTGTGTTTTAATCTTCTTACTGCTTTCTCTTTAATCTGTCGAACTCTTTCTCTAGTTAAATCAAAAGCTTCCCCAATTTCTTCCAAAGTCATAGCATGCGTACCATTTAAGCCAAAATAGGCTTTAATGACTTCGCCTTCTCTTGGAGTCAGTGTGGCTAATGCTCGTCCAATTTCTTGACGTAAAGAGTCTACAATTAAGCCTTCATCAGGATTAGGGCTGTCTTCGCTACCAATAACATTGTACATGTTACTGTCTTCACCTTCTACAAGAGGAGCGTCCATAGATACATGACGACCAGAATTTTTCATGGCCTGTTTTACCTCTTCTTCTGTCAAATCTAACTCTCTTGCTACTTCTTCAGCAGTAGGAGGTCTTTCAAGACGTTGCTCCATAAGAGCATAAGCTTTATTGATTTTATTAATCGAACCAATTTTATTTAAAGGTAAACGAACAATTCTCGATTGTTCAGCTAGAGCCTGTAAAATTGATTGACGAATCCACCATACGGCATAAGAGATAAATTTAAATCCACGCGTTTCATCAAATCGACGTGCTGCTTTTATAAGACCTAAATTCCCTTCGTTAATCAAATCAGGCAATGACAATCCTTGATTCTGATATTGTTTTGCAACAGATACCACAAATCTCAAATTGGCTTTAGTCAACTTTTCCAGAGCAGTTTCATCACCCGCTTTGATTCGCTGTGCCAACTCAACCTCTTCTTCCGCAGTGATTAAATCAACTCGACCAATTTCTTGTAAATATTTATCTAGAGAAGCTGTTTCTCTATTGGTAACCTGTTTAGTAATTTTTAGTTGTCTCATTTTCGATGTTTAAATTTATTTGGGCACTAATATCTAGTATACGTGCCCAAATTATTAAAGGTTACAATTAATTACTAGTTTTTTTCTGGTTTTGGTAAAAGTACTTTTCTTGAAAGTCTGAGCTTTCCTGATTTTTGGTCGATTTCTGTTAATTTAACTTCAACTTTATCTCCTTCTTTCAGTACGTCTTCAACGTTTTCTACTCTGTCCCAATTAATTTCAGAAATATGAAGTAAACCATCGGTTCCTTTACCAATATTTACAAATGCACCGTATGGCATAATTGAACGAACAGTTCCTGTAAATATATCTCCAACTTCAGGAGTAAATGTTAAGGCTTTGATTTCAGAAATAGCATTATCAAGTAATTCTTGACCTTTTCCTAAAATTTCAACTTTACCTTGGTTGTCAATTTCTTCAATTGTAATGATTGTATCAGTATCAGCCTGTAATTGCTGAATGATTTTTCCACCTGGTCCGATTACTGCACCGATAGTTTCTTTTGGAATATACATAACATGTATTTTCGGTACATGTGGTTTAAGTTGCTCTCTAGGTTCAGAAATAGTATCTGTTAGTTTTTCTAGAATGTGCATTCTTCCAGCATTTGATTGCTCTAGTGCTTTTGTAAGAATTTCATAGGATAAACCTTCAATTTTGATATCCATTTGACATGCAGTAATACCGTCTTTAGTACCACATACTTTAAAGTCCATATCGCCTAGGAAATCTTCATCTCCTAAAATATCTGAAAGTACTGCAAAATTAGTACCATCAGTAATTAGACCCATTGCAATTCCTGATACAGGTTTTCTAAGATTTACACCTGCATCCATTAAAGCCATTGTTCCAGCACATACTGTTGCCATCGAAGATGAACCATTGGATTCAAGAATATCAGAAACAACTCTTACGGTGTAAGGGTTTTCTTTATCAATCATTCGTGCTAGAGCTCTTTGTGCTAAGTTTCCATGTCCAATTTCTCTTCTACTTACGCCTCTAATTGGTCTAGCTTCACCTGTAGAATAAGGAGGGAAATTATAATGTAGATAGAATCTTTCAGAGCCTACCATTGTAACGCCATCAATTCTATTTTCATCCATTTTAGTTCCCAAAGTTACTGTGGTTAGTGATTGGGTTTCACCTCTTGTGAATAATGCTGATCCATGTGGGCTGGGTAGGTAATCAACCTCGCACCAGATTGGACGTATATCTGAAGGCGTACGGCCATCTAAACGAACATTTTCGTTCAGTACCATATCTCGAACGGCTTTCTTTTCAGCTTTTTTGAAGTAACCAGCTAGCATGAAGCTTTTTTCGGATAGTTCTTCTTCAGATAATGTTTCTTTGAAAGCATCTTTTACAGCTTTAAACTGCTCACTTCTGCTGTGTTTATCAGATGCTTGTTTTGCAACTGCGTAAAACTTATCGTAGCAGAAAGACATTACATTGTCTTCTAATTCTTTATCGTGATTTTCATGAGAATACTCTCTTTTTACTTCCTTTCCAACAGCTTTTGTAAGCTCAAGCTGAACTGCACAATGGTTTTTGATTTCATCGTGAGCAAATTTAATGGCTTCAACCATTTCAGCTTCAGAAATTTCATCCATTTCACCTTCAACCATTGCTACACTATCAGCAGAAGCACCAATAACCATATCGATATCAGACTCTTCCAATTGAGAAGGAGTAGGGTTAGCAATTAATTCGCCATTTACTCTTCCTACTCTTACTTCAGAAATAGGTCCATTGAAAGGAATGTCAGAAACTGCAAGTGCAGCGGATGCGCCTAAACCGGCTAGGGCTTCAGGACAAACGTTCTCATCATGAGAAACTAAAGAAAGCATTATTTGAGTTTCTGCATGATAATCATTTGGAAATAGTGGTCTTAGTATTCTGTCCACTAATCGCATGATTAGAATTTCATGGTCAGTTGGTCTTGCTTCTCGCTTTAGAAACCCACCAGGAAATCTTCCGTCAGCGGCAAATTTTTCTCTATAATCTACCGTAAGAGGTAGAAAATCTACATCATCTTTAGCTTCTTTATTTGATACAACCGATGCTAAAAGTACGGAGTTACCCATTCTTACTTCAACAGTACCATCAGCTTGTTTGGCTAATTTACCTGTTCTTAATTCAATGGTTCTACCATCTTTTTGTTCAATCTTTTTTACAATTTCTTTCATTTTTTTTCAATTTTCATACATGCGAATAAATACACAAAAAGGCAATTGAAAAATTGCCTTTTGCGTTATATCGCTTAGAAGATACCTTATCTTCTTATTCCTAATTCTTTAATAAGTATTCTGTATTTTTCGATATCTTTATTCATAAGATAATCTAGAAGACCTCTACGTTTACCAACAAGTAATTGAAGTGAACGTTGTGTGTTTTTATCTTTTCTGTTTAGTTTCAAGTGCTCAGTTAAATAGCTAATTCTCTTAGAAAATAAAGCAATTTGACCTTCAGTTGAACCTGTATTTTTTTGGTCTCCGCCATGTTTTTTAAAGATGGCAACTTTTTCTTTAGCAGTTACGTGCATTTTTTTATAAATTTTTCATTTTCAAAATGGTTGGCAAAGATAGCAAAAGTTTTAGATTACAGAAGATATTTTACTGTTTTTTGTAATCTAAGAACATATCAAGTAAAAGCGAGAGTTTATTTTTTAAGTCTTTTCGCTCAACAATGAAATCTAAAAAACCGTGTTCAAGTACAAATTCTGAAGTTTGAAAACCTTCAGGTAGGCTTTTTCCAATGGTTTCTTTAACGACTCTTGGGCCAGCAAAACCAATTAAAGCACCAGGCTCAGCAATATTTACATCTCCCAACATAGCAAATGATGCAGTAACTCCTCCTGTAGTTGGGTCTGTTAGAAACGAAATGTAAGGGAGTTTAGCTTCTGATAAAAGGGATAGGTTTGCTGATGTTTTAGCCATTTGCATTAAAGAAAATGCTGCTTCCATCATTCTTGCCCCTCCTGATTTAGAAATCATTATAAATCCACACTTCTTCTTGATAGCGTGTTGTATCGCTCGACTTATTTTTTCACCCATAACGGAACCCATAGAGCCGCCAATAAAATTGAAGTTCATGCAGGCAATAACTATTGGTTTACCGTCTAATTTTCCGTATCCAGTAGTGATGGCATCTTTTAAACCTGTTTTCTTTTTGGTTTGTTTTAACCTAGAATCGTATTTTTTAGTGTCTTCAAAAGAAAGAGGATCTAGCGCAATCATGTTCGGATCTAATTCTTTGAATTTGCCATCATCGAATAAAAAAGAAAAGTATTCTTTAGCATTTATTCTTTCATGAAAAATACATTTTACACACACGTACAAATTTTGTTCGTGTTCTTCAGATGAAGTTATGTGTTTACATTTCGGACATTGGTACCACAACCCTTCTGGGGTTTCTTTTTTCTCGTTAGTAGTAGTGGTAATGCCTTCTTGTATCCTTTTAAACCAACCCATATTTAACTCAATTGATTAACATTATTTAAATCTTCAAATGCCTTGTTAAGTCGTTGTTTAAATGCTTCTTCTCCCTTTCTTAGCCAAACTCTTGGGTCGTAATATTTTTTATTTGGAATATCACTTCCGTCTGGATTGCCAATTTGTGAAGCTATGAAGTCTTTCTTTTCTGTCATGTAATCTCTTACACCAGAAGTAAAGGCGTACTGAAAATCGGTATCGAGATTCATTTTTATAACGCCATATCCAATTGCTTCGCGAATATCTTCAACCGAAGAACCTGATCCACCATGAAAAACAAAATCAACAGGATTGCTTCCAGTGCCAAACTTTTCTTGAATGTATGTCTGTGAATTTTTAAGAATCTTAGGTTGTAAGTCTACGTTACCTGGTTTGTATACACCATGTACATTTCCAAAAGCAGCAGCAACAGTAAATTTATCGCTTACTTTCATTAGCTCTTCATATGCGTATGCAACCTCTTCTGGTTGGGTGTATAGTTTCGAACTGTCTACTCCAGTATTGTCAACGCCATCTTCTTCACCGCCAGTTATACCTAATTCAATTTCTAGAGTCATGTCCATTTTACTCATTCTCTCTAAATATCTTTTACAGATATCAATATTTTCTTCTAAAGACTCTTCAGAAAGATCAATCATGTGAGAACTATATAATGATTTTCCATGCACTTTATAAAATTCTTCTCCAGCACTTAAAAGGCCATCAATCCATGGTAATAATTTTTTAGCACAGTGGTCAGTGTGTAAAATGACAGTAGCACCGTATAATTCTGCGAGTTGATGGGTGTGCATTGCTCCAGAAATTCCTCCAGCAATGGCAGCTTGATGGTTGTCATTTGACAATCCTTTTCCAGCAAAAAACTGGCATCCACCTGCGGAAAATTGTACTATTGCTGGAGAGTTAATATCTCTTGCTGATTCCAATACGGCATTTACACTGCTCGTATTGACAACATTTACAGCTGGTAAAGCATATCCATTTGCCTTTGCATGGTTAAAAATTTCTTGTACTTGGTTTCCTGTAGCTACACCAGCTTTTATCATTGTGTTTTTTATTAAAGGTTAGAAAAGCAAATGTATTAAATACTTATTTTTAATGAATATTTACCGAAGATATTTTTTTACTTTCGGCTTAAAGTTTTAAACAGAAAATGTTAACTAATAATACAATCAAGAAAATACGTTCTTTATCTCTAAAGAAAAATAGAAAAGCGGAGGGTCTATTTGTTGCTGAAGGGGAGAAGATTGTTAATGAACTGATTGATTCTGCTTTCGAAATAGAGTCAATTTTCGCAACTTCTGAATGGAAAGGTAGTGATGCTGTCATTATTTCTGAAAAAGAACTTAGTCGTATTTCATTTTTAAAAACACCTAACAAAGTTTTAGCTGTAGTAAGGATTCCTGCTGAAAGCAATACAATTTCTGGTGAAACGATAATTGCTCTTGAGGGTATTAGTGATCCAGGTAATTTGGGGACTATTATTCGTTTGGCAGATTGGTTTGGTGTAGAGCATATTTTATGCTCAGAAAATTCTGTTGATTATTTAAATCCTAAGGTTGTTCAATCTTCAATGGGTTCGATTTCTAGAGTAAAAGTGCACTATGTGAATTTAGATACCGACTTGAATAATTATCCAGATTACAAACGTTATGCGACAGTAATGGATGGAGACGATTATAGAGAAATTGATTTTTCATCAAAGCGTATACTTATTTTTGGCAATGAATCAAAGGGTATAAGTGAGAGTGTTTTGGATTCAGAGGTCAATAAAATTAGTATTCCTAAAGCTCAATATTCAAACGCTGAATCTTTGAATATTGCTGTTGCTTGTGGAATTTTTCTATCAAGGTTGTGATAACAGCCTTTATTTAAACATACTGTAACTTATATTAATCGTTCTGCGCACTTAATTCCGTCAATTGCCGCTGAAACTATTCCACCTGCATATCCTGCGCCTTCACCACAGGGGTAGAGGTTTTTAATTTGAATATGCTCTAGTGTTTCCTTATCTCTTGGAATATTTACTGGAGAAGAAGTTCGGCTTTCTACGCCTACAATATTTGCTTCGTTTGTCAAGTATCCTTTCATTTTTTTTCCAAATACCTTGAAGCTTTCTGAAAGGTAAGGCGATATAGATTGTGGCAATATTTCATGCAAGGGTAAAGAATGTAAACCGGGTTGGTAAGAGGTCGTATTTAGTTTAGAAGAAGTTTTTTTATTTACAAAGTCTACCATTCTTTGTGCAGGAGCTACCTGAAGTTCGGGTGTCAGTTGGCACATGCTTTGTTCAATACTCTTTTGGTACTCAAGTCCTCTTAATTCGCCATATTTTTCAAATGGAATAAGGTCTTCTTCTTTGACTTCAACCACAATTCCAGAATTTGAAAATACCGAGTTTCTTTTGGATGGGGACATCCCATTAACAACAATTTCTCCGCTATTTGTTGCTGCTGGAACAATAAACCCACCTGGACACATGCAAAACGAATATACACCTCTGTCTCTGATTTGCGTTACTAATTTGTACGATGCAGCTGGTAAGTAGGGGTTTCGTTCGTTACATGAGTATTGTATTTTATCAATAAGTTCTTGTGGATGTTCGATTCGTATACCCATCGAAAATGGCTTGTATTTCAGAGCAATTTCCTTTTCATTCAAAAGCGTATAAATGTCTCTAGCTGAATGACCAGTTGCTAAAATGGTGTTTTTTGCAAGGATTTTGTCTCCGTTTTGCGTTACTACGCCATCAATTTTAGAGTTTGAAATAATGAAATCAACGACTTTAGTATTAAAATGAATTTCACCGCCATTACTTTCTATGGTCTCTCTGATATTAGCTATTATTTTTGGCAGTTTATTAGTGCCAATATGTGGCTGTGCATCTATTAAAATATCTTCTTTTGCACCATGAAAAACTAAAGTTTCTAAAACTTCTAAAACAGAGCCTCTTTTTTTAGAGCGAGTATATAATTTTCCATCCGAATATGTTCCTGCACCACCTTCACCAAAACAATAGTTAGAATCATTATCTACGACGTG
Source organism: Flavobacteriales bacterium (assembly GCA_965661345.1). Lineage (GTDB taxonomy): Bacteria > Bacteroidota > Bacteroidia > Flavobacteriales > UBA7312. The sequence continues at coordinate 90,033 of CBFIDK010000006.1, read as the reverse complement.
GTTTTTATTTATAGCAGCAATATCTCTTCTTCGTTGCCTTACGTCTTTTCCTCTTTCTATAATAACTGGTTTTTTGCCTTGTTCGATTAATTTTAGCGCAGCAAATAAACCTGCTGGTCCTGAACCAATTATTATCACCTCTTCCTTATTCTTAACGTTTTGATAATTTCTTTGAATTTCATCCTTTATTTGAGAATGTGAAAATTGAATTTGCATTCTAATTTTCACATTTCTTCCCCTAGCATCAATGGATCGTTTTACTATTTTCCAATTGTCTTGGGAAATTGAACGGCTCTTTTTTTCATTATTCACTATTTGGGAAATAGCATCAATATCAGAAGCTTGTTCAGGAGTAAAGGTTAAGGAAATGAGTTCTGACATTTTAGTAGAGTGTTATTCAAAAGTGAATGATACTGTAAATCCTCGTGTTTTCATACTTTTAATTGAACTGCTGTAAATACTATCGTCTTCAACTAATACATTAGGAATTCCAAAATTAGCTTTTATTTCTGGTGAAAACTTAAAATAGGGTAGATAGAAATCAAATCCTAGTCCAATCTCGAAGGAAAAGTCATTCTTTTTAATTTTCACGATATCAAAACCTTCATCATCAATATTTCGCTGAGACGCTAAATCGATAGAACCTTTAAAGCCTGTTGTTACATAGCTTCTCATGTTGTTATACCTCTCGGATTTAAATTTAACAGCAATCGGCAATTCAATAAATGTTGACTCAATTTTTTTATCTTCATCAGTTAAAACCGTATTATCATTAAGGGTGTAAAGTACTCTACGCTCTGCTAAAGATAAGGTGGGAATAACTCGAAAATCTAAATTTCTACCTAATCTAAAGTTAGAAACAATTCCTAGATTAAAACCTTTTTGGCTTTGAGATTCAATTACAAATAATTCCTCATCAGCCTCAACGACTGGTGTAATTTTAAAATCTAAAGTATTTATTCCTACTAAAAAGCCGAAATGCATGGCTTTGTTATCATAGTTAGGGAGATTTTGAGGTGCCTTATAACGCTGGGCAAATACCTGCTGACTAACAAATAAAATAAGGGCTATTGAGTAAATTTTTTTCATACTGCAATATCGTAAAAAAATTAAAATTATTTTGTTGCTACGTATAATGCTGCGACTCCAAAAGTCAACGGTATAAATTTAGGGTCTTTAAAACCGGCTTTTTTGAGTTCGTTTATAAAATTTTCTCTAGAGGGAAAAGCTTCTACAGATTGGGGTAGGTAAGAATAGGCAGAATCATCTTTTGAAAAATATTTACCAACAAATGGTAAAATTCCTTTAAAATATAAATTGTACAATTGCTTAAAAGGGAAGGTTACAGGCTCGGCGGGTTCAATTATTGCCATCATTCCACCTTTTTTCATTACTCTTTGCATTTCAGAAAGACCTTTGCCTAAATTTTCAAAATTCCGAACTCCAAAACCAGCGGTTACTGCGTCAAATGAATTGTCTTCGAGCTGAAGATCTTCAGAGTCACCATAAGTCATTTCAATGATATTTTCTAGTCCCTTTTTCTTGATTTTAACTCGTCCAAAATCTAACATATTATTGGAAATATCTATTCCAACGACTTTTTCGGGCTTTAGTCTACAAGCCTCTATCGCTAGGTCTCCAGTACCCGTTGCGATGTCAAGTATGTGTTTGGGATTTACTTTACTAATTTCTCTGATTGCTCGCTTACGCCAAAGAATATCAATACCTAGGGATAGAAAATGATTCAGAAAATCATAGCGTTCAGCAATAGCATCGAACATTTTTGCTATTTGCTCTTTTTTTGAAGATTTGTCTTTATCGTAAGGTTTGATATTGGTTCCCAAAGTCTTGTAAATTTAAGGTTACAAAGATAGCCAATTAGAATTACTCAATATCTTTTTTGTTGATGCTATTCACAAATAATATATTACCAATTTTATCATAGCCTTCAAAAATGTCTAGTTTTTGTTTTTTCACTAGTTCCCCTCTAAATCCAATGATTGTTAGGTCAGAATTTACAGAGCGTTCATTTATAATATCTTTAATGCTAACGCTTTCATCATGAGGAACCATTTTCATATTTCTAGGAGAAATTGGTAGTCTTCCTGATTCTATGAAGTCAAACATCTGATTTTTATATTCTTCGAATTGATCTTTTGGATAAATACTAAAAACTTTGATTTGTGCATTTTTCCACTCAGGATGACCAATTATTATGTATCCCAACAAAATCATCATGTTCGAATTTTCGTAATCTCTGGATGATATCCAAATGTGAATCTCTTCGTTTTTATATTCTTTTTCACTTGATCGCATGATGGCGACATCATAGCCTGTAGTGTGAAGAAGATTGAAGTTGCTAATTACATCAGCAAAAGATTCCTTTTCAGATTCACAATATTCTAGCAAAATCAGATTATTTTCTTTACCTGAAATACTTGATAATTGCACAACTTGAGCCAAGGCAGAAGTATAAGAAGGTGAAATCATAGTATCTACATAAACATTTGATTTTTTTCCTTCAATGAGCTGGTGTTTTATCTCTTTAGATAAATTGAAAGTTTGACGACTTAAATACCCTTGAATAAAATGAATATAGGTTCCAAATCCATATTTATACGCTATCCATCTAGTGACATCAAAAGCTATTGTTCTTTTTAGTGAGGCATCACTAATACTAACAACAAATGGTCTCCAATGTAAACTTTGCTCTGTGCTTTCATTTTTTCTTTGAAGAAATATCTGAAGTTGTCTTGCTATTTGCTCTAAAACGTCTCTGAAAAGATTGACAAACTCTCTTTTATCGGTAGATTTTTTACTGATAATTTGATAGAATATTACCATTATCGTTATTGATAAAAATGCAAAAAGAGTGTCCATCTTAAACATTAACCAAATTGATAATACAGCACCCAACAAGGAAATATACCACCTTGATTTGAATACAGGCCTGTATGATGGATCGCCAGAAAAATGTTCCAAAAATGAGATTAGACAAATGGCGCCATACGTAACCATGAAAAACATCGAAATGATTTTGGCTACAAAGTTTATATCTCCGACAAAGACAAAGAAAAATGCAATGGCACAGGTAATTAATGTGCTATTGGTTGGTTCATTTGTTTTCTTTTTACCTTTTGATAGCCAATTATCCATTTTTTCAGAAGGAAAAATTCTATCTTTTCCTAGTGCTTGAAGCGTTCGTGGAGCTACCATTATTGAACCCAGTGCCGATGAAATAGCCGCACATGCTAAACCTATTGGTATGATAGGACCCCAAATAGCAATATCACTCATAACCATCTGGTTATTGGCAAGGTTATCTAAGTCTGTTGATATAGTAAGTTTAAAGGCTACAAATACATATATAACAGCACCTAAAATAGTAGCGAAAATTGTACCTCTAGGAATAGAAACTTTAGGTTCTTTTAAGTCTCCAGAAAGTCCCAATCCTGCTGAAATACCAGTAAAAGCAGGGAAAATTATGGTAAATACATAAAAGAAGCTGTCGGCATTATCTACTTTAGAAAAGAAGTTAACTTCATTCCATTCAATTTGACTATCTCCCAAAAAGAACATGATTAGAGATACAAAAATAATACTAGCAACAAAGTACAAAGCCTTAATACCAATATTAGCGCCTTTGTAAAGAAATAATATGGTTAAAAAAGACATTGACACCAAACCAATGCTTTTCTTTTCCATTAAAATTTTGCTCCAGCTTCCTAGATTGTAAGTTTCAATTAAATGTTTACCGAAAGGCACAAAGGACTCTGCAAAAGCGATGATATAAAACGATACACTAATTGCTTGAGACAGAAACAAAGCCAAACCGATAGCTGCACCAATATTTAAACCAAAAGATCTAGAAATAACATAATAATCACCACCACCTTCAACTTTTCTATTAGTGGCAATTTCTGCCACTGCCAAAGCGGTTGGTATGGTAACAGCATGACCTAGTATAATAATTGCTATAGCGCCAAAAAAACCAACATTTCCTACAGCATATCCAAAACGTAAAAACAGAATAGCACCTAAGATAGTACTAATGGATGCCATAAAAACTGGGGTAGTCCCAAATTGACCTTGATGCTCTTTAAATTTTCTAGGCATTGTTTCTGAAAAATTTTTTCAAATGTATTAAATTTTAAAAACAACACCTTTCTCAAAATAGTATTAAATTTGCACGCATGTTCGATAGGGATAGAATTCACGAAATTATTTTTGAAGCCGATACTAAAGAGGGTAAAGCATTTGATGTAGCACTTTTGATTGCAATAATTTTATCTGTAATTGGGGTGATTCTTTCAAGTGTCGATTCAATCTCTTTAAAATATGGGCATTTACTAAGTTGGTTCGAGTGGTTTTTTACTATTCTGTTTACTGTAGAATACATTTTGAGAATTTATTCCATAAGAAAACCATTTAAATACATTTTTTCCTTTTTAGGTATTGTTGATTTTTTATCCATAATTCCCACGTATTTGGTTTTTGTATATCCTCCAATGCGCGTTTTAGTGGATATTAGGATTCTTCGCTTGATACGTATTTTTAGAATATTCAAACTGTCTAGGTATTTGAGAGGAGCAAACATTATGCAAATAGCCTTACGTTCGTCTCAGCCAAAAATTATTGTCTTTCTGTTGTCAGTGAGTTTAATAGTAGTTGTTTTAGGTACCTTAATGTACATTATAGAAGGTCAAGCTAATGGTTTTGACACAATCCCAACGTCTATCTACTGGGCAATAGTAACTTTAACTACTGTAGGCTATGGCGATGTGGTACCTGTAACCGATTTGGGAAAGTTTTTGGCTTCAATAATTATGATTTTGGGATATGGTATAATAGCTGTGCCGACCGGAATTGTGTCTGCATCAATGGTTAGTGCTTCACAAAAAAGTGTGAGCACACAAGTTTGTAGAGTATGTGCAAAAGAAGGGCATGAACCCGATGCAGTTCACTGTAAATTTTGCGGTGCTATATTAAACGAATAGCCTCGTTTAAAAGGTTTTCTTTTTCAACAGGATTAACGCCTACTTTTTCACAAGACAGACCGCCTGCTAAATTTGATAATTGAGCAATTTGCTCTGTAGACAATCCACTCGCTAAAGCCAAGGATGCTGTGGCAATCACGCAATCACCAGCTCCTGAAACATCTATTACATTTCGTTCGAATACTGGAAACAAACGACTATTTTTTTTATCTTGAATTAAAACCCCATGTTGAGACAAAGTAAGCATGAAGTAATTTGCATTAAGCTTTTGACGTTGTGCTGAAACTTCATTATTAATTTCTTGGAAAGAAGTAGCGTCAAAATCCTTTTTACTGCTATGGTTGAGTTCATTTAAATTAGGTTTAAATAAGTCCACATTTTTGAAACTCCAGTAGTTGTCTTTTTTTGGGTCAACTAAAACTAATTTGTTGAGTTTTTTACTTTCTGTTATAAGAGCATCAATGACTTTTTGTGTCAATACACCTTTGTTATAATCTTGAAAAATTACTACATCAACATTACGCATCAAAGCAATTGTATTAGTAATAAATTCATTTTCATTTTTAATAGGAAATGTATCTTCTTCATCAATTCTAAGCTGATGTTTTCCTTCGCTAATAACACGAGTTTTTATAGTAGTTTTTCTGTTATCCGTTAGAATCCCATTAGTTGAAAGATTTTCGGTTTTCATTAATTGAAAAAAGTCGTCTTTATCGTTTCCTATCACTGAACAAAGTATAGGTTCAGCACCGAGTGCTTTAATGTTTATGGCAACATTTGCGGCACCTCCTAAGCGTTTTTCATGTGTAGTGATATCAACAATTGGAATTGGGGCTTCAGGCGATTGACGATTTATATTTCCCCACATGTAAGCATCAATCATTGCATCACCAACAATCAATACTTTGATTTTTTCGAATTTATCAAAAACAGATTTCCAATTAAAGGTATCCAACTAATTTAGTTTTTCTAATGATTTTTTAATTCTACTTACTGCTTCAATTAGGTGTTCTTCAGAAGCAGCATACGATATTCTAACGCAGTTTGGAGAGCCAAACGCTTCGCCAGCAACTATTGCTACGTGAGCATCATTTAGCAAATACATACAGAATTCTGACGAATTATTAATGGTATTGATACCATCGGATTTGCCAAAATAATAAGACACATCAGGGAAAATATAGAAGGCACCATCAGGAGTGTTCGTTCTTATGCCTTTAACATCGCTTAACATATTTAGCATTAAATCTCTTCGTTTATGAAAAGCTAATTTCATGTTTTCTATAACAGATGGGTCAGCAAGCATTGCTGTTTCTGTGGCTTTCTGTGCAATGGCACAAGTGGCAGAGGTTACCTGCCCTTGAATTTTATTACAAGCGTTAGCAATCCATTGTGGCGCAGCGATATAGCCAACTCGCCAGCCAGTCATGGCAAAGCCTTTAGAAACTCCGTTTACAGTAATTACTCGATCTCTAATAGATTCTATTCGTGCTAAGCTGAAATGTTCAACTCCAAAGTTTATTAGTTCATATATCTCATCACTCACGATGTATACATGTGGGTACTTTTCTAAAACATTGGCTAGTGCTTCAAGTTCAGATTTTGAATAGACAGTACCACTTGGGTTACATGGAGAACTAAAAATCATCATTTTAGTTTTTGGCGTAATGGACTTTTCTAGCTGTTCTGGACTAATTTTAAAGTCATTATCAATACTACTTTCAATTACGACTGGAGTAGCTTCTCCAAGTTTAACAAGTTCGTAGTAGCTTACCCAATAAGGTGCAGGTAAAAGCACTTCATCGCCTTTATTCAATAAACTCAAACATACATTAGCAATTGATTGTTTTGCGCCTGTTGAAACTACAATTTGATTTGGATCAAAATCGAGCTTATTATCTCGTTTTAACTTATGACAAATGGCTTCTCTTAGTTCAACTAAACCAGGTACGGGTGTGTAGTGTGAGAAGTTATTATCAATAGCTTTTTTCGCAGAATCTTTGATAAATTCGGGTGTGTCAAAATCAGGTTCGCCTAAGCTAAGTGCAATGACGTCATGTCCTTGGGCTTTTAGCTCTCGACTCATTCGAGCCATTGCAAGTGTTGCAGATTCTGAAAGTTGTAATAATCGATTTGATACTTGTTTCATTATGAAGTGTAAAAATTTAAAGAACAAAAGTAATAAATTGTAAGTCTAATTATTGATTGCTATTTATGATTTTTATCATAATATCGCTATCTTTGTTAACAACCCCTTAGCTTTTCAAATTATGAAGTACTATATTTTACCTGCATTGTTGTTTTTTTACTCATTTTCTTTTGCTCAAGACTGTCCACAAGCCTCTGGTCTTAGTACTGATAATTATATGTTTAATTCAACAGCGGCCTTTGTTGATGGGCATTGGGACTCTATGTTAGGAACTGGTGTTCAAGATTTTTTGTTAAAGTATAAAGAGATTGATTCAATGAGCTGGAATAATTTATCTAATCTAGATAGTACTTCAGTAAGTAGAACAATTGGTCCTTTGGAATATAATACAACATATGTATGGAGTGTTGTAGCTTATTGTTCTGACAACTTTCAGGATGAGGCAGAATGGGCTGTAATAGATACGTTCACAACTTTAGAATATGTCGACTGTCCAACTCCTTCGAATTTGTACGTTGACGGTATAATTGCTCTGCAAAATAATGGTTTCGCAGTTGGAAATTGGGGCTCAATGCTTGGGATGGGAGTCGATCATTTCATTTTAAACTTTAAATCCCTAACCGATTCTGAATGGACTGTGCTTTCTGACATGGATAGTACTGTTAATTCAAATACTATGGGTAATCTATCTCCAAATAATTATTACGAATGGAGGGTTCAAGCCTATTGTTCTGAAAATGCAAGTTACTATTCTGATTGGTCTGTCTCAGATACCTTTTTCGTTGGTGAATTTATTCCCCAAGCATTTTCACCAGAGATTATTATGACCATTAGCACTCTAGAATGTGATACGTTAACTGATATAAATTTGAGTATTGAGCAAGATACTAATGAGCCTGACATACAATCTACGATGGTTACTTCCAATAGTGGAAGTTTTGATATTTCGAATTTATTCGAAGGGCAAAATATTGGCTCAGCAACTGGCATAACAGGCATTAATGGATTTATAAACAATCAATATTCATTGCTGGTAAACGATATCATAAGCGATACAAAGGTTGAAATTGCATTGTATAACATTGAAAACATGTCAAATGATGGCTATTTTAATATTGAAAATTCTAGTGATACTGGAATTATAATTTTAATAATTCCAGCAAGCGATAACAATTCTTATACCTCTGGAAATAGCCTCGATATTTCATTGAACGGTATTTTTATAAATCCTTCACCAACTACGCTAGTATTCAGTGTAAATATTCTGTCCGAATTAGGTGATAATTCTTCTAGCCCAAATGAGTTTTTGATTGAATGTGATATCAATTCGGTTGAAGACTATTCAACGAATGAATTTTTATACCCTAACCCCACAACTAACTACATTCACTTGGATTTAAATGGGGAAAAATATATTGAGATTACGGATTTGAGAGGAAGGTTAGTCATGAAACGAAATACCTTTGACAACAAAATCAATCTATCATCTTTAGAAAAAGGCATTTACATTGTCCATGTAAAATCACATCAGATTTCGCAACGCTTAATTATTAGATAATTGCAAAAGCTTAAAGCATGATATCAGGCTTACAGTAATTACCATTACACCCAACATCATAAAACTTTGTTGCAAAGAGTACACATCGGCTATCCAACCCATTAATGGCGCAAAAATTGAGAACGTAATTCTAATGCAAAAACTACGAACAGATAAGACTGTAGCTCTTACGTTTGATTCTGTTATTTCATTTATGAAATTTCTTAAAACAGGAGTCGCAATTCCTCTAATAATGTAAATGAATAGAATCATTAACATTCCGAAAGTAGGTGTAGATATTGAAAGTAAAATAACAGGTATACTTATCGCTATTGATATTAAAAATGATAATCTTTTTTTGGAAAAAAACGATTCAAATCTGTACGCATTCATTGACGAAAAACCAGTACTCAAATTTAGTATAGCCCAAATGAATCCAAAGTATTTGATTGGTAAGTCAATGCTTTTAAAATAGGGCTGTGCAAACCATGCTATTGAAAGGGTTAAAAAACCAATAATTGATGATAAAATTATCAGCCATTTTAAGATTTTATTTTCAAAAAGCGCAAATTTTACAACTTCCAAAATTGCTCTAAAGCTTTTAGGAAGTGAATTTTCTTTATGAAATTTCGGTTCAACCAAAGAGAGTGTAAGAGGAATTATCAATGCAGCAATAAATACTTGAAAGTATAAGGGATAGCGTATTGATATATCTGCCAATAAGCCACCACATATACCAGCTAAAGCTTCTGAAAAATTGCCTATTCCATAGGCTTTTCCTTCAACTTTGGTGTAATCATTTTCTTTTTTGCTTTCCAGTAAAGAATCGTATAGTAAAGCCGAATCTGCTCCTGAAATAAAACTAGCACCAATTCCTAGTATGATTTCTCCTATAAAAAATGGCCAAAAACTAAATGAAAGACTAAGAATTAAGAAGCCAATAAAGGCTAAAATAGCGCCTAATGTTAGAGTTTGTTTTCTGCCAAACACATCTGCCAAATAACCTGAAGGGATTTCCATGAGTGCCACCATTAAGGAATAAACTCCTTGAAGTATCATTACCTCTTTTAGGCTTAATCCATTTTCTTGAAAGAAAATTACAATGATTGGCATTACAATCATAAACCATCGTAAACCTTTTATGACGTAAAGCTTCCATATGTTAGAATAAACAGTCATTTATGAGCGAGGGTGGTGAGAGATTATAGATTCACGTAAAAACTCTCTATCAATGTGAGTATAAAGTTGAGTTGTATTGATTGATTCATGGCCTAGCATCTCTTGAACAGCTCTCAAGTCAGCACCCCTCTGGATGAGTTCAGTAGCGAAGCTGTGTCTAAATGTATGAGGGCTAATGTTTTTCTTGAGACCAGTTTTTTCGGCTAATTCTTTAATAATAGTAAATACCATTACTCTGCTAAGTTTATTTCCTCGTCTATTTAAGAATACAAAGTCTTCAAATCCTTTATTAATTTTTTGATGAACACGTACTTCATCAACATACAATGCTAATACTTTTTCGGTGAGTTTCCCTATTGGTACCAGACGTTCTTTATCGCCTTTTCCGACTACTTTGATGAAGCCATCTTTTCTGTACCAATTTGTCATTTTTAAGTTGATTAACTCGGAAACTCTGAGGCCACAGCCATACAGAGTCTCAATTATTGCTTTATTTCTTTGTCCTTGTGGGTGACTAAGATCTATTCCTTCAATGAGGTCGTTTATTTCGTCAGTACTTAAAGTTTCAGGAAGCTTAAGTCCTTTTTTTGGACCTTCAATTAGTAGGGTAGGATCATGATTTATAACTTCTTCGAGAATTAGGTATTTATAGAAAGATTTTATTCCCGATAGTAATCTAGCTTGTGAGTTAGCACTGATGCCAAATTTTGCAATCCATTGGATAAATGTTGAAATATCTTTAGATGTAAGGTCTTTTGGCGTTTTGGAACTGTTATTGATGGATTGGTAATCAGCTAGTTTTTTAACGTCTCTAATGTACGCTTCAACAGAGTTTTCTGACAGTGAACGTTCAAGCAAAAGGTAAGTACGAAAACCATTTATGTAATTTTTCCAACTCATTGATTACTTTTGTACTATGAATGTAGCAATTGTTAATGGTCCAAATTTAAACTTATTAGGAGTAAGACAGAAGGATATTTATGGTGAACTTTCGTTTGATGATTATTTCGCAAAACTATCAACTGACTATCCAAATGTAAATTTAATTTATTTTCAGAGTAATGTAGAGGGGGAACTTATAAATTTTTTGCACGAAAAAGGCTTTGAGTTAGATGCCATAATTTTAAATGCTGGAGGATATACTCACACTTCAGTAGCCATTGCGGATGCTATTTCAGCCATAAAATCTCCAGTGATTGAAGTGCATATTTCAAATATTTACGCTAGAGAAGAATTTAGAAGAAAATCATTAATTGCTCCTTATTGTAAGGGTAGTATTTGTGGCTTAGGATTGGACAGTTATCGATTGGCTATTGAAAGTTTAACGCATTAGTGTTTTTTAAACATGTGTTCAACAGCCTTATTAAACAATTCTGTTAAGCTCATGCCCATTGCCTGAGCTTGTTGAGGAATAATACTTTCTTTTGAAAGACCAGGAACAGAATTAGCTTCAATGACAAATGGCTCGTCATTTTTAATTATAAAATCAACCCTCGCTATACCATCCAGATTTAACAGCCTGTAAACTTCTTTTGTTTTTTCGGATACTTTTTTAGAAACGTCATCGCTAATTCTAGCAGGGGTAATCTCAGTTGATTTCCCTTCGTACTTAGCCTCAAAATCAAAGAAATCATTTTCACTTACTATTTCAGTAATTGGAAAAGTTTCGACTTCAGAATTAAAATTATGCGCTCCACAAGTTACCTCGACTCCAGATAAAAACGACTCAATAAGAACATTGTCATCGAAGATAAAAGCGTTTTTTATTGCAGGAATAAGTTCTTCACGACTTACAACCTTACTAATTCCAAAACTACTTCCGTTTGAATTTGGCTTTACAAAACACGGTAAACCTAATTTTTCAACTATGGCGTTATCGTCAATTTTTTCATTTTGTTTTAAAATAACCGACTCGGCACAGGCTATGTTATGATTTCTTAAAAAATCATTGCATTTACCTTTGTTAAAACTCAATTCTGATGCTTTGACTCCCGAAGAAGTATAAGGAATCCCTAAAGCATCTAGATACTTTTGAAGAATGCCATTTTCTCCTGGTGGACCGTGTACAGCGATGAAAACTCCGTCAAATACGATTTTTTGCTCGTTGATTTCTGCAGAAAAATCAGATTTGTCAATAGGGTAGGCGTTACCATTTTCAACCAGTTTCCACTCCTTTTCATCTATGACAACTGCGAAGGTTTTGTATATGGATTTATCCAAAAAAGTCATGACTACTTCACCACTTTTCATGGAAATCACTTTCTCTGCGGAATAGCCGCCCATAACTACTGCTATAGCTTTCATAATTTCAAAAATAAACTAAAAGTAAATATAGATGGCACACCTTTCATAATTATTATATTTGTTTCTCGTTATTACTACTAATTATGGAAAACAATAACCCGACTTGGTTGAAGTTTTTATTGACTAAATTTTTTTATAAAAACATATTTTATTCTATTGGTTTTGTTGTAATTCTGATAGTATCAGTATTAATTTTTCTGCGATTTTATACGCGTCATGACAAACTCATTGAATTACCTGATTTGCAAGGCTTAAATATTTATGAGGCAGATAGCGTTTTACAATCTTATTCATTAAACTATGTTGTAATAGATTCAGTCTTTAATATTGAAATTCCACCACTAAGTGTTATTGACCAAAACCCAAAAGCAGGTTCTTCTGTAAAAGAAAATAGAAGAATATATTTGACTATAGTATCTAAGAAAAAGAAGGAAGTGCAGTTGCCTAATTTAGTAGACTTAACACTTCGAAGAGCAATTTCTAAATTAAAATCAATCGGTTTATCAGTTGGAAATCTTTCTTTTGTTCCGGATATGGCGAAGAATGTTGTGCTTACACAATCTGTTAATGGAAAAGAAGTTGATTCTGGAACATTTTTAACTGTAGGTTCTACTGTTGATTTAGTTATCGGAAACGGATTAAGTGATGTAATGGTTAATTTACCTAATCTGAACGGTCTTACTAAAGAAGATGCTGAAATTTTGTTGCAGATGAATTCAATTAATCTTGGTCTTGTTTTATACGATGATAATGTAAAGGATAGTAGTTTAGCAGTAGTTTACCGTCAGCGACCAACTGCCTCTGAAAATAAAATGATCAATTTAGGAAGAAACGTTGATATTTATCTCAAATCACCAAATTCAAATGAAGAAGAGTAGTTTATTACTTTCAGTTTTTATGTTGCTTTCTACTTTTCTTTTTTCACAAGAAGTAGTAAATCCACTTAGGTTTAATTCTCAATTGCCTATTATTTCTAAAAAGTCTACTGCTTCAGTTCAATCTAACCTTACACTTCCATTTTTTGATGACTTTTCAAATTATAAAGGCTATCCAAAATCGGAATTATGGCAAGATAAAGACGTTTTCGTTAACAATACATACCCCATTAATCCCGTAAATATTGGCGTTGCTACTTTTGATGGTTTGGATTCTTTAGGTAATCCAAGAAATGCTATTTCAGAAACAGCACATGGAGATGCAGATTATCTAACATCTAACCCAATAGATCTTTCTTCTTTTACATCTGTATATTTTTCATTTTTAGTTCAATCAACAGGATATGGCAACGAACCAGAAAATAACGATGTATTATCAGTACAGTTTTTAGATACTTCTTTGACTTGGCAGACCGTATGGGATACCCCAGGAGTCTCTCTTTCGGATTTCACTAAAATAAATTACACTATTGACGATATAGCTTTTTTACATTCTGAATTTCAGTTTAGGTTTCATAATATGGCCACGCTTTCAGGAAACTTTGATCATTGGCACATTGATAACGTCTTAATTACAGACGATAGCAATTTAGTCGATGACGTAGAAGATGTTGCATTTATATATGAAACGTCTCAAATGTTAAACTTTTATTATGCCATACCTTGGTCACATTTTGATAAAAACAGAGCTGCCTACATGTCAGCTAATATGGATTCTTGGATAAGAAATAATTACAGTACTCCTCAAAGTGTCGATTATAGATATGATATTTTCGACTACAACGATAATTTAATTTTTCACTACCCATCAACTGGACCGACAAGAAACGATGAAATCCCTGCTCTTGATGTGAACTTTTCATATTCTGAAGATTCTGCCGTTCCAATCACCGTCAGTACAAGTGCATTTCCTCCTACTGTAGACGAGCTTCAGAGTGTTTCGTATAAAATTGTACAATCAATAGCTACTGATGATAATAGTTTGTTCCAAGAAAATGACACGCTCACTTTTTATCAAACGTTTGATAATTTTTATGCATTAGATGACGGTACCGCCGAAGCATCTTACGGAATTAATTCAGAGCAAGGAAAGGTAGCTATGCTATTTAATATTGCTGAATTAGATACATTAAAAGCTGTGCAATTGCATTTTGAAAAAAACTATGAAGATAGTTATGGTGTAGCGTTCAGAATTAAGTTATGGAACAGTAATTCTGGTGAACCATCAAATGAAATATATGAAAGTCAAATATTTTATCCAGAATATACCGATACAAAGAATGGTTTTTACGAATATGTTTTAGAAAATCCTATTGTTGTTTCTGGATCAGTATTTGTTGGCTGGGAACAATATTCTGAAAATATCGTAAATATTGGCTTAGACAGAAATAGAGTAAACAACGATAGAATGTATTACAATTTGGGGGGAGAATGGCAACCATCAAATTGTGCTGATTGTGATGGAACTTGGATGATTAGACCAGTATTTGGAAATTTATCGTCTTCGACAAATAGTACTGAGTTTGAACTGTCATCATTTTCAGTATATCCAAATCCTGCAACTAATGCAGTAAAAGTTATTAATGATGAATCGTTTTTCTTAGAAATATTCCAATTGAGTGGTCAGCGTATTTTGGTGACAGATCATAGCCTCTCTCATACTGTTGACGTATCTGGTTTTTCTAAAGGGATTTATCTTTTGAAGATGACCACTTCATATAGTGGCACACAAATTGAAAAATTGATAATTCAATGATAGAGGAAGAGCAAGATTTAAATGAATTGTACGAGCATCATAGAATTGCAGCGGATAAGGGACAAGAGCCACTAAGAGTTGACAAGTTCTTGCTTAACAGGCTAGAGGGAACTTCAAGGAATAAAATTCAACAAGCAGCTGAAGACGGTTTCATAATGGTTAATGATAAGGCTGTAAAATCAAACTATAAAGTAAAACCCTTCGATGTGGTGACGGTCATGTTTACCAATCCGCCAAGAGAAATTGAACTAATACCTCAAGATATCCCTTTAAATATTGTTTATGAAGACGACGATGTAGCAGTGATAAATAAGGATGCAGGAATGGTTGTTCATCCAGGATATGGTAATTATGAAGGGACATTGGTTAATGCACTTTCTTTTCATTTCAACAATTTACCCTCCAATAATGGCGATTCCACTCGGCCTGGATTAGTGCATAGAATTGATAAAAATACTACGGGATTAATGGTAATTGCTAAGAATGAAAATGCCATGAGCTCTCTTTCCAAACAGTTTTTTGAGAGAACAATTGATAGAAGATACAATGCTCTAGTTTGGGGCGACTTTGAAGAAGAGGAAGGGTGTATAGAAGGAAATATTGGTAGAAGTCTTAAAAATAGAAAGGTAATGACAGTCTTTCCAGAAGGCGATTTTGGTAAAGTAGCTAAAACACATTACAAAGTTTTGGAGAAGTTTGGCTATGTGTCATTGGTTGAATGTAAGTTGGAAACTGGACGTACACATCAAATTAGAGTGCATTTTCAGTACATCAAACACCCCTTATTTAACGATTTTGAATATGGCGGCGATAAGATTCTGAAGGGAACTACATTTACTAAATACAAGCAATTCGTAGAGAATTGTTTTAAACTTATTCCTAGACAGACCTTACATGCAAAAAGTTTGGGGTTCACACACCCCAAAACAAATAAATGGATGTCTTTTGAGTCAGAACTTCCTGCTGATATGCAAAATGTTATCGAAAAGTGGCGAAATTATGCCAAGCATAAAGTTTAGTAGCTTTTTGCTTCAGAATTAAATTCAACGTCTTTGTAATCTTTAACCACATTGTAAAGAGTATCTCTTTCAATAGGGTGTCTTTTAACGTTCTTTATAAGCTCGACTAACTGTTGGGTAGAAAGAGAAGGGCTTTGCTCTTCTGCACCTGCCATTGAATAAATCTTTGTAGTATCATCAATAGTTCCGTCAATGTCATTAACACCATAGGAAAGAGAAAGTTGAGCAGTATTTCTTCCAATCATGGGCCAGTATGCTTTTATGTGCGAAAAGTTGTCCATGAAAATTCTTGATATAGCATAAACTTTTAAATCGTTAATTACGCTAACCTCTGGAATATGAGACATTTGATTCTCACCATTTCTGAATTTTAGAGGAATAAATGTGTTAAACCCATTTGTTTTATCTTGTAAAGTTCGTAATCGATTCATATGGTCCACCAAGTGTTTTGGCTCTTCAATATGACCGTACAACATTGTTGCATTTGATGGCATCCCTAATTTATGAGCAGTTTCATGAATTTCTAACCATTGAGCTGAGCTACATTTGTCTTTACAAATTTTATCACGAATAGCTTCGTCAAATATTTCTGCGCCACCGCCAGGAAGAGAATCTTGACCGTGTTCTTTTAAAATACTTAGTCCTTCTTCGTAACTCACTTTGGCCTTTCTACACATGTAATCTAACTCAACAGCAGTAAATGCTTTTACATGAATATCTGGTCTAATTTCTTTTATTTTCTTAATTAGACTAGCGAAATAGTTTAATCCCATTTTAGGATGAACACCACCAACAATGTGAACTTCAGTAATTGGTTGGTCTTTATATTCCCTCATTTTATTGAGGATTTCTTCTTCTGAGAGTTCCCAACCTTCGGTTTTGTGTTTTAAGAGTTTTGAATAAGAGCAAAACTTACAATCAAATACACAAATATTTGTTGGTTCAATATGAATATTTCTATTGAAATAAGTGAAGTCTTTATGTTTAGACTCTCTAACATAATTAGCCAGTACTCCAAGAAAGGGTAAATCTGCATCAAATAGACGAATAGCTTCTTGTTCAGTAACTCTTTGGTTATCGGCTACCTTTTTAGCTATACTCTTTAAATCTTCAGGAGTTGTATCGCTATTAAGTACGTTAAATAAAGGACTAGTCATTTATTTATTTAATATCAATCGTTCAGTAGTCGATGAATTTTCATTTTTCACTTCAATGAAATACACACCATTTTTGAATTCAGAAAGGTCAATTTTCAATGTTTCGGTTAATGTGTTTGAGTAAACCTCTTTACCTAATACAGTTAAAACCCTTACTTCAGCATCTTTTGCCACATTTTGACTTAGGTAAACAATTCCAGTAGATGGATTTGGGAATAAATTAACTGACAATTGGTTTTCTGTAATTCCAATTGTTCCTCCAAATTCATCAGCCAATATATATGTAGATTTAATTTCATAGCTCATGTTCCCGTCGGCATCAGTAACATCTAGTCTGACAGTATAATTACCATCATTTGTATATATAACTTCAGGGGAAGGGTCTGTAGAATTTGCAGGAATTACACCTGCACCATAAAATGTCCAGCTGTAACTAGTAGGCGTTCCTGAGCCAGTGTAAAAGAATTGGGTTGGTGCGCCTGTCAATACATGTGTGTATGCAGCATTGAAGTTTGCTACTAATGGTGTGCCACAAAGCTTTTTGTCCATAGTAATTACACCAGAATTTGTTGGGTCTAGCCACGGTTTTAGC
Source organism: Flavobacteriales bacterium (assembly GCA_965661345.1). GTDB lineage: Bacteria > Bacteroidota > Bacteroidia > Flavobacteriales > UBA7312. Next base: position 72,408 of record CBFIDK010000006.1, on the reverse strand, counting down.
TGACGGTCATTTGAACTGCCATTTTGATCCCAACTTTCAGAAAATTTACCGTAATAATCGTAGCCATTAAGAAATGAGCAATAGGAAGAGCCAGTTGATAAAGTGCCAACAATTTGCTGATCCATATTTAACAGAGGACTTCCAGATGAACCTCCTTCGGTTACGCCATGTCCATTTGTAGTTTCTACCCATCTTACTCTCCAATCTAACCCATTGTTTGCAGAGCTTGTTGATTGTGTGTAAGTAGATATTTTTTTAATGTCTCCTGCTGGGTGATGAATACCTACTCCTTCTGCTGAGGCAGTATTACCTCTGTTCCAACCGGCAACATATAAGCCGTAATTAAACGGTAAACTATTGTTTAATTCAACAAGATAAAAGTCTGAAGTACTGTTCCAATTTCCATTGTTACTGCTTCTCGAAACATAAGAGCATCCGGTCATAGTGTTTGATGAAGGGCTTGAAGTAGGATTTTCGCATTCATCAGCTTCATAGTTAAAATAAAACACCCATTGATTCAAGTCATTAGTAGTTGCATATGCATTGTTATCATCGTCATAAGCACAGTGCTCAGCAGTTAAAACATAGGGGGTGCAGTCTTCTGAAGTATTGTTTACTAATGAACCACTACACCAGTAAGTGTTAGCGCCAATTCGTAAACTAATTCTACATACGGCTGTTTTTAGCTCTTGCCAGTCATCGCCCTCAGGAGAGCAGTTTACATTATTTTGACAATCATCTGAATCTCCAAAATCTGCAAAATCTCTAGCAATTGCGACAGAACGGTAGGCATAAGACAACTTATTTATATGTAAAATAGGTTCGCCTGAACCATTCTGAACATATTCGATGCATAATTTTTCACCTTCTAAAATCTCATGGGTAAATACACCACTTTCGTGATTATTTCTATTGGTGTAAGCACCTAATATTTTAGTTTTATCTTCATTGTAAATGTATAGTTCTCCGTTTGATGGAATCCAGAATGCATCAAAATAAAGCGATAAGGCTTTTGCATTTTCAGATTCAATATTTAATCGCCATACTCTTACACCATTCTCTAACTCTTCCCACAATCCATTAGTAGTTGGATCAATATCACAATCTAGTAATGTAGCATATCGGTAAGGTTTTCCTTTTAAAGATGATTCTTCATCTTCTTTTTCAATTTCATACATGTTTGGAGCTTCAATTTGTAATGTTGGAACATCTCTTGAAAGTGTATGAATTGAGCTAACAGGTGTTTTGCTAATACTTATTTGAGCAATAGTAATAATTGACATTAAGCAAAACGTTAGTAGAATAAAGACTTTTCTCATTGTTTTATGATCTTAATAAACTGTATTTGTTCGTTAGTAATTATCTGTAAGAAGTAAGCTCCAGAGTTAAGGTGTTGCAAACTTACGAGTTCTTTGTTGCTAGAGCAATTTTTTTGAAACACATTTTTACCATAAATATCAACTAATCTTACTTCTTCAATTGGTTTAGTTGCTTCAATATTTACTTTGTCACTAGAAGGATTGGGGTAAACTCTAAAACTGTTATCAACCTTTAATTCATTTATTCCAATTGTATTGCATAAGTCGATTTGCAATTCAGAACCAAAATTACCATTGAAATTTTGACCGTTAACTGAAACATATCCGTTGCCAAAATCACAACAGATACCATCGTCATAGTTATCGTAAATTACTAGTGTGTAGCAACTGTCAATATCTTGGCAATAACTGAAGGAATTCATTCCATTACTGATAAGTTCATTTTCAGAAACTACAGTATCGTTTTGACTGTTTAAAATTGCCCAATAATTTTCTTCGGCATAATTATCTGTTTGAATAACAAAATCGATACTTATTCCTTCACTTATGTTGAAAGTAACGCTAGTAGTATCATTATTTGGATTTATATCTCTAAAACCATTGGGTGAAGAGCTGTAAATTTTTAATGTATGTTCTCCAGTACTAAAATTTTGATTTCCTAGATTAATTTCCTGTGATGAATAGGGGCTTAAATTTCCATTCCACTCAAATTCAACGGCAGGGTTATTGTCAATTTGATAGTAAATACTTGCCGAATTAATTGCGTTTTCAGAGTAATTGAACAGAGATGTTTTGAGTTCAAGATTAAGACCACAATAACTTTGGTTGTTAGCAGGTAAGATATTATCGTTTATCCCAATATCTTCGAAAGGTAATGCGCAAAAATCTGTATTGCCGATTCCTTGTCTTTCGGTATTTAGGGTGGCATGCATTCTTTCTTTTTGACCGTTTGTAAAAAGATTCATGCAAGCATCATTGGTGTAGTCCATATAATTTTGAAACATATCACCATTATTATCACAACTAGGACTAGGATGACTTGGACAACCATAGTTTTCAATTTCTTGACTTGGAGTGTCCTCAACTTCATCGCTTCCGCAGTTACCAGGACCCCAAATGTGATAGAGGTCAAGCCAATGACCCAATTCATGAGTTGCGGTTCTTCCTTTGTTGAATGGGGGTGAAACGTTGATTGTTCCAAAGTTTGAGAAATCAACCACAATGGCGTCTCTATTTTCATCGCCTCCAGGAAATGAAGAAAATCCGAGGGCATTGGTTAAGTCACAAACATAAATGTTGAGGTAATCAGAGCTAATCCAAATGGTTTTTCCACCGAGTGAATCTTGGAATATTCTGTTATCGTACAATGAGAATGAACTAACATTAGTCTCAGTGTATGTTATTCCAGTAGTACTATCGTTATTTTCAGTACGTTGTGCCAAACAAAAACTAATGTTGCAGTCTGCAGCAACGTCTGAAAATTCACTAGGCGTTTGATTTGCATCTGGGTTTGTCCGATTAAAATCTTGATTTAAAACGTCTAATTGACTCATTATTTGTTCGAACGGAATGTATTCGTTTTCATTCTTGTAAATGATGTGAAATACTACAGGAATTACAAATGATTCATTCGCAATGTTATTTTTTTTCCACTTTTTAATCTTCTTGTTGATGGCCTTTCTGTTCAGTAGTAAATCTTGATTTTCTTTGCATTCGTGTTCAAACCGTTCCATTGTACCACATCTCAAGTCTTGGCCCAATAATGAATGGGAATAGCCAAGCAATAAAATACTAAAGAGTAAAAGTAAAGTATGGTAAAGGGTGTTACGCATTTATTCAAAATTAGTGCTAAGGTCGAAAATCAGGATTATTTATGAAAGCAGTATCGGTTAATGTTTTTAAGAAATTTAAGAGATCGGTTTTATCTTGCTGGGTCAATCCTAATCCAATTCCCACTTTTTTCATCAGTGGATCAATGGTTGAGGAATTGTGTCCCCCAAAATTATAGTGTTCAATAACTTCTTCTAAAGTTGCAAATCTACCATCGTGCATGTACGGCGCTGTAAGCTCTACATTTCTAAGTGTTGGGCTTTTGAACTTACCTTTGTCATTAGGATCATTAGTAACATTGTAACGACCATTGTCCATTAATTCTTCAGGGTCCAAACCGTTGTTGTGGAATAAATTACTTGTAAATAATGGGTAAGAATGGCAGTGAAAACAATCGCCTTTTTCTGTATTAAAAATTTCTTTTCCTCTTAATTCTGATGGGGTTAAGCTGGCTTCATAATCCAGAAACTTATCAAACTTAGATTCTGATGAAATTATTATTCTTTCAAATTGGGCAATTGCCTTAACCACGTGTGAGGAATCAATAACATCTGTGTCGAAAGCTTGTTTGAATAGGCTTTTGTACTCATTGTTATCCATTAACTCTTGCGAAACTTGACTCCAAGATGGGGAATGAAGTTCAATGAAACTAGTAACAGGACCTAAAGCTTGCTCCTCTAATGAAATGGTTCTTCCATCCCAAAAATTGGAGGTATTCCATGCTGCATTTATAATTGCAGATGCATTTTTAGTTCCAGCAATACCTTCGATACCAATGCTTACTGCTAGTGGATCGCTAAAGCCTTTGGATTGAAAATGACAATCGGCACACGCAAGGGTATTATTTCCTGAAAGTATGGGGTCGTAAAACAATTTTTTACCTAGAGCAATTCCTTCTTCGGTGAGGGGATTGTCATCTGGTAAATTTGGTTGTGGAAATCTATTAGGAACATCAAAAATGACATAGCTTGGATTAAAATCAATGGGCAAAACAACAGGCGTATCTCTCTCGCAAGAAAGAAGTCCAAGAGTGCAAAAAAGAAACGCTATTTTATTCCAGTGTGATAGCATTTGAAAAGTTTGTGATTATCTGATTTGCTAGAGGACTTGAGGTCCTTTCATGAGCAAGTTCTTGCGAAAGGTCAATGTTGATAAACAATTCAGATAGATTGATAGTAAAATTCAAAGTTGACGAGCTGTTTTCTTCAAGAGAAATGCTTTTTTCAAACGATAAAGTTCGAAATAAATCTTCGTGGGCTAGGTGGTAAGTTAGCGGGTAAAAGTTTGATGTTTGGGAAGTATCCATTTTGCCTTCAATTTTTACAAAAATATAAGAAGGGGATAACATTGGCCAGTAGGTATTCTGATTAAGTCCAAGCGGATGGTCGGTGGGATAATCAGAAGGTGTAGTGCCGTTAAGCTCTGGCGTAAGTCCAAGTCCAAACGAAACACTTTCGTAGTTGCCGTTAGGGGCAGTTACTTTGAAAGCCATAGTGCTAGGTTCATCTAATTTTACAAGATGAACATCTTGGGCATTAAAGTTGTCGGTAACAGTATTCAAAGTAATGTCAGAAATATAAAATGTAATGTTTTCAACTCTAAATGAGCCTTCATCAAAATTGATGGTATCGTATCTATTAAATGGCTCTTGGTTGTTTTTAAAATTGAATTGTACGTTCAGATTGTCGTAGATACAAGAATTGTCTTCTTTGTCAGCATCTGAATTATAATTTGAGGCGTTTGGGTCAGTACATCCTGGATTTTTACACGATGATATAACAGCAATAACTACCATTACAAACGATAAAAAGTATTTAGATGTTAACATAAGTACAAATATAAGGTTATCTCAAACCATTTAATAATCATTTACTGACTTTTATCTACACAATTCATAACTTAAAAATTGTGAATAAAGTATGCTTCTAATAATTAATAAAATAATACATAATTGTCTATTTTGCGAAGTAATAAATGACTAAAAATCTTCAAATATATCGCTCTTCAGCCGGTTCTGGAAAAACCTACACCTTAGTTAGGAACTACATTCGTATTGCTCTCATTGGCAATGGAAAGGAATTTAATCCCAGATACTTTAGGCATATTCTAGCCATCACTTTTACGAACAAAGCTGCTTCTGAGATGAAAGAACGAGTTTTGTCTTTTATCGCTGATTTATCTAAGGGCGTTGGTAAAGATGTCCAAAATTCATTTTTTAGTCACATAAAAGAAGACACTTCATTTTCTGATGAGGAAATAATTAAACGTTCAAAAAATATACTTTCTGCTATACTTCATAATTATGCAGATTTATCCATTTCAACGATTGATAAGTTTGTTTTTAAAATTGTTAGAACCTTTGCTCATGATTTACAAATGGCACAAGCCTTTGAGGTAGAAATGGATCAAAATCAGTTGATTCAGCCAACCGTTTCTTTTTTGATTAGCCGAATCGGTGCAAACGAAGAACTCTCAGAAGCTTTAGTTGACTATGCATTATCAAATGCGGACGAAGGAAAAAGCTATAATATTGAGCGTTCTCTAGAAAGTTTTTCGATGCATTTGTTTTCTGAAAAGTCTGAAAAATTTATTAAATCCCTTTCAAATGTTAGTATTTCTGATTGTTTGGAAGTGAGAAATACTCTTTTTAAAGAAATGACTGTCTTTGAAAATAGGCTACTAGAAAAGCGTTCAGAATTCTTATTGTTTTGTAAAAAGAATAATTTAGTGGCAGCCGATTTTACAAGGAGTTTTTTCTACAACTATTTTGATAATTTAAAAAAGCCTTCATCCAAAACCATTTTTCCAAATAATACACTTAGGAAAAACGTTGAAAACAACCACTGGTGTTCCAAAAGTCAAGATGAAGATAAGAAAGCCATCATAGAGTCTAACTCGGCTTATTTAATTGATTTGTATACTCAATTACAGGAATTCATAGCTAAAGAGTATAAAGACTATGTGTTTAATAAATTACTTTCAAAAAACATTTATTCGATAGCAGTATTAAATGAATTGTCAAAAGAGCTTGACCAATTTAAAGAAGAAAATAATGTAAAGCATATTTCAGAATTTAATAATGCGATTGCCGAAATAATTAGGAAAGAGCCTGCGCCATTTATTTATGAACGTCTTGGCGAACGTTACCACCATTTTTTGATAGATGAATTTCAAGATACTTCTGTAATGCAGTGGCATAACCTATTGCCGTTGGTGCATAATTCATTGTCAGAAGGCTATCAAAACCTTATAGTTGGCGATGCTAAACAATCTATTTACAGATGGAGAGGTGGAGAGGTCGAACAGTTCGTTCAGCTACCAAACGACATTCTACATTCTGAACTGTTGCCAAACCCTAATGAACTCAAAAAAAGTCTACTGATAAATTCTGAGAACAAGGCCTTATCAGATAATTGGCGCAGTTGTAAAGAGATAGTCAAATTTAATAATTCGTTTTTTACAAAACTGAAAACAATTATAAGTCCAGAACTTAGCAAGATATATACTTCAAATGAGCAAAACCCAATGGGTAAAGAGGGAGGGTATATACACATTGACTTAACTCCCAAATCAAAAGAGTTTAAGGCAGAGGTTATGGGCAAAATAATTTTACAAATTAAAGAATTACTTTCTATAGGGTATAGCTTAAAAGACATGGCCATATTATGTCGACAAAAAAACGAAACTTACGCAGCTGCTTCAAGCCTTAATGCCGAAGGAATTAATGTATTGTCCGATGAAGCGCTTTTACTCAATGCTTCCAAAGAAGTACAATTCGTATTATCTGTATTAGCCTTTTTACATCACCCTGTTGATAAAGTTGCACAAACGTTTATACTGACATACCTACATCAAAGAGAAAATAATAAAGAACAGTCTTTACACCATTTACTAGATTCTATAGGCAAGGGGGAGTTATCATCATTTTACACTTATCTTGAATCTTTAGGAATTAGCTTTAATCCACAATCGCTGTGGGAATTACCGATTTATGATTTAGTCGAACGATTAATTAAAGTATTTAGGTTGTCTTCGAGAGATATTTATTTGCAGTATTTTCTAGATGCGGTTCACAAATTTTCTATAAAGAATAGCAATGACGTTTCAGCATTCTTGGAATGGTGGGAGAAGAACAATGAGAAAGAAGCCATAGTAGTTCCTGAAAATACCGAAGCGGTTAAGGTAATGACTGTTCACAAATCCAAAGGCTTAGAATTTCCAATTGTATTTATTCCATTTAACTGGAAAGTTGGAAAAGCTGCTAAAGAATTGTGGGTTGATGCTAGAGGCAAGATAAAGAAAATGAAAGTAGCTTTATTAGACAATAATAAGGATTTAGAAAAATCTGATTATGCTGAATTTCACGAAACAGAGAACCATAAATCCCGTATGGACGACTTAAATGTTCTGTATGTTGCAATGACTAGACCTAAAGAACAACTATACATCTATACAGAATCATTTGGAAATAGTGATAAGTTCAATTCACTGAGCCAGTTAATAGCATACTATTTTAATGAAAGTCAAGCTAATTTCCCTGTAAGGATTGGTCAATTAACACCGAAAAAAAGCCAGGAGGAGGAGACAGAAAAGGCCTATAGTTTGAACTACACATCCTTATCTAATTGGCGAAAGGTTATACAGTTGAAAAATAATTCAAACCAATTATGGGATGTAAAGTTAGATAGGCAACAGTGGGGTAGTTTATTGCACGATGCTTTGTCAAAAATTCAATACATTGACGATAAAGATAAGGTTCTTAACGATTTAGAAAGAAACGGTTTACTGACTGCTGAACTCAAATCCAAGCTTAAAATTCGGTTAGATGATTTGTTAAATGACGAAGAAATAAAGTCTTTCTTTTCTAAAGAATGGGAAGTTAAAACAGAGCAAGAAATTTTATTAAATAGCGGAGACACTTATATTCCAGACAGGCTTTTAATAAAAGCCGATGAGGTTAAAGTCATAGACTATAAAACCGGTTCTTCATCAAACATGGAAAGTCATAAATCACAAGTGGATAATTACTCTAACTTGCTGAAAATGATGGGTTTTAAAAAGGTGTCTAAATTTATTATTTACACTGAAAATGCAGATAAAGTTATATCATGGTAGGCTCATTTTTAGAAAATATCGCCCAAGAAATACTTTCAAATCGAAAGCGAATTGATGATATCACCATTGTATTGCCTTCTAAACGTTCTATAGTTTTCTTAAAACACCATTTGTCTCAAAAAATAGATGAACCTATATGGTTGCCTAAAATATATTCCATAGAGGATTTTATAACCGAACTTTCAGGCCTCAGCACTATCGATAATTTAAGTCTTCAATTTAGATTGTATGAGGTATTCAATTCTAATAGACCACCAGAAAACGAAGATACGTTCGAGCAGTTTTTAAAATGGAGTCAAACTATTTTATATGACTTTAATGAAATGGATCGCTACATGGTTGATGCCAAGGCATTACTAACAAATCTAAGAGACATTAAAGAATTAGAACAATGGAGTTTGAACAGTGCTGAACTAACGCCTTTTCAAGAAAATTACGTTCAGTTCTTTGCGTATTTATTTGAATGGTATTCAACATTTACCGCTTCACTGCTTGAAGAAAACCTAGCATATCAGGGCTTAGCTTACAGAAAGGCTGCCGACTCTATTCTGACAGTCAAGCATCAATTTGATGAGGTTTGGTTTGTGGGGTTAAATGCACTTACTACTGCTGAAAATCAAATAATAAATCATTTTGTAACCCATAAAAATGCTCGATTATTTTGGGATGCCGATTCCCATTATGTTGACAATGAAAAGCATGAGGCGGCTTTATTTTTAAGACAACATTTTAAGAAGTGGGGAAGGAGTAAGGTGACAAATTTCTTCGAGAAAGATAAAAATATTAATATCATAGGTTGTGCTAAAAATGTAGGGCAATCGAGAGTAGCTGGAAATCTCTTAAATGATTTTTCTAAAAGTGATTTAAGCAATAGCCAAACGGCTTTGGTTCTTGCTGATGAAAACCTTTTGTTTCCAGTTTTGAATAATTTACCGGAAAGTATTACAGCGGTAAACATCACTATGGGTGCTCCGCTTGGCACTACACCTTTGTACAGTTTGATTGACTTACTTTTTAAATCGCACTTAAAGAAAGCAAACAACCCCCAGCAAAAGTTTTTTGTTAAAGACTTGCAAAAAATATTTAGGCATCCATATTTAAGCCGTTTGTTTGAGCCATCCTTATTCAAGGAGATTAACCAGTATTTGGCTAAAGAAAGGATACTTTTTATTAGTGTTTCAAACTTAAGAAAACACTTTAACGAGCACCATCAGTGGGACATTTTTTCTTTATTGCTGGGCGACTGGAGTCAATCCGATATGTGTTTACACAGTATAAAGTCGCTTTTTGATGTGTTGAAGAATCAGTTAGTTAATGAACAAGCAAGTGTAGAATCTGAGATACTATTTTCATTTTATAAATCTTTACAAGTATTAGAAAATCATCTAGTAGATTTTGATTCGGATATGGATTTAAAAACACTTAGAGCTATCTTTTTTCAAATCATAGCCAGAGAAACCATTGCTTTCATGGGGGAGCCTCTAAATGGTCTTCAGATGATGGGAGTATTGGAAACACGAACTTTGGACTTTAAAAACCTTATCGTTCTTAGTGTTAACGAAGAAAAATTACCTGCCGGAAAATCTGTAAATTCATTCATTCCTTTTGTATTGAAGAAGTATTTTAAAATGCCTACTCATGAGGAAAGAGACGCTATTTTCGCCTATCATTTTTACCGTTTACTTCAACGAGCTGAAAACGTTTTTTTACTTTACAACACCCAAAATGATGATTTTGGTAGTGGTGAAAAAAGCCGTTTCATCACTCAGATAACCAATGAACTTTCTCATTTGAATATCAAGGAAAAAGTGTTGAATTCCGATGCTTCACATTCTACAGAATTCGAACCCATTTGCATCAGTAAATCGGAGGATGTAAAGCAGCGTATTATTGAGTGGGCTACTCATAAAGTATCGCCAACTTCTCTTAATACTTTTATCAATTGTAAGTTGCAGTTTTACTTCAAATACATTGCTAAAATATATGTTGAAGATGAGATGGTCGAGTATATGGAAGCACATTCATTTGGGACCATAATTCATGAGGCATTGCACCAAGCTTATCAAGGATATTTAGAAGCAGAATTAAATGCTGATCACCTTGATCAAATAGAAGAACTTAGCTTGATACTGGTAGATGAAGGCTTCAAAAAAGAGGTAGGACAAGCCATGTATCTAGGCAAAAATCATCTAATTTGGAAGGTTGCTCAACGTCTTATCAAGAATTATTTTGATGCAGAAAAACAGTTCCTGAAAAATACAGTAGAGCCATTAAAGGTTACAGATACCGAACGATCATTGGCTTATGATTTTTCTGTTAATGGTGTAGATTTCAAACTCTTTGGAAATGTGGATAGAGTGGACCAAATAGGAGATGCTATTCGGATTGTTGATTATAAATCTGGAAAAGTGGAACAGAATGATTTGAAATTCAATGAATTTTCAGAACTGATTACCAATCCAAAAATGTCCAAGGCTTTTCAGCTAATGACCTATGCCTATTTATACTCTAAAAGTGTGCTGAAGGATGACACATCATTTAGAGCAGGAAATTACTCATTGAGAAATTTAGAAGACGGGTTAATTTATGTTAAAATGGGAAAAATCCCTCTAAAAATGGATACTTTGGTGCTGGATGAATTCGAAATTCAGTTAAAAACACTTCTTTCAGAAATAGTAGACGAAAACACCGATTTTTACCCCACAACTGACCACGATGTTTGCACTTATTGTGATTTTAAAAAAGTTTGTGGGAGGTAACTTTACTATTTATTCAATTATTATTTTCTGAGTATTAGATTCATGTTTGATAAAATATATACCTGGCTTAATTGATTCAAAATAGATGTTAGTTTTATTATCACTTTGTTCAGTGTAATAGTTTTCAATGTTTTTTCCAAGTACGTCAAAGATTTTGATATTATCAATTTTAGCATTGATGTGAATTTGATCTTTTGCTGGATTTGGATAAATTTTCAAGGCTACTTTTTTAAAGTCTTTTACATTTATTGTTTCAGCAATAGTAATGCTTTTTTCTCCGAATATCCCAGAGCCATCTTGAGCACTTGCTTTAACAGTAACAGCACCTAAAGAATTTGCTGTTAGTAGTCCTGTATTACTTATGGTAGCCATACCTGTTTCATTTACTACTGACCATGTTACACCAGTATTTGTGGCATTAGCAGGAAGAACAGTAGCTGTCATTTGTAAATCTTGGTTTACAATAACGGCTGACACATTATTTTGCACTTGTACTTCAATACTGTTTACCAAAATATCTTGTTGACTAGTATCAATAACACTTTGTGATAGGTTTCCAAAATCAATTGTGCCGAGTTGATTCGTTGCTTCCCAAAAGTTATGGATTGAAGCTTGATCGTCTGGGCCTATTTTAGAAAACTGTACTATATCGTTATCGATCTGATCCCATTCGCTTTCGGTTAGAGGACTATCAGTTAAAACTATTGCCAGTGCTTTAAAGTCTTTCTGTGCAGTTGTTGAACTTGGAACTCTTTCTCCTAATAGGTTTACTAAAGAAGTGGGTGTATAAGTTTCTCTTTGATTAGCTGTAAAAGTGTATGTGTCGTTGCCATTGTCAATTTGAGAAGTAATAGACTTGAATACGTCAAAGTCACTCACTTGACTTACAGGAATCATTCCCATGAGGTATAGTTCCATTTCATTGTAAGGAACAGAGTTCCCTCCATTTGCAAATGAGCCAAAAGAGGCAACGGTGTAAGAGTTACTTCCATTTTCAACTAATGTATTTTGATCAAAACCACCCAATTGTCCTTTAGTGCTTCCTCCAGTAAAACCCCAATGAGGAACAAACTCAAAAGAGTTGAGATTTGTGCCAAATTCAAATAAAGCATGTGTTGTTATTGCAAAATTTCCCCAATTATGCATTAATTCATGTAGAGATGGGCCTAATCGCATATAATTAAAACGACCCAAATGAATAACAGATTGGAGTTTACCATTCGAACCATAATTAGATGAGTAATCATAATCGTTAAGACCAATGCCTTGAACACTATTAGATACTTGGATGAGCTCACCAGTAGGCATGTTGGCCGGCAAAGTTGGTTCTTTGAGTATTAAGAAAATAAAATCGAAATCGTCCTCAAACTTTAGATATATATCTTGGAAGAGAGCTTCTCTAGTAGTTTGATCGCTATAATCATAGTTAGTTTTCCAGCTTGCATATTCAGTTTCTGTCATTAACAATGAAGCCACTCTTTGATTTTCATGTATTTCTATGTAATGCGTTTGACTGAAAAGTTGGAACGAAAAAAAAGTAAATAGGAGGAATAATGCATTTTTCATGGTGAATAAGATTTTTCTAGCTTTTAATAATTAGTCAAATGTATACAATAATTAATAAAAGATATAACTAAAGGAAGATAAAGTGGAGATACTATGTTTTAGTGTTGCTTGTTTTTAGTCCTTTTATTTTGAGAAAAAAACACTTCTCAATTTTCAAAAAAGTTATTTGAGGAAGACTTTTCGAATACCAATAAATACCAAAATAAATACTGAACTATAAATGAAAAAAGGAATGATGTACATTTCAAGGTTTAAGACCAACATTATAGCCATTATAAGTAATTGAAACCCTAATCCGAAAAAAGAAATAATAGTCATAAACCATTTTGGAAACGGTTGGCATTGACTGGCTTTGTTATCCATAATGTACATGCATTTATCAAAGGTGATGTACAGTATGTCATACAGTTTATAGCAGAAATTAACTGTGCTTTGTTTTTCTCCTTTAAGAGCTATGGGCGCTTTGTCTTCAAAAACCCTACTGGTTGAGTCTCCATTTACACTGTTTCTCAAAATAACGTTGTAAAAATTATACACCGTTCCTTGTAATTGAATTAAGAAAAAGGATAAAAGCATGTATAGAATGGATTGTTCACCTACAGACCAAAAACAGAGTAGGAATAAAAAATTCAAAATAAAATCGGCGATAGAATCGTAATACCTGCCGACATATGAGGGTGTGTTTTTTAAACGAGATAGTTCGCCATCTGCTGCATCTAAAATGGACTTTAGTACTAAGAAAAAAGCAGCCAAATAGTAGTGTCCGTAGAGAATGCAAGCAATAGCTAAAAAACCAGAAATAATGAATAAAGTTGTTACATGAATAGGTGTAAAACGAGTGTTTTTTAGCGACTTAGCTATCCAACGTGCAGGGGTACGGCCGTAGTCGGATAAATCTAAAAATTGATGTTGTTTTGGGAGTTTAGACATTGTTCATTTATCTTCTTGCAATCTATAACTATTTGTAGGAATATGACGTTTTAATGAAATTAATATTCAAAAAGTGATTTTATTGAGGGGTGATAGTCTACAATGAGATGTTTCAAGCCTTTTAATTTTGCGTCTTGAATATTGTTTTTATCAATACCATACACGATTTTATTTTCTAGTAAATTTTTATTTTTTAAAAATGATATGTGATTCTCGTCTATTTCGGAGTAAAAACTCGCCCAATAATTGGGTTTAAACCGTTCTGGAACTAGGTAATAGGTCCATTCTTTACCTTTGTTGAAGCCTTCTAAAACAGTTTGAGTTTTCGGATTCCTGTATTTTAAATAGGCTAAAAAAAGAATATTAGCATCTGCGATTAAGTAGCGCTCATGATCTTCATATTTTTCCATTAAGGATAATAGACTATCAGCAACAGATTTCGATGTTACTTTAAAGTCAAGATATACAGTGTTAAAGCCGTAGTTCTCAATTAGAAAATCTTCTAATCGTATGACATTATTAGAAGTAACTTCCCCCTTGTGACGAATTTTAAGCTGTTCAATGTCTTTCCAAAACACTTCATTGATGTCTTTGTCAATTCCTAATTGTTTTTTTAGGTTTTTATCATGAAACAACACCAGTTGATTATCTTTTGTGAAATTTACATCGGTTTCTAAGGCTGTAAATCCAAGAGCTTTTGATTCCGAAAATCCCTCTTGAGAATTTTCAGCTAAATGAGGCAATCCTCTATGAGCAAAGATTGTATTTTTTATTGCTTTTGGTTTGCTTTTTTTCTTGTTTTTAGTGGAAAATAGAAATAATGACAAACAAATAAGTGCGAGTATGCTTTGGTAAACAAACTTCATCTGAATGAGTTAATTGGACTGCAAGTTAATCAATATGATTTAAGGCAAAAAAAAACCCACTCTGAATTCAGAGTGGGTTCGCAGCCCCTAGGAGAATCGAACTCCTGTTTCCAGGATGAAAACCTGGCGTCCTAACCACTAGACGAAGGGGCCAGTATGTTAGTCCTTTAAAAAAGGCGAGTGCAAATATAATATCTTTTACAATTTCACAAAGAGGTTGAGAAAAAAAATACTATAATTTTTCGCTGTTGAACCTGTAACCTAATTTTTTAGAGGTTTTAAGCTTCATTTTCTTGCTCATTTCCAACACTTGGTGGAGGCTTACAACCTGAACATCTTTAAATGGGGGAGTGAGAAGTTCAAAGTCCATAGCATTGAGCATTAACTCTTCGATTATGTTTTTGAGGATGTCTTTATTTATTGTGGATTGATCGAAATCATTGTATAGAAAACCCAACTTGTTTGTTCCGTCTGTAAAAAAGTGCTGATCTTTATTAATGAAAATTCGTCCGAGCAAAAACCCCAAATCGTTTTCTCGGTTGTATTTAAAACTGTCACTCAGAAAGTTATACACATTTATAACGCCACAATATGCCCGGTATTTATCTTCTTTTACATATTTAGAATTCCATATTTGATGTGTTTTGTCAAAGGAAAACGTATTGGTATGCATGTGGAAGATAAGAGTATCTCCTGAGAATTTGATTTCAATTTCAAATTCGCCTTTATCGGTATATTTTACTTCAACATTTTCATCAATAGGAGTGATTTGACTTTCCAAATCTTCTGATAACTCCTTTGCAACGTTTTTTAAAGTATTGAATACAGATTTACTTACTCTAAATACTTCTTGTTTAGTAGCAGCTTTTTTACTTAATCTATTTATTATTTTTTTTGAATTTTCCATTAGTAAGCTTTAGCAAAAATTACCTTTTGAGAAGAAGGTTTTTTGCTGTAAATACACGTTCCCTCTTCTTGTTTATTGTTTAATGGAATGCAACGTATTGTGGCTTTGGTTTCTTCTTTTATTTTTTGTTCAGTTTCCGCGGGTCCGTCCCAATGGGCATATACAAATCCAGAATCTTTTGCAATTAGCTCTTTAAAGTGTTGCCAATCAGATGCATGGTGTGTATTATCGTCTCTAAATTGTTGGGCTTTTAATAAAAGGGTTTCTTGTATTTTTTCCAACAAATGTTCGACTTTATTAGTCAAATCATTCATGCTAACGACCTCTTTTTCTAGCGTATCTCTTCTTGCTAATTCAACCGTATTATTCTCTAGGTCTCTAGGTCCAATAGCTACCCTAAGAGGAACGCCTTTAAATTCGTATTCGGAAAATTTCCATCCTGGCTTGTGTGTGTCTCTGTCGTCATACTTAACACTAACACCAGCATTTTCTAGTTCTTTTTTTATCGCTTTGGCTTTTTCACTAATAGTTTTCAATTGATCTTCACCTTTGTAAATGGGTACTATGACTACTTGAAAAGGAGCTAGTTTTGGAGGTAGCACTAGACCGTGATCATCAGAATGAGTCATAACTAGCGCACCCATTAGACGTGTTGATACTCCCCAAGAGGTTGCCCAAACGTATTCTTGTTTTCCTTCCTTACTTGTAAACTTTACATCAAATGCTTTTGCAAAATTTTGTCCTAAAAAATGCGATGTTCCAGCTTGTAGAGCTTTCCCATCTTGCATGAGTGATTCAATGCAATACGTTTCTAAGGCACCAGCAAATCTTTCGTTTTCACTTTTTAAGCCTTTTATTACAGGCATAGACATGAAGTCTTCAGCAAAACGAGCATAAACTTCAATCATTTGTTCTGTTTCTTCAATGGCTTCCTCTTTTGTGGCGTGTGCTGTATGGCCTTCTTGCCATAAAAATTCAGCAGTTCTTAAGAATAGGCGAGTTCTCATTTCCCATCTCACAACATTTGCCCATTGGTTGACCAATATAGGTAGGTCTCTGTAAGACTCTATCCATTTTCTGTAAGTATCCCAGATAATAGTTTCAGAAGTTGGTCTTACGATTAATTCTTCATCGAGTTTAGCATCAGGGTCTACGACTACCGATTTGCCATCTTCACTACTTTTAAGTCTGTAGTGTGTTACAACTGCACATTCTTTGGCAAAACCTTCTACGTGTTGAGCTTCTTTACTTAAATACGATTTTGGGATAAATAGGGGAAAGTAGGCGTTTGAGTGTCCAGTTTCTTTGAACATTCTATCTAATTCACTTTGCATTTTTTCCCATATAGCAAAACCATACGGTTTGATAACCATGCATCCTCTCACACCTGAATTTTCCGCCAAATCTGCTTTGACAACTAATTCGTTATACCATTTGGAGTAATCCTCAGCTCGACTAGTGAAATTCTTTGCCATTTTTTATATTGAAAGTTTGTTTGTAATTTTACAGTTGATTGTGCGTTATAAGTATGACAAAATTAAACTTTTTAGCGAATAAGCTTAAAACTATCGCTATCTTTAAATAAATTATTATGAAAAGTTCACTCCTTTTTTTGTTTTCTATAATATTGGTTTTCTCTTCCTGTATTACTATTGAAACTACTTCATCGGGTTTTAAAGATGAAATTTATTATACAACTGATAAATACGCCGATCTTGCCGAACAAAATGAAACCGTTGTATCTGTTGGCGAAGAAGCTATAGAAGAGGAGTATTCAACTGAAGAAGACTATGTTGATGAGTATTCTTCAGACGATTATTACGATTACCAATATTCGTCTCGTTTAAGACGTTTTCATAGTCCTGGATTCGGTTTTAGCTACTATAATAATTATTATACTAACTCTTTTTGGTATTCAAGTAATCCTTTACATTGTGGTGTAAGTATTTATTATGGATATAATTTCTGGGATCCTTACTATTATGACCCATTTTATTACAATTATGCATACAGTCCATATTATTATCATCCTTTCTATAATCATCACTACCATCATGGCCACCACGGCTACTACGGACATTATGATGGTTTATTAGCGCACGGTTATCCAACGTATTATAATTCCTATGACAACAATAGTATTTATTATGGTCCTAGAGAAAATAATAAAAATAAAACACCAGAAAGCTTTGCTACTTTGTACAGTACAGAGGTGAAAAATAGAAAGCCTCAAACGTATTCTAAAGATAATTTTGAAAGAGAAAAGAAACCGACTTACAATTTTCAACAAACTACCGAGATTAGTAATAGAAAACCAACTTCAAATAAGTTTAATAACACTAATTCTAATTCAAACGTTAATAACTCTTTTTCTAAGCCTGTGTTTAACCAGTCTGTAAATACTAATCAGAAATCGCCACAAAATAGCAAGCCGGCAATTACTCGACCTGCTTACAGTAAACCTTCAAAAACAAAAAAACCAATTGAAAATAATTCAATAAAAATACCGTCAAATAATTCATATTCAAAACCGTCTTACAATTCCTCTCCAAGAATATCGTCACCAAGAGGAGGGAGTGGTAGGAGACCTAGATAATTAAAACTATGATAAAATATATTTTAAGTACATGCTTTGTAGTTACAGCATTAACTGCTTTTTCTCAATCTCATCAAGACGCTTTATTTTTCTCTCAAACAGATGTAATAGGGACTGCTAGAACTGCTGGGATGGCTAATGCATTTGGCGCTTTGGGCGCTGATATTTCTACTCTCAGCACTAACCCCGCTGGTCTAGGTGTATATCAGTCATACGATTTCGCTTATTCCTTGGATTTGAGTGGTCGAGATATGACTTCTTACTACAAAGGGAACAAAATAATTAACAGTACGGGTAATTTTAATTTACCTTCTGTAGGTTTTGTTGCCCCAGTAACGTCTAATAAGGACTCTGACTGGCGAAGAACAAATATAGGTTTTGCTTATAATACGACCAACATCTACAGGTCTAACACTATTCAGAGTGCATATAATTCAAATTCCTCTTTAGTAGACGTGTATTTAGCATCTGCTATGGGATATAAGTTAGATGATTTAGATCCATTTTTTGAGTTGGGAGCTTTCGATACTGATTTAATTGATTTGCAAACGGATTCAAACGGTTGGATTGATGACGGGAACTATTTCAGAGAAGTTGAAACAGGTCAAGATCAATTTAATCAAACCAGTATTTCGGGTTCTTCTGGCGAGTTTGCCATTAGTTATGCTGGTTCGTACCAAGAACGATTATATTTAGGTGGTACAATTGGTCTAACAAACATCAACTATCAAAAGAAATCGAGATATAATGAGCGAAATTTTGCAGATACAAATTCTACTGTCCAGTCTTTTGATGTTTATGAAAATCAAATGACCACAGGTAGTGGTATCAATTTAAAATTGGGTGCTATTTACAGAGCAAATGACAATTTTAGAGTAGGATTGTCATGGCATTCACCAACCCTTAATGACATGCATGATGAGTGGGAAATGATTATAAGAACTCAACATAGTTTAAACGATAGCGATTACGCCTATACGTATACATCTCCATACGGAATTTACGATTATGAAGTAGTTACTCCTATGAAAGTAATTGGTAGTGCAGCGCTGATTTTAGATAAACTTTTACTAAGTGCTGATGTTGAGTTTGTGGATTACTCTACGATGCAGTTAAATGGTGATGATTACGACTATTTTAATAATCAAGAAAATATCATTTCCAATAGCTATACAGATGTCGTAAATACCAGAATAGGTGCGGAGTTAAATCTTTCACCAGTTTTGATTAGAGGTGGCTATTCGTATTATCAGAACCCAATAGTAAATGATGAAGTAACGGGTTCAATTGATAATTTTAGAGACGAAAAAAAATCATACACTGTTGGAATTGGAAAACGAGGAAAATACAGATATGTTGATTTAGCATATGTTTTTAGTGAATTTTCTGAGGGTCAATCGTTATACAGTACTAATTTTGAGCCGGCTCATAAAATAACTAACACGTCTTACAGTTTGATTTTCACAATGGGTTGGAAATTCTAATTTAGACGCTCAAGCCCAGCTTTAGCTTTTTGTTCAAGACTTTGCTCGTACAAGTGATTTTGTACATCAATGCAGTATTGAAAGTAGTCAGAAGCTTGTTTTTTATCACCTATTTTTTCATAGATTAAGCCTAGTTGAAGAGCAGCTTTTGCTGAAAAGTGTAGGTATTCGGATGAGCTCTTACTGATTGTTTCTTTGTAATATAGTATGGCTTCTTTAGAATTATTCAATTTCTCATAAACCCGTCCCATTCGGTAGTGATACTTTAAGTTGTCAAAGGTGTTATTTTTGATTTTTTGCTTATCAATAGTATCTAAATTTTCTAAAGCTTTGTCATAATTTCCTCCATCAAAATACAATCTAGCTTTAAGTAGATTTTTATGGGGTTTAATTTTATTATCGAAAAAAAACTGAGCTTCTTTATCCGCCCCAATGTAAAGGCCTTCTAAATCGTTAATTTTATTTCTGTATTTAATAAAATTCTGTTCATCGTCATTTATGAGGTAGTGCCAACTCATTCTCATTAAACTGGATTTTTTATAGTTGATGCCACTAAAATTATTTAGGTAAAGTTCGAAATATTCTATACAGCTTTCGTCGAGTTTATTCTGTTTACCTACGGCAATAAGATAATCTAAATAATGAAATGGATAGTACGCTTTACCTCTTACTCTTTCTTCTAGTATTTTAATGGCTAGATCATTATTGCCGATTTGTGTTGCAATTCGACTTGCAGCGAAATTTAACAGAAGAAAATCACTGCTTTTAATTTCTTTTAATAGTTCTTTTAAATCGTTTTGGTTATTATCCAAATTCATTTTTAAGAATGCGTACAGAAAATACGTCTCTTCTACCATATATGAAAAATCATCGTGTGTTTTCATTTTTTTAATGGTGGAATTCATAAGACTTAAACCACTGTCTAAATTGCCTTCCATTCCAATGATTGATAAAATCCAACTGTATTTTTTTGGCACACTTCCAATAAGAGAATATAGAACCCCTAGACTTTTTTTGTTGGGTAAGAAATTGGGATATTTTTTATCGTTTTCTGTTAGTAATCTGTATGCTTTATTGATTTCGTAGGCGGCATTGAAGTACTCAGCAAATTTTAGTCTGTTTGCGGCCCATTGTAGATGGATTTCTGCTTCAGAATATAATTTCCATGGAGATTCAGAATTATCATTTTCAATTTTAGATAGTCGATATTCCTTTTTTGATTTTAAGTTGTCAAATTCACGTTTTTCTTCACTAATTTGTATTTTTAGATAATCGCTATAGTTTTCAATGAGATATACAAGAGAGTTGTTAGGATTGTTTTTTAGTTCGTTTTCTAAGATTTGTTGTGCTTTATCAAACTTAAGTTCTATCGTATTCGTGTAGGCTTCTTTACAGTTAGTGTTCCAGTCAAAGCTTGCGTAAGCCGATTGAATCAATAACATACTTAAAATGGTAAATAAAATATTACGCATAAAAAAAAGGGATTCTATTTTTAGAATCCCTACAAATTTAGTTTAAAAAATAAATTATGCCTTTTGTTCTGATTCAAACATGTGAGAATCGATTAAGATTCTACCACAATGTTCGCATACAATTACTTTTTTGTGCGCTTTGATATCTAACTGTCTCTGTGGAGGGATTTTACTAAAACAACCACCGCAAGCATCTCTATCAACAGAAACTACAGCGAGTCCGTTTCTAGAGTTTTTTCTAATTCTTTTGTAAGCAGACAGTAAACGTTCGTCAACAACTTTTTCAGCGGAATCAGATTGCTTAAGCAAATTTTTCTCGTCTTTTTCAGTTTCAGAAACGATAGTATCTAACTCTTTTTTCTTTTCTTCAAAAATCTCTTTTCTTTCGTTGTAATACTCAGTAGCTTCAGCTTTAGTTACGTCTAAGAATTCAATTTTTGACTGGCTGTCTTTAATTTTCTTGTTAGCTAATTCAATTTCCAAATTTTGAAATTCAATTTCTTTACTCAAAGAATCGTATTCACGATTGTTTTTGATGGTTTCTAGTTGTTTGTTGTATTTCTTAACTAGTTCCTCAGCTTCTTTGATAGCTAATTTTCTTTTGTTAATAAAATTATTTCTATCCTCGATGTCCTGATCAATCTTTTCGATTCTTGTCTCCAAACCTTTTAAATCATCTTCTAAATCTTGAACCTCAAGAGGTAATTCACCTCTTACTGTTCGTATTTTGTCAACCTCTGAATCGATGGATTGTAATTTATGTAATGCGTGAAGTTTATCTTCAACTGAAAATTCTGTGGTTACAGCTTTCTTTTTTGCCATTATTTCAAATAATTGATTGGGTTCGTATTTACACTTGATAAACGGGTGGCAAACTTAGTAAATTTTTTCTTAAGAATGTCACTAATAAGTTGTTTGGTGTATTGTTCGCTTTCATAATGTCCGATATCGGCAATAATTATCTCATTATCGGCATCAAAAAATTGATGGTATTTAAAATCTGAACTGATAAAGATATCGGCACCAATTCTTTTGGCATCATCTAGTAAAAATGAGCCTGACCCTCCACAAATTGCCACTTTTTGAATTTTTTCTTTGCATAATTCAGTATGTCTGATGCAATCGGTTTTCATTTTTGTTTTTATGAATTTTAAAAATTCATTACTTTTCATAGCGTTTGGAAGTGTGCCAAATATTCCTGAGCCAATATTCTGATTGTTGTTTTCTAGAGTAATTAATTCAAAGGAGACTTCCTCATAAGGATGCGTTTCAAACATTACGGATAGAATTTTACTTTCAAGATAAGAAGGTAAAATCATTTCTATTTTTATTTCCGCTTCTGAATGAAGTTCATTTTTATTGCCAATGGAAGGTTTACTATTAGTATTGCCTTTGAATGTTCCTATGCCTTCGCTTCTAAAACTACATTGGCTATAATTCCCAATATCTCCAGCTCCAGCTTCCCAAAGTTTTTCTTTTAAAATCTGTTCTGAATCTTTTGGACAGTAAACGGAAAGTTTTTTGATAAATGAAGATTTTGGTCTGAGTATTTTTGGACTTTCTAAGCCTAATTTATTGGCTATAGCACCATTGACACCATTTATTACATTATCCAAATTGGTATGAATGGCGTAAATGGCAATATTGTTTTTGATAGCTTTTATAATAGTGCGCTCAATGTAATTAGAGCCTGTAATTTTTTTCAACCCTTCAAAAACAATCGGGTGATGGGCGATAATAAGCTCACAATTTTCTTTAATTGCTTCTTCGACAACACTTTCTGTACAGTCTAAGGTGATAAGTGCTGTATGCACGTCTCCATTTTTATCGCCTGTAATCAATCCAGAATTATCATAATTCTCTTGTAAACTAAGAGGTGCAATAGATTCCAGATGATTAATAATTTGATATATTTTCATGAAACCAAAAATAACATATAATTAATTTATATATTTGTTCAAATTGAAAATTTATTTCCTTAAATAATATGCCATTTCTTAGATTGTTTCTTTTACCTGTTACTCTTTTTTATGGAATTTTCGTTTACATCAGAAATTTATTTTTTGATTTAGGTGTTTTTTCTTCTAAAGAATATTCAGTGCCTATTATCTCCGTTGGAAATTTATGTGCCGGGGGTAGTGGCAAGTCTCCTCATGTTGAATACATCATAAATTTAATAGAAAATAAAAATAAGATTGCAGTACTTAGTAGAGGTTATGGTCGTGATACTTCTGGATTTAAATGGGTAAAAAGCGATTCTTTTGTAAAAGACGTTGGTGATGAACCTTTACAAATTGTTAGAAAATTTCCTGAAATTAGAGTAGCTGTTTCTGAAAGTAGAAACGTTGGCATTCAAAATTTAATTCAAGATGAATGTGAATTGATAGTATTGGATGATGCTTTTCAACACAGATGGGTAAAGCCTGGTCTTAACATTTTACTGACTACATATGACAATTTGTTCATTAATGACCATCTAATGCCATTTGGTCATCTTAGAGAATCCAGTAAAAGAGCTAGTAGGGCTGATATCATTGTGGTAACAAAATCGCCACATCCTCTTTTACCATTAGATGAGTACAGGTTAAATGAGCAAATTTCCCCATTCTTTCATCAGAAACTTTGCTATTCATACATTGATTATTTGACCCCTAAATATGTGTTCAACGATAAACAAGTAAAAATAGATAACAAAAAGATAGTTTTATTTACAGGCATTGCATCCTCTACTAAAATCAAAGATTATGTAAGTTCAAAAGCAGAATTGTGTGAACATTTCGAATTTAGAGACCATTATCACTACAAGAAAAGAGACATTTTGAAAATTATTGACTGTTTTAAAAAGATTGATTCAGAAGAAAAGTTAATTTTGACAACAGAAAAAGATGCCGCTCGTTTGGGTCTTTTTGAAAATTACTTTGATGGTCTTCCAGTAGCTTTTTTACCAATTGAGGTGAAGTTTCAAGGGAAGACTAATTTTAATGACTTAATCTTAAAATATGTTGAACAGAATCGAATCGATAACAAAGTTTCTTGAAAATAAGATTCCTTTTTCTCCCAAAGTTGGTATAATTCTTGGCACAGGACTTGGAGGTCTTGTCGAAAAAATAAATATTGAACAAACCATTCCTTATGATGAGATACATGATTTTCCTGTTTCTACAGTTGAAGGACACAAGGGAAAACTAATATTAGGTAAGTTATCAGGAGTTAACGTCATTGCTATGCAGGGGCGTTTTCATTTTTACGAAGGCTATACCATTCAAGAAGTCACAATGCCAGTTAGAGTAATGAAAAATCTTGGCATTAAACAGCTTATTATTTCAAATGCAAGTGGTGGTGTTAATCCTGATTATGAAGTAGGTGATTTAATGATACTTAATGACCACATAAACTTAATTCCAAGTCCTTTAGTGGGCCCTAATCTTGATGTATTTGGACCTCGTTTTCCAGATATGAGTGACACCTATGATAAAGGCATGATTGAAACGGCTTTATCCATTGGAAGATCTAATGGTATTCGAGTATTTGAAGGGGTGTACACCGCAGTAACAGGCCCTTGTCTTGAGACACCAGCCGAGTATAAATACCTGAGAATTATAGGTTCTGATACTGTTGGCATGTCAACTGTTCCAGAGGTTATTGTAGCAAGACATATGCAAATCCCTTGTTTCGCAATTTCAGTAATAACAGACTTAGGAGTTGAAGGTAAAATTAAAAAAGTAAGCCACGAAGAGATTCAACAAGTTGCAGAAGTTGCTGAGCCTAAGTTGACTTTAATTATTGAAGAATTAATCAACTCAATAGCATAAAATGAAACTACTTTTAAGAATATTTTTAGTTTTAACGCCCCTTATGTCATTTGCTCAGTCATCTGAAAATGTTGAGCTTTTATTTCACTGGGACGAAGATTCTTTAGTGGGTTCTCAAATTTTTGATAACACCTACAATGAAGTTTGGGGAGTAGTAATTGACGGCAGAGAATATGCAATTATTGGCTCTACAGCTGGAACGCATTTTTTTGATGTAACGTCTACTGAAAATGTTTCTGAGGTTGCATTTGTCGCTGGTAAAGTCCAGGGGCCTCAAATTATCCATAGAGATTATCACGATTATCAGAACTATTTATATGCTGTCTCTGATGAAGGGGCGAGTTCTCTTCAAATAATAGATATGAGTACATTACCTGATTCAGTATCATTAGTTTACGATTCTTCTGAATTGTTTTGGACGACTCACAATATTTTCATTGATACTGCAACAGCAAAATTATATAATACTAGTGGAAACATTTACTCTTTAGATAATCCATTAGATCCTGAATTTTTATACAATACATCGCTTTTGAGTTGTCATGATATGTATGTGCTAAATGATACAGCATACATTAATAATGAAGAAGATGGTTTTTTGATTGTTGATTTCTCTCAGACTTCTACCGAAAATCAATCCCATGAAGTTCTAGGATCACTGCCCACTTATCCAGATCAGGGTTACAACCATTCCGGATGGCTTTCTGAAGATGGAAACTATTATGCTATGGCCGATGAGACGTGGGGGATGAGAATGAAAATGTTAGATGTTTCTGATTTTTCAAATATTGAAGTTGTAGCATTATTTGGTTCTGAAGTTGATGAAAATTCTATCCCTCATAATCAGATTATTAATGGAAATTATCTTTACACCGCATATTACCATGATGGCCTCTACGTTCACGATATTTCTAATCCATCTAATCCAGTTTTAATTGGGTATTACGACACATTTTTACCAGATCATCATGATAGTTACATGGGGGCTTGGGGGGTATATCCATTTTTACCCTCTGGAAAAATTTTACTATCAGATATGCAGACTGGCCTTTATGTTTTTGATGTAAACTATGAAAACCCATTAAATACAAATGAATTTGATGAAACATTACTATCTGTTTTCCCAAATCCTTGTAGTGAGGCTTTAAGAATTAAAACCTCAAGCCAAACAAATACCTCTGTTGAATTATTGGATTACAGCGGTAAAGTTCTTTTGTCTGAACAATTTTCTTCAGATGAATACAGCATAAATACGTCTGGTTTATCAAAAGGAATTTACCTTTTGAAGCTTTCAATAAAAAATAATTACTCAACGTTTAAAATACAAGTCCAATAATCTTTTAAAAAATCTTTGAATAAAAAAAAAAGATTGTAGATTTGCATTCGATTTCAAAAACATTTAAAAATGAAAAGAACATTTCAGCCTTCTAACAGAAAAAGAAGAAACAAGCACGGCTTTCGTGAAAGAATGGAATCTGCTAACGGTCGTAAAGTTCTAGCTAGTAGAAGAGCGAAAGGAAGAAAAAGATTAACAGTTTCTGACGAAACTAGACACAAGCGCTAAGCGTTTTGAAAGGTATATAATAAAGGTGTTGCATTTGCAGCACCTTTTTTTTAGACCTAGTGTTAAAAAAACATAATGTTTTGTTAATAGTTTAGAAATCAAAAATTGAAGGTTTATTTTTAAATCGGTTACATTCGCACAAACACTATAATTATGCCCAAAGACAACTCAATAAAATCCATTTTAATTATCGGAAGCGGACCAATTGTTATTGGTCAAGCTTGTGAATTTGATTATTCTGGCTCACAAGCTGCTCGATCGCTTAAGGAGGAAGGGATTGAAGTTTCTCTAATCAATTCAAACCCAGCAACAATTATGACTGATCCTGTTGTTGCTGATAACGTATATTTAAAACCTTTGACCGTAGAATCTATTGAGGAAATCCTTTCTGAACGACAAATTGATGCAGTTCTTCCGACAATGGGTGGTCAGACGGCATTGAATTTATGTATTGAAGCTGACGAAAAAGGTGTTTGGGAAAAACATGGTGTTCGAATTATTGGGGTCGATATTGCTGCAATAAATATTACAGAAGATAGGGAAGAATTTAAGCAATTGATGGAAACAATTGGTATTTCATGCGCTCCATCTCAAACGGCTACATCTTATTTGGAAGGAAAAGAAATTGCTCAAAAATTCGGATTCCCTTTATGTATTAGACCTTCTTTTACTCTAGGAGGTAGTGGAGCGTCATTTGTACATGAAGCAAAAGATTTCGATAACTTATTGAAAAGAGGTATGGCGGCTTCTCCAATTCATGAAGTAATGATTGATAAAGCATTACTAGGATGGAAAGAATATGAGCTTGAATTATTGAGAGATAAAAACGATAATGTAATCATTATTTGTTCGATTGAAAACATGGACCCAATGGGTATCCACACTGGTGATTCAATTACTGTTGCACCTGCAATGACTTTATCCGATACCACTTATCAGAAGATGAGAGATATGGCTATAAAAATGATGAGAGCTATTGGTGATTTTGCTGGTGGTTGTAACGTTCAGTTTGCCGTTTCTCCTGATGAAAAAGAAGATATTATTTCAATTGAAATTAATCCACGAGTATCGCGTTCGTCAGCTTTAGCATCTAAAGCAACAGGATATCCTATTGCTAAAATTGCTTCAAAACTTGCAATTGGATACACACTCGATGAATTGGATAATCAAATTACAAAGTCAACATCGGCTTATTTTGAGCCTACTCTTGATTACGTAATTGTAAAAATTCCTAGATGGAATTTTGAAAAATTTGAAGGTGCAGATAAAGAATTAGGTTTACAGATGAAGTCTGTAGGTGAGGTGATGGCCATAGGCCGGTCTTTTCAAGAAGCACTTCAAAAAGCGTGTCAGTCACTAGAAATTAAGCGTAATGGGCTAGGCGCCGATGGAAAAAGCTGGACAAATCAAGACGATATTCTTCATGCCATGAAGCATGCAAGTAGCGATAGAGTCTTTAGAATATATGATGCGATTCGCCTTGGTATTCCTTTGAAAACCATTCATGATATCACTAAAATGGATTATTGGTTTTTGAGACAGCTAGAGGAACTTGTAGTGCTTGAGCTAGAAATAGAAAAATACCATATTGATAATATTTCCGAGGAGCTTCTTCTGCAAGCAAAAATGAAAGGCTATGCAGATAGACAAATTGCTCATCTTCTAAGATGCCTTGAAAGTGAAGTATATAGCAAGCGAACAGAACTAGGCATTAATAGAGTTTACAAATTAGTAGATACGTGTGCTGCTGAATTCGAAGCAAAAACTCCTTACTATTATTCTACTTTTGAGTCTAAAAAACAGTTAGCAGGAGGTCAGCCATTTTCAGAAAATGAAAGCGTTTCATCTGATAGAAAAAAGATTATTGTTTTAGGTTCTGGACCAAATAGAATAGGCCAGGGAATAGAGTTTGATTATTGTTGTGTTCACGGTGTCTTGGCAGCAAAAGAATGTGATTATGAAACCATAATGATAAATTGTAATCCTGAAACTGTTTCAACAGATTTTGACACTTCTGATAAACTCTATTTTGAGCCAGTGTTCTGGGAACACATCTATGATATTATCAAGCATGAGAAGCCAGAAGGTGTCATAGTACAACTTGGCGGTCAAACAGCGCTTAAGCTGGCTGAAAAACTTGAGCGTTATGGAATCAAAATAATGGGGACTAGCTACAAAGCACTAGATTTAGCAGAAGACCGTGGTAGATTCTCTAATCTTTTAAGAGATAATGACGTGCCATTTCCAGATTTTGGTGTAATAGAAACAGCAGAGGAAGCTATTGATTTGGCTAAAGAATTAAACTTTCCAATTCTAGTTCGTCCATCTTATGTATTGGGTGGTCAAGGAATGAAAATTGTAATCAATGAAGCTGAACTGGAACATCAT
Organism: Flavobacteriales bacterium; assembly: GCA_965661345.1. Classification (GTDB taxonomy): domain Bacteria; phylum Bacteroidota; class Bacteroidia; order Flavobacteriales; family UBA7312. Next base: position 43,800 of record CBFIDK010000006.1, on the reverse strand, counting down.
GTTGTTAATTTACTCAAAGACATTCCAGGAAATAGGGTATTATTAGATCATTATTTAGACAACGCCATTGAGGCTGAGGCAGATGCTATTTGCGACGGCGAAAATGTATATATCATAGGAATTATGGAGCACATAGAACCCTGTGGTATTCATTCAGGCGACTCAAATGCTGTATTGCCAACTTTTGATTTAAGTGATAACGTTCGTCAGCAAATGATTGATATCACCAATAAAATTGCTGTTGCTCTTAGAACAGTAGGACTCATTAACATTCAGTTTGCTATCAAGGATGAAGTAGTATATGTTATTGAAGCAAATCCTAGAGCATCTCGAACAGTACCATTTATTGCTAAAGCCTACAGAGAGCCATATGTTAATTATGCGACTAAGGTAATGCTAGGCCATAAAAAAGTCAATGATTTTGATTTTAAGCCTTTCAAACAAGGTTATGCAATTAAAGTTCCAGTCTTTTCGTTTAACAAATTTCCAAATGTTAATAAAGAGTTAGGCCCAGAGATGAAATCAACGGGAGAGGCGATACATTTTATTGAAGATTTAAAAGATCCATTCTTCAGAAAGGTTTACTCTGAAAGAAGTCTGTATTTAAGCCGATAAAAGATGTTAAAAACAATTTTTTTAATTCTTATTATTTTCTATTCTGTTAGATTTCTAACTCGAATTTTGGCACCATACTTTCTAAAAACCATGATTAACAAGGCACAACGAAACATGCGTCAAAATCATCCTCCGCAACAAGAAGGAGAGGTGTCAATAAAAAAAGATTCAAAGTCAAAAAATAAAAAATCTTCTTCAACAGTTGGTGAATACGTAGATTTTGAAGAAATTGACGACAATCATTAAACCTCAATAAATATGAAAACACTAAATTGGAAAAAGTTGTTGCCACACTTAACAGCTGTTGGAGTTTTTGTGCTAATATCTCTAGTTTATTTATCACCAGTTTTAGAGGGTAAAAAAATAGATCAGCAAGACTACCGTCAATACAAAGGAATGTCTGAGGAAATTGTTCAGCATAGAGCTGAATATAACGAAGACCCTTTATGGACCAATTCAATGTTTGGGGGAATGCCAGCCTATCAAATTTCTGTTGAAAGTGAATCTAATTTAATCAAAAAAGTATACAGGATTTTTCAGTTGTATTTACCCCATCCAGTAAGTTTGGTATTTCTGTATATGTTTGGTTTTTATTTTTTATTAATTTCCTTGAAAATCGATTATCGATTAGCAATATTAGGCGCTATTAGTTTTGCGTTTTCATCCTATTTTTTCATCATTATTGAGGCAGGTCATAATACTAAAGCTCATGCTATTGGTTATTTAGCTCCAGTATTGGCATCAGTACTAATGGTTTTTAGGGGGAAGTTATTGATAGGAACTGTATTGACTGCATTATTTACAGCATTAATGATTAATGCCAATCATTTCCAAATCACTTATTATTTATTGATGCTTCTAGTAGTATTAGGTATTGTATATTTAATAAAATCAATCAAAGAACAAACTTTCCCATCGTTTACCAAACAAGTAGGTTGTTTATTATTAGCTGGTGCTTTAGGTTCGATTACTAGTTCAAGCAGGTTGCTTACAACCATGGAATACGGACAAGAATCCATTCGTGGAAAATCAGAATTGACGGCAAACCAAAGTAATAAAACATCAGGTTTAGATAAAGATTATGCTACAGCATGGAGCTATGGTAAAGCAGAGACATTTACTTTACTTATTCCCAACTTTCATGGTGGAGCTTCTGGTGGAGCTTTAGGTACTGATTCTGAAACATATAAGTTATTCAAGAATAGCGCGCAGGCTAGTCAAGCAAAACAAATAATCAAGCAATTACCCTTATATTGGGGAACTCAACCATTTACATCAGGACCAGTCTATGCTGGTGCCATAAGTTGCTTTTTATTTATTGTAGGCTTATTCCTCATAAAAGGATATTTAAGGTGGTGGGTGCTTAGTGTATTTTTACTAATGCTGGCTTTGAGCTGGGGTAAAAACTTCATGCCTCTTACTGAGTTTTTCCTAAATTATGTTCCTGGTTACAATAAATTCAGATCCGTTTCAACGACTTTAGTGATTGTAGAATTACTTATTCCTTTTCTTGGAATAATTGCCCTAAATAAAATTATCGAAGAAGGTAAATCAAATGAAATTGTAAAAGCATTAAAATATTCTCTAGCAATAGTTGGAGGGCTCTGTCTAGTTTTTGCTTTGTTGCCAACTGTGTTCTTTGATTTTACAAGTTTAAACGATAAACAATATGGAGAAGCGCTTAGCGAAGCCCTAACATTAGATAGAAAATCAATGTTTCAATCGGATTCACTACGTTCATTACTGTTTATTTTAATTGGGTTTACTGCTATATGGCTTCACTTAGTTGGAAAAATAAAAAAAACGCCACTTATTCTAGCATTAACCGTCTTTGTTTTGTGTGATGTATGGGTGGTAAATAAACGCTACTTGAATAATGATAATTTTAAGGCTAAGCGAAAAGTATTACAGCCTTACACACCGACATCTGCCGATAATCAAATACTAAGAGATTCTGATCCAAACTTCCGAGTTTACAATACAACAGTTAGCCCATTCAATGATGCTTCCACCTCTTATTTTCATAAATCTATTGGTGGATATCATGGTGCAAAGTTAAAGCGATATCAAGAGTTAATTGATAACCATATTTCAAAAGGGAATATGCAGGTCTTTAACATGTTAAATACAAAGTATTTTATAGTCAAAGGACAAAATGGACCTGTTGCTCAGTTAAACCCATCTGCACTTGGCAATGCATGGTTTGTCGAAGAAATCATAAAAGTCGATAATGCCGATTCTGAAATTGAAAAAATAGGACAAATTAGTACTGCAAATCAGGCAGTAGTTGATAAAAGATTTGATACCCCAGAGATTCTAAAATTAGACAGTTCAGCAAGTATTAGTCTTAAAAGCTATAAAGCAAATCATTTAACATATGAATCCATTTCTTCTATTGATCAGTTTGCTGTGTTTTCAGAAATCTTTTATGACAAAGGGTGGAATGCTTACATAGATGGAGAAAAAGTACCTCATGTTCGAGCAAATTATGTATTAAGAGCTATGGCTATTCCTTCTGGAAGCCACACTATTGAGTTTAAATTTGAACCTTCTACCTATTATACTGGAGAAAAGATTTCATTAGCGAGTTCAAGTGTATTAATCTTAATGCTAATTTTTGTTCTTTATAAAGAATTTAAAAGTTAACAGATGGATTTTATTATTGTATTAAAATCGTTCTTTGACTCCTTATTTGGGTTCATTTTATCTGTTTTGAGAATAATTGTATTTACAAAGCTGTCAGCAATCTATTCACCATCCAAGAAGAAGAGAGAAAAAAGCTTAATTATTTTAGGTAATGGCCCATCATTAGAGTCCGATTTGAGCAATAAAGTTAGTGACTTTAAAAACTTTGATTTTTTGGCTGTTAATCATTTTTCTGAAAGTGATTTGTATGAAAAAATTCAACCTTCAATTTATTGTATCGGAGCACCCGAGTTATTTGAAGATAATGCCACTGAAGAATTAAAAACCAAAAGTGATAATTTATTTAAATCTATAAATAAGAAAACATCTTGGCCAATCACACTATATCTTAATTCGAGAGCGTATAAATCAAATCGCTGGCGTTCAATTCTCAATGGAAATCCTCATATTTCTATTAAATACTTCAATAGAACACCAATCGAGGGCTTTTTTAAATACTTTTTTTGGAGATACAATTTTGGAATGGTTCGACCACATAATGTGTTGATTCCTTCTATAATGATTGCAATTAATGAAAATTATAAAAGATTATGCTTATTTGGAGCAGATCATTCTTGGCTGAAAGAGTTGAGTGTTTCGGATAAAAACGAAGCTCTTTTGAATCAAAAGCATTTTTATGATTTAAAAAAATCTAAGCCAAGTACTATGCGAAAAGACTTAAAGGGTTTACAGTCAAGAAAACTTCACGAAATTCTTTATAAATTCTATTTATCCTTTAAAGGATACCATGAAATAAATAAATATTCAAAAAGATTTAATGTAGAAATCTTTAATCTAACTACTGACTCTTTTATTGATGCTTTTGAGAGAAAAGAAAAGTGTTAATCTTTACTTCTCAAAAAATAAAACCAAGGCATTTCAAATTCCTTATTCTGAAACCAGAATACCAAAGCAGTACTTACACTAAATGATAGGGCAGTTGCATACGTAGCTCCAATAGCTCCGTAATAATCGATCATAAAATAATTTAATATCAGATTAATAATTGCTGTAAGCATAGTACTGTAACCTAAAAAAGAAGTTTTATTAATATGAACGAGATAGGGAAAGAATATCTTGTAAACGCCGTGAATTGCATAACCAATAGAAATCCAGAAAATAAACTGCTCTGCACCATTAAATTTTTCATCAATAAAAAGATCGATTAAAAGTTTTGAAATTAATGTAAGCAAAAAGGCAAGAACAAATAATCCTATTATATATAAGTAGCTGTATTTGACTATTTTCTGTTTTATGATTATGGTTGGATTTGTAAGTTTTTTATAGAACCACGGAGACCAAGCCTTGATAAAAGCATCACTAAAAATAAATATTATCATTCCAAACATATACCCCACGGAATAAATTCCAACCATGTCAATACCAATCATTTTTTCAATAAAAAATCTATCACTTAAAGAAATGATTATTCCACCAACAGCATGTGGTATAAGAGGCAAGGAAATATTTAAAATGTTTTTAATCTCTGATGGCTCATATTTAAGCCTTAAATAATGGTGTCTTTTCATATAAATTAAAGAGATAATGAAAAACACAAAGTAGGCTAAAACAATGCCATAAGCTCTTGACTCCCAACCAAGTTTATAGACTACAAGTAACAAAATAGAAACACCCATATTTACTATTGTATTTGTTACTTCAAATACACCAAATAAAGTTGATTTCTCTTCATTTCTTAATATAGTAAGGTTAATGGTATTCATCATAAACATAAAGCTTACAAATGGAATTATATTAACCCATTGTGACGGGACTGAAAATAAACTATCACTAAAAAAGCTTCCAATGAGTGTAGGAATAAAAAATATTAGTGTGGTAACACTAAGGATAATTAATATATTTCCGATTAGAGTAGCTAATTTATCCTTAGAATAAGTATAAAAGTTTTTGGAAACATTAGTATGTATTGCCATTCCAATAAATGCAGAATAGAATGTGATCAAAAGTTGAAAAATAGATAATATTCCAAACTCTTCAGGACTTAAATATTCAGTAAGAATTGGTAATAATAGGAAGGGAATAGATTTATTTAAAATACTACTACCCAGATAAATTGATGAGTTTTTTATTAACTGCAAATTGCTCTTAGTTTTTCAAGATATTGGTCATCTAATTTCCCTTGAAATAGCTCAATATTTTCTTTAATAATAGCTTTATCAAGATTCCACCATTTCAGCTCTAGTAAGGATGAAATTGTTTTTTCATCAAAACGATATTTAATGATTTTTGCTGGTACACCTCCAACAATGGCATAATCAGGAACATCTTTTGTGACAACAGCGTTTGCCCCAATTACAGCACCATTTCCAACTTTTACCCCTGGCATAATGACACTATTAGCACCTATCCAAACATCGTTTTCAATTATAACTTTTTGATAATGTTGCTCTCTCTCTGTTACAAAATTACCCACATATGGAACATATGGAAATGCACTTACACTAATTCTATCAGTAGGGTGTTGTATGGCATTAATTGAACAATTCCATGAAATAGCACAGTATTTTCCTATTGATGAATGTGTAATTTTTGTATTTCTTCCTATTGAACTTAAAGCATCAATTTTAGTGTGATTTATACTTGCATACGGAGCCACCATTACTTCTGAGCTTAGCACTGAATGTCTAATATCAGATTTTTTTGACAGAAGACTATAGTTTTTAATGTCATTGGTGGATGAAAATTTGATTGCAAGTTTTATTTTTCTTAAAAATGATAACATTTGTTTTCTTTTATGGAAGATTAGAAATAAAATTTTCCATTTGTTTATAATGTCTATTTATTTCAAACCTACTTTGTTGAAACTTGTTGCCTAATGTAAGGTTGTAATTGATTGTATTTATCAAATCTTCACAAAGATTGTTTGAGTTTTTCGTGTCGTCTATATGAATTCCAAGAATATGTGCCATTTTTACAAACTTTGACTCATTGACTGATTCAATAGCATCAATAGTTACTCCACCAATTACATCTTTTAAAGCTTTGCCTCTTCCATCTTCATTTAACAGCACTGAAGGTTTTGAAATACTGTTCATGAAAATATGAGCATGTACTCTGTAGCCAATATGTAGGTCAACATTTTGATAATATTCTTTAAGGTTTTCAGCACTTCCTGAAATATCAGTCCAAGAAAAATCATTATCATCTAACCACCTTAAAAATTTCAATTGCATTTGATGAAAATGCTTATTTGAACCAGGACTATTTAGATATTTGTCAGAAGGGGAGTGGTGAAAAACTGTTTCAACGGTTGAGTTCTTAAAATTGTTTTTGAGTGCAAGTAACACTTCTTGCATCTGATTAAACATCTTTTGTGATGTCTTAAATGATGCCCCTAAAGAAAATCCTATTTTTTTAATGTTACGAGGTGTTTCAACACTTTTATCGAAGAAGTTAGTATTGTAAACTGCTGGACAAGCCGTCATGATAAAATTCTTAAATCCTAATGTTTGTAAAGCATTAAGCGTATGATAATCTCTAACACTTGATTTGAATCCAGATGAGTCAATTTTCTTTAAGAGTTGAATGGTTTTATCTGATAAGGGATAGTTGTGAGTATTGTTCCAGTCACCTTGTTTTGAGTACCAACCAATTCCCATTGTAATTATTGGAACTTTGATGTCATTCAAATTATCACAAAGCCCATAAATTTTAGGATACATTTGCTTTTGCAAAGCCGGTCCTCCCAAAAGAATAAGGGCTTTTGAATTATTTACTACTTCTAATTTTTTCTCATCTAAAATTTCCCATGCATCAAAATCAATAAGTTTTATTGAAGGTTTTAGTAAAGCAAATAAAGCTTTAGCACGATCTTTAATTAAAAAGTCACCAGCATTATTTTTACTTCCTGTTAATAAAACGTATTGATTCATCATTTAATCATTTCATTTTTAAGTACAGTATCTTCTAGAATATCTATTAATGCTTCTTTACCAATAACATCATCAATAAATTTTGGACTTATTCCATGTGCTGGTCTTTTAAAAGTCAAGTCTTCTTTTGAAATAACTTTCCCTTTTGGAATATCTTTATTTGCTACTAAGCTTCTTCTAGCATGTTGCCTTGACTTATCCTCATCTGGGATAGAAACGACATCAAATTCTCCTAAAATCTCCAAGGTATTTGCCATATTTTTCCTGAAAACTTTTAAATCTTCTTTATCCATAGCATGATAATGGTCATTTCCAGGCAGTGATTTGTCGTGAGTAAAGTGTTTTTCTATAATTTTTGAACCTAATAAAGTCGCAGTTTCACAGACTTTCATGTCTTTCGGAAGCGTATGGTCTGAATAGCCAATAATTAAATCAGGAAAAGCTTCTTTAAGTCCTAGAATCATTCCAAGATTGGCATTTTTGTCTGGTGTAGGATAATTTAAGACACAGTGCATGAGCGATAATGGTAAATCAAAGGCTTTAATCCAACCTACTGCATCTTTTACTTCTTCCAAACTACTTGCGCCAGTTGACAATAAAATTGGCTTACCAAAGCCACACATGAATTCTATAAAAGGCTTATTAGTAATGTCAGATGATGAAATTTTAAAAACATCCATCATTTCATTTAGAAAGGTAGCTGATTCAATATCAAAAGGAGTGCTCAGGAATTCTATACCAATTTCATCACAATAATCTTTTAACTCTTGCATTTCTGCTTTCCAAAATGTGTCGTGTTTCTTAAAAAGTTCGTATTGTGAAAGCGTAGGCTCTTTGCTAGTATCCCAATAGGCAGGAGAATCTTTCGAGGCTAAAGTTTCTGCTTTGTAAGATTGAAACTTTATAGCATCCGCTCCACCTTCTTTAGCTTCTCTAACAAGACGCTTAGCCGTTTCCATTGAACCTTCGTGATTTACGCCTGCTTCAGCAATCATGTAGGGATTAACTGTCTTATAGTTTGTTTTACTTTTAATTAGATCACTTAACTTCATAATATGTTTTGTATAATTTTTTGGACCGTTTTTCTTCCGTTTTTCAATTTATTTTTTTGCATTAAAATGCTCATTTCTTGCCTCTTGCTTTTATCTTTTACAAGTTTAGTAAAGTTTTCTAAGATTTCTCTTTCATCTAGATTATATCCAAGCCCCAGATTTTGAAAACCGAACTCCTCATAAGCAAAGAAATGGGTTTTTTCTCTTTCATTTTGAGATAAAACTATTGCTGGTGTGCCAATGCTGGCAATTTCATAAATGGTTCTTCCTGCAGAAGTGAAAATGAGGTCACTGCTGTACATATAATCAGAAATATTAAATACATTCTTTAGAATATTTATTTCTGTGAAAGAGTTAAGGGATTCAAAATTTTGATAACCAAAGCCTGCAATGACATTTATTTTAATGTTATTTTCAATGCAATACTCATAAATGGATGAGATCACTTTTTTGGTGTAATTATTGGGGTCAACCCCTCCAAACGTTATGAGAATTTCACTAACATCTTTAATTTCTTTGGCTTTTTGAAAATGAAAAAATTCGTCTCTTAGAATAAAATAATCTTGACCATAAAAGTGATTTTCACTTTTATTTTGTTCTGGATAAATAGCATTAACCACACAATCGGCAATGTTTGCTCCAGGTCCTAAATCTTCAAAGTTTATGGTCTTTATGCCCATAGACTTTATAGCTTCCATATAATCTAGTGGAGTGTCTAGTCTATCATTAATAATTAAGTCTGGATTTCTTTTTTTTATGTCATCAATTATGTTTTCACTTTCTTGAATATAACAAGGGTAATTGAAAGTAGAAATTTTGTTGAATGCTAGCTCACTATCATTATCGACTAAAAATTCAATACTGTGGTTGAGAATATCATTTGCAAGTATCAGTGTATTATGAACATGTCCTAGTCCTAGTTTTTGATTTCCTGTAACTACAAAAAGTATTTTCTTTTTGGCAAGATAATATTCGCACAAGCTCCAATCTTCATAAGTATCTATATCTATTTCTTCTCCATTTGATAATAGATGAAGAGAGACTTCATTTCCAATTCTGTTATTATTGCTTACGAAATTTGATTTTGTGATTAAAAAACCACCTGATTCTGAATATACTTTAGTTAAATACTGTCTGTTTAAACGCTCTTTGTAATTAGGGACATACTTTCCATTTTCTTTTCGCCATGATAAATGTGTTGAATCTTTAGCCGAAATTATGGAATCAATTTCATCATTATTGAGCATGTTTTGAATAGCAGAATCTAATGAAGATGTTTTTAGTAGAGGAGAGGTTGGCTGAAATGTAATAACTAAATCGTATGATTTGCCTTCAATTTTTTCAACTGCTTTGAAGCATTCGAAGATTACAGGGTCAAGGGTTGTATTGTCTTGAGCATTATCTGCATTTCGTTTAAATATTTTAGCATTATTTTTTTTTGCCATATTTAATATTTCATCATCATCAGATGAAACATAAACATCAGGCTTAAAAGTTGAAGATAAAGCGGTTTTGATACTATAATACAAAAGAGGTTTGCCACCAAGAAGCCTCAAGTTTTTTCTTGGAATTCCTTTTGATCCTCCTCTTGCAGGTATTATAACTAGAATATTCATTTTCACTTTGTCGTTTTGTCTGACGAATTCAAATATATCACTTAAATATATATATGTTAGTTTGTTTTGTTGTTATCAAACAATAAGGCTGAACTAACCCAGTAACGAAATCGTATTATCATTATTCCTTTGTGGGGTTTTAAAATGAACAGATAGGCAAAAAATAATATAATAGAAGCTATCCATTTTAGACCTTCATCTAAAATTCTTGTTAGATAACTTAAACGTCCTAATTGAATTGTTCTGATTCTTTCGGATTCCCCAATACCAAGTGCTTGTCTTTTTATGAACTCACTTTTTGTTCTCTCTTCTGGTATTCTATGGTGAACAATTGCGTCAGGAACGTATAAAACCTTCATTTTGTTAGCATACATTCTCATGAATATGTCTTTTTCTTCTCCACCACCTAAACCTGATTTTACTCTACCAAGTGTGAGGTTAAAGTCTCCTATTTTATCGAAAACTTCTTTTCGAAAACTCATATTTGTTCCAATGGGATATTTCGATTTGTTGAAATACTTTTTTTTATTTCCCAGATTAAAATAGGCATGCAGAGAATTGAGGTATTTATTTTCCCATAAAGGTGGTTTTGGGCTTTCGTATTTCAGAAAAATTTTACTGCCAATGGCCATGGTTTCTTTTTCTGTTTTAAAATAGAAATCTAATTTTTCAAAATAATTTTCATCAAGTATAGCATCATCATCTACAAAAATGATGATATCACCTTTTGCTTCTTTAATGCCTCTGTTTCGTGCGTATGATAATCCTTGCTGAAGCTCTAAAAAATAAGTTACAGTAAATGGACTGCCGCTTTTAAATTCTTTTGTAAGTTCTTTTGTATTACCGGGTGAGTTATTATCTACGATAATGATTTCAAATTGAGAACTTTTTAGGCTTTGTCTTTTTATAGAATCAAAAAGCTTTGGTAGAAATCGTTCTCTATTGTAAGTGCTAATTACTGCTGATATCATTTTATTTTTTTTGTTGCTCCCACTTCCATGCACTCTTCATGGCGTTTTCAAGTGTCATTTTAGCTTGCCATTTGAGTTCATTTGAACTCAGAGTTATGTCTGAATAAATTTGTTCTACATCACCGGCTCGTCGGGGTCCTATTTTAAAGTTAATTTGTATTTCATTGACTTCTTCAAATATACGAATAGCTTCCAATACGCTTACACCTTTTCCTGTTCCAATATTAAAAACAGATTTATTTCCGTGTTGAATAACATAATTCAACGCTTTAACGTGGGCGTTTGCTAAATCTACAACATGGATATAATCTCTTAGACAAGTGCCATCAGGAGTATTATAGTCGTCGCCAAATACAGTAATTTGTTCTCTTTTGCCAATGGCTGTTTCAGTTATTATTGGAACTAAATTACTGGCTTTGTCTGATGAGTAATCGCCAATTAAGCCACTTTCATGAGAACCAATAGGGTTGAAATACCGCAAGGAAACACTGTTAATGTCTGTTTTATTGAGTAGCTCTTCGCAGAGTTGTTTGGTTTCACCGTATGGCGATTCTGCTTTTTTGAAAGGGGCAGTTTCATCAACTGGTAAAATATCTGGATTTCCATACACCGTACAAGATGATGAAAAAATGATATTATTTACCTTAAACGCCATCATTAGTTTTAGTAAAACTTCAAGAGAACCTAGATTATTTTTAAAGTATTTTTCTGGTTCTCGAACGGATTCTTCAACAGATTTAAATGCAGCAAAGTGAATGACGCCTTTGATGTTCTCTTCGCGTTCAAATACCTTTTTTAATTCTAGTTCATTAGTACAATCTACTTCGTAAAAAGAAATCTTATCGCCAATAATCTTTTCAGCTCCAGTAATATTCTGATATGAAGTATTACATAGATTATCAATTATTATAGGAGTAAAACCGTTTTGATAAAGCTCCACAAGTGTATGTGAACCAATATAACCCGCTCCTCCTGTAACTAGAATTTTGTTCATGCTTTAAAAGGTTCTTCCAATTCCTACAACAAATCTATTGGTTTGATAACTGTCTTCATCAACTTCTGGAAATCTGTTCAAGAAAAACGGAAAATCGACTCTTACTGTTAGTGGTTTTACCATTTGTAGTGCCCCCCAATTTTTTATTGTTAATGCTACCCCAATTCCGGCATCAGCTCGAACATCCGAAAAGGCGTCTTTTATGTTTTCAGATGAAATTTTAGTAGTATTAATTACACCCGCATCAGCGAATAAGTAGGTAGTTAATGGAAAATTAAATATATCAAGTGGTAATAAATTTTGAAATTCTAATTCAGCACTTATTGAAGCTCCACTTTCACCTGAATAAGACTCAACATATTCACCATTAGCATTTATTTCTGGTGCTAAATAGCCTGAATATCCTCTTAAATTCAGACCGCCACCCATGTGAAAATGATTAGTTGTTGAGCCATAGCCTAACCAATCATCTGGAATAAATCCAGCAGATCTGGTAAATTTATTTTCCATCATTTCTTCTGAGTTAGCTCCCGCTAAGTATAACTTTGATTCATCTGCCCAGTTTGAGCCAGTACCATATTGTCCAAATATTCTAGTGTTAAAATTCAACTTACCAAGCCTATTTTTATGAATAGAAGTGAAGATAAATTTCGAATAATCATAGTCGCTACCAATTGAAGAATTTTTTAGTTCAAGATTGATATTTCCTTTTCCTTTTTTGTAAGAATAGGCGTGCGACCATCCGACAGAGGCAGTATTATTAAATTTGTTAGAATCCCATACATCATAGTTGGTGTACGTTAAATCAGTCTCATTTGATCTGTACATGCTTTTAAAAGAAGCATAAAACGTATTCTTTTTTGAATAGTCTTTCTTTTCAAGTCGAATTTTATTCAGTTTCAATCCGTCAAGAAAACGGCTGTGCAAAGTAATGCTTGAATGTTTACTCCATTTATCTAATCCTGTATTGTAGTTAAATCTATAAGATATGGGATTATATTTGTCGGCTATTGCTTCGTCAATGTCTTTTTGTAAAACGGCAGTGTTAAGCCAAATGTTCGAGTTTATTTTGTGGTGATAATTCAAGTAACTTCCGTTAAAGTGCCAGCCTAATTTTAAACCATCAAAGTCATTGTACCATACATCTGGACGGCTATTTAGTTGGTATTTTGTCCAGTCTGGCATATTCCATATTCTTGAATCAAAACTTACATCTATTGGCATTTGACTTTTGTTGTTAAGCATATACCTGTCTGCTAAACGGTTAGTTGGGTCAATTTCAACATAGTCGACACCACTAGGAATATTTACTTCTGCAGTATATGTAGGGAATAATTTGCCCCAAGCATGCCATTTATCAAGAACAGTAGCGTTGGTTTTTTTGACAAACCAATTGTTTGGAATGTGAAATTTGTATTCTTTACCATCATTTGCAAAGACACTAAAATCTAGTGGCATTTGCATTTCGCCTTTTCTTTCAAAGGTAATTTTGAAAGTTTCATCGCCTGTTGATTTTATATTTTCAACGCTGTAATCTATGGTTTTAGTAGTTTCTAGCCATTGATCAAAAAACCAGTTTAAATCGACTTCAGTGTGTTCGATAATAGCTTCTCTAAAATCATCAAAATAAGGATGAGCCATTTTCCACTTTTCAAAATAATGCTTCATGGCATTCAGAAACAACTCTTCTCCAAGTACATACTCTAAATTATATAGCATTGTAGCTGTTTTGTAATAGACGTGTCTGTAACCGCCACCATGACCAACTGCACTGCCAAAATCGTCCGAATGAGTGTTTAGTGGTGGGTCATCGTATTTCGTAGCATCTCTCATGTATGCGTAGTATACTCTAGAGTCAATGGCTTTAATTTTTTTAGTAAAACGTTGTCCGTATCTGCTTGATGGCTTTTCTCTTACTAGGTATTCACCATCTATTTTTTTAAGTGCCCATGCAGTTAGAAACTGAGTAAATCCTTCGTCTAAAGCGGCTCTATATGTTTCGTTAGAGCCAACTTGAGCATAAAACCACTGATGACCAATTTCATGCGCTAACAATCCTCTATAACCTGGATCGCTACCACCATCTAGAGTAATCATTGGATATTCCATACCATCTCTAGCGTCTGCAACAATAATTTTATTGTAGGCATACATGCCTATGTCCTCCGAAAATATTCGGATAACTTCAGCTGCAAAATCAGCCGCATTTTGCCATTTTGAGGCGTGTGGCTCTTGCACTAATGATATAGCTCTAATGCCGTTCCAAACAGTCTCGCCAATACGGTAAGTAGGATCAGCGGTAAAGGCGAAATCATGAACATTTTCAGCATGGTAAATCCATGTTTTTCTTGAAAGACTATCGTAAGGAATGATTATGCTAGGAGTAGAGTTCCATTCTTTATCAGCAAAGTTTTTGATATCAAGTTTTTCTCTAAGGCTTTCTGGCATTACTTCATCTCTGTTTTGAAGGGCTCCAGTAGCTTCGACAACAAAATTAGAAGCAAAGGTTAAGGCCACGTCAAACGTACCGAAATCTCCGTAAAACTCCTTGCCTAAGTGTTGGTCTTTTGTCCAGCCAAACTTTTTGTCATACACTGCTATTCTTGGATACCATAAAACACCGTCATAATGTTTGTTGCCAAACGCATTAAACGTTTTCATCCGTCTTCTAAGCGAACCAGTATCAAAATAGGTTTTGAAATCCATAGTAATAGTAATGCTGTCACCACTTTCTAAAGGTTCGTTTAGCTCAACCTTCAATATAGTATTGTCTAGTATAGTTTTGACAGCGTTACCTTCAATTCTTAGATTATTCACCACTGTTCCAAGACCTTCCTTTTCGTATCTTCCATAGGTGATATCTTTTTGATTTTGCAAGTGTAATTCTGAACAATACGAATTTGGAATGAAAGCATTCTGGTAAAGATGAAAGTAAATTTCATTCAGAGTATTTGGTGAATTATTCCAGTAAACCAATTGTTGATTAGCATCAATAATGTCTTTAGTCTCATCAATATTTGCTTTGATGGTGTAATGAACATCTTGTTGCCAGTAGCCCGCAGGCGCTTTATTTTTCCAATAATTAGGATTGTCAGCCTGTCGGTATGTATTTGGTGTAGATACAGGGTTGTAAGGGGTTTGTGCAAAAGTGGTTAAAGAAACTATTGCGGCAATAAAAAATATAAATATTCTCATTAAATTATGTTTGAAATTAATGTTCAAAGTTAAGGTATTTTAAAATTCTAGATGTAGCTTCAAATTTATAAGTCTAGAAGTAAGTCTGTTGGGCACGCCAAATTGATATCCATTGGTGTCTTTTACCCATAGAAAAGATATGGTATTGTCAATATCTAAGAGGTTGAAGACTTCCATGCTTATCCAAGTTGTTTTGGTAAATCCAAAAGGGTTAAATCGTTTGGTTTCTTTTCCTTCTTTTTTAATCACAGCAGAAAAACCGATATCAACTCTTCTGTAATTTGGTAATTTAAAGTCATATTCTCCTTTATAGCTTCCCGGCGCAGTAAGGGGTAGGCGTGAACCATAAACCAAATTCAAATGCATTTTGAAGTTTGGGTTTTTTGGTAAATAATCTTGAAAAAATAAATTGAAATTTACTAATTGATCAGTAGGTCTATCATAATAGCCTAGCTCAATCGTATTACCCTCGCTATCCACATAACTATCATTTAATATATCTGCTTTTGTATCTAGAAGAGATAGGCTAGCCCATGATTCTATGCCTTTTACAAACTCCCCATTTATTCTGAAATCTAGGCCTTTTGCATAGCCTACTGCATCATTGTTAGCGTAGTAGCGAATTCTTACATTTTCAACCTCATAAGGGATAAGGTCGGTAATATCTTTGTAATATACTTCTGACACTAATTTGAATGGACGTTGCCATATTTTAAAATTATAGTCACTACCTAATACAAAATGGATGGATTTTTGAGATTTAATATCATAATTAATTTTCCCATTAAAATCGCGAAGTTCTCGGTAAAATGGCGATTGGTAGTAGTAACCGGTTGAGAACCTGAAAACAATATCGTTTTGCCATAATGGTTGGTAGGATAACGATACTCTCGGACTGAATAAATATTCCTCATTTAAGTCCCAATATGAAGTTCTGATACCTGATGTTAAATCAAATTTTCCAAGCTGTTGACTAAACTGCATATAGGCAGTATGTCGGTATGAGTCTAGCTTGATTGATGTCCTAAGCGCTTCGTTCAAATAGAAAGGAGTGGGGTTTTGAATACCTAAACCTATGGAGTCTGCAGGGTGAGGGAGCGAAAAATCTGATGAATCAATCAGAGTCCATTCGTTTATTTCGTCTTTGATGATTTCTCTTTGTGACTTTATGCCCCATCTAAATTCAAAATCATCTTTAAAATAAACACCTTTGTGTTCAGCATTGTATACTGTAGCTTTTAAATAGTTTCTAGCATGATCTAGATGCGAGCCTACACCAATGTTGAAAGTGGATTCGCCAAAAGTTTCAGAGCCTAAATCGTTATCTACTTCAGAAAGCCAATATTGTCCTAAAATATCAAAGGTTTCACTTTCAAAGGTCTGAAATGCAGACAGGGTCATCTGTAATTTCAAATTACTTTTTGGCAAATACTTAAATTCGTGCGCACCAAAAAAAGTTTCATAACTATCCACTTCTTGCCCCTCAAAATAAATGCGTAACTCTAAAGGAACGCTAATGGTGCCAAAACGAGTTGTTTTATTACTAGGGATATGTTGGTATTTATTTCTCGAGTAGTTGAGCAGTGTACTCATCGAAAACTTGTTGTTGAACTTATAGTCTATAAAAGATTGAACATCTGTAAAGCTAGGTTTGTATTCTCCTTGTGTTTCCAGACTATTGAGAAGGTATTGATTAGATTTATTTCTTACGCCTAATAAATAGGAAAGCGTTTTTGATTTATTAGCGCCTTCTAAGTGAAGATTAGCACCTAATAAACTAAGGGTTGCAGAGCCTCCAAATTCGGTTGGTTTCTTGTATTGTATATCCAATACAGATGACATCTTATCACCGTATTGTGCACCGTATCCACCAGCAGAAAACTTAATCGACGACACCAAGTCTGAATTTACAAATGACAAGCCTTCTTGCTGACCTGACCTTATAAGAAAAGGCCTATATATTTCTATGCCGTTAACGTAGACAAGATTTTCATCAAAATTACCACCTCTAACTGAATATTGGGAGCTAAGTTCACTAGACGAACTGACACCAGGTAGAGTTTTAATTAAACCTTCAACACCGCCGCTAGTGGAGGGAAGTGATACAGCATTTTTTACATCTACTTTTTCAAATGTGTTTGTTCTGGTTTTTTGGTCTTCGATTTCAATATTATCAATTGAAACACCTATGATATTTAAAGATACGTTTAGCTCATAGCTTTGCCCATTCTTTAGCATGGGTAGTTTTATTTGTTTTGTCCTATAGCCAACAAATGAAAAAATAGCTTCTTGATTTTGATTAGCAGAAACTTTTAATGAATAGAACCCATCAGAAGCAGAAATAGTCCCTTTGTTCTTATTGAGAATAGTAATGTTTACACCTTCAATAGGCTTACCATCATTAGAGGTTAAAAAACCCTTTATGGTTTGCGCATTACTGGAGAAAGTAAAAATTAAGAATATGAGAAAAAGAAACTGTTTCATTATCAGACCACAAATGTATTAATAATCAACATAAAAAATCTCTAATTAAGTTTCATATTATTCTAACTTTGTTACCATTGATAACTTTCTAATTTTCAATATAGTATTTATGAAGAAAATATTGGTTTTGTGTACAGGAAATTCTTGCCGTTCTCAAATGGTTCATGTTTGTTTAAAATCTCTTTTAAACGAAACCCTTTTTGAAATATACAGTGCTGGAATAGAGGCACATGGAATTAATCCGTACATGAAAAAAGCAATGGAACAGCTTGATTATTCTTTAGAAGGTCATACTTCTAATACCATGGATGAATACGATGGCATTCACTTTGATTATGTGATAACCGTTTGTGATCATGCGAAAAATAATTGCCCTTATTTTAAAGATGCTACGAGCAGAATTCATCACTCTTTTGAAGATCCAGCAGATGCTCAAGGTACCGATGAGGAAAAAATGCTTGTTTATGAAAAGGTAAGAGATGAAATTATTGAATACTGTAAAGAGCTAGTCAAAAGTTTATAAACTACCTGTAGAATTCAGCTGTATAAGTTGTAGTATTATCTACCATGTCTGTAACAACTAATTTGAATTCATGTTTACCAGCTTTTAATTCTCTAAAATAATGTGTTAATCTATCGCTTTTTGGCTCATATTCCATCAATACCCATTCTCCATCAATATAGCCGTTATATGTTTTTATACCACTAAAATCGTCTTTGATATTCATTTTTAGGGTAGAACTTTTCATGCTTTTACCTGGGTAAATATTTAACCCTTTTACAATAGGAGGAATAGTGTCAACAGTTACACTGTATTTGCCAAAAGTTATAGTTTTTGCAGAAATTTTCCCATCTTCATATTTCCCTCCAACATAAGATAATTTGCCTTTATCGTTAATGTTGCAAATGAATGCTTTTGAGATTAAGTCAGTAGGGACATTTGCATTTATTTCAATTGAATAGCTGTTGTGTACGGCTGTTCTTGAGTTATGAATGTGGTGAACTGGTGAGTATAGAGTTGAATCTTCAGTCATTTTATATTCAAAATACAAAGTGTCGTATAATGAGTTGGTGGGGATGTCTACCGTTAGGTGTTCGTTTTTGAAATAATTTCTTGAGTTGAATGGAAAAACCTTTATAAAGGGAACGGAGTCTTTGATAATTAACGAATCAAATTCTACTTTTTCTACATAAAATTTAAGTAGTGACGAATTACCATAAACATCGTCAACAAATATTTCGACGGTTTGAATACTATCATGTGGCAAAATGGTACCATTATTACTTATGAAGTCATAAATGGACAGCTTATTATTGGGTTGAATGTAGCATTTGTGAAATTTTATATTGCTTTCTATTTTTTCATAATAATCTAAATGTGAATTGATGTAACGACTTTCTTGAAATGCAAATTCTTCCATATTGTGCGAATAAGACAATTGGTCATCAATAAAGATTTCGATTGAATAGACTCCGTTTTTATTATTAGCGCCATTTAACAGATCATACGTATGAATTCCTAATGCATAGGGGCCAGAAACTTTAACAGTATCTTTCAAAGTATATTCGCCGTATTTACCAATCACTGTCATTAGTTTATCGGCGTATTGACCATCAATTTGGGTCTTTGAAGATTTGGAGTATACTTTTAAATTTTTAATGATTGGAGAAATATTGTCTTTTATATCTAGCCCAAATCGAAGGCCATTGAGAGGGTTTTGGTTTTTACTGTTGCGAATTTCAAAATGAAGGTGAGGAGCAAACGAGCTACCTGTGTTTCCAGAAAGACCGATAACGTCTCCTTTTTTGACCCTTAAAAAATCGGATTTTGGAAATAACTCAATATCATAGCTTTGTGCTTCATATTGTTGCGCAACAACGTAGTCTTGAATTTTAGCATTATACCTCATCAAATGGGCATAAACCGAACTGTAACCATTATCATGTTCTATATATATAGCTTTGCCGTATCCGTATGGAGAAACTTTAATTCTAGACACATAGCCATCAGCAATAGCATATATTTTTAAGCCCGATTGCCCTTGGGTTTTAAAGTCTATACCAGCATGAAAATGGTTAGGTCTTAGTTCTCCAAAAGTTCCAGATAATATCAGGGGAATATCAAGAGGTGCGCCAAAGTAATTTTGCGGATGGTCTTGTGCTTTAACTTCCTGAACTAAAAGAACTAAAACTATGTATAGTAAAAACTTATGCATCTGTTATTATAAAGGTAATTAGTGAGTCGGCAAAAATAACACTAAAAAAATAACGTAATACTTTGTAATTCTGTTATGCAATGTTAAATTTGCTAAATCGTTTCAATTGAACGTAGTTTCGCGAAAATTATGAAAGCAACCATCCAAAGATTATACAGCAAAATGGAATCTTTGATTGCTAAATATGAAGCTGTTAATGCGCAACATAAACAGTCGCTTATTCGTATCGAAGACCTTTTAAAAGAATTAAAACTTCGTGAACAAGCTATCAAACAATTGGAAGATAAAAACAAAATCTTAAAGCTTTCTACCTCTATTCAATCTGAACAGGGAGATAACAAAGCGGCGAGAAAAAATATAAATGAGTTGGTGCGGGAAATAGACAAATGCATCGCTTTATTGAACAAATGATTTTAATTGCTCTATGAAAGAGTTGAAGATAAAAGTAACAGTCGCAAATAGGGTTTACCCACTCACCATCAGAAGGGAAGACGAAGAAGGAGTGCGTAAGGCTGTGAAAACCATTGAGGATAGATTGAAAATCTATGAGTCAAGGTTTGAAGCGAGAGACATGCAAGACCTTCTAAGTATGTGTCTGCTAGAAATGGCTGTTAAGGTGTTAGGCGATGAGCAAAAAGTGAAAGTTGACAGCAGCTTGGAAGATAAATTATTAGCAATGGAGTCTATTATCGACAAACATTTATAAAAAAACGTTCTTTACATTTTAACCCGCATCAATCCAGTTTTTAAACTCAACAAGTTTTAAATTGGGGAATGACTTATGCTTTCAAAAACCGGCCTCAACCCTAGTGGTTTCTTTACAGAACAGTGGACTTTTGCGATTGTGTAGCAGCCCCATTCATATTTTTATGGAGTTTAATAACTCAATGATTGGTGTGGGTTTTTTTTATTAAAATATAAAACTAAAAAACAATGAATGTATCCATTTTAATTTTACTGACACTTTCTGGCCTTATAGTTGGAGGAGTAGTGTCTTTTTTAATTTTTAAAAATAATCTAAAGAAACAATCAAACTCTCTATTGTTAGAAGCAAAAAAGGAGGCTGAACAGATAAAAAAAGATAAAATTCTTCAAGCCAAAGAAAAATTTATTGAATTAAAATCTGAACATGAGAAGTTTATTTTTCAACGAAATCAAAAGGTTTCCAGTGCTGAAGGAAGAATAAAAGAAAAAGAAAGTAAACTGTCTCAAAAACTCTCTCAGGTAAACAATAGAGAAAAACAGCTTGATGAAGCACGAAAAAATGTTGATAGACAACTTTCTGTCCTTCAAGAAAAGGAAAGTAAATCTGAAAAGTTATTACAAAAGCAAGTAGAAGCTCTTGAAACCATTTCAGGTTTATCAGCTGAAGAAGCCAAAAAAGAACTTATTCAAGCTCTACAAGATGAGGCCAAAACAAACTCCATGGCTTATGTGCAAGAGATTGTAGAAGAAGCAAAATTAACGGCTTCCAAAGACGCTAAAAAGATTATCATTCAAACGATTCAACGTACCGCTACGGAACAAGCCATTGAAAATTCAGTATCAGTATTTAATATTGATAGCGACGACGTTAAAGGAAGAATTATTGGACGAGAGGGTAGAAACATACGTTCACTAGAAGCTGCAACAGGTGTTGAAATTATTGTTGACGATACTCCTGAAGCTATATTATTGTCATGTTTTGACCCTGTGAGAAGAGAAATAGCTCGTTTGGCTCTTCATAAATTAGTATCGGACGGAAGAATTCATCCCGCTAGAATAGAAGAGGTTGTCAAACAAACACGAAAACAAATTGAAGAGGAAATCATTGATATTGGTAAACGCACTTCAATTGATTTAGGAATTCATGGTTTACACCCTGAAATTATCCGAATGGTTGGTCGAATGAAATACCGTTCGTCTTATGGTCAAAACTTACTTCAGCACTCCAGAGAAGTTGCCAATATGTGTGCCACAATGGCTTCTGAATTAGGGCTAAACGCCAAAGCTGCAAAACGAGCAGGATTGCTACATGATATTGGTAAAGTACCTGATGACGAGCCAGAATTACCTCACGCTATTTTGGGCATGAAAATTGCTCAGAAATACGGAGAAAAAGAAAACATCTGTAATGCCATAGGTGCACACCACGATGAAATTGAAATGACTTCTATGATTTCCCCTATTGTTCAAGTATGTGATGCAATATCTGGCTCCAGACCAGGCGCAAGGAGAGAGATTGTAGAGTCTTATATCAAAAGAATTAAAGAGTTAGAAAGCACCGCACTTTCATATCCAGGTGTTGTGAAATCGTATGCTATACAGGCGGGAAGAGAGTTGAGAGTAATTGTAGAAAGTGAAAAGATTTCAGATGCTGACTCTGAAAAATTGTCATTTGAAATATCTCAAAAAATAGAAACAGAAATGACTTATCCTGGTCAGGTGAAAGTTACTGTTATCAGAGAAACTCGAGCGGTAAACTTCGCTAAATAGAAGATATTATTTCGTTTTGAAAAGCTGGAGAAATGTTACCATATCTTCGGCTTTTTCTTTTTTACTTCTGTAAGTATACGAATGTAAAAGATTGTTGATTAAGCGTTTTAAAATTTCTTTATTGCTGCAAGGAGAAAAGTATTTTGATGATTCTTTTATTTTTTCTCTTTTCAGAAATTTTTCTAAATCTTGTCTGTTTAAGATTGTTCCTCTGCTAAATGGATTGATGTAAAACTTTATGCTGTCAATATCAAAATGATTGTCACTTTCAAAGCCGACAATAAAGTGTTTTGGCATATTTATGCCACAGATTGGAAGGCCTATTTTTTGACATATATAAATATATATAATGCTCAACGATAAAGGGTTTCCTTTTTTGTTTTCAATAACATCATTGATGAATGAATTTTCAGGAGAGTGAAAATTTCGCATATTTCCCCTAAATCCGTATTTATTAAAAAGAATGTAGTTAAGAGTTGATATTTTCTCTAAATCAGAATCGTATTTTTTAATAGAACTTTTAGCCTCTTCAGCTATCTTATTCAATTCTTCTTCAAAAGAAATTATTTTAAGTTCAGGATATTGGTACCTGCTTATGATTAGCCAACCTTCTAAGAGGTTTTTCGGCGATGCAATCCATGATTTTAGCTCAGCTATCAGACTGTTAAATTGAATTTCACGAATTATTTCCTCAACACGGTCTTGCGTAAGGGAATTAAAGTTTTTTTCCCATGCATCTTCTAGGTTTGGAATGATATCTGTTCCTTGGTCTATAAGTTCGTTTTTCACGGTTTTATAGACTTCTTTATCTGGATCTTCTAATAAATCTATGAGTGCTTTTAGAGTACTAGATTTCATTTTAGTACAATTTTGTTAAAACGGTGTCAATCATGTTGTCTATGGCAGATTTATAATCATTGGATTTTTCTCCTGTAGCTCTATTTGCTAAAATCGTGCATATGGTCAGAGATTTATGTCCCATCAATTTACTCAATCCATAAAGGGCAGAGGTTTCCATTTCAAAGTTTGTAATTTTTAACCCATTGGAATCAAATGACTGTAGACGCTCATGTAAATCTGTAATGGCATAAGGCAATCGTAATTTTCTGCCCTGTGGTGCATAAAATCCTGGTGCGGTTACTGTAATTCCGCTTGTAAAACCATCAAATTTAGAAAGCAATTCTGGATCTGCGGCATAAATGTAGGGAGTTGAAAGTTCTTTTGGCCAATTGAGTTGTTCATTAATTGCCTTTTGCAATTCATTATCAAATTTATTGTTCGCATAGAAATGCATGAGGTTATCAATCCCTAACCCATGAGTAGAGACCACCAATGAATTAATATCAATTTCTTTTTGAATGGTTCCTGAGGTTCCTAGTCGTATTAGGTTTAGCGATTCATTTTCAGAAACGATAGAGTCTAGTTCATTCAGAACAATATCAATATTATCTGTTCCTATACCAGTAGATAATGCACTTACTCTTTTATTACCAATGTAGCCCGTATGTGTTGTAAACTCCCTGTTAGAAATTTTAAATTCTATAGAATCAAAACGGTTTGATATTTCGCTGACTCTTCCCTGGTCGCCAACTAAAAAAATATCTCTAGCAATGTTTTCTTTAAGTAAATTTAAATGATACACACCTTTTACTTCACTCTTACTCGATTTCATATTCATTTTTATTACTTTTGCAAAATACAAATCTTTACAAAAAAATATGGCCTCTACTAATGAAAAGATTCTCGTTCCAATTGGATTTACAAATCAGTCAATCCTTGCTCTTCAACAAGCTGTAATTGTTGCCAAACGTACTAATTCAGATTTGGTACTTCTTTCGGTAGTTGAAATGCCGTCGGTTCTTCAGAAATTATTTTCTGATTACGATGAAAAACAAATTGAATTTAAAGATAAGGTAAGGGATAACCTTAACGAGTTGGTTGATGAATATTGCGCAGATGTTAACGTTGCAGAATGTATAGTTGCTGTAGGTAAGATTTATGAAAAAATTACCGAGACTGCTGAAATGATCGATGCTAGTTTAATTATTATGGGTACAGACGGTACACCAAAAGAAATTAAAAAGAAATTTATTGGTTCTAACGCTAATAACGTTGTTCGTTCGGCTACCTGCCCTGTCATTACTTTAAAAGGTAAAGAGATTAAAAATCAATGCGATTTGATTGCATTACCCTTGGATTTGAATAAAGAAACGCGTGAGAAAGTTACTCATGCAATTAAGTTTGCAAGACTATTTCATTCATCTATCAGGGTATTTTCAGTTTCATTTGACAATAACGATGATACTGTAAAAAATAAACTCAAAAGAAACTTATCTCAAGTCAACGATTTTATAAAGTCTAAAGGTGTCGATTGTTCAATGGAATATGTAGAAGTCGATTCCTCAAAAAGTTTTTCGGGTTCCATAGTAGAATATACACACAAAATTGGAGCTGATTTACTTATGATAATGACAAAAGAAGAATCCAATATAGAGTTAAACTTTATTGGCTCAAATGCTCGTAAAGTAATTAACAAATCAGATATTCCTGTGATGAGTATCCATCCAGTACCTAAGAAAGATACCAGCGCATTTACTGTTCAATAAGATTGACATTTATTGTTCATAAAGTTTTTTGTAATTTTCTTAAAAACGATGTTCATTTATTAGTTTTGTTGACACTTTACATGATATGAAATTATTGTCGACAACAATTGGTGTTTTTTTACTCTTTCTCACCTCTTTTTTAAATGAGGATTCTAGTCTTATTTCTCGAATTTCGCCACCTTTTATCCAAACTGATTCTCTTTGGGCCGATAGTATATTGAATACTTTGACTCAAGAGCAAAAGATTGCCCAATTGTTTATGGTCGCAGCCTATTCCAACAAGGGCGATAAGCACATCGAAGAAATAGAACAGTTAATAACGGATTATCAGATTGGTGGGCTAATGTTTCTACAAGGCGGCCCGCTTAGGCAATTACGCCTTACCAATTATTACCAATCCAAAAGTCAAATTCCTCTTATGATTGCTCAAGACGCCGAGTGGGGGGTGTCAATGCGTATTGACAGCACCATTCGCTTCCCATGGCAAATGACTTTAGGTGCTGTTCAGAATGATTCGCTCATTTATCAAATGGGAAGGCAAATTGGTAAAGAATGTAAGCGACTTGGCGTCCATGTAAATTTTGCGCCTGTTGTAGATGTTAATTCTAACCCAAACAATCCGATTATTAATAACCGTTCGTTTGGTGAAAACCCTCAGCGCGTTGCCGATTTATCCTTTGCTTACATGAAAGGCCTACAAGATGAAGGCGTTTTGGCTTGTGCCAAACATTTTCCAGGTCATGGTGATACGGATTCAGATTCTCACAAAACGTTACCCACCATCAATCATTCCACAGAGCGGCTTGACAGTATGGAATTAGTGCCATTTAAATACCTTTTTGAACGCGGTTTGGGCAGTGTAATGGTAGCCCATTTAAACATACCTTCTCTTGATAACACCGATTCATTAGCGTCAACATTATCCAAGAAAGTGGTGACTGATTTATTGAAAGACAAACTAGCGTTTGAAGGATTGGTTTTCACAGATGCCTTGAATATGAAAGGGGTAAGCAACTATTTCGAGCCTGGAGAAGTAGATTTAAAAGCGCTATTGGCAGGTAACGATGTATTACTATTTGCTCAAGATGTACCCAAAGCCATTAAGAAGATTACAGAAGCTATAGAACAAAACGTAATTACAGAAGAATATATCGATGAACGTTGTAGAAAAATACTACTGGCAAAACAATGGTTCGGATTGGATGAAGTAACCCATTTGAATGAAGGCAATCTTATTGAAGATTTAAATTCAACAACTTCTTCATTGCTCAATAAAAAATTGATAGAAAAATCACTGACAGTACTGCAAAATACAAATGATTTACTGCCACTTTCTCGCTTAGATACTCTGAATTTAGCAGTAGTCTGTATCGGTGAAAACTCACTGCCGTACGAAGAAATGATTTCCAGGTATGCACCACTCAAGATTTTTCACTTAGCAGAAGAGCATACGGAAGAAGAACGAATTAATTTACTGCGTGAGCTGCAGCCATTTAATCTAGTCATAGCATCTGTTCATAAATCCAATAAAAACGCTTGGAAGTCTTACCGCATTCAAAAAAACACAGATTTATTTTTACAAACACTTGCGCTCCAGTCAAAGGTTGTTTTAAGTGTCTTTGCAAATCCATATTCACTCTCAGATTTATTGATGACGTATTCATTTGATGGTCTTATTTTGGGTTATCAAAACTCAAACACAGCTCAAGAATCTGTTGCTCAGCTTATCTTTGGAGGTATAGGCGCTAATGGTAAATTACCAGTTTCAAATGCCCATTTTAATGCCGGACACGGCTTGGAGGTATCAGCAAATAGGCTTCGGTACACAATTGCAGAAGATTTGGGAATTTCTTCACAAATACTTTCCAAAATTGACAGCATAGCGCTAGATGCTATAGAGAAAGAGGCTACACCAGGTTGCCAAATTTTAGCCATTAAAGACGGTGCTGTTTTCTACCAAAAAAGTTTTGGCTACCATACCTATCAGAAGAAACAAGAAGTAAGAAATACGGATGTGTATGATTTAGCTTCTCTTACAAAGATTATTTCAACCGTTCCCTCTCTAATGATTCTTGAAGAAAAAGGTGAAATAGATTTAGATAAGCCGTTATCCAAATACATTACTCTAGCGGATACATCCGATAAAAAGGATTTGAAAATCAGAGAAATTTTAGCTCACCAATCGGGTTTAGCCTCTTGGATTCCATTCTATAAAGAAACCATCGAAGAAGATGGACGTTTACGAGACACGCTTTACAGTTCTACTTTATCTGATACCTTCAGTGTAAAAGTAGCCAATGGCATTTATTTACACTCTGAATACCCTGACAGTATCATGCAGCGCATTTTAACTTCAGAGCTAAATGAAAAAGAATACAAGTATAGCGATATGGGCTTTTATATTTTCAAAGATATTATTGAGAACAAAAGCAAAATGCCACTTGAAAAATTTGTTGCAGATACCTTTTATTCTTCTCTTGGTTTGAGCACGATGGGCTATTTACCAAAAGACCGAATTGATTCTAGCCGAATTGTACCAACAGAATTTGATTATTATTTCAGAAGTCAACTTATAAAAGGCGATGTTCATGATATGGGTGCCGCAATGCTTGGTGGCGTAGGTGGTCATGCTGGCTTATTTTCTAATGCCAATGATTTAGGAATTTTCATGCAAATGCTTTTGCAAAAAGGGACATATGCAGATAAACAATATTTCAAATCTAAAACGGTTAAAAAATTCACAGATTGTCAATATTGTAAAGATGATAATAGGAGGGGTGCTGGATTTGATAAAGCAGTATTAGAAGGTCAAGAAGGAGGGCCTGCCTGTGATTGTAGCCCTTCGGCTGAAGCATTCGGACATTCAGGCTTTACAGGCACTTTAGTTTGGGCTGATCCAAACGAGCAATTTGTTTATGTATTTTTGTCCAACAGAATACATCCAACATCTGAAAACAAAAAATTGCTCAAAATGGATGTACGTACCAAAATAATGGAAGTTTTTTATGAATCAATACGAACTACTGAATAGATGCAAAAGCAGTTAAAGATAGGTGTAGTGTGTTATCCTACTTTTGGAGGTAGTGGTATTGTGGCTACGGAACTGGGAAAGGCTTTTGCCGAGCGTGGTCATGAGGTTCATTTCATTACATACAGCAAACCAGTACGTATGGATATGTTTACTGAAAACATGTTCTACCATAAAGTTTCGGTTTCTGACTATCCACTTTTTGAGTATGCACCCTATGAACTACTTCTTTCTAGTAAATTAGTAGATGTTGCTATTTCCCAAAAATTGGATTTACTGCATGTGCATTACGCAATTCCTCATGCATCGGCGGCCTATTCTGCAAAGCAAATATTAAAGAGTAGAAACATAGATTTACCTTTTATAACCACCCTTCATGGTACGGACATAACTTTATTGGGTAAAGATAAATCCTATCAACCAGTAATTGAATTTGCCATTAACCAATCGGATATAGTTACGGCAGTTTCGCAGAGTTTAAAGGATGATACTTACAGCTTTTTTAAGATTGACAAAGACATAAAAGTGATTCCAAACTTTGTGGACCTTTCCCTTTATAATAATGGAGTTGATGGAAGCCTAAGGGCTAATTTTGCTTCTGAGGATGCTTTCGTTATTACTCATGTTTCTAATTTTAGAAAGCTAAAACGAGTAGGCGATGTAATTCGCATTTTTGAGGGCATTCAAAAAGAAGTAAATGCCAGTCTTCTTATGGTTGGTGAAGGCCCAGAATTAGAAGGGGTTAAGACCTTAACACGGATGTTAGATTTAGAAGATAAAATCTTTTTCTTGGGCAAGTCAAAACGCATTGAACAAATAACAGAAATATCCGATTTGTTTTTGCTGCCTTCAGAAACGGAAAGTTTTGGATTGGTTGCTTTGGAAGCAATGGCGTCCTCAGTTCCAGTGATATCTTCAAATGTAGGTGGACTGCCTGAGGTAAATATTGAGGGAAAAACTGGCTATCTTAGAGAGGTAGGCGATGTGGACAGTATGATAGCCGCATCCCTGAGTATTTTATCAGATAAAGAAACCTTAGCTAAGTTCAAGAAAAATGCTTTTGAACACGCTAAAACATTTGATTTAGAGAAGATAGTTCCTTTGTATGAGGATTTATACCGCTCGTTGGTTTAGCCGCCTACTCTTTTACAGAAGTAACCTTTATCGGAAAGAATTTGCATGACTTTATCGCGTACATTACCCTGAATAATTATTTCTCCATTTTTAGCACTACCGCCCACGCCACAAGCCGATTTTAACACTTTCCCCAGATCTTTTAAATCAGATTCAGTACCTACAAAGCCTTTGACAATTGTAGCAATTTTACCACCTCTATTTTTTTTATCAATCCACACTTCAATACGTTGGTCAGCAACAGCAAGGGTTTTTTGTTCGCTTTCGTATTCGTATTCAAAATTTGAATTGGTTGAATACATTACACCAATTTTATTCTTTTTCTTAGCCATTGGGAACAAATATTTTTAATGATTTTGGTAGGGTGTTAATGTGAATGCTAGTGCCTAAATCGACACCTTCACCATCTAGATGACTAATTCCATTTTGGCAATTAATCGTTATGCTTTTTGTGCGTATTATTTTCATGTATTTAGAACGGTGGATACTAGATGTAAACAAGCGGTAAATAAATAAAGGCACTTTCAGACGGTTAAAGTCCTTCAGGATGCAAATATCTACAAGGCCATCATCTACTAGGCTTTCAGGCGATATTTGTGCGTTATGTCCGAACTGAGTGGCATTTGCCCAAGAAATAATTACAGCTTCGTGAGTTTCGGTTTTGCCATCATATTCTAGAGTATATTTCTGAGCTGGATATAATGCGCATTCACGAAGAACTAATTTTATATAGGTCAAAAATCCCCTAACGTTGGCAGTCGCAAAGAGACTTGCAATATGGGCATCAAAGCCTACGCCAGAAACGTTGAAAAAGGGCATGCCGTTGGCGGTACAACTGTCTATGGTTCTAAAATCACAGCTATTGAGTTGACTTACAGCTTTTTCCCAATCAGCATTCATTTTGAAATGGAAGGCAAAGCCATTACCTGAACCGCATGGCAATACAGCAAGTGCAGTAGAACTGCCAACAACTCCAGATGCACATTCGTGCATGCTGCCATCGCCTCCAACTGCAACGACTACATCTACCTTTTCTTCAACTGCTTTTTTGGACAGTTCTACGGCGTGTTTTTGGCGTTCAGTAAACACAATGTCGTAATCAAAACGTTCAGTGTCAAGATGCTGTTTAATTACATCAACAATGCCTATGTGTTTTCCACCACCAGAAATAGGATTTATGATAAATCTAATTTTCATTTAGTCGCATTTGATTTTTAATCATTCTATTATTAAAATCCTGTTTTACAGATTGCAGCAAAATGGTTAAACTGTCATTGGTTTCGCTTTTGTTTTTTAAAGTTAAGTCTGTAAAAGAATTATAATTTTCATCTTTATTCAGTAGAAAGTTTTGGTCAGAAATTAAAAGGTATTGTCCCTTTAAATATGAAACTGCCCAAGACTTTTTATCGAAAATTGATTTACCAAAGCTAAAAAATTCTTTGTCATAGCCAAGAATATGCAGGATGCTAGGCATGATATCCGTTTGTTGGCTAATGGTTTTAATGTTTCCTTTTAGAGAGTTATCGGACTTCCAAAAGACAAGAGGAATGGAATAACGCCCAATTTTATTTTTGTAGTCACTATTATCCGATAAGGGTGATGTATGATCGGCAGTAATAACAAATAGAGTATTGTCAAACCAATTCGATTGTTTGGCTGAATCGAAAAAACGTTTGAGGGCATAATCGGTGTAGCCAATGCTTTGGTGTATTTCGAGATTGCCTTCGGGAAACTTACCTTTGTATTGTTCAGGAATCTTGTATGGAGGATGGGAGGTGAGGGAGAAAAAGGCTGTTAAAAACGGTTCTTTTTTCTTGTTAAGTTCTTGGGCAAAGAATTGGAAAAATGGCGCATCGTATATTCCCCAATTGTTATCGTAATCGGCATCGTTATTGTACTCTTCTCTTCCAAAATACTCTTGAAATCCTGTCTTCTTGCTGAATTCGTAAAAACCCATTGTTCCTCTTTCGCCACCATGAAAAAAGGAAGTGGAATAGTCTTCATTTCTTAAGAGGCTGGCGATGCTTTCAAAACGGTTGTTGGCATAAGCCGTTGTGATAAAGGGCTCGGGCATTAGGGAGGGGATAGAAGCTGTGATAGCTGGTAAAGCTTCAATAGAACGAATACCATTAGCAAAGGCGTTTTCAACTACCAAAGCGTTGGCCATAATGCTGTCCAGAAATGGAGTATAGTCTTTGCCTTCATTGTGAAAGCCGATAAATTCTTTCGAAAAACTTTCCAAGATGATGATAACAACATTTTCTTTTGTGAACGAATCCGATGGGTATTGATGGATAGGGTTGTAAATTGTGGAGTCAATTTCTTGAAAATAGCCTATGGGACTAAGGTTTTCTTGATTATACGAGTTCAATATTGTAAAGGGCGTGTTTAGTACCAAATCAGGAAAACTGCTGTTGGTAAGTACTCCAGCATTAATGGGTTTTATGGGTTTTAGCTGAGTGCCGCCTCGCATTCCTAACACCATTGTACCAACAAATAGTAAAAGGGTAGCTAGTGAGAAAATACTTCTTTTGTACAAATGGGGTAAGCGTGTAATGGAAAGTAAAAAGCCTATTTGAACTATGCTTAGTAAAGTAATTTCCCAATACTCAAAAATATAGTTGAGATAAACGTTTTTAACATCTGTATAGGTGATGAAATTAAAAAAGTCAATGGTGGATCGTTTTAGATTAAAGGCGTAGAAAACGATATCGATATTGTTCAACAGAATAAAAGGAATATTTATGCAATAGAATACGGTATTAATCAGGCGGTTAAAGGCTTTTTGGGCTGGAAAAAAGAAGTGAACGATGAATAATAAAACGACAGGTGTATTGATGTAAAGCAAAGCCGAAATATCAAAGCGTAACCCTTCCGCCATTGCAGCCATTAGCTCTGGAAATTGGCTGATTTCGTAATTTTTGAAGAAAAAAGCCAATCGACTTAAGGCATAGATGCCGCACAATAAAAGAATTCGTTTAAAAAAGCTAATCAAATGTCTTAGGCCCATATGTTATCCACAGTCGCAGTTATTGTCACCACAGTTAGACTTTGGCTTGCGAAGTGTTTTAACCAGATAAAGCACAGCACTTAATAGTAAAACAATAATGATGATATCTTCCCAATTCATTGACTTAAATTTATTGCACAAAGTAACGAATTATTATATTTTTACCGCTTAACGAAGGGATTTGTTTATGAACTACAATCGTAAAGGAATAAATGACGAGCAGTTATTGGCGCTGTACAAGTCTATCCTTAAGCCCAGAATGGTGGAAGAAAAAATGCTTATTCTTCTCCGACAGGGTAAAATTTCCAAATGGTTTTCAGGTATTGGTCAAGAAGCGATTGCAGTGGGTGTTACTTCGGCATTAGATCAAGACGAATATATATTACCCATGCACCGCAATTTGGGTGTCTTTACCACTAAAGGCGTTCCATTGCAACGTTTGTTTTCTCAATTTCAAGGTAAAAGCAGTGGCTTTACAAAAGGAAGAGACCGTTCTTTTCACTTTGGTACACAAGAGTATAACATAGTAGGAATGATATCCCATTTAGGGCCACAGCTTGGTGTAGCAGACGGCATAGCTCTTGCCAACAAACTCAAGGACAATAAGCAAGTAACAGCGGTATTTAGTGGAGAAGGAGGTACTTCTGAGGGTGATTTTCATGAGGCTTTGAATGTGGCAGCCGTATGGGATTTACCAGTAATTTTTATAGTCGAAAACAACGGTTATGGCTTATCCACTCCTATAAACGAACAATTTAGATGCCAACAAATAGCCGATAAGGGCAAAGGTTTTGGCATGGAATCCTATACCATTGACGGCAACAATATTTTAGAAGTTTACAGAACCATCAGTCAGCTTAAAAAAGAAATGCAGGCCAATCCCAAGCCAGTTTTACTAGAGTGCATGACGTTTAGGATGCGAGGGCACGAAGAGGCCTCAGGAACAAAGTATGTCCCTCAAGAAAAATTTGATGAGTGGACTCCAAAAGATCCTGTTATAAATTTTGAGAATTACCTACTCAAAGAAAAGGTGTTGACGGAAGAAGTTATTTCTGCCACCAAAGAAGAGATTAAAAAAGAAATAAATCTAGCCCTTGAAACGGCCTTTGCCGAAGAAGAAATCCATTCTACGGAAGAGAAAGAATTGCAAGATGTATTTTTTCCATACCATTTGCAGCCCCAATCCCCAAAAAGCGATAAGGTTTCTAACATTCGATTAGTAGATGCCATTTCAGATGGATTAAAACAGTCTATGCAGCGTTTTCCCAATTCAGTAATTATGGGGCAAGACATTGCCGAATATGGCGGTGTGTTTAAAATTACGGACGGTTTTATTGAAGAATTTGGAAGGGAAAGGGTACGCAATACGCCCATTTGTGAATCGGCTATTGTTAGTGCCTCTATGGGTTTAGCCATTAACGGCTACAAGGCCATTATGGAAATGCAGTTTGCCGACTTTGTCAGTTCAGGATTTAACCCCATTGTAAATTATTTAGCAAAGGTGCATTACCGTTGGGGGCAATCTGCTGACGTGGTAGTGCGTATGCCAACTGGTGCAGGAGTAGGAGCGGGACCTTTTCATTCTCAATCCAATGAGGCTTGGTTTACACATACTCCAGGATTAAAGGTAGTTTATCCGGCATTTCCAGCCGACGCCAAGGGCTTGTTGGCAGCAGCTATTGAAGACCCAAATCCTGTGATGTTTTTTGAACATAAAGCCTTGTACAGAAGCGTTTATCAAGATGTGCCCGACGATTATTACACTTTAGAGATTGGAAAAGCCATGCGCTTAAAAGAAGGCCGTGAAGTCAGTATTATTAGTTATGGTGCTGGCGTACATTGGGCTTTAGAAGTTTTGGAAAACAACCCAGATATTTCTGCCGATTTGATAGATTTAAGAACATTAGTCCCTTTGGATACAGAGGCTATTTTTGAATCGGTAAAGAAGACAGGTAGGGCTATTATACTACACGAAGATTGTGAAATAGGCGGTTTTGGAGCCGATATTTCGGCACTAATAGCTGAACATTGTTTTGAATATTTGGATGCGCCAGTAAGGCGTTCTGCTAGTTTAAATACAGCTGTGCCTTTCGCTAAATCTTTGGAAGAAAACTTCTTAGCTAAAAGTAAGTTCGAACAAAAGCTCAAAGACTTATTGAGCTATTAATATATTTTGTAAATTGACAATTCATTTAAACCTAAAAAAAATATGAAAAAAATAGTTGTTTTTTGTCTGTCCTTTTTGGCTTTAAGCACATTTGCTCAGAGTAGTAGTGATGATATTTTAAGACGTGCTGAAGTAATGCCTGTTTTTCAAGAGTGTCAAAATGAACGCTTTGCTAATGCGCCATTTCCGTGTACATTGAGTATGCTGACCGACTACTTCAAAAAGGCCATTACAGTAGAAAACCCTAGTGGAAACGTTACAAAATGTATGATTTCTTTAGTGGTAGAAAAAGACGGTTCAGTTTCTGACGTTACAATGCCAAGAGGCGTTTACATTAATATGGAGGAGGGTGATGCAAAAGCTGAACTTGAAAGTTCGCTGAATGCTAAGGTATTAGAGGCGGCTAAGAAATTACGCTTTTTATCTCCAGCCTATCAAGATGGGCAGAAAGTGAGAGTAATGCTTCAGTTCTCTGCAGGATTGAATTATTAATTCGATTTTTCATCAAAAATTACAGACTGTCAATTTTTTTGACGGTCTTTTTTTTGTTTTGAAGGTGTACGTTTTTTTTTGATTGATATACCCATAAAAATAGGCTTACAAAACCACTTTGGTCACCATCATTGACAGACATAGAAGCTTCATTGGATTTTTTATGGCTAGACATTTTAAGGAAATTTAAATGAGAAGATTGTTTTAGTGCATATTTTCAAGCTTAATTCTATCCTTTGATTTGTGAATATCATTTACTACCGTCAAGTAGCTATCAGATAAGGACTCACTGGCGGATTTTTTTAAGAAATCATCTTTGTCAAAAGGGCTTTTTCTTTTACTAACAAAAGTTTCTCTAATCACATATACAGAACCCATTACAGCAACTAATGTGAATATAAAATCGAATAGGCTATTATTTGAGGATTTGTTCGTGTGTTTCATAACAACAAAATTAAACATTATTTCGTAATGGTGAATACAATTACACTATTCAAACTAAAAAAATCTAATTTACTTATCCCCAAACACCCCTTTGCTAAAAGAAGCATTGGCTAAGAACTAAATTACTTAACCCCAAAGAGTTTTTTATCTAGTATAATTTCACTTACACCATCAGGTACTCCTTCTTCCCAGCCGTCTTTTTTCTTCTTGATCTTATTCAGGATGTCTCTGGAAAATATCTGCAAGACGGACGCATTAAATTTCAAGTCTTTTATCTTGCCATTTTTAAGGAGGTAATCGTATAAAGGCCTCAATCGGCGGTGAATAGGGATGTTTTTGCTGTAGAGCAGTTCATCACTCGCTTCTGCTTGGTAAGGGTAGAGGTAAATTTTCAAATCTCTGGTAAAGAGTATTCCAAAGGCTTCTAATATACCCCCATTCAGATTGCGGTAATACTTATCGTCAAATATTTCCAAAAGGTTATTTACGCCAATGATAAGGCCCATACGTGCTTTGGTGTAATTTGAGAAATACTCAATAAGTTTATAGTATTGTTTATAATTAGATATCAACACTGAATGTCCTAAAGAACATAAAATGTCGGCTCTATCTAAGAAATCTTTTTCGTCAATATCACCTTCCATTTTCAGATTCGATAGGGTGATTTCAAAAAGCAATTGTACGTTGTCTTTTTCTACTTTATTTTCTTCAATAAAGGCTTTATAGCCGTTTTCCATCATATCCAAATTTACTTTGGTAACGGGGCGGAAACTCCCTCTGATTGTCAGTATATTTTTCTTGTAAAGTACGTCCGAAGGCTGTTGGTTTTTACCATCAGGGCCAAAAATAACGGCATCCGTCATGCCTTCTTTTACTAGAGTAAGGCTGAGCAGTCTATTATCCACATTTTCAAAATCTGGACCTTCCATGTGTATCATGTCTAACTCCAGATTGTCTCTAGTAAGGTTGTCGTACAACGATTTTATAAAGGTCTTTGGTTCTTTGTAATGGTTAAAACAAGCGTAAATGAGATTGGTTCCCATTACCCCAATGGTTTCTTGTTGTAATTTGGCATCAGAATCATTGAGGCGAACGTGAAAAATTACCTCATTGTAGCCGCCATCAGCAGAAGTTTGAAAGCGACAACCCATCCAGCCGTGTCCTTTCACCGTCTTGGTGTAGTTGATGGTGGCTAGGGTGTTGGCAAAAGAAAAGTATTTTTTATCAGGATGCTCCTCTCGATTTAATCGGCTTTCTATAAGCCCATATTCTTGCTTAAGTATCTTTTTTAATCTAGATTTTGAAACGTATCTGCCATCGACCTCTTTGCCATAGATAGCATCACTAAAGTCTTTGTCATAAGCCGACATGGTTTTAGCGATCGTTCCAGAAGCACCACCAGCTCTAAAAAAATGCCTTACGACTTCTTGTCCTGCACCAATTTCAGCAAAGGTTCCGTAGATAGCACTGTCCAAATTTATTTGAAGAGCCTTTTGGGTGGGTGATAGTATTACCGGTTTTGTCATTATCAGATACTTTTAACAAAAGTAAAAACTGTCCGTGAAATAGCAACTATATTAATCTTATTTTTGGTAAAATTTTTAAAGAAGATGAAATTAACGTTTTTGGGCACTGGCACTTCTCAGGGTGTTCCGGTTATAGCTTGCGATTGTTCGGTCTGTGTTTCAGTAGATTCAAAGGATAAACGCTTGCGTTCATCGGTGCTCATTCAAAGCGATAGCACAGCAGTAGTTATTGATACTGGTCCTGATTTTCGCCAGCAAATGCTCAACAACAAGGTGAAAAAAGTAGATGCTTTGGTATATACTCACGAGCATAAAGACCATGTTGCCGGTATGGATGACGTTAGAGCCTTTAATTTTAAATACAAAAGCGATATGCCCATTTATGCCTCTGAAAGGGTACAGGAGGCTTTAAAAAAAGAATTTCATTATGTCTTTGCGGCCAATACTTACCCTGGAATTCCAAAAGTATTCTTTAACACCATAGATGCAGAATCGCAATTTAGCATTGGCGACATTTCCTTTCAAACCATAGAGGTATTGCACTATAAAATGACCGTATTTGGATACCGTATTAAAGACCTCGTTTACATCACCGATGCTAATTTTATAAATAATAAACAATTTGAAAAGGTAAAAGGTTGTAAAATACTAGTTATTAACGCTTTAAGAAAAGAAAAACACCTTTCTCATTTTACCTTAGAAGAGGCTTTGGAGGTTGGTAAAAGCACTGGGGCAGAGCGCATTTATTTTACACACATTAGCCACCTGTTGGGCAAGCACGAAGAGGTGAGTCAAGAACTTCCTAATCACGTTCAGATTGCCTACGACGGTTTACAAATAGATTTTTAGAAGCTAGATTGTTTTCCGTTTACTGTTCCTAATACTTTAGTTGTAAAGCGTTTTCCAATAAAGGGACTGTTCTTAGATTTGGAAGCCACTTCATTTTCGTCAAATACCCATTCATTACCCATGGAGAAGCAGCAGAGGTTTGCTTTTTGTCCTTCTTCAATAGTTGTATTTTCGATGCCTAATAGTGTTCTTGGGTTTGTTGAGAATGCATTAATAATGGTCTCTAAGCCTAGTTCTTTCTCTAGTTCACAAGCCAGTGGGAAAGCGGTTTGTGTGCCAATAATTCCAAAATTCGCATGGTCAAAAGTCAGTACCTTATGTTCAACATCTTCTGGGCAATGGTCTGAGCAAATGGCATCAATGGTGCCGTCCTTTAAGCCCTTTTTAAGCGCTTTTATGTCACTTCCTGTTCGTAGTGGTGGAAAGACCTTGAAATTGCTGTCAAACGTCTTACATTCATCATCTTTCAGTATTAGGTTGTGTATTGCCACATCGCAGCTTATGTCCACTCCACGTTTTTTAGCAGCACGAACCATTTCCACACTCTTTGCTGTGGATATTCTGTTAGCGTGTAGTCTGCCACCAGTATATTCTGCTAGTTCTATATCTCTAGAAAGCATTACTTCTTCAGCCAGAGCAGGTATTCCTTTAAGGCCTAGTGTAGTGCTGCATACACCTTCGTTCATTTTGCCACCTGCACTTATGGTCGAATCGTTAGGCTGATTCATTACTAATCCACCAAAATTTTTAGTGTAAAGGAGAGCCAACTTCATAATATCGGTTTTTTGGACACTTCTTCGGTCGTCAGTAAAGGCTTTTGCACCAGCTTGATTCATTTCAAACATTTCGGTCAATTCGTGCCCCTTATTTTCTTTGGTAATATTCCCAGCAGGGACTATATCTACTAGAGCGTTTTTGGTATTGTTTAAAATATACTCAACTTGGACTTTCGTATCGGTGCTGGGTAGGTTAGAGGGCATGTACAATACTGCTGTAAAGCCACCTTTTGAAGAGGCTTTGACTCCGCTATTTAAATCTTCCTTCCAGTCGAAACCTGGATCTCTAAAATTCACTTGCATATCAAACAGTCCTGAGGAAAGGTGAAGGTTTTTGCCTTCTACAACTTTACACCCATTTTCTGCTTTGATAGATGATTTAATGGATTCTATTTTGCCATTTTTCACTAGCACGTCCACCACTTTGTTGTTAAATGATGATTGTGAGTCGATTACTTTTACGGATTTGAATAAAATGCTCATAATAGTCGGATTAATAGGGTTTCGATAATCAAAAACAAAAGCGCTAACACAATGCAGTATATCCAGAGAGGAGTACCCGTATTTAGGGTTTTTAAATAGCTGCTTATGGTATCGCTGTTTTTATCAATTAATAAAATATTACTGAACCGTTGACTTAATGCAGTCAAGTCGTCATTTTCTAAAGTAGTTAAAGGGCTTTCCAAGCGGTCGTAATTAAAGGCCAATTGACTGATAAGGACTTTATCATTATCAAATAAATTATAATGACCAGCACTAATAATTTGATTGGCCAGAAAAAGACTTTTATCACGTGCATTTGGAATGCACTCAAATTCACCTAGTTGTATGCTGAAGGGTTTGCTAAAGCCACTGTTGATTAGTGGAATACTTTCATCGCCTACGGTATAGTACAATTGTTGTTTTCCACCAGAGTAAGAAGCGATATTATACAGAATAGGTACAAAGAGGGCATGTTTGCTAAAATTACTAAAAGACTTATCTAGTCCTACAGCAGAAAGGTAGATTGTGCCTTCTCCAACTTTGTATTCGCTCAAAAAGTGGGATTTATTATCAAAAGTAAGTAGTGAGCTGCCGTTGGTATTGTTTAACTGACTCAGTGAAAAGTAACTGTCCACTTTTGGAAAGTTTAAGCGTTCCTCAAAGCGTTCAAATACACCATCAAATAACGCATTCTGATAGTCAATTTTACTTATAGCAGTTTCTGTTTCTACTAGAGATTGATAATAGTCAATTCCCATATCAGTCGAAAAGGACTTGTAGCTGTCAAGGTCAATGTCTTTGGTTGGGAAAACCAATACGCTTTGTCCATCTTCTAAGGCATTTAGCAGGCTTTGTTTTAAACCAGAGGAGAGGGTTGTAATACCTTCTAAAATTATCAGTTGATTTTGGGATAAATCAGTGAAATTGATTTGGTTAATATTTTGAGAACTGTAATTGAAATAGGTGTCTTCGTTAAATAACTTTACTAGAGAAGGATGAGCCTTTTTGTCATAAATGTGTTGTACATTAATTTGGGGCTTTATCTCAAAACTAAAATGAAATTCATCGTCAAAGGTAATGGGGTAATCTTGTAAGCTTAGCGTACCGTTGTGCCATGAGGTTTCATTGACAGTGAAATTTAACTGGACTATACTTTCATCTTGTAAGTTAGTATTAGCAATGGCGCGTTGTTGATTGTCAATGGACAACTTAATACTAACATCTCTTTCTTCAATATTGTGTGCTTTTAATCTAGCATAAAGGGTAATGTTACTTTTTGCTTGAGGATTTGGCTTGTCTAACCAACAGCTATCAATATAGACGTTTCCATTGTCATACGGTTTAGTTTGAATCAGTCGAATGGAGTAGGTAGAGTCTGCATTTTCTATATCCAGATCAGCAATTGTTTTTTGAAAGTCAGAGATAATGTAAATGTCTTTTTTCTCAGCCGTGCTGTTTTCAAGACTGTATTTTTGCCGTTTAAAAACTTGATTTAGTGAATTTAGTTTGGCACTGCTTTCAATAGCATTTATTTCTTCCAACAATTGCTCTTTGGCTAATTTTCTTTGATGTATAGGCCTAAAGTCGTTGTCAGAAAAGTAAAAGTCGTCGTTTGGGGAGTAGGCATCGAAAATAGCACTGGCCTGTTGTTTTGCAGCTTGTAGTAGTCTACCAGACTCGTTTTCAGCATCCATGCTAAAGGAATTGTCAATGTACACACTAACGGCATGTTTTTTGGCTACATCATCCGAATCTTCACTTTTAAGATAGGGTTGTGCAAAGGCAAATACAATAAAAGCAATTGTGAGTATTCTCGATAATAAAATGAGAAGATGCTTAAGCTGAGATTGTGATTTTGTTTTTTCTTTAACAGATTTTAGAAACTGTACATTGCTAAAATATACTGTTTTGAATTTCCTGAAGTTAAATAAATGGATAATAATGGGGACAGCTACTAGAGCTAAGGCGTACAAAAAAGAAGAGTACAAGAATTCCATTAAAGCGCAAATATAATACAAAAAATGGAATAAGGTTTATGAAATTAACCCATCAACCATAGTTAGTTTTCGGTCAGCCATATTTGCCAAGTCGCTATTATGAGTAACTATAATGCAGGTATGGGCCGTTTCCTTGTTAATATTGAGCAAAATCTCGTGAAGTTGCTCGGCATTTTTAGAATCTAAATTTCCAGATGGCTCATCGGCCAAAAGTAATGAAGGATTGTTGATTAAAGCTCTGGCTACGGCTATTCTTTGCTGCTCTCCACCTGACAATTCATTAGGCTTGTGG
>CBFIDK010000006.1:0-2790 GCA_965661345.1 Flavobacteriales bacterium | reverse complement strand
TGAGTGCGGTCTTTGAGGTTTAGCATTAACAGTAATTCTTTGGCTTTCTTCTCAGCTTCAGCTTTAGGCACTCCTTTGATGAAAGCCGGAAGGCAAATGTTTTCTAAGGCATTGAACTCTGAAAGCAAATTATGAAATTGAAAGACAAAGCCTATGGATTCGTTTCTAAACTTGGATAATTGCTTATCGCTTAGAGTGTTCAGATTGGTATTGGCAATTTCAATTTCACCAGAATCGGCTTTATCAAGTGTTCCAATAATTTGTAAAAGGGTTGTTTTTCCAGCACCAGATGCGCCTACTATTGAAACGGTTTCTCCACTTTTGATGCTTAGGTCTACTCCCTTAAGTACACTTAAATCTCCGTAGCTTTTACAAATGTTTTTTACTCGTATCACTTCTTTTTGAAATATGAATAATCTAAATAATATCGGAGTCTCAAAGATAAACTATTCTCTTGTGGGTTGTTCAACAATGCCTCTAAA
This sequence comes from Flavobacteriales bacterium, assembly GCA_965661345.1. GTDB lineage: Bacteria > Bacteroidota > Bacteroidia > Flavobacteriales > UBA7312. The sequence continues at coordinate 2,308 of CBFIDK010000006.1, read as the reverse complement.
TTATCATTATAATAGCTTAGTACCTGATCACTTTGGGTTAAAATAGCATTTTTCCAAACTATGCTTAGTTCACTTCCAGGTGCAAACCAATAGTTGAAATTCAAGTCAATGTTCCATGCGTTAAAGTTCACGTCTTTGTTTTCGTTGTAGTCTGAATAAGCCAAATAGCCATTTTCATCAAGCTCATGAAAGGAGTAGTTTTTTACTTGTTCCCAATGGTGCCTAAATTTAAAATCAAAGCTCATTTTAGTATTTAGCACATACTGACCGCTTATTACGTTAGTAAAAAATTGTTTGTTTCTTTTAGAGAAAATAGGCTTATCGTTATTGGTGGTTATGTATCCCGATTCATTTTCAACAGTTTCAGTAGAAAAGACGTAATACATGAAGAATTTATCGTTTACACGTATTCGTGGTGATAAACGAAAGAAGTGGGTATTTTCATTATATAGTGGCGCTTCACCACCTCCAAAACTAACATCTAAAGCAATGCGCTTTCTGTAATCACTGGAAAAGAAGGTGCGAACAGTGTAAGATTCGGATACTTTAAAAACATCGTCAATTGTTGTTCGAGATTCAAAGTAATCGTTTTTTTCTTTCAGATTGAGTTGGGTGGAAAGTCCCCAAGTGAGGTAATTTTTGAAAGTAGACACTTGCTTTGCGTCTATTTCCCAACTTACGAACAATAAAGGGTTGTACAATTGCTTGTAGGATGTTTTAAGATAAGCATCAAAGTCTACGAGGTATTTGGTAGGTTCTGAAATGGTGTAAGAAATTCCGGCATAATTGGAAAACTCGTTATTATTATACAAGAAGCCCATATCATTATGGTCATAGGTGTCCGATTCGATGTTATTAGAAAGGTAATACTGAAAATTTCCAGATATTTTGGCAACTTCTGCATAAGATGCAAATCCTACAGTTTTATCTTCACTTTCTTTTTTCTGACTTAACTTTATGGAACCTCTAGTTTGTAAGCTGTTTTCTTTGTTTTTTATGGCAGTATTTAAGCCAGTAACGTTGGCATAATCTTTATTCTGTCGATAAACGTTCGTGTTTGTTAACGATAAGTAAGAATTGTTTTTTAACGATTGATCAAGTGTTACAATGTTGTAGTTACTAAGCGGCTTGTCATCCGTTTCGTTTGTTACAGCATTTAATACGCCAATGCCTAAATTGTTTTTGGTCTTGCCCGTTACTTTGGAAGCGTTAATAAGTTGATCGCTGATTCGTCTTGAATAAAACAAGCCGCTTTTACTAAATAGCTCAGTTCCTTCAGTGAAAAATGATCGTTTTTCATTGTATTGAACCTCAAAGGGAGAGAGGTTCAAAACTTGGTTGTCAAAGCCAACTTGTCCAAAGTCCGGTATCAGAGTCATGTCAAGCGTAAAACTTTCATTAATCCCGTATTTTAAATCCATACCACCATTTAAACTAAAGTCTATTTCATTTTCATAATGTGTGGCGTAGGACGAAATGTAAGGAAAAAACGATAAGCGCAGAGGCGGTTCAATATCTTCAAATCCTCTGATAATTCCAGCTTGTGAACTAATGTTGTCGTTTGTGAGGTCAATTGTATTCCACGAAAAAGTTTCTCTATACCTTCGTATGTGTCGCAATACGTTGAAGCTCCAATCTTGCACCTTTTGTTTAGGGAAACGTAAGGCAGAATATGGAATTTTAAATTCAGCGTACCAGCCTTCAGCATCTACTGACGTTTCAGAAAACCAAACCATATCCCAATTAATTTCGTTGTATTCTGATGATGATTTTTCATCTTGCTGAACACCTTGTGGGCTCAGTGAGAATACAAAATCTGTCTGACCATCCATGTAGGGATTAATTCTTATTTTGATTTCATCGTTATTGCTTCCGCTTACAGCATCTCTTTTTCTCAATTGCGTCATGATGCTATCGGGATTAGGGTCCATCATAAAGACCGCAAAATAAACCGCTTGATTATCGTAAACGGCTTTCCATTGTGTATTGAACTTTTCTGCAATTGGCTTTCCGTTTTCGGGAGTATATTGAATGAAATTTCCAGTAAATGGAATAGATTTCCAAATTCCATCTTTAATGTTACCATCAATAATGGGAGGGGTATTAACTCTTGAAATGGTGTACTCTTTCTTTTGAGCAAAAACATATGATGATATGAAAAAAGAAATAATTAAGAGATACTTCATTTAAAGTTGTTAATAATTAGGGGCAAATTTACTAAATAATGGCCGTTTAAAATTTCATATTTCCAAACATTAACTTAGTTTTGCGCAACAAAATTTTTCTCAATGAACTTACACGAATATCA
>CBFIDK010000005.1:0-110422 GCA_965661345.1 Flavobacteriales bacterium | reverse complement strand
CCACGGCTACCCAAGTAGTTACAGTCATAGACGATATTAACCCAAGCATTACTGCACCAGACGATGTTGTCGTGAGTGTGGACGCTGCTAGCTGTGAGGCTACGGCTGTAGCTTTAGGAACGCCTACTACTGATGATAACTGTAGTGTAGATGCTACTTCTAACGATGCGCCAGTAGTGTTCCCATTAGGAAGTACTACCGTTACTTGGACAGTAACTGACCCTTCGGGCAATAGTGCCACGGCTACCCAAGTAGTTACAGTCATAGACGATATTAACCCAAGCATTACTGCACCAGACGATGTTGTCGTGAGTATTGGCAATGAATTAATTGTAGAGGTTACACCGTCTGATGTAGAGATTAGTGCTAATGACAATTGTAGTATAGAATCAATAACTTTTGATATTACTCAATTTGACTGTAGTATGTTTGGTGATAATACCGTGACTATTACAGTTACAGATATCTCTGGAAATTCATCTTCAACGACATTTACCGTTACAGTTACCAACTGTGATGCTGATAACGATGGTGTTTTTGATATTGATGACAATTGCCCTAATACACCAAACCCTGACCAAGCAGATAATGATTTGGATAGTTTGGGAGATGTTTGTGATGCTGATGACGATAATGACGGTACATTAGACGATGAAGATACGTTCCCGTTTGACCCAACAGAGGACACGGATACAGATGGTGATGGTTTAGGTAATAATGCGGATGTAGATGATGATAATGATGGGATTTCTGATGCTGATGAAGGAGCTGCAGATGTAGACGGAGATGGTATTCCAAACCATCTTGATTTAGACTCCGATGGAGATGGAATTGCAGACTCAACAGAAGGTAATATTGATACGGATGAAGACGGCCTTGCCAATTTCTTAGATTTAGATTCTGATGGCGATGGAATTTCTGATGCTATTGAAGGGATTGCAGACGCAGACGGAGATGGTGTTCTTAATTACCTTGACAATATTTGTTTATATACTAATCCTATACAAGAGGTTTCAGTATGCGATGCTTTTGATTGGAATGGTGTAACAATTACTGAATCTGGTATTTACTCTGATACATTACAAGACGCTTTAATGTGTGATAGTGTTATCTTTATTGATTTAACAGTTCATTCATCACCATTATCTCCAGTAGTGATGCAATTATATTCTACTACATTAACAACTGGAGAGTACGCAGCCTATCAGTGGTATAGAGATGGAATAGCAATGCCAGGTGAAACTAATCAGAATTATTTAGTTGTTACAAGTGGTATTTATACCGTTGAAGTGTTTACAGAATATGGATGTAGTTCGATGTCTTCTAACAGTATTCTATTTGGCCCTGCCACTAGCGTTGAAGAAAGAGTTGTAGAAGACGTAAGTGTATATCCTAACCCAGCAAGAAACTTTATTAATATAAATACGCCTGATGCGTATAGCAAAAACTATAAAGTAGAGCTTTACGATAACCTTGGTAAATTAATTAAAGTGACTGATAATGCATTACAGTTAGATATTTCTTCTCTTGAGCCATCGCTTTACAACCTGATAATCAAATTTGAAAGCGGAGAGGTATGGAACACTGTTTTGATAAAACAATAAATAATTAAGTATGAAAAAGATATTAATTCTAATAATTTTAATCTCTCCTTTGTTTGTTTTTGGACAATCAAAGGGAGATTATTTCTTAACGTTAAATTATGGTTTTGTTTTGGATGAGAATCATCCAGATTTAGACATAGACAGCCATTCTCCTGATATGTATACCGGCTATAACGACAGGGATGATGCTAAAAATTCAATTAAGATTTCTGCTTCATATCATTTAACTGACAATATGTTATTTGGTGTAAGCTATATGAATTCAGAAATTGAAGGTTCAAATGATATTGAAATTTGGAATGGAGAATTTACAGAATTCAACCTTTTTGCTGAACTTGAGATTTTCGAAAAGAATGATTTTGGAGTGTATGCCAAAGGTGGTTTAGGCTCTGTGAACTTTGACGCTTTTAGAAATTTAGTTTTTGATGGCGGCCAAGTTCCTTTAAATTCTTACTCTGGTACTTCAAGCAAGATACTCTACGGCGCTGGGGCTACGTATCAAATTTCAACTAGCTTTAAATTAAATTTAGAAATCACTAGAAATATCGTTAATCATGATGGGTTTGATGGCTGGGATTATGGTAGTGGAGAAGATCGGTTTCTTTATCAATCAATCGGGATAAGTTATTATATTCAAAGAAAAGAGAGTGAATAAGTCGGCTTTGTTCCTTAAGGTCTTACTAAAAGCACTTTAATGAATTTACCCAACTGGTCAATTTCCTTTTTTATTCAGTTGATTTGTTGAATTTATCTTCTTTAGTAAATTATGATAAATTTTTTCAAATTCTTGTATGGCCAATTTCAAATACATGTCTTTACCCCTGGCAGTTAGACCTTTACTTTATTTACATTCCATTTTTTTTTACCTTAGCTAATCTTTACAAGTATTATTATGAACAAAAAAAATCTATTAGTCGCTTTTGCTTTTGGGCTTACTCAAATGGTTCAAGCACAAAATACACACCCTATTGAAGGCAAGTGGGTTTACGAAGTAAATCTTAATACGATGTATCTTTTCGAAGATGGAATTCGGTATACCTATTATTGTGTGGAAAGTAACTGCGATTCACTCTATCAAACCTATGAAGCGGGAGATGGAAATCATATACCTGGGACAAACCCTTATGTGTTTAAAAATGATACGTTAACCGTTGATTTAAATTTCGGAAATGAGTTAGTTACTCCAGTTATTTTTGAATGTGATGGAGATAAAGCAAACTTTGTAACACCAGCTTATAGCATGCTTAAAGTAGGCACTGATTGTAATGCAACGGGAATAGATAGTCAAGAAATTGTGTGTGACGATAGAGTGTTAGTCAAAGTAGTGAATCTTTTAGGAAAAGAAATAACATCTACAAAGCTAACAAACAAAGCGCTCTTTTACATCTATGACGATGGAACTATTGAAAAGAAAATGATTCTTGAACAATAAGCGTTGCTGTGCGTCAAATGGTTTAGTGCTACCGCCTGACCTACGTTTATTGTTGTAAGCTTTCTTTTCTTAGAATTGACCACCTTAATACAATGTAACCGACTACTCCAGAAACAACAGAGCCTACTATAATTCCTATTTTTGCCGAATTCATAAAAACATCGTTGTTATTAAAGGCCAATCCTCCAATAAATAATGACATTGTAAAGCCTACTCCAGAAAGTATTGCCACCCCTATTATATCTATAAAAGTTGTTTGTTTGGGCAGTTCGGCTACTTTCAATTTAATACTAAGGTATGAAAATAGAGATACGCCAAGGGCTTTCCCTATGAATAGTGATGCGGCTATATTCAAGGCAAAAGAAAGGTCTACAACCATATCGCTCGAAACGTAAACCCCTGCATTTGAAAGCGCAAAGATGGGCATTATTAGAAATGCTACCCAATAATGCAAACGGTGTTCTAAATGTTGCAATGGGGATTGGACTTTATTGGTCCATTCTTCGAGATTATCTATTTCTGCTATTTGACTTTTTGATAATACTGGTAATTTGTTTGTGTTGTTAGAAGCTGTTAGTCGTTTGAGAATGTTTTCAAGTTTTTGGGCGTATCTAAATTCTGATATTCGTTGCCTTATAGGAACTGCAAAAGCCAATAATATTCCTGCAACTGTAGGGTGTACACCAGATTTTAAGAACAGTAGCCATATGGTAAACCCAAAAATAAGTAATACGGCCTTATTGTAAATTCTTAGATAAGATAATACATATAAAACTGAGAATAATATTCCAGCAAACAACAGTAATATCCAAGATATATCTGCCGTATAAAATATTGCAATTACCAGAACGGCGCCAATGTCATCTATGATAGCAAAGGCGGTTAGAAATATCTTTAAACTCAAGGGCACTTTGTTTCCAAGTAATTTCAATATGGCCAAAGTAAACGCAATGTCTGTAGCCATGGGAATACCCCAACCGTTTATTGTTTCAGAATTATTATTCAAGACTAAAAAAAGTGATAACGGAATAAGCATTCCTCCTATAGCTGCAAAAATTGGCAATGCGGCTTTTTTTAAAGAATTTAGTTCGCCCAGTAGGATTTCTCTTTTTATTTCAAGTCCAATTAGGAAAAAGAAGATGGCCATTAATCCGTCATTTATCCATAAAATTAATGGCTTTACCAGTTCAAAGTTGTCTGATGTAATACCAACTTTATAATCCCAAATGGCACTAAAGTATTCTCTTATTGGTGAATTGGAAAGAACCAATGCAAGAACCATAGAAACAAAAAGAAGTACACCACTGAAACTTTCAGCTTTTATAAATTTTTGTATTGGGCTTAAAAAAGTGTTTTTCTCTTCTTTATTCATTGTATAATTTAAATTGAAAGACTTTCTAAATGATTATTATGTTATAGCAAGTGCGGCACGTTGCCGTTTCTTACTCTGATTTTAGGGTACAAATTTACAACTCTTTGGCTTAATCTCCACTATGTGGTATTTAAGGTAAGGGTAACGGTTAGTATAGGAAAAATTGCGATACACGTACGTTTTTTCAAAAATATGACATTGTAAATCCATGAAGAGTGTTTGAATATATCTGAGAGCAGCCTCTTGTTCTAAAAGCTGAGTTGCTAAGCCAAATTCTAGTCCCGCTAGAAAAAGATCATGCTTGAATAAATGAAAGGTATTGGCTTTAAATCGCAAGTTTTTCATAAGTTTTTGCCTTTAAGGATGGCTTGTACTAATATATAAAAAAGCGGAAAAAACCTCAAATGAGATTGGATTCCGCTTTGGTGAGCCTAAAGATTTATTTTTGAACTTTTTTGCAGAAAAATATCATTAAATTAACGAAATGAAAAATGTAATTTTATTAACGTTTTTATTTACAGTTTTTATTGGTTGTAAACAAGAAGATAACTTACCCGCTGCATATATTCCTGTTACCGAGAGTTCAGAAGGATATAATATGCTGCTAATTGGTAATAGTTTTTTCAGACCATATGCAGAAAAATTAGACGTGTTGGCTAATCATGCTGGATTTGTTGAACATAATAGCACCAGAATTACTAGAGGAGGTGAAAATGGACGTCCAATTAATTTTTGGAATGATTCACTTACTCAAGAACACCTTGACATTAAGATCGCTTTAGATAAAGGTGATATAGAAATTTTTGGGATGACAGCTGGTCATGATACTATTGATCGAATAGAAGGTCATCGTGAGTGGATAAACTATGCCACACAAAATAATCCAAACATCAAAATCTTTATTGCGATACCACAAATTGATTTTCCAGTAGATTGGCAACAACGAGCTCAAGAATATGGATTTTCATCGATACAAGAATTATATAATTATTTTGTGAACGATGTCGTTCACAATGAAATGGTAGATCAGTTACGAATTGAATTTCCATCGACAAAAATTTTTACTATCCCTACAGGTTGGGCATCAGTTAACTTGGATCAAATGAATGTTGACAATCAACTAATTGATCAGATTTCAAGATTTGGCCCAAAAGAAACTTCATTATTTGTTGATAACAAAGGGCATCAAGGAGATATTATTATAGAAACAGGTTCACTAATTTGGTTGAAATGTATCTATAATGTAGATTTAAGTACAATTAGTTATAAAACTGGTTTTAATACCGACTTACATGAGGTTGCAGATGATATATGTAATAATCACGACCCCGAATATATTAATTGAATACGATAAGATTAAATGATATAAAAAAAACCACTCAATTGAGTGGTTTTTTTGTGGGCCCACCTGGGCTCGAACCAGGGACCAACGGATTATGAGTCCGCTACTCTAACCAACTGAGCTATAGGCCCAAAATTTAGACTGCAATATTACACTTTTGTTGAGTATCTTGCAACCCTTTGCAAAATATGGAGGGCATTAAAAATATATTATTTGATTTGGGCGGTGTGCTGTATCACATAGATTATGCACTAACCAAAAAGGCATTTGAAACGTTAGGCGTTGATGATTTCGACTTACACTACAGCCAACAAAAACAAAATAAATTATTCGATAAGCTAGAAACAGGAAAAGTAAGTCCCAAAACCTTTGTTTCTGAAATGCAAAAAATTCTTCCTGAACAGTCTGAAGAAAAAATAATCCAAGCGTGGAACGCTATGCTAATTGGTTTTGCTGAAGAAAACCTCAATCTGCTTGACTCGCTTTCTAAAAACTATTCCCTCTACCTCCTATCCAATACAAATGCTATTCACATTGATAGAATAAATACCGAATTGAAAGAACAGTTTGGAAAGCCCTCTTTGGATGTGTTCTTTAAAAAAGCGTATTTATCTCATGAAATAGGCCGGCGTAAACCCGATATTGAGACTTTTCAGTGGTTGCTAAAGGATGCCGCTATAAAAGCTCAAGAAACACTGTTTATAGACGATTCTATTCAACATGTGGCCTCAGCCAGCCAAGCGGGTCTAAAAACGGCTTTATGGCCTTCAAATAAGTCCATTAAAGGTTTTTTTCCTGACAAAGCTCTATAAGTACTCCGTTGGTGCTTTTGGGGTGTAAAAAGCAAATTCTTTTGTTGTCGGCTCCATCTTTGGGTTCTGTATGGATAAGCTCAAAACCTTCATTCTGCAAACGCTTCATTTCTGAATGTATGTCATCAACTTCAAAAGCGATGTGGTGAATGCCTTCTCCACGTTTTTCTATAAACTTAGCAATAGGACTATCTGAACTAAGAGCCTGAAGAAGTTCAATTTTAGTCTCTCCTACTCTAAAAAAGGATGTAGAAACACCCTCCGATTCAACTTCCTCAACCTTATAATGAGCTTGGTTAAAGAGTTTTTCAAATAAGGCATTGGCATTAGCAAGGTCTTTTACGGCTATTCCTATGTGTTCAACTTTCTTCATAAAACAAAGCTAAAAAAAAGGGCGGTGAAAACACCGCCCTTCCAAATATTATATTCTAAAATTTCTTAGAATCCAACATGTAAAGAAATCCAAGTTTTTGTGAACTCGTTAGCAGCATCTCTTTCAGATGTAGCGTAGTTAACAGATAAACCTGAGTTGTCAGATAATGAGTATCCTAAAGAAAGATCCATTACAGAATAATCGATAGTTTCGTCTTCAGAAGCAATTGTGTGCATAGTTGCTCCTATAGAGAAGTCACCCATTGCATAAGAACCACCGATAGACATATCAGTACCTTCGTAAGTCATAGTAGAGTATTCCATACCTGAACCATAGAAGTCACCGAAGCTACCTGATGCTAAGTAGAAACCATTCTCACCGTACATATCGTATCCAGCGTAAACAGTTAAGTCATCATTAACACCGTAAGAAACGCCTAAAGATGTTAGGTCCATTTCAGTAGTACCATTATCGTTAGTATAGTATCCTAAAGATAAGTTAATACCATTGTCCATTGCATAAGTTGCATCTAGACCCATTGAAGTGTTTTCTGAACCAGATAAATCTTCAGTAGTGTTAACATATAAAAGATTGAAGCCCATAGCTCCCATATCTTTTCCGATGTTAGCGTACAAAGTAGTAGCATCGTAAGCACCAGTCATGTCAGTTGCAGCATATCCAACGTGTACGTCAGCGAAATCATTGTTGATTCCGAATAAGAAACCGTCCCAAGTGTTACCGTTTCCTTGTACCCAGTTGTTGTCTCCTAAAATACGACCACTTCCAAAGTTTAATGCCATACGACCAGCTGTAAATGAAGCAAAATCCATAATATTAGTCGTAGCATATGCTTGACGTAATGAATTTGTAAAAGTTTCATTTGCAACTGCACCTAAAGTAGCAGAAGAGTTAATTTCAGCGAAAACGCTTACAGTTTCTCCTCCAAATTCAACAGCAGCTCTTACTCTTTGCTCCGTACTCGTAGCATCCTCAGTCGAATTAACTCTTGTTCTAGAGTCAACAGACCAATCTTGTGCAGAAACTGTTGTTGCTAGTCCTAACGTTAATGCTAGAACAAAACGCAAATTCTTTTTCATAATAAATAGTTAAAATTGGTTAATAACGGTCGCAAGATGCAAATTTATTCTATAACCACCAAAAAAAATTAATTTGTTCTTCTTAACACCATGCTGTTGATAATAGGCTATTAGGTGTAGTATATGACTTAAGACAAAAACGCTTTAAGTCTCTGATTTTCAGTATTTTGAATACCTTTTGTTGATTTCGTTAAAAAGTTGCTAAAATCGTGTGATAATAGAGGGGCTTGTAGCACTCCTCTAGTGCCGAGGCCGTTAAACACCCCAATTGCGTCATATTTAGGATGCAAACCTATCAAAAAACGCCGATCTTTAACCGTTGGGCGCACTCCCGCTACACTAGAAAGGACTTCAAAATCAACATTTAATATCTCTTTTACTTTCTTCCTTAAGTGTTGTTGGCCCTCACCCGTTAACTTATCCGTGAAATCTGTATGGTTATACGTTGCGCCAACTGTATAGAGATGATTTCCTAGAGGAAGAATGTATACTCCTTTACTTATAACACTATCAAACGACTTAACTTCTGGAATACGAATGGTTAAAACCTCTCCTTTTGTTGGTGTTAACGGTAGATTTTGGAACAAAGGGTTGTACATAAGTCTAAATCCTTCACAAAAGATAACTGTTTTGGCTTCGATGGCCTTATAGGTGTTTGTCTCTAGATTATACAGTGAAAAGTCAAACTCTTCATCCAAAAATTCGCAGGATATTTTGAAAAATGCTCTTGAAGAATCTAAAAAGGTATTTGTATCCAAATAACCAGAAGGGTTTATGCGCGCGGAACCAAAATCATCTAGTAAATAAGGAGTGTTGTTTGCTGGTAAAATATCACGAATATAATCCTGCATATCCGTATTGCTATACTTTACTTGCCATTGATGTTTGACCTCATGGTTTGAGAATAAGCGCAAAATGGGTTTAAGGTGTAGAAAAGTTGAATTGAGTTTTTTCTCTAGCTCTTGATACCTATCAATGGCTTTTGGAAGAAAGTTATGAGCGTTGAAAGAGGGTATGCAACGCTTCATGCCTACTGGATTTATAATGCCAGCAGCGACCCTACTGGCAGATGCACTTAGGTTTTTGTCAATAATGGCAAGGGTTTGCTTTTTATCAAGAAGGTCGTGCGCCAAAAGTGTGCCCGCAATCCCCTGACCTATAATTAAGACGTCGACCTTTTTCATTGAAGTAGAATAGGTCTCAAAGGTAAGTAAAAGTTTGTTTTACCAGTAGTAAGAGTGGCGTCTGTTTCGCTTGTCGTTAATATTGAATCCTAAACACACCTCATGAGAACCCGAGCTAAAATTGCCGATTGAGCTAATGCCATAATCGTAAGAGTAAGATAGGTTCAATGCGCCCATTTTCACGCCAGCAATTAGCACTAGAGCTTGAGAGCTTCTTAACGATAGGCCTGTCCAAACAGAATTGTTGAACATCACTCTAGTATTAAAATCAAATTGGACTGGGCCTACCTCTGTTGATTTGACCAAAATTGATGGCTCAACTCGTAAATCAGAATAAACATTGAATACATATCCCGCATTAGCATAATAGTGTCTAACTTGATCATTATCTCCGAAGATAGGAGAAATAGCTTCCTTGAAAGTAGACTCAAAGAGTTGGTGCGAAGCTATTGACAAAAAGTAATTTTCTGAATACAAATAGGCCCCTACATTAGCATCTGGCACTATCTTAGAGTAGTTGCCTCCCTGAAACTCTGGATCAGGATTATTAAATTCCAGCTCATCCATTTTTAGAGTATGCTGACTCAATTGACCACTCAAACCAAAAGAAAGTCTGGTTGTATTGTCATCATCAAGCTGAAGGTGATACGCAAATGCTAATTTTACTGATAAATGACTGTATGGCCCCGTTTGATCTTGCATAACCACAGCACCCACACCGATTTCATCATAAGCAACTGGCATGTGATAACTCAATATGTTGGTTTGAGGAGCTATTGAACCTAAAGAAGACCACTGAGAACGCGAACTAATTTTTATAGGAAAATAAGGTTTTGAACCCGCTACTGCAGGGTTAAGAATAAAGTCGTTAGAAATGTACTGGCTAAACATGGGCAACTGCTGGGATTGAACAGCGGCCGTGGACAACATTAATAAAAATATTACTAGTCTCATATTTAGTTCTTATCTAACAATAGTTACAGTTCCTACCGTTGGTTCTTCGCCATTATTGAGGGTAATTACATAATAATAGGTTGCAGAAGGTAAGGGTTGGTTATCATACATTCCTTTCCAGCCGCCGTCCCATGCATTTATGTATTTTTTTGTCGAAAATACCCTGTCGCCCCATCGATTAAACACCTCAACCAATCCATCGGGATACAGTTCTATATTGTCAATGTGCCAATAATCGTTATTCTGATCTCCATTAGGTGAAAAAGCGGAATAGGCATTGATACACGTTCCGTCTGCTTGAGGAATGGTTGCTTCTTTTTCTAAAACACAGCCATTTGCATCTGTAACTTGAAGCATATAGGTGCCTGACTGAACATTACTATTTAGAGGATTATCTGTATTGTTTTCCCATGCAAAAGAATATGGTGGATAGCCCCCAGAAACAGATGCTTCTACACTTCCGTCATCATTATCCGCACAAGATGGCGTTTCTACAAAAAAGTCTACGTCAAGAGAAACTATTGGATCAATAGTAAATGAGGCTTCTCTCACGCATCCGCCAAAATCAGTCACGACAACAGAGTATGAACCAGGGTCAGTAATTTGAATTAATTCTGTGGTTTCATTATTTGTCCAAAGGTAGGAATAGGGTACTTGACCACCAGAAGTATACACTAAAGCTGAAGCTATAGGATTTTCTTCACAGAGATTGGTGTGTTCAACAAAAACTATAATTGTATCTGGCTGAACGAGAGATTCTGTAGCGCTTAATTCACACCCAAATTGGTCAGTCATAGTTACGGTGTAATTCCCTGGGGATAAAGAAACCGCTGTTGAGGTTGTTTGGGCATTAGCATCATCCCAAAGTATAGAAAAATTTGAGGTTGGATTTGAGTTGTTTAAAACCGCCTGGATTGCTCCTGAATTAGGTGTATTACAAGAAATTGGCGTAACATTTAAAGAGATAGACGGTTGTGTTACCTCGAAATCTTCGTTTAACTGACATCCTTTTGCATCCGTAATAATTACAGAATAATCTCCTGCTAATAGCTGTCCAATATTGTTTTGTGTTGAACCGTTGGACCACAAAAAGGTATACGAAGGGCTACCACCTGAAGGGTTGGCACTAGCTGAACCATTTACATCGCCAGAGCATCCTAAGTTTACAATGGTTAAATTCGGTACTACAGGTGTGGGTTGAGGCATAAAGACGTTTGTAATGGCTGAAGTACAGCCGTTAGCGTCTGTTATAGAAACGCCGTAATTATTTCCGGCGAGGCCACTTACTGTATAAGGCGCTTGATTAGTCGAAGAATATAGCGCATCAACGAAATAATTGTAGCTTCCTGTTCCGCCAGCCCCTTCAATGGTCAATTCGCCATCGGCACCACCAAAACAACTTACCGAGTCAACGCTAATGTTTGTAATGGAAATATCACTTGGGGCAATTACTTCAAAGTCCAAACTGTTAGATGGACATCCGTTGGCATCGTAAACAACAAAAGGCTGTAAACCAGCAGAAAAACCGGTAACCTGATTGTCTGGCGGAAGATTAATTAAAATTGGGTTTGGCGGTATTGAATAACTGTAAGCCCCTGTCCCTCCACTAACATTTAACTCTATAGTGGCATCTGATGAAAGCGCACAACTCAATTGCGCCCCATTATAATCGGAAACTACAGCAATTGAGTTTAACGTAACGACAGTAGGCTCGTTTAGTGTAAAGCTTTCTTGAAAAGTACAGCCGTTGATGTCTTCAATGAGAACATCAAATGTAGAGGCTGATAAATTTGTAAACACAGGTGAGCCCTGTGAGGTTAACCCATTATCTATTGAATAGGTAAAATTCCCCGCGCCGCCTAAAGGCTGCACGGTAATTTCTCCATCCGAATATCCGTTGCAGCTAATTGGAGAACTGACTAAGGGTGGGTCTTGGGATAGTGGCTGAGGAGATTGTAAATTAATAAATTCGTTTTCTGATGAACATGAGTTTGAATCTACAGCAACAAGAGTGTAAGCGCCAGCAGGTAAATTATAAACGGTATCCCCATCGGATGATGAAAATGGGAATGATAATCCGCCATCAATACTAAATTGATAAGAAGGGCTCCCGCCAGAAGCAATAAATCCAATCGCGCCATCCGTTGCGTTTGCACAACTTACTTGAAAACCAGAATAATCAAATATTGAGGTAAGCGTTAAATCCACTGGAGACGGGTTTGCAACAAATGTGTTTAGCGACAAACTACAACCGTTTGCATCAGTGACTAAAACAGATGGTGTGCCTTCACAAACATCATCGGCAACATTCGAATTGCCATAATCCACTCCGTCAACCTCATATGTGTAAGGAGTCGTTCCTCCTGAACTAGTTATTGTTAAAACCGCGTCGCAAACATCGTTACAACTTATTTCTTCGGTAGTTTCTACGTTATCTATACTTAATGGAAGTGGATCTGTAAGGGTGATTTGGGCTGTATCCGAAATACATCCTATATCATTGGTAGCAAAAAAGAAAAAATTATCCGCATTTAGGCCTGTAGCAACATTTGGAATAGGCATTGAAACCGGATCGGTATCACTGAAATATTCATAAGTGTAAGAAGTGCCCTCGCCCCCACTCGCCGTTAGGGTTACTTCCCCGTCGGAAACGCCTGCACAGCTTATTTCCTGACCATTATAATCAGATGAAATTTGAGCATCAATTAGTATTGGTGAAGCGAAATCTATCGTTACATCAAATTGGTCATAGGCGTAACTTGGAGCTAGAATTGGGTCTCTAGCCATTACCGAATAATCTCCAGGAGATAAATTTTGGTATATAATATCGTTGGTCCAAGGTCCCGCTAATCCATTTATTGAATATTCAACATCAGGACTTGCAAGAGATGCTGGCGCAATAATTATTTGGCCATCGCTTGTATTGCTGCAAGTCGTATTAAAGGTTTGTACACTATCGATATAAGCCGATACAATAAGCGTGTAATCTTCTGTTTCTCCATGAAAATAACCCCAAGTGGACCAATCTATCCAATCAAAATCCCACAAAGCACCAGCACCATCTGTGCCGTCTACCCTTGCATAGACAATTCTCATTTTTATTTCTCCCTCAACAGTAGAGTTTGGAATTGTTACAGAACCAGTAAAAATAGGATTCATCGATGCTGATTCTGCAGATGTGAAAACCAATTCTCCTGCATCAAAAAAATCGTTGTTGCCATTAAAATCAATATAAACCCTGACGGCTCTAGTTGTACCAGGAACACTTCCTGAGCCACACGTTCCGCCTTCTATTTCGAATTGGTAGGTTTCGTCTTTCTCAACACTCATAGTGTATACAAACCCATTTGTATTTCCATCGCCGATTGTTGAATTTCCTACTGTGTAATTGCTGTAAACCACACAAGTAGTTCCGAATGTTCCTGTTGGCGGGCTCATTATATCTTCAGCTCCATAAGGCAGACTGCCGAAATAAAACCTAGAAATTAACTCGTCGCCATAGTAACTTGCTCCTTGTGAAAACACCGAAATATTTACACCACACACACAAGCAAAAAGTAGTAGGAACTTGTTCATAAATGTTAAGGTTGAAATTGGGTCAACTACAAATTTAATTATTTTATTCTAAACTGACTGGTAGTTAAGCAAAAAAAAACCGTAAATAATTACGGTTTTTTAGAGGTTTCGAGCGGATTCGAACCGCTGTAGATGGTGTTGCAGACCACTGCCTAGCCACTCGGCCACGAAACCAAAATTGGGTAGCAAATCTAATGTTTTTTTTATAATTTACACATTAAAGAATTTCTCTTTAACCAAAACACTCTCGACATCTCCATTTATTGGAGGGTTAATCTTAGCTACTGAAACTTCAACAGTGTCAATCATTTTATGGTGTTTAATTATTGAATCGATAATTCTCTTTACGACATGCTCCAGCAAATTGCTGGGGATAGACATTTCATGCTTGACAATACTGTTTATTGAAACATAATCCACAGTGTCTGAAAGTTGATCTGATATGGATGATGATTTTAAGTCTGTTTCAACAGTAACATTTACCACATAATCTGATCCGATTTTTCTTTCCTCGTCCAAGCAGCCATGGTAAGCATAGGCCTTTATTCCGTTAACTGAAATTACTCCCATTTCTACGACAACTTTTGTATAGCTGTATTTATTCTTTCAACAACTTCTTGTTTACCCAAGAGTTCTGAGATTTCAAACATGGATGGCCCCATGCCCAAACCGGTTACTGCTAATCGAAAGGTCGGTAAGACCATGCCCAAGCCCCATTCGTTTTTTTCTAATAATGCCTTAAATTCTTTTTCCACTTCTGATGCAGAAAAATCTGTCATATCGTTAAATAAATCAACGACTTTGTTCAGAATATCTGGCGTATTTTCTTTCCATTTTTTTCGACTGGTTTTCTCGTCGTACTGCGATGGTGGATAAAAGAAAATTTGACTGCTCTCCCAAATGTCTTCAATAAAAGTGGCTCGCTCTTTCATCAATTCACACGCTTTGGCTAAAAAGGCTTTGTCGAGCGTTTTTGACTTAGGGATTTTTGATTGTATTAATTGCGCAAGCTCTTCCCCGCTTTTGCTTCTTAAATACTGTTGGTTAAACCATTTGGTTTTGTCAAAATCAAACTTAGCCCCTGCTTTTCCGACTCGTTTTAGAGAAAAGGATTCTATTAACTCATCCATTGAAAACATTTCTTGTGCCGTGCCTGGATTCCATCCCAAAAACGCCAACATATTTGTAAAGGCTTCTGGAAAATACCCTTCTTCTCTATAGCCTGAGGATGTTTCTTTTGTTTCTGGATTCGTCCATTCTGTTGGAAAAACAGGAAACCCTAATCTGTCACCGTCCCTCTTGCTAAGTTTTCCGTTACCGTCTGGTTTTAATATTAATGGAAGGTGGGCAAAGACCGGGCACTCCCAATCAAAAAACTGATAGAGTAAAACGTGTAATGGCGCCGATGGCAACCACTCTTCTCCCCTAATGACGTGTGTAATTTTCATTAAATGATCGTCAACTACATTTGCCAAGTGATAGGTAGGCATTCCGTCCGATTTGAATAGGACTTTATCGTCAAGGTTGTTGGTATTTACAACCACCCAACCACGAATTGTATCGTTTATTTTGACCTCTTCATTTCTAGGCATTTTAGCACGAATAACATAAGAGTCTCCCCTTTCTAGCCTTTGTTTTACCTCGTCTTCAGAAAGTGCTATTGAATTTTGCATGCTGTCCCTAACAACTGAATTGTATTGTGGCGAAGGTACTCCAGCATTTTTCATGCGTTCACGCATTTGATCAAGCTCTTGGGCAGTATCAAAGGCATAATAGGCATGGCCCTTCTCTAACAATATGTCGGCATATTGCCTGTACATTGCTTTTCGTTCAGACTGTTTGTAGGGCCCAAAATCGCCGCCGTGGCCCAAGCCTTCATCAATATTTATTTTACACCATGACAAAGCGTCTAAAATATACTCTTCTGCTCCTGGCACCAGACGCGCTTGGTCTGTGTCTTCTAGTCTTAACAAGAAGTCACCATTGTGTTTTTTTGCAAAAAGGTAATTGTAAAGGGCTGTTCTAACGCCTCCCATATGCAGTGGTCCGGTTGGACTTGGGGCAAATCTTACTCTTACTTTATCCATCAACGTCATTTAATTAAGCCCACAAAGATACGCTTTCTTCTATATTGACTGTTTTGTGATGGTGCTAAATATCTTACCTTTGTAGTATGAGAGGTAGTAGCGAATTGTTTGAAAAACTTGAGGAGTTTATTAGTAAGTATTATAAAAACCTTCTTATTAAGGGTGGAATATATTTCCTATCTGTTTTTTTAGCCTTCTTTATTGTTCTTTCGGTAAGCGAGTATTACGGACAATTTAGCACAGTCGTTAGAACTGTATTGTTTTGGGCATTTAGCGGCTTCAACTTATATGTTTTTTGGAAATGGATTGCCGTTCCTCTAATTGGCCTCTATAGGATAGGGCAATCGTTAAACTACTTCGAAGCAGCCACAATAATTGGCAATCACTTTTCTAGTGTAGAAGACAAATTGGTGAATTTGCTCCAATTGCAAGAATTATCTGACGAAGACAATGCACTAATTGAAGCCAGTATTCAACAGAAAATTAATCAACTAAGCCCTATACCGTTTTCAAAAGCTATTGATTTAAAAGACAATAAAGTATATCTAAAATACGCTATTGCGCCAATTGCCATATTGGGTATTCTTTTTCTCTCTGGAAATAAAAAAATGGTGCTAGACAGTTCTTCAAGAATCATCTCTTACAATACCGAATACCTTCCTGTTGCCCCCTTTGACTTTGTCATTGACAATGGATTGCTCCAAGTTGTAAAAGGCAAGGACTACCAGCTTACGATGCATTATGAGGGGTCAGAAATTCCTAAATCAAGTCAAATAATAGTAAATGGAAATAAATTTGACATGAAAAAAGAAGCTAAAGGCAGCTTTTCTTACCTTTTCAAAACCCCACAAAATAGTCTTGACTTTAGATTTTCATCCAATGGTTTTGTGTCCTCTTCAAATACACTCACAGTAGTGCCAAAACCTTTTGTTGTGCGATTCTCTAGTGAATTGGTATATCCTTCATATATAAAGAGAAAAAACGAAGTTTTGGAAAATACTGGCAACCTTACTGTTCCTGAAGGCACTAAAGTAAAATGGTTGTTTTATACCGAAAACTCTGATGAAGTATATGTGCAGTTCGAAAACATGATCGCTTGCGAAAGAACAACCCAAAGCACATTCAGTTTTCAAAAACGATTTGTAGAAAACACAGACTATAGCCTGTTTACAAAAAACAACTATGTAAGCGGTGACAGCATATCTTATCAAATCGCGGTAATACCAGACGAATATCCATCAATCTCCATTGAGACTAAAACGGATAGCATAAATGGAATGCTACACTATTTTGACGGTATTATTCAAGACGATTATGGCATACAAAAGCTTACGTTCAACTACCAAATCCTAGAGGGCGATAGCAGTAAGTGGCAAACCGAAACGCTTTCAATAATCCCATCGACTCGTGATGAACGTTTTTTTGTAAATTTCAATTTTTCTGATTTAGGCGTAGCATACGGACAAGGCATGAACTACTATTTTGAAGTCTGGGACAATGATGGTATTAATGGCAGTAAATCGTCAAAATCTAGTCTAACCACCTTTCAAGCGGCTAGCATTAAAGAATTGGAAAAGCAAACAGATGACAACAACAATCAATTAAAAAATGACATTAATGAGTCAAAAAAGTTAGCCGAAGAAATACAAAAAGAACTCGAAGAGCTGCAAAAACAATTGCTCAAAAATAAAACCTTGAGCTGGGAAGATAAACAAAAGACCAATTCGTTACTAGAAAAACAAAAGGAGTTAAAAAACAAGATAGACAACATACAAAAACAGCAAAAACGAAACAGCCTTCAAGAAAAAGAGTACCAATCTCCCAAAGAAGATTTAATTAAAAAACAAGAGGAAATTCAGCGTCTTTTTGAAAGTTTGATGGACGAAGAAATGGAAAGCATGATGGAAGAGCTCAAAGACATGATGGATGACATCAAAAAAGAAGACCTACAAAGAGCGCTTGAAGACATGCAAAAAAGCGATGAAGACATCGAAAAAGACTTAGACCGTACACTAGAACTGTTTAAACAAATGGAAGTGGAACAAAAAATCGAAAAAAACATTGACAACCTCAAAAAGCTATCAGAAAAACAAGAAGAACTTTCTAATAAAGAAGGCGACAAAGAAACGCTAAAACAAGAGCAAGAAGACATTCAAAAAGAGTTTGAGGATATTCAAAAAGATTTAGAAAAAGCCCAAGAAATGAATGAAGAGCTGGAGTACAAAAACGATATCCCAGACACTAAATCGGCTGAAGAAGAAATAAAAAATGAAATGCAAAAAAGCTTAGAGCAGCTAGAAAAAAACATGAAAAAGCAAGCTGCTAAAAATCAAAAAAGTGCTGCCGAAAAAATGGAAGAAATGAGCCAGTCGCTACAATCAGCAATGCAATCCGCTCAACAAGAGCAAATCGCTGAGGACATGCAGACCTTAAGGCAAATTCTTGAGAATTTAATAGTTCTGTCTGTAGACCAAGAAAACATCCTCAAAACAATACCGCAGATTAACATCAACAGCCCACTGTATTTAGAGTATTTACAGCTACAAAAAAAGCTTCAAGCTGATGCCCAAATCATTGAAGACAGTCTGTTCGCCTTAAGTAAAAGGCAACCGCAAATTGAATCGATAGTTAATAAAGAAATTAACACCATTGATTTAAACATGGAAAAGGCCTTAGAAGACATGGCCGAAAGACGGTCTAGCAACGCCAGCGAAAGGCAACAATTTGCCATGACATCTGCCAATAATTTAGCCTTAATACTCTCGGAAAGTCTTGAACAAATGCAAAAAGACATGGCCAATATGGACAGTAAGCCGAGTAGTAAAATGTGTAACAAACCAAATTCATCTGGTAAAGAAGGCATGAAACAGATGAAGCAAATGCAAAACCAAGTGAAAGAACAAATGAAACAAATGCTTGGTAAAAAAGGAGAAAAAGGAAAGTCAAATAAAGGACTTGCGAAACTGGCCGCTCAGCAAGAAATGATTCGAAACAGAATGAATGAACTGAGAAACGAATTGAGCGGTGATAAAAACAGTAAAAACAACATTGATCAGCTCATTAGACAAATGGAAGAAAATGAAGTTGATATTATTAACGACAACATTACATTAGAAAGCATTAAGCGACAAGAAAGCATTATGAGTCGCTTGCTAGAAGCTGAAAAAGCACAAAGAGAAAAGGATGAAGAAGAAACCAGAGAGTCCACAGAATGGATGGACAACCTTTCTAAACGACTCATAAACCCATTTGAGCAATATCAAAAAGAGAAGGAGAAGCAACAAGAATTATTAAGAACTATTCCGCCTTCTTTTACGCCTTTCTTTAAGCAAAAAGTAAAAGATTATTTTAATGAAAATGGACAGTAATATATATCTCCATTCAGAATGCGATTTTGAGGCAGGGTCAGTTTCTAATTTAGAGCCATGGATTAAAACGGTTATCACCAAAGAAAACAAAACCTTAGGCGAGATAAACTATATCTTTTGCACAGACGAATATCTTTTAGAAAAAAACCAAACGTTCTTAAATCATAACACCTACACAGATATAATAACTTTCGATTACTCTGAAGAAAACCAAATTAGTGGCGATATTTTCATTAGTATTGAGCGAGTAAAAGAAAATGCACGTAAATTTGCAGTGGAGTTTGAAACTGAACTTAAACGAGTAATGATACATGGTGTTTTACACCTAATCGGCTATAAGGATAAGTCAGAAGACGAACAGAAATTAATGAGGGAAAAAGAAAATTTTTACCTTGAAGAAATATCATAAACAACTGTATATCAGTATTTTATATGTTTAAAACAGAGTATGACGTAATTGTTGTTGGAGGAGGACACTCGGGTTGTGAAGCGGCAGCGGCGGCAGCAAATCTTGGCTCATCAGTATTGCTGATTACCATGAATATGCAGACCATTGCACAAATGTCTTGTAATCCTGCAATGGGTGGTGTTGCTAAAGGTCAAATTGTTAGAGAGATAGATGCTTTAGGCGGTTATTCTGGAATAATAACAGATAAAACGATGATACAGTTTAGAATGCTTAACCGTTCTAAAGGCCCTGCCATGTGGAGTCCAAGAGCCCAAAGCGACAGAATGAGATTTGCTGAAGAGTGGCGATTAACGCTAGAGGGCATTCCAAATATTGACTTTTGGCAAGATATGGTAACTGATTTATCGGTCGAGAACGGCACCATCAAAGGCGTCACAACAGCGATGGGAATTGCCATTAAAGCTAAAACCGTAGTGCTAACAAATGGCACGTTTTTGAACGGAACTATACACATTGGCGAAAAGCAATTTGGTGGTGGAAGAACTGGAGAAAGAGCTGCCGTTGGGCTCACAGAGCGCCTAAATCAACTGGGCTTTGAGAGTGGCAGAATGAAAACAGGCACACCCCCAAGAGTAGATGGCCGATCATTGGACTATACTAAAATGGAAGAACAGGCTGGAGATGAAAATCCCTCTAAATTTTCGTTTTTAGAAACCCCAAAACTTAAGCAACAAAGAAGTTGTCACATAACCTATACCAATCCAGATGTACATGAAATTCTTAAAACTGGATTTGAAAAGTCGCCAATGTTTAATGGCCGTATCCAAGGTTTAGGCCCTCGGTATTGCCCTTCTATTGAAGATAAAATAGAACGCTTTGCAGAAAGAGACCGTCATCAAATATTTGTTGAACCAGAAGGGTGGAATACGGTTGAAGTATACGTAAATGGGTTTTCAACCTCATTACCGGAAAGCGTACAATATGAAGCCATTCAAAAAATTGTAGGCTTTGAAAACGCTAAAATCTTTAGGCCAGGTTACGCTATTGAATACGATTATTTTCCACCAACTCAATTGCAAAGAAGCCTGGAAACTAAACTTGTAAGCGGTCTGTATTTTGCAGGTCAAATTAATGGAACAACGGGCTACGAAGAGGCCGCTTGTCAAGGCTTAATGGCGGGTATTAATGCCAGCAGAAGAACAAAAGAATTAGAGCCAATTGTACTCAAACGCTTTGAAGCATACATAGGTGTATTAATTGACGATTTAGTGACAAAAGGAACCGATGAGCCTTACAGGATGTTTACCTCAAGAGCTGAATACAGAATTCTACTTAGGCAAGATAACGCCGATTTGAGATTAACGAAAATTGGCAGAGACATAGGATTGGTCAGCGATTTGAGAATCTCAGCGCTTGAAAAAAAGGAAAACAATATTAAATCAGCATTATCCTTTTTTCAAAACGAGAGCATAAATCCTGAAGAAATAAATCCTGTCCTTGAAATGAACAACAGCAGCCAAATAAAACAAAAAACAAAATTGGGTAAAATTTTAAGCAGGCCTCAAATTAAACTTGAGGACTTGTTAAAAATTGATAGCATTGAAAACAAAACGAAAGAAATACACCAAGAAGTTTTGGAACAAGCGGAAATCCAAATAAAGTATAACGGCTATATAGATAGAGAACGGGAAACCGTTATGAAGACAAACAAATTGGAAGGAATTAAAATTCCAAACAAATTTGATTATGGGAAACTGCACGCTATTTCTTCAGAATCTCGTGAGAAGCTTAATCAAGTCAAGCCAGAAACAATTGGACAAGCGTCTAGAATAAGCGGCGTTTCACCCTCAGATATTAACGTATTATTAGTATTTATGGGGCGATAAAAACAACTTAAAGCAACACCTTAAAGCCAAATAACAACCTACGTGGTACATAAGTGTTCCACGTGAAACATTTTAAACATGAAAAAACTTACGGAATGTCCTGTTTGTAAAAAAACAGACATGAAACACTACATTACATGTCAAGATCACATGAAAAGCAAACAATCTTTTACACTAACGCGGTGTAATAATTGCACGCTAATAGCAACAAACCCAAGACCAGAACTAAAAGATCTAGACAACTACTATGATTTTGAAGACTATATTTCACACAGCCAAACCAAAAAAGGATTAATAAACAAATGTTACCACATTATAAAAGCAATTAACACAAACAGAAAGGTAAAACTACTAGGAAAACAAAAAGGCAGCGTGCTGGAAATAGGCTCTGGAACAGGATACTTATTAAACAAATGCCGAAAGAAGGGGTGGGAAACAGTAGGTGTAGAACCTAATATGAAAGCAAGAGAAAACGCGAACAGATTCAATGATATTGAATTGATAAGCAGTATTGACGAGGTTAAAGAAAATAGCTTTGAAAGAATAATGATGTGGCATGTGTTAGAGCATATTGCAGACATAAATGAAGTATTCAAATCAATTAAGAAAATGCTGAAAAAAGAGGGCAAACTTATAATTGCCATTCCCAATCCAAGAGCGAATGAAATAAAAAAATATAAAGAAAACTGGGCAGCATTTGATGTTCCAAGACACCTATATCATTTTGAAAAACAATGCATTGAAACAATTGCCGAGAAACATGATTTTGAAATTTTAAAAACTAAACCTATGTGGTTTGACGCTTTATACATTTCAATGTTGAGCGAAAAAATAAAGTCAGGCAAAAATAATTACATAAAGGCAATAACAACAGGGCTGTGGTCAAATATCAAAGCCTTTACGGTTAACGGCGAATATTCAAGCCTAATTTACATTTTAACACACAAAGAAGGGGGTTTTTAAGCGATTTAAGGCGGTTTTTGAGCCCTGCAAGGATTATGACCTAAAAAGGGAGAAAAAGGCTCAAAACAAACAAAACAAGGCGAGTTGTAACTTGTTGATTTTCAATATTTTATGTGTTTTTTGTAAAAAAAACATTAAGAAAGTGACTCCGGAGGGACTCGAACCCCCAACCGTCAGAGCCGAAATCTGATATTCTATCCAGTTGAACTACGGAGCCAAAAAACAAAGATAAAGCTAGTTTTTAATCAAACAATATTTTAGAGGTACAATAGTTAGAAGTTTAGTAATTTGCAATCATGAATAAATCAGCGTCTATTCTAATTCTATTTTTAACCACATTGGGCTTATCTGCTCAAAATGTTGGAGTTGGCCAATGGAAAGATTATTTGCCATACAACAATTCAATTTCCGTTGTAAAGGTGGGTGATAGAGTCTATACAGCAACAGAGAACAGCTTGTTTTATTTAGATGTTAATGACAGAACAATTAATCGAGTAAATAAGATTAACGGGCTATCTGACGCGGGCATAAGTTGTATGGAAAAAAGCAATAGTAATGATCTTATTGTTTTGGCCTATAAAAGCGCTATAATAGACATAATAAATGGCGACAGCATATACAGTCTAACCGATATTGAAAGAGAAAACATTATTGGCGAAAAGAATATAAACAACATCACTTTTTACGAAGAAGATGCTTATCTGTCGTGTTCGTTTGGAATTATAGAGTTAGATCCTATTAAAAAGGAAATATTAAACACTTTTTACCTCAACTCATCAGGCACTCTTGAGGTTATAGATATAATCTTTAAAGATGATCTTATTTACGCTGCAACGCCTTTAGGCATTTACGAAGCGAGCTTGGAGGATAACTTATCGGACTACAACAACTGGTCCTTGCTTGTGGGAGTAGAAAATATTAACGATTTAGAAGTCGCTTTTGATAAACTATACCTGACGAAAAGCGGCTCGGATAGTATTTATGTGTGGAACGATATGATAAGTTTTGTGAAAAGCGTGCCAAACCTAAAATTTATTGAAGCAGAAAATGACCGCTTATTTGTAGGCTCAAGAAGCAGCCTAGGTACATTAAATGCATCAGGCGAACTCACCAATATAATAGAAAGCTCAAACATTTATGCAATTGCTGATGTTATAAGCGATGGGCAAAGCTATTGGATAGCAGAAAAAGGCAAATCGCTATTGTCTTTATCAGAACTTGGAAGATTTCAAATTTTTACGCCTCAAGGGCCAGAGTCTAATCTAGCGTATGCAGTAACAAGCAGTGGTGAGAAGGTGTTTTTATCTCCTGGCGGAACCTCAATACTTTGGAACAACAACAACACATACGAAGGTTTTTATTGGACAAACGGTTATGAATGGTTTGACGTACCCTATACAGGATTAGGCGGCGCAAGAGACATTACAACAATAGTCGAAGCCAGCAACGGCGATTTATTAATCGGCACGTGGAACAACGGCATCATGCACTTGAAATTTGATGAAGAAACGGCCAATTATAGTCTATACAAAGAGCATAATTACTTTACAACAAACGGGAATTTACAAACAATAGAATCAACTCAAGGTGCCGCTAGCTACGGCTGGCTAAGAGTAAAAGGAATGGCTTATGATGACAATGGCCTTTTGTGGATAAGCAACTCACTAACAGAAAAATCTTTAGCGTTTATGAACGCTAATGAGGAATGGCAATCTCTAAAAGTTGAAAGTTACAGTACGACCACCAGCCATTTAGGCGACCTTATTATTGATGATTATGGACAAAAGTGGTTTTATATCGCTAAGGGAGGAGGGATAATAGTCTATAACGACAATGGGACGCCTGAAATATCAACTGACGATCAAGACAAAAGACTAACCACTACCGCTGGAAGCGGAGGGCTGCCGTCAAACCAAGTATACTCTTTAGCCAAAGACAAAGACGGTGAAATATGGGTAGGCACCGACAAAGGGATTGCTGTTTTTTATAATCCAGAAAACATCTTAGACTTAAACAGTGACGCACAATTAGTTCTTGTAGAAAGCGACGGGTATATTGAGCCCATTATTGCAAATGAGACGGTTACGGCAATTGCTATCGACGGAGCAAATAGAAAATGGTTTGGCACACAAAGCTCTGGTGTATTTGTATATTCATCGGATGGAAGCGAACAAATACACCACTTCAACACCTCCAATAGCCCACTGTTTTCTAATACAATAAATGATATTTCTATAAACAGTGAAAACGGTGAGGTGTTTATCGCAACAGACAAAGGGCTAATCTCATACGGAAGTGGCGCAACAGAAACAGCTACTCCACATGAAAATGTTTTAGTCTATCCAAACCCAGTGAGGGAAAATTATTATGGCCCTATAGCCATAAAGAACGTAGTGGAAAATGCCAATGTAAAAATTACCGATATAAACGGGAATTTAATCTTCTCATTCACAGCCCTGGGCGGTCAGGCTGTTTGGGACGGTAAAAACCAATTTGGCGAGCGGCCAAGCACAGGCGTTTATCTAGTGTTCACCACTAACCCATTGGGAACCGAGACTAATGTAGCCAAGATTTTATTTATTAAATAGATGCATCACCAGACAAAGGGAATCGTGTTGAGTAGGATTAAGTATGCGGAAAGCAGTATAATTTGTAAAATTTATACCTCAGAATTTGGAACGCAATCCTACATGATAAATGGCGTTAGAAAAAAGAAAGGAAACAGCGGCTATTATCAAGTTCTTAACCAACTAGATTTAACCGTTTACAACAAAAACGGCAAAGATCTGCACCGAATAAAAGAGGTTAAAATGTCAAAAGTTTACTCGAGTATACCCTTTGATATTTATAAAAGTTCTATCGCCTTATTCATAGCTGAAACACTTAGTAAGTGCCTAAAAGAAGAAGTCAGTAACATTGACTTATATGCTTTCTTAGAAGACGCTCTAATTGAATTAGATGAAAGTGATTTTGACAGCCAATTTCACATTAAGTTTTTGGTAGGTTTAAGTCAATATTTGGGCATCTATCCAAATTTAGAACGACATGATTTAAAGTACTTTGACCTGCTAAACGGACAGTTCACAAATTCAAAAGAACACCATCAGCATTACCGTGAAAATACTAACGACATTTACTTAGCGTTTAATCAAAAAAGGGTGAAAAATAAAAGAGAAACATTGAATATTATATTGGAGTATTATAGTTTGCATATCGAAGGGTTTAAGACCATAAAATCAAAAGAAATATTAGAAAAAGTATTGAGCACATGATTAAGAAAATTTGTTTAATGCTTAGTGTTGGGCTAACGGCAAACTTTAGCTACAGTCAAGATACTTTAATTCTAAAAAGTATCCCAGAAATCGTATTTGTAGAAGATAAAACCGAAAGTGAGCGCGTATTCAGCCCCTCACAAATAGAACAAATAGACAGCAAAAAAATAAGCTATAGCGCGCCTACTACCTCAGCCGATTTGCTGCAAAAAACTGGCGCAGTGATGGTACAAATGAGTCAATCAGGAGGGGGAAGCCCAATCATTCGGGGTTTTGAAGCCAACAGAGTACTGCTCGTTGTGGACGGAATTCGGCTAAACAATGCTATTTACAGATCAGGTCATTTACAAAACAGCATTAGTATTAGTCTCCTGACTTTAGATAGAGTAGATATTATTTTTGGTCCATCGTCTGTAAAATATGGAAGCGATGCCTTGGGTGGGGTGGTTCATTACCATACAAAAAGGGCTAGTGTTGGGCAGAAGTGGCAAGGCAATGTTTTACAGCGATATAGCAGCGCAAACGATGGGGTAAACTTATATTTTGACCAAAAGTGGGGTGGTCAAAAATGGGGCTTCTTTCAAGCCATTAATTTAAGCCGCTTCGGCAATCTAAAGATGGGCAAAAACCGACTTCACGGCTACCAGGAATGGGGTGCCGAAGAACATATTGTTAGTGGAAACGAACAGCTTAGAACGGCTTATGATCAATTTGATTTTATTCAAAAAATTCGTTTCAACGCCAATCCCTATTTGAGTTTCAAACTAAACCTACAATATTCAAGCAGCACGAATATTAACCGTTTCGATCAGCTAAACGACATCACCGATGGAGCTCCTAAGTATGACGAATGGTATTATGGGCCACAAAAGCGATTATTAGCAGGTTTTGGCACTGAATTCCAGAAGAAAACTTCCTTCTTTGATAGCTTTAACAATACCACTTCATTTCAATCGATAGACGAAAGCAGAAACAGCCAAAAACCAAATAGCGATTTAATTCAGCGTTTTGAAAATGTGTTGGTTTTTGCGAACACTACCGACTTCACCAAAAAATGGGGCTATAAGAGTTTAAATTATGGACTAGATTTCCAACACAATATAGTAGAGTCTACAGCCTCTGAAGGTGTAAGCACCAGATATGCAGATGGCGGAAGTGCGCTTAGCTCTGTGTCTGCATATTCGCAATATAAACACCCCTTTGGCAAACGGTCATTCTTTAGTGCAGGGCTACGCTATAGCCTATCAGAATTAACCGCAAACTTTATAGACGTTCAGAATTATAACTTTCCGTTTAAGAAAATTGCTTTAGAAAATAACGCTCTTACTTATAGCTCTGGCCTTTTTGTAGGCTTAGACAAAGGGTGGGAGGGCCGATTGTCTTATGCAACAGGTTTTAGAAGCCCAAATGTCGATGACGTTACAAAAGTCTTTGCAAAATCAGGAAAGCTTACAGTCCCAAACGAAAATCTAACACCTGAGTATTCGAATAATTTCGAATTAGGAATTACAAAACGCTTCGGAAAGAGTTATATAAGTGGCAGCGCTTATTACACCCAATTAAATGATGCTATAATAAAAAAACCATTTATTCTAAACGGTCAGGATAGCCTCATATACGATGGGGAATTGCTACCCTTATACGCCAATACTAATTCACAAGAAGCCTATCTGATGGGCTACAACCTACAGGCTTACCTTCATTTCAACACAAATTGGTCCACTACGCATTCGTGCACATACACCTATGGTAAAGATGTAACTGAAGACGTTTTGCTAGACCATATTCCACCTTTTTACGGCAAAAGTCAGCTTGACTTTAACTCAACTAAAACGGAAAGTAGAACAAGCCTAATCGTTCACTACAACGCTTGGAAAAAGGCAGAAGATTATAGCCCAAATGGAAGTGATAACCTAGAAGAGGCCACTACGGATGGTACGCCTTCATGGTGGACACTAAACCTCAACTACAGCCTGCCATTGAATGATAAAATCGTAGCACAACTGAACGTTGAAAACATACTAGATGTTCATTATAAAACGTACTCAAGCGGTATTAGTGCGCCTGGAAGAAACTTCATTTTGTCTGTTACTGCTGAATTTTAGCCTCTGATATTATCCAAGAAAGCTCTTGTAAGGCGTTGCGTTTATCTACGCCTGGATTAAATAAAAACCCTTCAATGACTATCGCTCTGTTTCGTGTAGAATCTTGAAAGGCATAGGAAACAAAAGGCCCGCCCATAAAAGCGTTTTCCATTTTCCACAAGCCTTTAGTGTTAAAGGTTGTTGTGCCTTCGTTTTCAAAAGTGCTTACAAATGGCGTATAAAGATACTCAGTCGTCATATAGCTGCCATAAACCTGTCCTTGTACGAATTGTTTTAGAAGGCTGTCACGCGCGCTTAAAATCGCTTTAGAAGACAATGAGCCATCTAGGGCGAAAGAATACGCAAAAACGCCTTTTATTAACTCTAAATCTTTGGGGCTGTACTGATACCATACAAAATTGTTGGTGTCTAATGCTAGGGAAAATTCTTTTGGTAAACGCAAAGAAAGCCCAAATTTATCCTTGGCTGGAGCTGATGGCGTTAATCCTACGGACGAAGATAAAAACCTGCTTTTTTCCTTCTGTTGAATTTCATACGTAATTACTGGCGCATATTGATTGAGCAACTGTTGTAGTTCCTTTTTGGTTCGGTATTCAATAACACACATCCACTGGTTTTGTGAAAAAAGCTTTGGTTTAAAGGCTATTTTTGACTGTTCTGCCTTTTGGATGATAATGATATTCCTATGCGTTTGGAAGAAGCGACTAAAGGCCACTTTGGGAATTTGAATGACATCAAAAGTAGGCTCTTTCCAAGCCAATCCTTCAACCTCCGCAGACAGTGACAACCGCAAGGTATCTGCTTCCTTGCTTTCCCAAATGTTATCGTCAGCGACAACCACTACTTCGTTAACGGCTCCGCTAAAAGAAGGCAAAATAGTTTGGTTTTGGCAAGCAAAAAATAAAACACTAATAAATATGTAAAATCGACTCATCTATCCTGTATTGGGAATCTTTAAGGTAATTCCTGGCTTAATATCGCGGTAGCTAATGTTATTAATCTTTTCAATTTGAGCCACTGATACTCCGGTATATTTTCGCGCTATATCCCATAATGTATCCCCCACTTGCACCGTGTACAGCCTTTCTCCTTTACTATTGACGGTAGTAGTATTAGCTGCTTTTGGGGCTGAATCGGGATGAATATAAATGTATAGCTTTTGACCAATTTTTAAATTATTGGACGACAAGTTATTCCAATTCTTAATGCGGCCCACGGTAGTGTTGTAGTCATCGGCTATTTTACCTAAGTATTCTCCATTTTTAACACGGTGGACGATGGGCTCGTCAACGCTCACATAGCGTTGTTGGGAACGCTCGGTGAAAGCATAGATGCTATCCATATTATTCACAAACAGTGCCATTTTTTTGATAGGCAACTTTAGCAATGCCGTCTTTCCTTTCGAAACGGGGAGCAGGTTTGTTTTATAAATAGGATTTAACTCCTTAAGGATTTCTATATCTATATCGAGGGTTTCTGAAAGCGTCTCAAACGTCACCGACTGGCTAATGCTAATGGTATCCGTTTCTGCCTGTGTAAAAGGGTAGGGCGTAGGATAAATGTTGTGCTCCGAAGCGTAATTCATAATGTAGTTTACAGCTATAAATTTTGGCACATAGTTCTGTGTTTCTTTTCGTAAATAAGGACGAAGAGACCAATAATCACTAACGCCATATTTTCGCATGGCTCTTGACACATAGCCTGGGCCGCCGTTATAAGCTGCTAATACAAGCTCCCAATCGTTAAACATTTTATAAAGAAATGTGAAATACTCACAAGCCGCAATGGTGGATTGCAAAGGGTCGCTTCGCTCGTCAATATAGGACGTTACGTTTAAATCGTAAATTTTTCCTGTTGTGTACATAAATTGCCATAAGCCTGTTGCGGCAGAACGAGAGCGCGCATGTGGTTTCAAGGCAGACTCTACAATTGCTAAGTATTTGAACTCCAATGGCAAATCGTATTGGTCTAACACCGACTCGAAAAGTGGAAAATAATAATTTGATTTTCCTAACATTGTTGAAACGTGTCTTCTGTAAGTGTTGGCGTAGATGTTTATTTGGCGCTGTACCGCTTCGTTGTAATCTAGACGAAACGGGGTGTGTTGGTCTAAAAGGGCTAAACGCTTGACAATAACACTGTCCACAAAAGCAGGTATACTATCTGAAGCATAAGACCATTTATTGAGGATGCTAGTATCTGTTTCTATTTGTTGTGTGGCAAGTTGTTCATGCGTCCATAAAGAGTCTCTCTTTGCATTTGAGGGGTGGTCTGCAACAACATTAAACGGAAGTGAATCTACCCTTAAAGCGTTTGAGGTGTTAGACTTTACAGTAGTAACCGATACTATAATTGCCAAAAAGGGTATACATAAAGTGGTGATTCTTCTCATAGCTACAAAAATGAAAATAAATAGACCGCCATACACAGTAGAAACGGTTTAATTATTAACGTTTATTTGTTCATTATCTGATTAGCAAACGCCATTAATTGAGCATCTTTGAATGCTGGCGCCATTAACTGTACTCCAAAAGGCATACCGTTGCTATGGGTTCCTGTAGGTATTGATACGGCAGGAATCCCTACTATATTTGCATGAACCGTAAAGATATCTTCTAAATACAGTTGTGTGGGATCATCATAGGTTTGTCCTATTTTTAAGGCTGTGTTAGGCGAGGTTGGCGATAAAATAAAATCACATGTATCAAAAATAGATTGTGTTTTTTCGGATAACAATCGCCTTACTTTTTGAGCCTTGGTATAGTAAGCGTCGTAATAACCAGCACTTAAGACGAAGGTTCCTAGCATAATTCGTCGTTGTACTTCGGGCCCAAAGCCCTCAGTTCTGGATTTTTGATAGGCGGACGGTATATCGTTTGCTTCACTACTTCTGTGGCCGTAATGAATACCATCGTATCGAGAAAGGTTTGAAGACGCTTCAGCGGTGGTTAGCACATAGTAGGTTGGCACAACATAATCGAGGTAAGGAAAATCTACCTCAATGACCTCATGGCCTAATTCTTTTAGGTGGTCTACGGTTTTTAAAATATGTTGCTTAATCTCTGAATCAAGCATAGGGTTTTCTAGTGTGCTTTTTAGGTAGCCAACTCTGGCTTTTTTGATTGGCTCTAAATCAAAAGATGGAGCATCCTTAGTGGAGCAGGTGCTGTCATAATTGTCACCGCCTGAAATGACTTCCATTATACGTGCGGCATCCTTGAGGTTATGCGTTAGTGGGCCAATCTGATCAAAAGATGAGGCGTAAGCAATAAGTCCCCATCGGCTTACGCGACCGTATGTCGGTTTATAACCAACAACGCCACAAAAACTAGCCGGTTGTCTGATTGAGCCACCTGTATCGCTACCCAATGTAGCCAAGCAAAGGTCAGCCGCTACTGCTGCTGCCGAGCCGCCAGAAGAGCCGCCTGGCACACAGTCTGTATTGAGGGGGTTTAAAACGGCGCCAAAAGCAGAGTTTTCATTCGTACTGCCCATTGCAAATTCATCGCAATTTAATCGCCCAATGATAATAGCATCTTCCTCAATAAGCCGTTCGACTACTGTGGCGCTAAATAAACTTTCAAAACTCTCTAAAATTTTAGACGATGCCGAAACTTTATGCCCCTCATAGCAAATGTTGTCTTTTATGCCAATAACCATGCCGGCAAGTTTTCCAGAAGTACCAGAGCTAATTTTTACATCGATTCGCTGTGCCGCCTCAAGAGCTTCTTCTTCAAAAACTTCAAGAAAAGCGTTGAGGTGTTTATGTTCTGAAATTCGGCTTAAATACGATTTAGTAATGGACAAACAAGTGGTTTTTCCAGAGTGTAAATCCTGCTGAATAGCGTCTAAAGAGCGGTAAGTATTCATATTGTATTAAAGAGTAATTCTATTTTTCCTCTTTATTATCGTCGTTTAGTTCTTTTGTTGCGTCCTTGAATTCCTTCATGCCTTTTCCTAAACCTTTCATTAATTCAGGAAGTTTTTTGCCTCCAAAAAGAATTAGAACAATAACCACTATGAGAACGATTTGTGGCCAACCTATTACAAGTAATGTAGATAATGTCATAATTAATAAGGTGTTTATGGTGTAGCAAAAGTACAGATTTTTTTACTAGTAAGCTTTAAAAAGCCATGAGGATGGGTCAAGCTTTTCGCTGCCCTTCCAAATTTGTAGCTCTGTAATGGATTCTTTGTTAGATAATTTGGTATAAACTCTGGCAATATCTTCTTTAAGAGCTACCGTTTGCCCCCGCTTTACAAAGACTTCTACAAGGTTTGAATACACCGTGAAATAATCACCATGACTGATAATTACAGCCTTACCCGAGCCGGGAATATCTATTATCCGTGACACTGTTCCTTCAAAAATAGCACGAACGAAAGAGCCTTCTTCGGTGGTGATTTTTACGCCATTGTTTAGCGTTTCAATGCCTTTTAAAACGGGATGGGGCTGAATGCCAAAACGTTCAATAATTACTCCGCGTTCAACTGGCCATGGTAATTTACCTTTGTTAGAGCTAAAATTATCCGATAACTGCTGTTCTTCAGGTGTGAGTGAAAGGCTTTTGCCGCCGCCTAGGTTGGCCTTTTCTTTGGCTTTACGGATTTCTTCTGCAATAATTTTTTTAATCTGATTGTCTAACGTTTTGGCTAGCTGTTGTTGTTTGGAAAGCTCTTTCTTTAGCTTTTTTTCTTTTTTTCTTAGGCTTAACAAAAAGGTGTTTTGGGATTCCTTTTCTTGGCTTAATAGGCTTATTTCTGCCTGCGACTCTCCGAGCGTCTGGTTTCTTTCGTTCATCGCTACTGTAAGCAAGACCTTTTGGCGTTTTAAACTCAATAACTCATCGGATAACTGCTGTTCTACTCGCTTAATTTCTTCGACCTGCTTTTGTCTAAACTGGCTGTATTCTTGCAAATAACGTATGCGCTTAAAGGCTTGGTTGTAGCTTTGAGCTGAAAAGATAAACGCTAAACGATCGTAGGAATTTCGGTTATGATAAGCGTGGCGGATCATTAGAGCGTATTCACTTTTTAGGGTGTCTAATAAATTTTGTTGGTCTTGAATAGACTGATTGGTTTCTTCTATTTCGGCTTTTAGATTATCTATTTGAATAATTGTCATTTTGATTTCTAGGTCTAGCGTTTTTACAATTTCGTCTCTAGACTCTATTTGTTTATTCAGGGTAGATAAGATGTTTATCGATTGGTTTTTCTCTTTTTTTGCTTTGTTAATCAGCTTGTTGGTCAATTGGATTTCCTTCTGTATTTGTGCTTTTTTGTTTTGCAGCACCTCTTTTGACTGAGAAAACCCAATTAGGTGTGCTCCAAAAACAAGCGCGATAATCAAGACGTATGTGTTACATCGGAACATATGACGAAGGTATAGAGAATTTTAATTTTTTGGGCCTATTAATTGTGGCCTTTGAATAGTTAAGGGTCGCCTTGGCGGTCTTCTCCGAAGATTGTAGGTCAATAGTCACCGTTTTTGGCAACCAAACAGAATCGGTTTGGGCGTAGTTTAGATAGTTTGTTTTGACGTATTGACTATCGGACTTAGAATGAAAAACTTCTAAGGGTAAATAGTTAGTGTTTAGCTTTATTACGCTTTGATTATTGGATGAAAACAGGGTGTAAGCTTCTGGGGAAACATCAACGGTATAGCTGTTTTTTTCCTTTGGGTTAACGCTAGCTAGTATTAAATCTTGCAGTTCAAAGAATGAAAAGGGTAAATTATACTGGCTAGAAAGGGCATTAATATTACCCACAAAATAGGTGGAATTCAGTCGGTTAATTAGGTGTAAGCTATCAGGCGTTATGTGGGCACGAAGCGCCTCCAAACCCATGATGGCTGATATGGACAGCCATATAACGCTGTCTTTTTTTAGTCGAAGATTGGCATTTATGGGTAGGTTGCTGCCATCAAAATCTACTTTGCCTTTAATGTTTGCGGTAACCCACTCTAATTGAGCCGTGTTTAGTTTGGTGTTTTGTAGAATCTGCTGTGCAGATTGTGAGCTGGTGTTAGTGGTTAATTTTATCCCAGCACAAGAGGATAAAAACACGATAAAAATGAAAAGGCTTACTCTATTCATAAAGGGTTTTATCTTCTATTTTTTTATCGATCAATTCTGATTCTGAGCCCAGTTCTTTGGCTTTTATCCATTGCTCAAGAGCCTCTTCTGTTCTGTTTAGTTGAAAGAGCGCATCTCCATAGTGTTCAACGATGGTAGAGCTGGAGTCCCCGCCATTTTTTAAGGCTTTTTCAAGCCAAATTAGAGCGTCTTTGTATTCTTTTTTCTGGTAAAACACCCAAGCGTAGGTGTCTTCGTAGGAGGGTTGATTGGGTTCTATCTTCACGCACAGACTCATCATCTCTTTGGCCCTATCAAGTTTTGTTTGGCGCAAGGATAAATAGTAGCTGTAGTTGTTTAATACGTAGGTGTTTTCGGCAGAAAGTTCTAAGGATTTTTCATAGGAATTGTCGGAATCTTTATAGTTCTCAATTGCATTATAAGCGTCTCCTAAAGAGGCATAAAACTGAGCCAATAGGTTGTCGTTAGCAATAACCATTAGTTTGCCCGTATTTAATTGATCGATAGCTGACGAATGTTTCTTTTGTTGTAAATAGGCTATTCCAGAAAAATAATAGCTTGTTGGTTGGCTTGGGAAAAGTTCTTGAGATGCTAAACCTAATTGTATAACTTCTTCGTATTCCTTTTTATCAAAAGCGATAATCATGAGTTGTTGCCAAATGGGGTAGCGGCTAGCATCTAGCTCAACAGCCTTTCTAAAATTCGTTTGGGCTTGATCAATTTTACCATCTCGATAATAAAAATCACCCGCGATTGTAAAGGGTTTAGCGTCTTTAGGATGCGCTTGCTTTAGCACTTCGATTAACTCATAGGTTTGTGACAAAAGCGAAGTGTCTTCGTTTGTAAAGTCGTAATAAGTTAGAAGGGTGCGCATCTTGGTATCTATGTTGAGCTCTTGAGAAGCAAATGCTTTTTTTGTGTACTCAAACGATTTATCCGCTTGATTGTTATTTCGGTATAAGTCGGAAAGAATGATAAATGCTCTAGAGTCATTCGGATTTACTTTAAGTACTTTTTCTAATGTAGAAATGGCCTTTTCTTGTTTACCGCTAAGCAGGTAAAGTTCGGCTAATTCGTTTAGGGCATCTATGTTTCTAGGTTCAGACTCTACCCATTTTTCTATTTCAGCAATGGCCGACGGTTTATCGCCAATTTCCATGTAGATGCGTTTTTTTTGTTGGTACAACATGCTGTATGGACCAATGTATTTTTCAAGGTCATCGTAGACTTTAATTGCGTTTTTCCCCTGATTCATCATCAAGTATGCCGAGGCCAATTCAAAGTGCCAGTCTTCGTTTCCTGGTTCTAACTCCAAGAGTTTTTTGAATGCCGTAACGGCCTTGCTGTATTTTCCAATTTCTAAATAAGTCGTGGCTAAAAGTTGTTGAAACCATTTATTGTTTTTATCAATTTCACAGGCGCTTTCTATGAAAAACAAAGCCTCATCAAGCTGTCCAGACTCAAAGTAAATTAGGGCGGACTCATACATGGGGGAAGGTTCGCCACCATCCAATCGAATACAGTTTTTGAAAGCCTCTAAGGCTTTTTCATTATCTCCCAAAATTTTATACTTCAACCCTTGAAAGTAAAAGTTTTGGTATTCTACGGGGTCAACAACGTTTAGGGCCTTTTGGATAATAGGGTCATCGGCAGAATAAAAAGGGTGTTGTTGGGCTTTTGCCTCAACAATTAAGAATGATAGAAAAAGAATTATGATTAATCTCATGTGCTTATTTTGTTCCAGTACTTCCGAAGCCACCTTGACCACGGTTTGATTCTTCTAAAACCTCAACCTCTTGCCAATCCGCTTGTTGGTGGGCGGCAAGAACAAGTTGGGCAATGCGTTCACCATCGTTAACCACAAAGGTTTCGGATGATAAATTCACTAATAGAACGCCTATTTCTCCTCTGTAGTCTGCATCAATAGTGCCAGGAGAATTTAAAACGGTAACGCCTTTTTTAAATGCCAAACCGCTGCGGGGGCGCACTTGTATTTCATATCCTACAGGAATTTCAACGAATAGGCCTGTTTTTACTAATTGGCGTTGCAAAGGGGCGAGCTCAATGGGTGCATCAATGTTAGCGCGAACATCCATGCCTGCAGACGCTATTGTTTCGTACTGTGGCAATGGGTGTTTTGAACGGTTAATTACTTTTACTGCTGTCATTTTTTAAAAAATTAATGCGTTGTTTCTGCTTGTTTTTTAGGGCGCTCTAGGGCAAAAGCTACCGCAATAAATATAATAAGATAAAGGGTATTATTAACCATCCCAAAGGACCAATTTATGCTGCTAAAATACAGCCCCAACATGAGCGCAAAATACAAGCCTATTCGCCCTAGGGGATAGGCTATGGGGTAATGCTTTCTTCCCAAAAAATACGAGCATAACACCATAAGGAAGTAGCAGAACAGCGTTGCCCATGCTGAACCAACAAAACCCAATTTGGGAATTAAAAGAAGGTTTAACACTATGGTAATGCCTGCTCCAAAAAGTGACATATAGGCCCCAAAAAGTGTTTTTTCGGTCAATTTGTACCAGACCGATAAGTTATAGTATAAGCCCAAAAAAAGATTGGCTAAAAGCAAAATTGGAACAATTATGGCGCCTCTGTCATCGTGAAAGTCTGAACCAATAAACTGTTTAACAAGGTCGTAATATATCGTTACTGATAGAAATATAAAAGCCGTAACAATGGTAAAATATTTCATAACTGAAGCGTAAACGGCTTTGGCGTTTTTCTCCTTTTCTTGGGCAAAAAAGAAGGGCTCAGCCGCAAAACGAAAGGTCTGTACAAAGAGGGTCATTATAATGGACAGTTTATAAAAGGCACTATACAATCCTATTTCTGAAGCCGATATATCTGCCGGCAATAAATAGTTTAATAAAATACGGTCAATGGTTTCGTTGGTGATTCCAGCCAAACCGGCAAGCATAAGCGGTAGGGCGTATATCATCATTTTGCGCCATAATACCTTATCAAAACGCCAGGTGGATTTTACCATTTCTGGTACAAACAACAGCAAGGTTAATCCGCTTGCTACTAGGTTTGAAATGAATATATAGCCTATTCCAACATCTTCTGAGTAAATGCTTTGAACGAATTCAATTCCTTCCAAGTTATTGGCAATAACTAATGGGCAATACACAATAAAAAAGAGGTTAAGCCCAATGTTTATAAAGATGTTGATGAGGCGAATAGTAGCAAAGCGCAACGCTCGATTTTGTTCTCTGAGCTTAGCAAATGAAATGGCGCTTAGTGCGTCTAGCCCTAGAATAAGCGCAAAATACTGGACGTATTCTGGGTGCGATGAAAAGGATAAAGCGTCGGCTATGGCTTGTGCATTGAACAGCATAATCCCTACAAAAAGAGATGAGCTAACAATCAAGGAGATGAGCGAGGTGCTGTATACCGTGGGTTTGTTGGGGTGCTGTTGTGAAAACCTAAAAAAAGCTGTTTCCATTCCGTAGGTAAGCACAATTAACAGAAAAGCAACGTAAGCATACAAAAGGGTAACGTCGCCATATTCTGAGGTTGTAAAATACCGCGTGTAAAGAGGGACCAATAGGTAGTTGAGTAAACGCCCAACAATACTACTCAGTCCATAAATAGCCGTTTGGCCTAGTAGGTTTTTGAGTGGGTTCACCGCTTATTTTCCTGTGAAGTTTGGTTTTCTTTTTTCCATAAATGCGCTTGTGCCTTCTTTGAAATCATTGGTTGCAAAGCATTCGCCAAAGGCTTGTTTTTCAGCTTCATAACCGTCCGTATTACAACCGGCATTGACGGATTTTATTGCTTTCGAAATGGCAATGGGCGAATTTTTTACAATTCGGCTGGCTAATTTTTCACAAAAAGCCAACAGCTCTTCTTGTTCACAAACATGATTAACGAGGCCCCATTCTTTGGCTTCTTCGGCGCTTAGCATTCCAGCAGAGGTAATCATTTCAAGGGCTTTTCCTTTGCCTACTAATTCTCTGAGCCGTTGGGTGCCGCCATAGCCAGGAATTACACCTAAAGACACCTCTGGCAAACCCATTTTGGCGTTTGTTGATGCCACACGCATGTGGCAAGCCATGGCTAATTCTAATCCACCGCCAAGTGCAAAGCCATTGATTGCTGCTATGCTTGGGGTGGATAAATTGTCTAATAAATCAAACAGTAAAAATTGTCCGTCTGTGGCTAAATGGGTGCCTTCTTTGGCGTTGAAATGGGCAAACTCTTTAATGTCCGCGCCAGCCACAAAAGCTTTGGTGCCTGAGCCCGTGAGCAGTATGCATCGGACCTTACTGTCTCTATCGGCTTTTATGATGGCGTCGTTAAGCTCTTCAATGGTTATTTTATTAAGCGCATTGAGTTGTTGTGGACGATTAATGGTTATAGTCGCTAAACCGTCTTTGTGTTCAGAAATAACAAATTGATAGGCCATTTTTTTTGCTTTGTTTAGGCAAAGATAGTCTTTTACAGAAACAGCAAAACCCAAAGAAATAGATTGCTACAAGAATTATCTATGCTTTAAATTGATAAAACTAGAGCGCCATTAGCAAAAAAGCCCGACGAACGGGCTTTAAACTTCTTTATGTGGCTGTATTTTAGCTATTTAGAGCCTCAGCACCGCCCACAATTTCCAGAATTTCGCCAGTAATGGCTGCTTGTCTGGCTTTGTTGTAGGTTAATGTGAGTTCTTTTTTGAGTTCTCCGGCATTATCAGTGGCTTTGTGCATGGCAGTCATTCGCGCGCCATGTTCAGAAGCGTGAGAGTCTAATACGGCTTTAAACAACTGAATTTTTAAAGACTTAGGAATAAGATCCGCTACAATTTCTTCTTTTTCTGGCTCAAAAATATAATCGCCTATGGTTGCCGATTCGTCAGAAGGGGTTTCAACGGGTAAAAAAGGTTCAGACATAATGGTCTGTGAAGCGGCGTTTTTGAATTGGTTATACACCAATACCACTTTATCGTATCTGCCTTCGGTAAAGTGGCTCATTATATCCTGAGCTATTGCCGAGGTGTTCGCAAAGGTTAAGTCCGCGTACAAATCGTCGTGAGAGGAAACAACTTCAAAGCCATTCTTTCTAAAATGTTCTGATCCTTTTTTTCCTATGGTAAGAAAAGCGGTATCGCAATCGGCCGCTAAGGACTTGGATTGTTTGATGACGTTGTTGTTGAAAGCGCCACACAACCCTCTGTTAGAGGTGATGGCCACAACCAATTGTTTGTTAACTGGACGAGCATCCGAATAAGCGCCTCCTTCCGAAGACTCTAGTGTAGAGCTTAAATTAACTAAAAGTTCGCGCAACTTATTGGCATACGGACGCATTTGAGTAATGGCATCCTGCGCTCTTTTGAGTTTAGCTGCCGATACCATTTTCATGGCACTGGTAATTTGCATAGTAGAACCTACCGAAGTAATTCTTGCCCGTATTTCTTTTAAGTTAGCCATCCTTTATGCTGCGTATTTTTTAGATAAATCTGCACAAACAGTACGTAGTGTGTTTGTAATTTCATCGTTTAATTTACCCGCTGCTAAATCGTCAAGTGTGCCTTGGTGCTTAGCGTGTAAGAAAGCGATAAACTCCTGTTCAAACTCTCTTATCTTGTCAGAAGGAACGTCCATCAATAATCCGTTTGTTCCACAGAAAATTATTGCGGCTTGCTCTTCTACTCTTAAAGGGGAATATTGTCCTTGTTTCAAAATTTCAACGTTACGCTTACCTTTTTCAATAACAGCATTGGTTGCCGCATCAAGGTCAGAGCCAAACTTGGCAAAAGCCTCAAGTTCACGGTATTGCGCTTGGTCAAGCTTTAATGTACCCGAAATCTTTTTCATTGATTTAATCTGTGCCGAACCCCCTACACGCGATACGGAAATACCTACGTTAATGGCCGGGCGTACACCAGAGTTAAATAAATCACCGTCTAAGAAAATCTGTCCGTCAGTAATGGATATTACATTTGTAGGAATGTATGCAGATACATCTCCTGCTTGTGTTTCAATAATTGGCAATGCGGTTAGTGATCCGCCACCTTTTACTTTTCCTTTTAATGATTCTGGCAAGTCGTTCATCTGAGAAGCAATGGCGTCGTCATTAATGACCTTAGCCGCTCGTTCAAGAAGTCTTGAGTGAAGGTAAAATACATCACCAGGGTAAGCCTCACGACCTGGAGGCCTTCTTAATAATAAAGATACCTCACGGTAAGCTACGGCTTGTTTTGATAAATCATCGAATACGATAAGTGCTGGTCTACCCGTATCTCTAAAGTACTCGCCAATTGCCGCTCCGGCTAATGGTGCGTAGAACTGCATAGGCGCAGGGTCAGAAGCGTTTGAAGCAACAATAACCGTATAGGCCAATGCGCCTGCATCTTCTAAGGTCTTGGCAATAGAGGCTACTGTAGAGCCTTTTTGACCAACTGCCACATAAATACAAAATACTGGCTCGCCTTTTTCGAAAAATTCTTTCTGGTTGATAATGGTGTCAATCGCTACGGCAGTTTTACCGGTCTGACGGTCACCAATGATAAGCTCTCTTTGTCCTCTTCCTACTGGAATCATGGCGTCAATAGCCTTGATACCCGTTTGTAAAGGCTCGTTTACTGGCTGACGGTAAATTACCCCCGGCGCTTTTCTTTCGATAGGCATTTCAAAGGTTTCGCCTTGGATTGGCCCTTTACCATCTATGGGGTTTCCTAAAGTATCGACAACACGGCCCAACATGCCTTCTCCTACGTTAATAGAGGCAATGCGGTTGGTTCGTTTTACAACGTCTCCTTCCTTAATCCCTTTGGATGGTCCTAATAGTACTGCACCAACATTGTCTTCCTCCAAGTTAAGAACGATGCCTTGTAGTCCGCTTTCAAATTCTATAAGCTCACCAGACTGTACGTTGGTAAGGCCATAAATACGGGCGATACCATCGCCCACTTGTAGTACGGTTCCTACTTCTTGTAAATCTGTTTCGGATTTGAAGCCTGAAAGTTGTTGTCTTAAAATTGCTGATACCTCAGCTGGTTTTACTTCTGCCATGTTTGTTAATTTAGAAGTCCTTTATGTAAAGGTTTTTATTAAACGATTGTTTTAAGTCTTTGATCTGACGCGAAATACTGGCGTCTAGTTGTTTGTCGCCTAGTCGGAGAATTGCTCCACCGATAAGGCTTTCATCTACTTTTTCGGTTAAGTCTACTTGACTAATGCCTTGCTTTTTGATAAAGTCAATAACGTTTTTTCGTGTGTCTTCATCAATGGAAGTGGCTGTGGTAAGTACAGCGGTTCCAATGCCTAAGCTTTCTTTGTAAAGGAGTAGAAAACGTTCAGCTATATCTGATAAAAGAGATTCTCTTTTCTTTTTGGTAATGAGTTGAATAAAGCTCATTGTAAGGGTTGAACACGATTTAAAAATATCCGAAAGTATTTCTAGTTTTTTATCGGTTTTTACAACTGGGCTTTTCAATAACAGCATTAACTCTCTAGATTCCTTACAAACAGAAACAACGGTTTCCATATCCGCTTTGCAGGCCTCTAAAGTGCC
Source organism: Flavobacteriales bacterium (assembly GCA_965661345.1). Taxonomy (GTDB): domain Bacteria; phylum Bacteroidota; class Bacteroidia; order Flavobacteriales; family UBA7312. The sequence goes on along the minus strand of CBFIDK010000005.1, from coordinate 68,964 downwards.
TTGCTCTTTGGCTAACTCTAATAGCGACTTAGCGTATCTGTATGTTGCTCTAGTGTTCTTCATCTTAGTTTATGCTTGCTTCTTCTAAAGCATTGTTCACTATTTCCTTTTGCTTGTTGTCGTTTTTTAACTCCGATTTCAATATTTTCTCAGCAATGTCAACCGATAATGAGGCAACTTGATTCTTTAGCTCAGTAATGGCCGCCATTTTCTCGTTGTTAATTTGCTCTCTTGCTGAAGTCATAACCTTGTCAGCTTCCTCGGTCGCTTGTGTTTTTGCTTCAGCGATAATGCCGTCTTTTATTTCTCTTGCTTCTTTTAAAATAGCGTCTCTTTCAGCTCTTGCTTCACGAAGAATTCTTTCGTTGTCAGCGTTTAACGCTTCCATTTCTTTCTTTGCATTGTCAGCAGCTTCTAGTGCGCCTTTGATGCCCTCTTCTCTTTCTTCTACTGCTCCTAAAATTGGCTTCCAAGCATACTTTCTTAGCAAAAACAATAAGGCTAAAAATAAAACGGTTTGCCAAACAAACAGGCCAATTGAAAAATCGTTAAATAGGTCCATATTATATCTTTATTTTTCTTTTTAAAATGCTAAAATCAAAACTGCAAGCAACCCTTACAGTTTTGATTTATGTTTATGAATTATGCAGCAAATAATGCAGCAAATCCAATACCTTCAATAAGTGCAGCAGCAATAATCATTGCTGTTTGGATTTTTGAAGTCGCTTCAGGTTGTCTAGCGATAGCATCCATGGCAGAACCACCGATTTTACCAATACCTAAACCTGCTCCGATTACAATTAATCCTGCACCTACAATATTTGGAATAGTCATATTAAAAAAATTTAAAGTTAATAATTAGTTAAAATATTAATGTTCGTCGTGATGATCTTCTACTGCCGCTCCAAAATATAGAGCCGTCAGCATTGTAAATATATACGCCTGTAAAAACGCAACAAGCAATTCTATTACACCCAAAAAGAGTGTCAGTCCAAAAAATGCGCCAAACGAAAATAGATTGGTAGCAAAAAACACCAAGCCAATAAGCGACATCAACACCACGTGACCCGCCGTAATATTGGCGTACAAACGAATCATTAGTGAAAATGGCTTAATGATGGTGCCCAAAAGCTCTATGGGCATAAGAACAAACTTCATGGGTACGGGCACGCCTGGCATCCAGAAGATGTGTCCCCAATAGTTTTTGTTAGCCGTAAATTGTGTAATGAGGTAAGTAATCAATGCCAATGAAAGGGTGATGGCTATGTTACCTGTTATGTTAATTCCTAGTGGAGTCATTCCCGCTAAATTCACAAACCAAATGAAGAAGAAAACGGTTAATAAATAACTCATGTATTTTTTGTAGTGTTTTTCACCAATGTTAGGAATGGCGATGTCGTCTCTAATGAATAAGACTAATGGTTCTAGCAGTCTGCCGAATCCGCTTGGAATAGGACCCTTTCGGTAAGAGATTGATAAACCCCTAAAGGATAAGAACAACAAAACACAAATTATAAAGGTCATTAAGACGGTTTTTGTAATAGAAAAGTCAATTAACGCGGAATGGCTAATTAGCTTTTTCTTGCCTTCTTTGTTTAATTTAAGTTGAAGGTCGGCGTGTTTGGCGGCTAATATTTTACCGTGAAATATGGAGTAGTTAGCGTTTACAGACTCATAAAGGTAATCTTTAGCGTCCTTAGCAACGGTATCGGTAGCGCCAAGCTTCTCAAAAGTGATTGTTGAGTCGGCACCACGAACTTCTTTGACTTCGACTTTCTTAAAGTCGCCTGACGAAAATACTTTTATGCCCTCGTCCCATACAATAATGGGTAGTGGCATTTTTGCACCGTGAAAGAGCTCAAAATAATGGGCGTCTTTTAAGTGGTGCTTGATAAAACCTTTTACTTTTTCAGGGGTATCTTTTTGAGTGTGAGCCTCATTATGTTCGCCTGCATGAGAGTGGTCGTCGTGGGCAGATGCCACACTTCCAATTAATAGTGTAAACAGTAAGGCTAATAAACTAACTTTTCTTCTCATTTCGGGCAACAAATTGCTGTTATAGAGTTCGGTGCAAAACTAAATATTAATGTTTATTCTAAAAATAAAATTGATAAATAATTTTCGTCTTTTTTTAAAGCGCTAAAATCAATGCTTTAAAGCTCGTTTAAAAGCTTTATTAAAGCCCGAATTTCGACCACTAAAGCGGTTGCATAGGACGTGAAAAACAACATAAAACCACTGAACCGATTGGCTTCTGAGTAAAATTCATCCAATATAGGGGAAAGGAACACATAAAAGCCTAAAAATTTAAACAGGGTTGAAAGCAAAAATATATACCCAAGGCTTTGGGTGTGAGAATGGCGAAGGCGGTGTATCAAAATTACCGCAAACAACGCCATAAAAAAGTTGAAAAGGTTAGAAAATAAAAGAGCGTTGAAATGCAGTGACAACGCCAATTGGTGGTAAATTAACACTTGCAAGGCAAGCGTAAGAGCTAGTGCCAGCACTAACTTCCAACTAAAATTGAGGATAAACTTAATGCTTGTCATCGTTTAACTTATTGACTTGCTTGATTACCGAATACAAGGAAATCACCAACGAAAACAGGGTTAAAGAGATGGTAAACCAGGCTTTTTGCGTGGCGTACTTTTCGTCTAAATATTTACCTAAGTAAGCGCCCAAGTAAACGGTTATTCCCATCTGGGAGGCAAGCATACTTAAGGCTAAAAAGCGATTAGGCTGTTTTTTCTTGTTTTTCTTGTTTTCCGGCATGGCTGATGTCTTTAATAACCGCGCCCATGCTACAAGAACCTGTGAAAGCAGCTCCCGGCTCAATAGCTAGTTTATTTGTTACAATATCACCATCTAGTTTAGCTGATGATTTGAGCGATAATAGTTCAGCAACTGAAATTGCGCCTTTTAGTTCGCCAGAAATATCCGCGTTTGAAGCGTTTACATTGCCTTCAACGATTCCTGTTGAGCCAATAACTACTTTGCCTTTTGTGTTAATAGAACCAGATAGTCTACCGTCTACACGAATATCACCAGAAGATGTTATTTCGCCGTCAATTGTAGTTCCAACTCCGATTAAGTTAACTACTCCTGTGTTGTCAAATTGTTTTGCCATGCTTTTATCTTTATTGTTTGAGAACATTTTGAAATTTGTTTTTGGACCGACAAATATATAAAAACTAATAAAGTACGCTTATTCGTAATTTTGTTTAAACATAGTCGTGTATCCGTCAACATCTTTATTTTTAAAAAAGTAAGGGAAATTTGGCCCCGCTATTACCAGTGCGGTGTAGTCATTTCCAAATACCCCTCTTACATCGCCGCTCTGAAAAGCTTGGTAATACTCCATGGCTTTTGCTTGGTTTCCAAATTCTCTAATTGTAATGAGGTGTGTGTGCTCTGAAAACAACAAGCTGCTAATGTTTAGCCTGTCTAACCTATAATATTCGGAATGGTAGTCAGAAAACGTGGATTTAGCAACGCTTAACTCAAGGTCATAGTCATTAAAGAGCAAAATGAAATAGTGGGCCGCATCAGGCTTTACAACGTATGGGCTATCGCCGCCAAAGTCTGAAAGCGCTTCGGTTTCAACTTCCAAGTTTAAAAGAGTCAATATCTCTTTTGCGGATTCAGCCACGCTGTGTTTTGGGTACTTTTGGATAATCTGTTCAAGCTTGGCGATATAGGTGTTTTTATCGGCTTTGTGCGCAGTCGCTAGGGTGTTTAAGAAATCAAAGTTTGGGAAAAGTATGTTGTTTGGGTTTTTGGTATTGACTCTTTTGCAAATCGCTATGCACTCGCTGTATTTGGACTTAGTGTATAGTGAAAACGCCTGCTCGTATGATGACTCTAGGCTGGTGTTTGCCGCTGACAACTCTTCAATGTATGAAGGGTCCATAATGAGTTTTGCGTAATCGCTATTAGGAAATTCTTTTATGAGCATGTCCTTGTAGTCTTTAGCAAAGTCAATGTTTCCTTTCTCGTCGTGCAAACGGTGTAAGAAATAAAGAACCATTACTCGGTTTTGGCTGTAAGGAAACCTTTTGTTTAATTCTTCAAAGGTTTTTATGGACTGTGGCGCGTCGTTAAGTTGCTCTTTATAAATGACTCCAGCATCAAAATAGGCCTCAATAATCATATTGTTTGACTCCTTCATGGCGTCAATGGAAAGGGGCAAGTTTTTGATGTAAGAATCTCTGCTCATGGGGTCGAAAACGTCTTCCTCTATGGTGTCGGCTAGGGCCTCTTCAACGCTAAGTGTCTTTTTGTTTGATCGCCGCCAATTGTCTTCAAGCTTTCTTTTCCCCCATTTTCTGTTAAATTCCGAAAAACCAAAACTTAACGTATTTGGGTTATCAAAATACCAACCTCCGCCACGGTTTTGATTGGTATTAAATTTATTTAACGATTGTGAAGGGTCATTAAAAAAGTTGTTCTCCGAGCGCCTTTGGTTTTCTAACTCCCTTTGTAGCCGTTCGTCTTCCTGAAGCTTAATTATAAGGTTGTCAATGAAGGCTAAACGCTCTTTTTCAGGCATTAGGGCTATGCGCTGTAAACTGTCTTGCTTTTCTATAATATCTAGGTTAGAAATAAGCTCCGTAAGGGTAACCTTTTTTTGTTGGGCGTTTTTATACCTCTGATTGTTAGGATCCATAAAAGCCACCGCAGTATCGTAATAGGCTTGGGCTGGTCGGTAATTTTGCTGATCGTAATAAATATCTGCTAAAATCACGCTTGATAGGGCTTTTTGGGCATCGTTTTTAACGCTTGAAGAAACCGACTTTTCGTATAAAGGGATGGCTGTTTTAAGTTTGTTTTGCCTGTTGTTGAGCTCGGCCAAACCAAAATAAATTACATCTAAAAACTCTATGTTTTTGTCGTCTTTAAGCATTTTTTGTAGCTCGGCAATTATTGCTTCCGAATTGCCAGCAGAGGTATCAAAAGAACGGGCTCTATTTATCTTTGCATTAAAGACCATTTCATAATCTGGGCTTGTGCGAATAACCTTAGTGAAGTATTCTGTGGCTAGGGCAAAGTTGTCTTGCGAAGAATAGAGCTGTGCTAAAACATAAAGGTACCTGGATTTGTCTCTTTTCTTTTTAGTTAATGACACGGCGGTGTTTAACTCTTCAATGGCGAGATCATAGTCCTGAATAGCAATGTGGTAATTTGCAAGGGCTAGTGAAAGCTCTTGACTAAGGTCTTGTGGAAATGTTTCGTCCATTAAAACGTTTTCTATTACCAAATCTGCAGAACCGTAGTCCTTTACCTCAACGTATGTGTTAATGAGCCAGATAAACGCTTCGTAAGAGGTAATGTCTCCAACAAATTGACGGGTAACTAAACGAAAAGCTTCAATGGCTTTTATGTACTCTTGCTTATAAAAATAGGACTTCCCTATCAGTAAATACGAATTATCAATCCAGCGGTTATACTCCTTACCTTTAATTAACATGGAGTGCTTGTTAATGGCTTTGGCGCATTTTTTCAGGGATTTATCCATTTGTGGAGCTATCGATTGCGCGTTGCTTTTTGTGCCGCTTGGGTATATCCTTAAAAGCTGATTATAGTCGTCTTTATTTTGGTCTTGGAGCTTTTTAACGCCAGATTTGTAGCTTTCGTTGGCGTTAAAATACCAGTTATATCGCGTTGTTGTGTTGTGAAAATTCCTGTTAAGAAAGGTGTTTTTCGTGGTTTTACACGACCCCATTAGCACTAGTAAAAACACTAATAGATTAAAACGAAAAAAATAATGGCGTTTGCTATGCATTATTGAGATAACTTTCAATCAGCAAAATTATTTTAATTTTCTGAATTATAGTATTTAAGTGTTGTAAGATAAAATTTTAGGATATTTGCAGCGAAAATGTCAAACAAAAAGAAAAAAGAATCCTTTTGGAATAAATGGCGCTTCAAATACCGTCTTGTTGTATTAAACAGCGAAACTTTTGAAGAGCGTCTAGCCTTTAATATGTCTAGGCTTAACGTTTTTTTGTTTGTCTGTGTGTCCTTAACGCTGTTGGTGGGCGGTACGGCAACAATTATAGCTTTTAGTCCACTACGAGAATACATTCCTGGATACACCAGTACAAACATTAGGCGTCAAATGGTTTCTTTAAACGTTCTTTCGGACTCCCTAAAAACAGAATTAGACAGTAGAGAGCGGTACTTACAGAATATTAAAAACATTATAGAAGGAACGCCAGTTGACACCTCGGATTTTTATGTGCCTGAAAGTATTAGCATCCAAAACGATGGGGCGGTAGAAAGGATTTATGAAGACTCCATGCTAAGAGAACGGATAGAGTCTGAAGAGCGTTTCAATTTCTTTGGTAGTGATAATTCTTCAAGTTCAACCGTGGAGAAGTTGTTGTTTTTCAAACCCGTTAGCGGCTTGGTTACCCAGTCGTTTAACGCCGATGAGGAACATTATGGCGTTGATGTTGTTTCTAAAGAAAATGAATTGATAAAAAGCACCTTAAGCGGGATAGTTGTTTTTTCGTCTTGGACTTCAGAAACAGGAAACGTTATCGCTATTCAGCATGCCAATAATTTTATCTCTGTATACAAACACAACTCGGCTTTATTGAAACAGCAAGGTGAGTCGGTGTCGGTTGGAGAGTCTATTGCGATCATTGGAAACTCTGGAAAATGGTCAAGCGGTCCTCATCTTCATTTTGAATTGTGGCACAATAACAAAGCCGTTGATCCCGAGAATTATATCCTATTTTAACCGATGAGTTTACTGTCTTTTTTAAGTCTTCCTTATTCTAATTGGATTGTAAAAAGGAATAAAAAATGGATTAACAACCCATTAATTTTCCAAGAAAGGATATTTAAAGAATTGGTAAGGTCGGCTCAAAATACTGCTTTTGGACAAGATCATTCTTTTGATAAAATACAATCGTATGACGACTATAAAAAGCACGTTCCAGTAAGGGACTATGAGGCCTTAAAACCTTATATTGAAAGGGTAATTGGTGGCGAACAAAATGTATTGTGGAAAGGCAAACCACTGTACTTTACAAAAACCTCTGGCACAACATCAGGGACAAAGTATATCCCTATCTCCAAATCATCTATGCCCTTTCATTTAAAGGGGGCGCGCGAGGCGCTGCTGTCTTACATCAACGAAACCAAAGACACATCTTTTTTAAAAGGTAAAACTATTTTTATTCAAGGAAGTCCGCATTTGGATTATGTGAACGGTATTCCTACTGGTCGGCTTTCTGGAATTGTTGCCCATCACCTGCCTTGGTACCTTAAATTAAACAACCTTCCTTCTTTTAAAACCAACTGCATTGAAGATTGGGAAAAAAAGATTGACGCTATTGTTGATGAAACCATCAATAAGCCCATGAGTCTAATTAGCGGTATTCCGCCTTGGGTTCAAATGTATTTTGAAAAAATTAACAAGAGGACAAGCAAAACCATTTCAGAGGTTTTCCCCAACTATAGTTTGTTTGTTTTTGGCGGTGTTAATTTCAAGCCATATAAAAATAGGTTCTTGGAGTTAACAGGAAAAGCATTGCCAAGTGTTGAAACATATCCGTCTTCGGAAGGTTTTATTGCTTATCAAGACAGCCAGAAAGAAGAGGGCTTACTTTTATGTGTTAATCACGGTATCTTTTTTGAGTTTATTGAGGCCGATCAGTTTTTTGATGAAAACAGAAAACGAATATCCCTTAAAGATGTAGAGCTTGGGAAAAATTATGTTGTTATTTTAAACACTAACGCCGGCTTGTGGGGTTATAATATTGGTGACACCCTAAGGTTTGTGTCAACCAAACCTTATCGAGTAGTGGTAAGTGGACGAATAAAACATTTTACCTCGGCTTTTGGTGAACATGTTATTGGAGAAGAGGTTGAAAAGGCTGTTCAACAAACTCTGGAGTCGTACCCCGAAGTAATAATAAAAGAATTTCATGTGGCGCCACAAGTAAATCCCACTGAAGGATTGCCCTATCATGAGTGGTTTATTGAGTTTAGGTCTGAACCCAATAGCCTTGAGGCTTTTAGCAAGAGTCTTGACGGTTTTATGTGCTCACAAAACAGTTATTATGATGACTTGATAAAAGGAAACGTATTGAGGCCCCTTGTAATAAACAAAGTTAGTAGCGGCGGGTTTTACAACTACATGAAGTCAATCGGTAAATTAGGTGGTCAAAACAAACCTCCTCGTTTGTCAAATAATCGTAAACTTGCAGACGGCTTAACCAATTTTTGAAAATGGAAAACACTAGAAAACACCTAGCTATATTGGGCTCGACGGGCTCAATTGGAACACAAGCTCTTGACGTAATAGAGGCTAACAAAGACTTGTTTGTGGTTGAGGTGCTCACCGCCAACTCAAATAGTGAGCTGCTGATTCAGCAAGCCTTGCAATACAAGCCAAACGCGGTTGTAATTGCTAACGAAAGCAAATACGATGAGGTAAAAAACGCCTTGAATAGCGCCGACATTAAAGTATATGCTGGAAAAGAGTCGTTGAGTCAGGTTGTTGAAATGGATACAATAGACGTGGTTTTAACTGCGCTAGTGGGGTATTCTGGCCTTAAACCAACCATAAACGCAATAAAAGCCAAGAAAAGCATTGCCCTTGCAAACAAAGAAACTTTGGTTGTGGCGGGCTCTTTGATAACCGAACTGGCTAAAGAAAACGGTGTAAATATTTATCCGGTGGATTCGGAACATTCGGCAATTTTTCAGTGTTTGGTCGGAGAGTTTCACAACCCAATTGAAAAAATATACCTCACCGCATCTGGCGGTCCTTTTAGAGGGTGGAAGAAAGACGAGCTTATTAACGTAAGCAAACAACAAGCCTTAAAACACCCCAACTGGGATATGGGTGCAAAAATTACCATTGATTCTGCCAGCTTAATGAATAAAGGCCTTGAAGTAATAGAGGCAAAATGGTTGTTTGGGCTTAAAAAAGAACAGATTGATGTTATTGTTCATCCACAGTCAATTATTCATTCAATCGTTCAATTTGAAGACGGCTCAATGAAGGCTCAAATGGGTTTGCCAGACATGAAGTTGCCCATTCAATACGCCTTGGGTTATCCGCAAAGAATAAAGTCTAATTTTCCTCGTTTCGATTTCATGGAGTACCCCAGCTTAACGTTTGAAAAGCCCGACCTAGAAACCTTTAGAAACCTGTCATTGGCTTATAGGGCTATGTCGAAAGGTGGCAACATGGCTTGTGTTTTAAATGCTGCCAACGAGGTTGTGGTGGATGCCTTTTTAAAAGAAAAAATTGGCTTTTTAGAAATGTCTGATATCATTGATAGTTGTATGGAAAAGAGTACTTTTGTGGCCAATCCCACATACGACGATTTTGTGTCATCAAACGAGGAAAGCCGAATGTTAGCAAATAAAATAATCAAATAAATGGAAATATTAATTAAAGCTGGCCAATTACTTTTAAGCTTATCAATTCTGGTGGTTTTACATGAGTTGGGTCACTTTATTCCCGCAAAGCTATTTAAAACACGAGTAGAAAAATTTTACCTGTTTTTTGACCCTTGGTTTTCGTTGTTCAAAAAGAAAGTTGGTGACACGGAGTATGGTGTCGGTTGGCTTCCTCTCGGTGGGTATGTAAAAATCTCTGGAATGATTGACGAGTCCATGGATACAGAGCAAATGAAAAAGGATCCTCAGCCCTGGGAGTTTCGTTCAAAACCCGCTTGGCAAAGGTTAATTATTATGCTGGGTGGTGTTACCGTAAACGTAATCCTTGCTTTTGTAATATATTCTTTTAGCCTAGTCATTTGGGGAGAGAAATACCTTTCAAGCGAAAAAGCAACCTACGGAATTCATTGCGACTCATTGGCTTTAGCGGCTGGTTTTCAAGAGGGCGACATGATATATTCTATTGACAATAATGTCGTGAGTCGATTTGCTGTTGAAAACGGATCGCTTCATCCTGAGATTATTGAGCGATTAATTTTAGACGACGCAAAAGTAGTAACCGTATTGCGAAATGGAAATAAAATAGACGTCCCCTTTACTGAAGAAGTAAAAAACCAAGTGTTGGCAAAAACAAAACTATTTACCCCTAACATCCCGTTTATTATTGATGGTTTTTCTGAAACCTCTGTAATGAAGTCCGCTGGAGCAAGGGTGGGCGATAAAATCCTTAAAATCAACAATAATGATATGGGGTATGCCGGTGACGTTATGGAATACACTCCAACGTTGAAAGGCGACACCGCTACGGTTTTGGTTGACAGAAGGGGTGAAGAAATTTCTTTTGATGTTTTCCTTGAAGAGGGGGTAATGGGTGTTCAGCTACGTCCATTTTCTTCATTATATAAGTTTGAAAAAGAACAATACAATGTGATAAGTGTTATTCCTGCTGCGCTAACAAAAACTGGCGATGAGATTGTTAACTACCTCAAGCAGTTTAAACTAATAAAACAGTCTCCTGAGTCTGTGGGTGGTTTTATTTCTATAGGAAGTATTTTTCCCCCGGTTTGGGATTGGCAACGCTTTTGGAGCCTTACCGCTTTTTTATCAATAATGTTGGCGGTGCTTAATTTACTGCCAATTCCTGCATTAGATGGGGGGCATGTCGTTTTTCTTCTTTATGAAGTATTAACAGGACGTCAACCAAATGAAAAAGTAATGGAGTACGCTCAAACGGTGGGTATAATATTGCTATTAGGCTTGGTTCTTTACGCCAACGGAAACGATATATTTAAACTTCTATCTTAACTAACAAAACAATAAGAATTTATGGGTGGTAATTTTGGAATTAACAACGCTTTAAAAGAGCTAGGGCTAGAAAAAATTAATAACGGTAGTTCAACAGGAAAAGACTGTTTCTCTAATGGAGAAATCATTGAATCCTTTTCGCCTGTAACTGGAAAGTTAATCGGAAAAGTAAAGTGTAGCACTGAAGGTGATTATGAAAAAGTAATGGAAGCCGCTACTTCTGCTTTTAAATTTTGGCGTACTCTTCCTGCTCCTAAAAGAGGTGATGTTGTGCGTCAGTTTGGCGACAAGTTAAGAAACCACAAAGAAGCGCTTGGTAAATTAGTTTCTTATGAAATGGGCAAGTCCTATCAAGAGGGATTAGGAGAGGTGCAAGAAATGATTGATATATGTGATTTTGCTGTTGGTCTTTCGCGACAGCTTCACGGCCTTACGATGCACTCAGAGCGTCCAAATCATAGAATGTATGAGCAGTATCACCCGCTAGGCGTTGTTGGAATTATTTCTGCCTTTAACTTCCCTGTGGCTGTTTGGTGTTGGAACACCGCTTTGGCTTGGATATGTGGCGATGTATGCGTGTGGAAAGGTTCAGAAAAAACACCGCTTTGCTCAGTTGCCTGCCAAAACTTAATTGCTGAGGTATTAGAGGCTAATGACTTACCAGAAGGTATTTCTTGTATCGTAACAGGAGACTACAAAGTGGGTGAGATGATGACTTCTGATAAAAGAATGCCGCTTATTTCTGCTACTGGCTCATCTAGAATGGGTAAAATCGTAGGCTCACGAGTGGCTGAACGTTTTGGAAAATCCTTGTTAGAGCTTGGTGGAAACAACGCCATCATAATTACACCAACTGCAGATCTAAAAATTGTAGTTCCTGGCGCCGTGTTTGGTGCGGTGGGAACATGTGGACAAAGGTGTACATCAACACGTAGGCTAATCATACACGAATCTGTTTATGATAAGGTAAAAGACGCTGTTGTTGGTGCTTATGAGCAAATCAAAATTGGAAATCCGCTTGATGAAAATAATCACGTTGGCCCACTAATCGACAAAGACGCAGTTAATATGTATTTATCTGCGCTAGAAGATGCTATTAAAGAAGGTGGTAAGATTTTGGTAGAAGGTGGCGTGTTAAAGGGTGGAGAATACGAAAGCGGTTGTTATGTTAAGCCTGCTATTGTAGAAGCTAAAAATAGTTTTGATATCGTACAGCACGAAACTTTTGCCCCTATTCTTTATCTAATAAAATATAAAGGGGAGGTTGAAAATGCCATAGAAATACAAAACGATGTTCCTCAAGGTTTGTCCTCTTCTATTATGACCTCAACGATAAAAGACGCAGAAAAGTTCTTGTCTTATGCCGGTTCCGATTGTGGCATTGCTAATGTAAACATTGGAACTTCTGGTGCTGAAATTGGTGGTGCTTTTGGTGGCGAAAAAGAAACTGGCGGCGGTAGAGAGTCTGGGTCAGATGCTTGGAAAATTTACATGCGCCGTCAAACTAACACTATAAATTATTCGGATGAGCTTCCTCTAGCACAGGGGATTAAATTCGATTTATAGGATTTTAGTCCCTATTTTTGTACCTTAACCTTAACTTATGAGAGTCTTTGTTGCTATACTTATCTTGTTGTTTGCTGCCAATGTTGGGCGCGCTCAAGACCGTTGGGTGGCTCCCGAGGAATCAAAAGAGATAATAAATCCCTATGATGGCAATACTATCGCGGCGCAAAAAGGTCAACAGCTATACGCTAAACTTTGTTGGACCTGTCATGGTAAAAACGGTTTGGGAGACGGCCCAGCTGGGGCGGGTTTAAAACCAAAACCAATAAGTTTTGCTGACGAAAAGGTTCAAAAGCAAACTGATGGCGAACTATTCTGGAAACTTTCTAATGGTAAAGGGATGATGGTTCCGTATAAACACTCGCTAGATAAAGAAAAGCGTTGGCAGTTAATCAATTATATTAGGACTTTAAATTAGAAAAATGAGACGTTTTACTCTGCTTGGTTTATTGGTTTGTTTTCTTGGCTTAAATGCACAAGAAAAAGAATATGTAAATGCCTTTAAAAACAAACAGCTTATCAACGCCCAAACAGCTGTTATTCCTGAGGGTTTTGATTTTACCATAATGCATCGCTTTGGAAAAATTGGTCTTGACGATAGGATTTATAAAGACTTTTTGGGTTTTGATAGCCCTGCTAATATTCGTTTTTCGTTGTCTTACAAATTAAGCGACAGGGCTTATGTAGGTGTGGGTAGAACAAAAATTGGAAAAACGATTGACTTAGAAGGAAAGTACGTGCTTTTTAGACAAACCAAGGACGGCACCACACCGCTTAGCGTCGCTGTATTTAATAATACTGGAATTAATACGGAGGAAGACAAAAACTATGGTCCAAACGCCTTTTTTGGCGATAGTATTACGCCTTATGAAAATAAGTTTTCTCACAGGCTTACTTATACCACAGAGTTAATTTTATCAAGACAATTTAGTGATAAAATATCCCTACAGCTAAGTCCAACTCTGGTGTATAAAAACGTTGTTTTGGGTTTGGATGAAGACCATTTTACATTTGTTTTACCCTTTAGCGGCAGGTTTCAATATTCTTTTGGTAGCGCCATTCTTTTCGAATATGCACACAAACTTAACAACCGCTCCGAGTCAGCCCTGAACAATCCGTTTTCATTGGGTTTTGAATTTGGTACCGCTGGACATGTTTTCCAGGTGTTTATGAGCAATAGCTATTATTTACGAGAAGCAAATATATATACCTCAGAGCCTTATGATTTTTTTAATAGTCCCAATGAGTTTGTTTTAGGTTTTAATATTAGAAGGGTTTGGTGGTTTTAACAACTGATAGTATGAAAAATTATTTTTTATTTCTTTTTAGTGTAGCGTTATTGTTTGTAGCGTGTACCAAAGACCGAATAGTAGAGGTTGCACCTATTGTTTACCCTGTTGAATATTGGAAAAAAGACTCTTTGGTTTACACCCTATATCAAGGGGGTGTTGAGCTTAACCAACAAACTACTACTTACGGCATATCGTCTCCTGATACTCTAACATTAAGCTACGAAAACAACAATTTTAGGCTGACGTTTTTAGAACAAAATAAAGGTGAGGCGTTTTTAGGTTTTACAGAGGGCGCTTTTGCTGTTGAAGGGGACTCGTTGTTTTTATTTGGTGGCGATACTGTAAGATTAAAAATTGTTGCCAAAACAGACTCTTTATTAGTTTTGGAATCTTCTATTTTGAACGGGGATTACCTTAGAGAATACAGAGATTATTATCAATTATTGGATATAAATGCCGAAGCACCTATGGTTAGCTTTAAAAATGATATTTACGAACCTATATTTTACAACAATGGAGAAGGGAGTTGTATGCCTTGCCACAACGATGACGGTGGGCAGATGCGACTTGTTCCAGCAGATATGGCCTACAATGAACTTATTAATGGCATTAGCAATAACGACGGCGGCGTACCTTACATAAATACCATTCAGCCCGAAGAAAGTTACCTTTACAGACTTGTTTCTGATGGCAATGTAGAATACGTTATGCCGCCAAATTCAACGCTCACTCCATTTGAGATAGAAACCATACTTCTATGGATTTCTCAAGGCGCACAGAACAATTAGCACATAGGTCTCGTATAAGTAGGGTGTTGTAGTGTTAGATTTTTTGGTATTTTTGTACCTTACTAAACCTCAAACAACCCTCGTTTATGAAAAAAATAGGTCTTTTTTTTATTGTCGGCTTTTTTTCGTTCGGATTAAGCAACGCTCAGTGTACGCTGGAGAATTCTATCGAGTGTGAATGTGCTGACTCAGAGCAAAACGACTGCGATTTACTACCTGATATCACTGTGTGTTGGCAAACGGGCATTGATGGTTCTCAAGAATATGCTCCTGGTGACGGTTTGCAAGGTGGTGAAATAAACTATCCAGAAAACTGGTTTGAAATTACCCCTGAAGTTCAAGAAATGGGAAGAATTCGTATCTCAGCAAGAACTCCAAATATTGGTGTTGGGCCGTTAAATTTGAGGGGCGCTGACCAATACGGGTACAGGTGGATGGTTTGCAATAACGAAGGCGTTGCGGACACCTTCACAGTATATGACCCTAACTGGGAAATCTCTACAGAAGCCTGTCCTGACGGTACAAACCCAAAACATATTTCTTGGCAAAGAATCTATCACAAAAACGCTGATGGATCAATGTCTTTCTACGAAGAGATGGTCGGTACCATGGAGTATCACCCTACTCATGGACACATGCACTTTGATGAGTGGACAATCATGACATTAAGAATTCCTGATCCAAACAATATGGATAACCCTCTAGAGTGGGAAACTGTAGGCGATGGCGCTAAAGTTGGATTTTGTGTAATGGACTTAGGAAATTGTAGCAGCGAAAATGCTGGTTGTAGAGACGAAGAAACCGTTTACAATCAGGGTAATTTGTTAAGTCAAGATGATTTTCCTAACTATGGTCTTGGTGGCGGCTCGTATGGCTGTAGCCCAATATCTCAAGGTATTTCTTCTGGATATAATGATACGTACGGCTCGTACTTAGACGGAATGTTTTTGAATATCCCGCTAGGAACTTGTAATGGAGAATACGCTATCGTTTTAGAGGTGCCGCAAGTAATGGTTGAAGCAAGACTAGATAACAATTATACGTGGTTTCCATTTACCTTATCAATGCAAACTGAAGCGCCAAACGTTCCAAACATAACTTCAAACTTTGGTGGCATGGTTTGTGAAGGCGATGAAATAAGCCTGTCTATTGACGCTCCTGAAAACTCTACCGTATTATGGTCTAACGGCTCTACTGAAGAAAATATAACCGTGAACAGTTTAGGCGCCTATTCTGTAACTATTAATACTCCTGATTCAGAATGTGCAGCAACAAGAAACATAACGCTTAATGGTATTAGCACTCCTGAAGTTGATGAGGTTGTTATTTGTAAAAATGAGCCTGCTGAGCTATCTGTTGAGTCTGATTATTTAGTGACTTGGTACGACGCAAACATGAATGCGGTTGGTAGTGGAAATACCTTTACAACGCAAAACCTAAGCGAAAGTGTTACCTACTATGTTTCAAATAGTTTTTCTGAAAACAAGGTGGGTCCTGAAGAGCATAACGGTGACTCTGATTACAGTGGCGGAGACGATGCTATTGGTTTCTTATCCTTCGATGCTTTGAGTGATTTCACGCTAGTAAGCGTAAAAGTTTATACTGATGAGCCGGCTGATAGAAGCTTTATTTTAATGAATTCAAACGGTGATGTTATCGCTGAGCACACTGAGTTTATTGGTTTTGCCGATGACGAACCCCAAACTGTAACTTTAAACTTTGATGTGCCTGCTGGGGAAGACTATCTAATAGGTACAGATGCTACTGTTAATCAAAATAATCTTAGTGGTCAAAATCCTCAATTAAAACGAACGGGTACAAATGGAAATTTATCTTATCCATACGTTTTAGATGGAGTGGCTTCTATTGAAAAAGCGGTATATTATGGGGGAGGATTAGATAACTCTGGAGGTGATGATTATACCACCTATTATTATTACTTATACGACTGGGAAATTGGCGCTGATACTATTAATTGCACGCCTGTTCCTGTGCCAATTACAGTAGAAGATTGTAACTCTATTGAAGAAATTCTATTAGGTATGGACGTTTATCCAAACCCTACAGAAGGAGTTGTTAGCGTAAGTGCTTCTTTAGAAAAAGAAAGTAACATTCGGTTAACTTTAACTAATTCACTTGGGCAAACGTTATACACAGATAAGATTGGTAAGGTTAACCTGTTTGATAAAACATATGACTGGTCGATGTTACCAAAAGGATTATACAGCGTGTGTTTAGAAGTTAATAATCAAAAAACATTCAAAAAAATTGTTTTACAATAGAATAGCCCTTATATCTATAATATTATTTCAATTAGGGCCCTTAGGGGCTCTTTTTGCACAAGATAATTGGGTTGGTTATTCTACTGAAAACTCCATGCTTGTTGATAATCAAATTAATGATATTTTGATTGTTGATGGTATAAAATGGATTGGTACAAATTGGGGGTTATATACCTTTGATAATTCCACGTGGATAGATTATTCAGAATACTTACCAAACCCTCAAGTTCGCTGTTTAAGCGTTGATAATAACGGTCTTCTTTATGTTGGTACACTAGACGGTATTGCGGTGTATAATGGCGCCGATTGGTACACCATCACCTCAGAAAAAAGCATTCTTCCTGGTCATATAAATGAAATTGTATTTGACAGTCAAAATATTGCTTATATAGGCACTATAGATGGCTTATACAAAATGGAAAATGATAATATTACTTTGCTGTTGGACAGCTCTTCTTTAGAGCCCACATTCATTAATGTAAGGTGTTTAGAAAAAAAGGGAGATTCATTGTGTATCGGTACAGTAAATGGTGGTTTGGCGTATTACTATAATGATAGTATTTCATGGTACAATGGTAGTAATGGTTTAATTGATAATACCGCTACTGACTTGTTGGTTTCTGCTGAAAATTTATGGATTACAACGCCTTATGGTGGCTTGTTAACCCATTTAAATACTGGTTCTTTTTTAATTTTTAATACTGGCTATTTTAACACTTGGCCCAGCAATAGTTTAAACTGTGTTATAAAAGATGGTGAAAACTATTTAATTGGATCGAGTGGTGCGGGTATGTTTAGTTTAAATTATGAGGCAGGAGTTCAAAACACAACGACATATAATACTCAAAACAGCGGCTTAATTAATGATGTGGTGTTGTGTATCGAAAAAGAAGGTAATAACTATTGGATTGGAACAGAGGGTGGGTTGGTCCTTTGGGGAGAAATATCTGGTGTTAAAGACCTTTACACTAGTCCAACATACCTTTTTGATGGAAATGTGGTTTACTTAAAAGATCCTTCCCGTATTTCTATTTATTCTATTGATGGAAAAATAATAGCAGAAAAAGAAAATACTCTTAGTTTAAGTATTTCTGATTATTCTCAAGGCTTTTATGTGCTTTCAATAAATAATGAACGTTTTCTATTTTATAAAGATTAATCTAGTCTAGGACGTTCGTCTCTATTGGCTAGTTCCCAAGCTGTTAAAAATATATATCTGGAAATCTTCTGAATTTTTTCAAAATTTATTTTTTCTACAGTATCAGTAGGTTTATGATAATCTTCATGAATTCCATTGAAATAGAAAATAACAGGTATGTTATTTTTAGCAAAATTATAGTGATCAGAACGGTAATAATACCTGTTTGGATCATCCTCAGCATTAAAGGTATAATCCAATTCAAAATTAAAATACTGTTTGTTAATATCCTCACTTATTTGATGTAATTCTGAACTTAATCTGTCAGACCCAATTAAATACACATAATCTGGATTATCATGGTTTTTATCTATTCTACCTATCATGTCTACATTCAGGTTTGCAATGGTATTTTCTAATGGATAAATGGGATTATCTGTATAATATTTTGAGCCTAATAACCCTTTCTCTTCACCGGAAACCGGCATTATCAAAACGCTTCTTCTTGGTCCATTTCCTTCTTTTTTAGCTAACATAAATGCTTGAGCTATTTCCATTATGGCGCTCGTTCCGGAACCATTATCGTCTGCTCCATTATAAATCAAAGTATCTTCTTTTACGCCTAAATGATCATAATGAGCTGTAATAACTACTATTTCATCTTTTAAATCACTGCCTTCAATAAAGCCAATTATATTTTCTCCTTTAACATATTTATTATTATTTTTCTTATTCTGTTTTCCGTAGCGTTTAACAAGTCTAACTTTAAATTTTTGAAAATATGTGTTATACTTATAAGGTGGTATTCCTATTTCTTTAAAAAAGTTTGCAATGTAATTTGCTGCATCTATTTGTCCTGCAGTACCCGTTTCTCTTCCTTGTAAAGAATCGCTTGCTAATACATATAAATAATCTTTTAGATCATTTGCTGTAATGGTATTAACATATTTTAATTTGGTGTTGTCTTCTGACAAGCTTGTTTGTTGTGCAAACAAACTGATTGGAAATAATAATAATAATAGTGTTTTCATTGGTAAAAGATTAACAGCTTATTTTTTCTACTCTTTTTTGATGTCTTCCTCCTTCAAATTCGGTTGATAAAAATACATTAACTATCTCTAAGGCTTTCTCATATGAAATGAATCTTGCAGGCATGGTACATACATTTGCATTGTTATGTAAGCGCGCTAGTTGTGCTATTTCTGTTTCCCAGCACAATGCAGACCTTATTTCTTGGTGTTTGTTAGCACTCATATTTATTCCATTGCCACTTCCACAAAATTGAATACCTATTATATTTTCTGATTGTTTGATAGATTTAGCCAACTTATGTGCAAAATCTGGATAATCCACACTTTCAGAACTATAACACCCAAAATCAGTAACAGTATGTCCTTTTTCTTTAAGGTATTTTACAAGTTTTTCTTTGTATTCAAATCCAGCATGATCGCAGGCTATTCCAATTGTGTATTTCATAAGTTTTGATTGTGTTTATAATCACTAAATACTTTAAATATACTCAGATATTTAATTAACAAACAAAATTCATTTTTTGTTAATATGAGTTAAAAACAATAATAAGTTTTTATTGACTTTTTAAATATTATTTTCAGCTATATTATTTACTAAGTTTAGCAATAGATTTTTATTAAATATATTAAAAAATTGTACTGATGTTTTTAACAATAAACATGCCTAAAATTGCTTGTTTTTTATAAAATAAATAATGTTAATTTAAATTATAAAGTATTGTTAATATTATTATAAACTATTAATTTTCAGTTATTTAAATTATAAAATATGTTAATTCATTGTTATAAAGTATTAATATTTAATAAAACTACAAATTAGCTAAATAAAGTAATAACAGAGCTAACAGACTATATATATAATCATATTATTTAATAATTAAAACTATTATAATAATATAAGATTAATTTCTCTTTTTTCAATGTTTACAGATCTTATCTTGACGTCTACTTTATCGCCTATTCTATAAGTATTACCGCCTTTACTTCCTCTAATACAGTAATTTTTTTCATCGTACTTGTAAAAGTCGCCTTGAATATCTTTTAAGCGAATTAAGCCTTCACAACTCGTATTACTTACTTCAATAAAAATTCCAAAGTCTGTTACCCCAGAAACTATACCCTCTAATTTTTCACCAACAAACTTTGAAATGTAAACAGCTTGCATGTATTTTATAGAATCTCGTTCAGCCCTTGAAGCAATTATTTCCATTTCTGAAGAATGTTTACATAACTTTTCTATTTCTTCTTTATTTACTCTTGATTTATCATTTAGGTACTTAAAAAGTAGCCTATGAACCATTACATCTGGGTATCTTCTAATGGGAGAAGTAAAATGCGTGTAATGATTAAATGCTAATCCATAATGACCAATATTTTCTGTTGAATAAATTGCTTTAGCCATGGTTCGTATAGATAGAGTTTCTATCATACTTGCTTCATCTTTGCCTTTTACATCCATAAGTATTTTATTCATAGATTTAGCAATGCTATTTTTATTTTCGGTGTGCAATTGATACCCAAAACTTTTTAGAAAAAAGCTTAATGTCTCTAATTTTTCAGGATTAGGAGTATCATGAATTCTATACACAAAAGGAAGTGATTTTTTACCAATAAATTCAGCTACTTTTCTGTTTGCGAGCAGCATAAACTCTTCAATTAATTTATGAGCATCTTTACTCTCTTTTATAAAAAGAGAAATAGGATTATTATCATCATCTAATTTGAATTTAGTTTCTAATTTATGAAAGGATATAGCGCCTTTTTTTGTTCTTTCTTCTCTTAGAATTTTTGCTATTTCGTTAAGTAATATAAGTTCAGAAGAGTAATCGCCTTCTTTATTTTCTATGCGTTCTTGAGCCTCTTCATAAGTAAATCTTCTATCTGATAAAATGACGGTTTTTCCAAACCACTCATTTAGTATTTTGCCATCCGTATTTATTTCAAACACAGCAGAAAAACATAATTTTTCCTCGTTTGGTCTAAGTGAACATAGATTATTAGATAAAATTTCGGGAAGCATTGGAATTACCCTATCTACAAGATAAATGGATGTTGCTCTTTCTTGTGCTTCTTTGTCAATAATATCATTTTCTAGAACATAGTGACTGACATCAGCAATGTGAATACCTATTTCATAATTATCATTTTTTAATTTTTTAATAGATAATGCATCATCAAAGTCTTTGGCATCAAAAGGATCAATAGTAAAGGTAGTTACTGGTCTAAAATCTCGTCTAGATTTAATTTCTTCTTTTGTTATTTTTTGAGAAATATTCTTTGCTTTTTCTTCAATATTTTCATCGAAGGTTTTATCAATATTATACTCGGCAAGAATTGAATAAATTTCTGCATGGTGTTCTCCAGGATAACCCAGAACTTCTTTTATACTACCACTAGGGTTGGTTTTTTTATCACCCCAGTCATCTATATTACAAACAACTAATTGACCATTTTTTAGATTATGTTTTTTTATTTCTTTTGAATTAATAAAAACATCAAAATGTATTTTAGCATTGCTAATAACAACAAAAGCAAAGGTTTTAGATATTTCTAATTTACCTACAAATTGATGTGTATTTCGTTTAATCACATTTACTATTTCACCTTCTAATCTTCTCGATTTAAAGGAAGAAAAAACAGAAACCTCAACCCGATCACCACTAACAATATTTGGTAAATATTTACCATTTACAAAGATATCTTCATCCAGATTATCTACACTTACGTAAGCTTTTTTTGAAGCAGTAATATCAACGATACCTTCAATAACTGCAGATTGGGTTTTTAATTTATATTTTCCTCGACCTACAGAAACAACTTTTTCGTTTTCCTCTAATTCTAAAAGTACTTTTTGCAGTAATAGTTTAAGTGATTCATCTCCAACCCCTATTTGTTTTGAAAGTTGTTTATAGTTAAAGGATTTCTTTGGATTTTTTCTTAAAACATTTAAAACTTGCGATTGTAAACTCTGTTTAGATACTATTCTTTTTTTCTTTTTTTTAGGCATCAAACGAAAATATACATTTTAAGTGCTTAATTTGTAGAATAACAAAAGAGCTTTCAAACATATTTTGTTAATAGTATTATATCATTAAACTTAAAATTATGCAAAAAGGAAAAAGTATTGGAATTTTATTTATTCTAATAGGGTTATTATTTCTAGCAAACAATCTGAATTTTATTCAAGTATCCATAGCTGAGTTAATAAGAGTTTACTGGCCAGTAATCTTTATATGGATTGGTGTTGATAAACTTTTAAGAAAGAGTAAAAATAAAGAGGAAAATTAAAAATCATTCATCCTCTAAAAGCAAAAAAGCACCCACTTTCGCAGATGCTTTGTCTTTTGCTCCCCCTCTTGGACTCGAACCAAGGACCCTCTGATTAACAGTCAGATGCTCTAACCAACTGAGCTAAGGAGGAAAAAATCAGTGTGCAATATTAGTATAATGCTAATAATTATGCAATACATTTGCAAAAATAAAATTTTAAAAAACTATGAGCTTATTAGTTGTTGGTACAGTAGCATTTGACGCTATAGAGACGCCATTCGGAAAAACAGATAAAATTATTGGAGGTGCAGCCACCTATATAGGATTATCTGCTTCAAAGTTTTTCGAAGATATTAATTTAGTTTCAGTAGTAGGGGGGGACTTTCCACAGTCGGCAATAGATATGTTACACGAGCATAATGTTGATACCAAAGGCCTTCAAATTAAAAGCGAAGAAAAAACGTTCTTCTGGTCGGGAAAATACCACAACGACATGAACACCAGAGACACTTTAGATACTCAATTAAACGCATTAGAAACATTTAATCCCATTGTGCCTACAGAATATCAAAATTGTGAGCTTTTAATGTTAGGTAACCTTATGCCAAGTATTCAACAAAAGGTGTTAAACCAATTAAAGGAGCGTCCAAAACTGATTGTTTTAGATACCATGAACTTTTGGATGGATAATTTTTTAGACGACCTCATGATTGCTTTAAAAAATGTAGATGTACTTACCATCAACGATGAAGAAGCCCGTCAACTATCAGGAGAATACTCGCTTGTAAAAGCGGCAAAAAAAATTCTTTCTTTCGGACCAAAATTTTTAATAATTAAGAAGGGAGAACACGGCGCCTTATTATTTAATAACGAGGAAGTATTTTTTGCTCCAGCGCTACCACTTGAAGAAGTTTTTGACCCAACAGGCGCAGGAGATACCTTTGCAGGGGGTTTTGTAGGCCACCTTTGTGCAACAAAAGACTACTCGTTTGAAAACATGAAAAGAGCAGTTATTATAGGTTCTGCAATGGCATCGTTTTGTGTAGAAAAATTTGGAACAGAAAGAATGAATGGCCTAAGTAAAGATGAGGTTAATCAGCGAATTTCTGAATTTGTAGATTTAGTACAGTTCGATATACAACTCGTGTAATTTATTCAAAAACAATCAGGGCTGTGTTTTTTTCCACACTACTTCCTTTTTTTGTTTTAACACTTTGAATTATACCCTCTCTAGTAGATTTTATAATGTTTTCCATTTTCATGGCTTCCAAGACAATAAGCCCATCACCTTCATTAACACTATCTCCAGCCCTAACCAAAATATCCAAAACTTGACCTGGCATTGGGGCTTTTACTTCATTGTCCTTTTTATTGGCAGCAACATCTAATCCTAGCTGATTCAACAAATCATCATAGCGATCTTTTAACAAAACATCATATTGCCTGTTATTTATTTGAATACTAACCTCTTTTATAGAAGGGTTAAAATTAACCACGTCCGCCAAGTATGATTTATCTTCGAATAGGATATGAAATTGTCCGTCTTTAACTTCAATACAATTCCAATCCACTTCATTTTCCAATGAAAATTCAAAAGAGTTATTTATTACTGCCTTCACGCCACAAATTTAACAAAGAAATGTTGTTACTTTTACACCTTTATAAAATTAAATAATGGAAACACTCATAGCAATAGCCTTAGCACTTTTAGTAACAACCGCTTCGCCAAAGGTTGAATACACAGAAAAAATAGATAAAAAAGAAATATACAATGAGTCCAGAAAACGGCTAAACGACCTTATTCATACAGACTTATCCGTTCGTTTTAACTGGGAAAAGCAATACTTGTTAGGAAAGGCCGAATTAACATTAAAACCATATTTCTACTCAACAAATAAACTATCACTTGACGCAAAAGGGTTTGATATTCATTCAGTGACAATGAATGGTAAGGCCTTAAAATACGAATATGACAACTTAATGTTGAACATAGAGCTTGACAAAACATACAGCCGAACAGAAGAATACACAATAATAATAGACTATACCGCAAAGCCCAACGAGCTAATTGTGGAAGGAAGCAACGCCATAACAGACGCTAAAGGACTGTATTTTATAAACCCTCTTGGAGAAGACAAGAACAAGCCGATGCAAATTTGGACACAAGGAGAAACAGAAGCCAGTTCTTGTTGGTTTCCTACAATTGACTCTCCAAACGAAAGAACGACACAAGATATAGACATAACAGTTAAAGATAATTTCACTACACTATCTAACGGACTATTGGTAAAAAGCGTGAAAAACGAAGATGGCACAAGAACAGATTTTTGGGAACAAAAACTTGGACACACCCCTTATTTAGCAATGATGGCCGTCGGAGAGTTTAATATAACATACGATAGCTGGAAAAACAAAGACGTAACCTACTATTTAGAGGACGATTACCACAAAAACGCAAGAGCAATTTTTGGTAGAACCCCTGAAATGATAGACTATTTCTCAGAGGTGCTAGGGGTAGACTACCCATGGGAAAAGTACGCTCAAGTTGTGGTAAGAGACTTTGTTTCTGGAGCCATGGAAAACACCACCGCAGTAATTCATGGAGAGTTTGTTCAAATGACCGAACGAGAGCTTATAGACAGGCACGAAGACGACATTATTGCACACGAGTTGTTTCACCATTGGTTTGGCGATTTAGTCACCTGTGAATCATGGGCAAACCTCCCTCTAAATGAGTCGTTTGCCACATATGGCGAATACATTTGGAGGGAAAAGTGGCTAGGCAGATTAGAAGCAGATATGCACCTCGAAAAAGACCTTCAGAATTACCTTAGAGAATCGAGGGTAGAACAACACGACATGATTTGGTTTGATTATGAGGACAAAGAAGACATGTTTGACAACCACTCTTATGCCAAAGGGGGGAGAATTTTACATATGCTACGGTATTATTTAGGAGAGGACGCTTTCTACAGTGGGCTACAAAAATACCTTAAAGACAACGCTTTTAATACGGTAGAGATACATCAGCTTAGATTAGCTATGGAAGAGGTATCGGGAGAAGATTTAAATTGGTTTTTCAACCAATGGTTTTTAGCCTCAGGGCATCCGCTTCTGGTAGTTGATTACAAATACAACGAAGCTAAAAAACAACAAACCGTCAGTATTGAACAGATTCAAGACCAAGCAACAACACCTGTTTACAAGCTTCCTTTTGCCATTGATGTTTACGAAGAAGGAAAAACCAAAAGACACGATGTAATCATGACTGAGTCAAAACACGAATTTGTTTTTGATGTAGATAGCAAGCCTATCAATGTCATTGTAGATTCAGAACACGTCTTATTAGCAGAAATATTTGATGAAAAACCAGACGAATGGTGGTTAGAGCAAATGCACGCACCCCTTTACATGGACATGGTTTTTGCACTAAAAAACATTGGAAAAAAAGAGAAGAAAAATGCCATATCTCACGCCCTAAACAACTCTAATTGGCCAATTCAGCTTATGGGTGTAAAGGAAGCGTCTAACCTAGAAGATAAAGATGACCTTATTGGAATAATGGAACAACAAGCCAAGTTTAACCCTAATACAGAGGTTAGGTCACAAGCATTAATGTTTTTATCGGATCTAGAAGAAAAGTCAGAATTTGAAGCCCTCTTTGAGTCCTCGGTTGCCGAAAAATCACTTTATGTTGCGGGCGCAGGACTAAAGGGCTTAGCAAAAGTTAACGTCGAAAAATCGCTAGAACTAGCAAAAGATTTAGAAAAAGATCTACCTAAAGTTGTATCGGGTATTTACGCCAAACACGGTGGAATTGACAAAATGGATTTTCTAAAAAACAATCTTCTTAACACTAGCGGATATAACCAATATTATGCATCCGTCAATTATGTAAGTTTTTTAAAAAATCAAGACTTAAGCGTATTGGTTGACGGCGTTCCAGCATTAGAATCAAGCCTGAAAGACGCCAAATCGTGGATGGTTAGAGTTAAAACCTATTTGTACAACGACCTCAAAACAGCTATTGACAGCAAACTAAAATCTGAAAAAAACAAAGAAGTTGTGGTGGAAGGAAAGAAAACCATAGAAAGGCTTAAAGCCCAAAAATAAAATGACTTACAATAGGCTTTGGTTTTGATTTAGAGAGTTTTCGTAACCCCTGTCAATGCCGTGGTGTTTTTCGGCTTCCGCAGCAGCTACAGCCAACTTATCGCAGCGCTCATTTTCGACATTGTTGTTGTGACCTTTTACCCAGATAAACTTAACGTTATGTTTGCGGTAAATAATTAAAAACCTTTTCCATAGGTCTGCGTTCTTCTTTTTGTCAAAATATTTTTTTTCCCAAGCAAACACCCAGCGTTTCTCTACAGCATCAACGACGTATTTCGAATCAGAAAAAATAAGGACATCCATGGGACGAGCCTTTAGCATCTCTAAAGCAACAATAACACTCAATAATTCCATGCGGTTATTGGTGGTTTTTCTAAACCCCTTAGCCACCTCTTTTCGGTGCCCTTCATCAGAAAGAAGCACAATGCCATAGCCTCCGGGACCAGGGTTTCCTTTTGAAGAGCCGTCGGTATATATTTTAATGCTCATTAATTAAATAAGGCTTTTATATTACTACTAAACAACTTTATAGCGATAGCCAAAAGAACAATACCAAATACTTTTCTAAGAATAGCAATACCGCCGACACCCAATAGCCGCTCAATTTTACCCGTGAGCTTTAGCACCACAAAAACAACAAGAATGTTTAAGAAAATAGCAGCTGCAATGTTAATGGCTTCAAATTCTGCTCGTAAGGATAGTATAGTGGTCATGGAGCCCGCCCCAGCAATAATTGGAAAAGCCAAAGGCACAATCGAGGCGGTTTTAACTGAAGAGCCATCATCCTTAAATAGCCGTATATTCAAAACCATCTCTAGCGACATGAGAAAAATAATTATAGAACCCGCAACAGCAAAAGAGTTTACATCAATTCCAATAAATCCTATAAGACGCTCTCCTAAAGCCAAAAAACCAAGCATTATCAATAAAGAAACAGTGCTTGCCTTAAGGGCTGAAATTTCTCCTGTTTTTTGCTTTATATCTACAATTATTGGAATAGATCCAAAAATATCTATTACCGCAAACAAAACCATAAAGACAGTTAAAACCTCACTTAAGATTAAATCCATGATGAATTGTTTTTTCAATTATTACTGGATAATAAGCGTGTTCTAGCTTTTGAATTTTGCTTATTAAGCCTTGCACAGTGTCTTTCTCATCAACACTAACGGTTTCCTGAAAAATTACCTTTCCTTCATCGTATTCATTTGTTACATAATGAATAGTTATTCCGCTTTCTGTTTCGCCACTCTCTAGAACAGCCTTGTGAACATGCTCCCCAAACATACCCTTGCCGCCAAACTTCGGCAACAAAGAAGGGTGAATGTTTATGATTCTGTTTTTGAAGGACTCAACCAAATCAACAGGAATTTGCCGTAAAAAGCCTGCCAAAACAATAAAACTAACACCCAAAGACCTCAAATAGGTGTCAACCTCTCCGTTCTTTTTGAACGCCTCATTGTTAAAAACAACGGTGTTCACCCCCGCTTTTTGAGCCTTTTCAAGACCAAAAGAGTCTGCTTTATTGCTCAATACCAAGGCCACTTCAATGGCGTCATTACCCCTAAAATACCTGATGATGTTCAGGGCGTTTGACCCTTTACCTGAAATAAATATTGCAATTTTTACCTTATCCATCTTTACAGCTCAAAAATAGAACAACTATTTTAAAAGCAATTATTTTAAATAAACAATAAATACAAACGTCTTCGCTTGTTTTATAATCAAAAAGTATATTTATTTGCAACTTGTTTAATAAAAAAACTTTCATTCATGTCTGATACCGCAACAAAAGTAAAAGCAATTATAGTAGATAAATTAGGTGTTGACGAAGCAGAGGTTTCACCAGAAGCGAGCTTCACCAATGATTTAGGTGCTGATTCTTTAGACACTGTTGAATTAATTATGGAATTCGAAAAAGAATTCGATATTCAAATTCCAGACGATCAAGCAGAGGCCATTGTCACTGTTGGAGATGCTATTTCGTTTATCGAAAAGGCTTAATATAACTTTTTTATAATGTCAAGGCGAGTCGTAGTTACAGGATTGGGCGCTCTCACTCCGATAGGTAATAATGTTTCGGATTTTTGGAACAACTTACTTAAAGGAACTAGCGGAGCTGGACCAATCACACGATTTGACGCAACCCATTTCAAAACCCGTTTTGCTTGCGAAGTGAAAGACTTCGACCCAACGGAATTTTTGGACAGAAAGGAGGCGCGCAAGCTCGATATGTATGCCATTTACGCAATGGTAGCCGTATCTGAAGCTATGGAGGACGCGTCTTTTGACTTAGAAAAATTAAACCTCGATAGAGCCGGTGTAATATGGGGCTCTGGAATAGGGGGGCTTGACACCTTTTTAAAAGAATGTGGCGACTTTGCTACTGGCTCTGGTGTTCCTCGATTCAATCCGTTTTTTATTCCTAAAATGATTGCCGACATAGCTGCCGGTCATGTATCAATTAAGTATGGTTTTAGAGGGCCAAACTACGCTACCGTATCAGCTTGCGCCTCTTCAACCCACGCTTTAATTGACGCATTTAATTATATTAAATGGGGTAAAGCAGACGTGTTTATTTCAGGGGGATCAGAAGCATCCATCAATGAAGCCGGAGTAGGAGGGTTTAACGCCATGCATGCGCTTTCAACACGAAACGAATCGCCAAAAACAGCCTCACGTCCGTTTGACAAAGAAAGAGACGGTTTTGTACTAGGTGAAGGAGCAGGCGCAATAATTCTCGAAGAATACGAGCACGCTAAAGCAAGAGGAGCAAAAATATATGCCGAAGTTGTAGGAGGTGCAATGACAGCCGACGCACACCACATAACGGCCCCTCATCCTGAAGGAATTGGCGCAATGAACGTCATGCGCTTAGCCATTGAAGACGCTGGGCTAACCCCAGAAGACATAGACTACATTAATGTACACGGCACCTCAACACCGCTTGGCGATATTGCTGAGGTTAAAGCAATAAAAGGGGTCTTTGGTGAACACGCACCAAAACTTAATATCAGCTCAACAAAATCGATGACAGGGCACTTATTAGGCGCTGCAGGCGCTGTAGAAACGATAGCGTCGATTTTAGCGGTTAAAAATAACATAGTTCCCCCTACAATTAATCACTCAACAGAAGACCCTGAAATTGACTCAACGCTAAATCTTACGCTAAACAAAGCGCAAGAACGAGAAGTAAACACCGCCATTTCAAACACTTTTGGTTTCGGTGGTCACAACGCCTGTGTAATGGTTAAAAAAGTTTGATGAAGTTTTTAGACGACATCAAAAACCTCTTTAAACCCAAAACCACATACGAAAAGAAATTAATTAATGTAATAGGCTATAGCCCTAATGACATTAATCTTTTTTACGAAGCATTAACCCACAGGTCTATCAAAAATAGCCCAAAACACAACGAGCGGCTCGAGTATTTAGGCGACGCTATCTTTGGTTCGGTGATTGCAGAAATGCTATATAATGCTTTTCCAGATCAAGACGAGGGTTTTTTAACACAAACGCGCTCAAAAATTGTAAGCCGAAAAACACTAAATAAACTAGCGCTTGACATCCAATTAAATACACTACTCAAGCACCAAGCAAGTTCAAACCGTTCCATTTATGGCAATGCACTCGAAGCTTTGATAGGAGCAATTTTTTTGGACAAAGGCTATGCTTTTACAGCAAAATTTATTGAAGATAAACTAATAGAACCACACATAAATCTACAACAACTTGTCAAAAAAGTGGTAAGCTATAAGGGCATAATACTAGAGTGGGGACAAGCCAACAAAAAACAAATCAAATTCAGACTTATAGACTCTTTTGGCAAAGACCACGAAAAGACCTACGAGGTGATGATTATGATTGACAACAAAAACAAAGGACGTGCTGTTGGCACATCCATTAAAAGAGCCGAAGAACAAGCCGCGAAAGAAGCGTATAAAGAATTAACACACTCTTAAAATCAAATTTCAAGATAAAGGGTTATTTTAGCATTTATTATGGGAAAACAAATGTTAAGAATAGAGTTGGATGTAAGTTTTTCTTTACTGGGGATCAGTTGTCACCTCAAAGACTACCGCTTTGCATGGACACTTAACCACACATTAAGAACAAATTTTTTCAAAACAACACCTTACATATCCTATGATTCAAAAGCTGAGTTTTCAAGATACCAACACCTATCGGACTCAGATGAAATATTAGTTTTTTCAAATAAATCACAAGACGGCTTTTTGGTGTCCAAGAAAAAGCAGGTGGATTATTGGCTATTACTACAAAAAGAGGTTGACAAACAAGACGTTCAACACTATGCACGTCTGATTCAACAGTCTGAATACGTTTTAGCCGTATTTGAGGAGAATGACAGAAAAACAAAAGAACAATTTGTATATTAAACGTATGATGAATAACACCAAAATAGTAGCAACAATGGGCCCGGCGTGTCTAACTAAAGACACCCTAACCCAAATGATAAAAGCAGGCGTAAACGTTTGCAGGCTAAACTTTTCACACGCCGACCACAAAACACATTTAGAAACGATTCACCTAATCAAAGAGATTAATCAAGATCTAAATGTGCACACGGCGATTTTAGCAGACCTTCAAGGCCCAAAAATAAGAATAGGAAAAATAGAAGAAGGCTCAAGCCTGGTTGACGGTACAGAGTTTGTAATTACAACCAAAGAGTGTGTTGGAGACAGTACAAAAGCATACATCAACTACGAACAGTTTCCTGAAGATGTTAAGGCTGGAGAGCTAATACTGATAAATGACGGTAAGCTTCATATAGAAGTTGTCAGCACCAATAGCAAAGATACTGTGATTACTAAAGTGATACACGGAGGGGAACTAAGCTCAAATAAAGGGGTTAACTTGCCAAACACAGTAATTTCACAACCTTGTTTGACAGAAAAAGACCTAAAAGATCTTGACTTTATTTTAACCCAACCCATTGAGTGGATAGGCCTTTCTTTTGTAAGGTCAGCACAAGATATTCTTGAGCTCAAAAAGCATATCAAAAAAGAAAACCACAGCGCAAGGGTAATTGCAAAAATTGAAAAACCACAAGCGATAAAAAACCTTAATAGCATTATTGATGTAACCGATGCGGTAATGATTGCACGAGGCGACTTGGGTGTGGAAATACCAATGCAAAAAGTACCTGTAATTCAGAAAAAGATTGCCAAAATGTGCTTGGAAAAAGCCAAGCCCGTTATTGTGGCTACACAAATGCTTGAGAGCATGACAGAAAGCGTTACTCCTACAAGAGCAGAAGTAAACGATGTAGCCAATTCTGTAATGGACGGTGCAGACGCGGTTATGCTTAGTGGAGAAACATCGGTAGGCGCTTTCCCTTTGCAGGCGGTGGAAACGATGAGTAAAATTATTACTAATGTTGAACAAGAATTTTCTTCAACCCGCTCATACGAACTAAAAGAAACCTACGGCGAGCGCTTTATATCTGACGCTATTTGTTACCACTCTTGTAAACTTGCCGAACAAGTAAGCGCAAAAGCTATAATAACAATGACTCACTCGGGCTACAACGCCATTGAAATATCAAGCCATAGACCACCGTGTAAAATATATGCGTTTACAAACAACCATGAAATACTTAATACGCTAAGTTTGGTTTGGGGGGTAAAAGGCTTTTATTACGATAACGAGACGGGTACCGATGAAACGGTAGCAGACACAAAGCGAATACTCAAGGGAACGGGACTACTAAAATCGGGCGATCTAGTCTTAAACGTAGCCAGTATGCCTATAAAAGAAAAAGGAATGACTAACATGATGAGGTTGAGTTACCTCAAATAAAAACAAATTAGATGTCTATAAATGTAAAATTACTCGCAGAGATTTGCGAGGCAGCAGGAGCGCCTGGCTTCGAACAAAGAATAAGAGAAATAGTACTACGAGAAGTAACACCTTTAGTAGATGAAGTAAAAGTCGATAATATGGGCAACGTTACCGCCATAAAAAAAGGCCGTAAAGACAAAAAAGTAATGATTGGGGCCCACATGGACGAGATCGGCTTTATTGTTACACACATTGATGACAATGGTTTTTTGCGTTTTCACACCCTAGGAGGATTTGACCCTAAAACACTAACTGCTCAACGCGTAATTGTTCACGGTAAAAAAGACTTGATTGGAGTAATGGGAAGTAAGCCCATACACGTAATGACTCCAGAAGAGAGAAACAAATCCCCAAAGACCACTGACTATTTTATTGATATGGGAATGCCCAAGGAAGAGGTCGAGAAATACATAGGTGTAGGGAACCCTATTACTCGAGAAAGACAACTTATAGAAATGGGGAATTGCGTTAACTGTAAATCCATTGACAACAGGGTGTCTGTTTTTATTCTTATTGAAATGCTAAGAGAAATAAAAGACAACCCCTACGATATTTACGGGGTGTTTACAGTTCAAGAAGAGGTAGGAATTAGGGGGGCAAATGTGGCTACTCAAGAGGTTCAACCAGACTTTGGATTTGGCTTAGACACCACCATTGCCTACGATGTTCCAGGAGCAGCACCGCACGAAAAGATAACAGAATTAGGAAAAGGAGCAGCAATAAAAGTAATGGATTCATCCACCATTTGTGATTATAGAATGGTGAGCTACATGAAAGAAGTTTCTGAAAGACACAACATTCCCCATCAATTAGAAATTCTTACGGGTGGCGGAACAGACACCGCAGGGATACAACGCTTTACTCCAGGCGGATCAATTGCAGGGGCAGTATCTATACCAACAAGACACATCCATCAGGTAATAGAAATGGCTGACAAAACAGATATCCGAAACGCCATTGATTTACTTCACTATTCGGTCAAAGAACTCGACCAATACGATTGGAGTTTTAAATAAAAAAAAGCCCTCAGTCGAGGGCTTTTTTATGTGTTATGTTTCGGTTGAAAGCACGCACACCCTTAACGGCTTTTTTACGAGAGCTAGTAAAAATAGGCAAGGATAGTGTGGTTATTCCAACACCAACTAGCGCGCACTCCCAAACAGCCTCATTGTTCCCGCCAAGATGTTGTCCGACGGGGTAACCAATTAAGAAACCCCCAATTGAAGATAACAACACACCCATACGGTATGTTCTTTTTGCATCATCCATTTCTGGAATTTGATTTGCTATCCAAAACAACTCACTGACGTTTAATTGATAGCCGTCTTGATAAAACTTAGTGCCAAAATCTTCTATAATAGTAATGGTGTCGGTTCTGTTTTGAGCATTTACACCAATACCTAACATCAAAAATACCAAGCTATATACAACACTAAGCCTACTCATATTGTCATTTCAAAAACAATTCAACACGTCTATTTTTAGCCTTTCCTGCATCAGACGTATTATCAGCAATAGGGTTTGCTTCGCCATACCCTTTTGAGAATAAACGCTTGGCAGAAACCCCTTTATTTACAAGATAATTCTTTACAATTTTGGCTCTTGAACTTGATAGATTTAAGTTCATTTTTTCGTCACCATCAGTGTCTGTATAGCCCTTAATATCTAATTTGTAATTCGGGTTTTTCTTCAATACATCAACAATAGAGTTTAGTATAGTTTTTGACTCTTTATTTATTTTACTGCTACCGCTTTCAAAGTTTACCACAAACAAAGACACTTGAGGAGAGGAGTCTTTGGTTTTTTCTCGATTTGGCGTTTGCTTAACCACCTCTTCTGGGCAACCTTTATTCTTTTTTGACCCTTTTACTTTTGGGCATTTGTCGTCTTTATCAGCGATGCCGTCATTGTCCGAGTCTGGACAACCTTTGAGTTGTTTTGAACCCTTTGCCTTAGGGCATTCATCTTTATTGTCAGCAATACCATCGTTATCCGTATCAGGACAACCGCCTAACGCTTTTGTTCCTTTCTTATTAGGACATTCGTCCGTTCGGTTAGGAATACCATCATTGTCCGAATCCGGGCAACCTTCAAGGCTCACTAATCCCGCTTCATTAGGGCATTTATCTTCAGAATCTTTGACGCCGTCGCTGTCTGAGTCTGGGCAACCGCTAAACTGTTTTAGCCCAAACACCTCAGGACACTCGTCGTTTCTATCGCTGACACCATCATCGTCTGAGTCTTTTAGCTTACCGAGATTAAAGGAAACCCCTACAGCATGCATTAGGTATTTTTCTAACTTATTATTGATGCCAAAACCTTTATCTATAAAAAATAATGTTTCATCAAACGTAACATTTACCGTTGGAGAGACCTTTATGTTCAAACCCAAGCCCAAATCAGGGTACTGTAAATCGTCTAATTCAAAGTCAAGGCCATTATTATCATAGGCCAATACGCTAAAGCCAGCAAACACAAACGGCCTTACCCTTACATCATCGTATTTAAAAAAGTTAAATTTAGTGTTCATATTAAACATTGTTAAATCGCGCAACAAGATGTTCTCACCGACATAATAATTGTCATAATACTGACTGTCGTTTTCGCCACGTAAAGCGCTTAGTCCAACGTCAAAATGGCTATTTATCCTTCTAGAAAGGGTAAAGCCGTTTATTAGGTGAGACTTATCAAGCCCATCAAAACCTTCGCCAACATAGCCCGCAAACTGTTCTGCCCCTATTTTATAACCGACGCTCCATTTTTTATCGGGAGATTGAGCAAATAAAATAAGTGAGAATAAAAAAGTGAAAATTAATAGTAAATGTTTTTTCATGTTTTTCGTGTTTAGTATTAAATATTTTCAAAAACAATCATAAACGAAGCTTTAAGGAATAAGCAAATATATAAAATATGGCTTAGCTGTTGCAAATTATTGTTAATCAGCTAGAATTTTATTATCGCTTTTTGCTAGCGGGTCTGACATGAACTTGAAGCAATCTTCTGGACTCTTCCTTAACTAGAGGGTCTTTGCGCAAACGCCACAATTGGGCTCTACTTGTCTGGGCTGCCTTAACGGGTTCGACCATTGGCGGAGGATAATCCAATGTTAGCCCCATAGAAAGCAAATCTATAGGCGTTAGCTCCCAAGGACGATGTACGAAAGGAGGGTCAATTTCTTTAAGTTCAGACACCCAGTTTTTTATAAACTCTCCGTCAGCATCTTTTTCAATTGACTGCTTTATGGGGTTGTAAATTCTAATGGAATTGATGCCGGTAACACCAGCTTGCATTTGAAATTGGGTGAAATGTATGCCGGGTTCATAGTCTAAAAACAGTTGGGCAATATGGTACACACCCCTTCGCCAATCTTGATTGAGGTGGTGACAAAGAAAAGACACCAACATTGCTCTCATTCGGAAGTTTATCCATCCATTATTGATGAGGCAGCGCATACTTGCATCAACAAGAGGAAAGCCCGTTTTACCTTCTTTCCACCTTTGTAAAAGTTCATCGTTGTTTTCGTATTCCATTTTTTCATAACCCTTATTAATGCAATACAATTCATAGCTACAATCCGTTTCGAATTTTTGAATAAAGTGCGAGCGCCACTTGAGACGCGCCAGACAAGCATCAAAAGCACGCTTATGAGAACTGTAGTTAGGAGCGCTTTTAACAGCCTGAAACACTTCTCTAACACTAATATTTCCCCAGGCCAAATACGTAGATAAACGGCTACATGAGAGTCTGCTTTTTTGTGGGCTTGAAATGTGTTTGGAGTAATTCTTGCCTCTTTTTTCTAGAAAGGATTTGAGGTATTTATGAGCGAAAGACTCCCCAGCAGGCTGGTATTGTTTGGGGTAATTTTTTAATTCGTACTGTTTGCTGATGTCGAAGTCAAAAGGGCTTTTTTTTATCATTAAACGACCGTTACTAAAGTCGTTTTTAATGCGCTCAGAATGAGCATACATATACCACTCTTTGTCCCATCCCTTTCTGTGATTAACCCCTCTTTTTACAGATTGATTCTCAAACTCCTGCCAATTAACTCCTTTTTTTTTCAGTAAACTATTGACCGCCTTATCCCTATCCCAACTCACCTTTACGCCGCTTTCTTGGTAAGAAAATACATTAGAAACACTGTAATGCTCTGTCAAATAGGCAAAGACTTCTTCTGCTTCGGCATAAAAGACGTGTACCTTTCTGTTAAAGGGCTGGAGGGTGGTGTTCATATCCAAAATGGAATGGTAAACAAACTGTCGGTGCCTTAGGCTAGTGTCTGGATGGGCATTAATAGAGGGCTCAAAAATATATATAGGAAGGTAATCGTGTTCATGCTGTTCGGCATGAAAAAAAGGCTCATGATCAGAGGTTCTCAAATCTCTTTTAAGCCAAACGATATTTAGTTTTTGTGTCAAGGTGTGGATGAGGTACAAAGATACGGAAGAGCCGATAAACCCTAAACCTCAAACGGACAAAAAAGAGGAGTTTATTTTCTGTTTATCAAATAATACCCCAGGCAGATAGACAGTATAGAAAGGCTAAAATATAAAACGTCCATAGGGGTGGTAAAGTTTGGGGCTAACTTCAATATTTTTTCAAAAAACTTAACAATCAAGACAATGATAATAACCTTAATTATTTTGTTTTTAAGCTGATCCAAACTACTAATCTTTAGTGTAGATTCAGCAAACTTATCTTTTGCAAAATCAATTTCACTGATGAACAGTTCGTATACACCAAAACCAAAAATAAGCAACACTATGCCGATAAGGAACAAATCAATTGAGGAGATAATTTTAAACAGTAAATCGGTGTTGTTGTTAATGTCTGCGTTGAACAGTGGGTTTTGGTATACGATTGCATACAGAATGTCCCAACTACCGATTACAAACAGGGTAATTGACGATATTATTGATAATACTACCGAAAGAATTACCACAAACCTCAAGTTCCATAGCGCTTTTTCAAACTTATTTTCAAACATCGACATCTAAAAAGATTTAGTGGATTAGTAGTTGTAAAAGTATAAAAAAGAAACGTTAGGCCGTGTTTACCAAAAAACCCTTTTTGAAGTCAACAGAAATTCAATTGAACACATTATAAATGAAATAAGGAGTAGTAAGGCGAAAGCAAGGAGTGAACTCTTCGGTCTTTAAAAAGAGGATTGTTTTTTAGTTCAGTTTCAAAGCTTGGGCTTTTTAGTTCTGGACCGTACCAACAGTGGTATGCTATTTCCTTAGAGATGAGGTTTTCAAGGTGATTTTTAACAAAGGGGTATAGCCTATCGTCAAATGAAATAGCAGAAACCTTTTGATCTAAAATTTGCTGACTGATATCCTTAGACAATATTGAAAGACCTTCTTTATTATTGGCGCTCATTAAATCCAACACTTTTGAGGTCGGAAGATAATAGGATGTTTTCCAACCATATTGACTCAACAAGCTAAAAACAGCGTCATCTGTGTTAGATTCTATAAGGGCCTTTTCTTTAATATTGAACAAGTCGTCTAACCGTTCTAATTCATTTAAAGCTGCTTTAGCATTTTTTTTGTTTAAGTTTTTAAAGTCGATCCAAATATTTTGTAGCTCATAATGGTTAATGCTGTTTAATAAAACCTCAAGCTCGCGCCCCATTTTTCCTTTATGGTGACCAACCCTAAAGCGCTGAACACTATCCTTTTCAAAAAAAACATCAAGCTCAAACGAACGCATACCGCTTTTCCAGACCTGTTGTAATTTAGCTATTGAATTTATGCGATGTGGATACACTCTTTTATGTAATTTGTTTTTAATCAGATAGTCAATGTTGACTTTTTGCCAATAAATGTAATTGTCATCGGCAGTATAAAGTGCGTTATGTAAAACTTTAATGCTACTGTCAGTTGGTTGATAGTTGGCCGAAGTGAGATCAAATTTACTGTCGTACTTTGGGCTTTCAATTTGAAAAACACCCAATAGGGTATTGAACAACAAGTCGTTAGAATACCATTTGTTTTGGTTTTTCAATAGCTGCTGGTGTGTGGCGGTGTACTTGTTTCTGTATTCTTCACTCATCCAACTCATCATTGGAACTTCAGTCATTTCATAAGTGAAAGAGCCTGAATTGTGTCCTTTTTGTTGTAAGACATCATCGGCGTGATCTGATAAATAAAAGAAACTGTTGGCGCCTTTTTGGCTTTGGAGAAGCTCTAAGATACTGCCTACCACATAATCGTTGTACAAGATGCTATTGTCGTAGTCAGATAAATTCTTGATTTGTGCACCTACAAAACCAACATCCCCTTGATGCGCTTCCCTAAAAGCACGAAATTCAGCTCTTGGGTATCGGCTATCATAAGGGCTATGGCTACCCATTAAATGCACGAAAATCACTTTGTTTTTTTTGCTTGGGGTATTTACGATTCGCTTGATTTCCTCGATGCATTGCCCATCAAAGTGTTGCATTTTTGAGGTTTTTCCAATAGAAGCATTAATCATTAAGAGGTGATTTGACCTTTCAGCGATTACCCCAACAACATTATCCCATGCTCCTTTTAGATTTTGATTACTTATCCAATAGGTTTCGTTATTGCTAGCGTTTAGCATATCCAAAATGGATAAGGACTCATAAAATTCTTTTTGATTGTATTGATTTGCCTCAGTTAATGACAATTTTAGCACTTCAATTGTATGGGTATGGTTGGCGTAGGCGTTATTGAACAAAATAAATCCGTCAACAAACTGTAGACTATCTAGTTTGGGCGTCGTTTTTCTGGGATATCCATACAAACTCATGTGGTTTTTGTGTAAAGACTCGCCAATAACCACGATATGCGTTTCGCCGTTTTCTTTTTTGAATGCCTCTATCGGAATGTTATTAACGGCCATTTCTGAGGCTGTTTTGTTGAATAAAACAAGTTCTTGCTTGTACGTTTTTACTGCCTCCCAAAACATTTTTGGCAAGGCGGGTGGTGGGCTTATAGCAAGAAAAAATGCACTGGAAACAAGTATTATAATTGGTAATAGAAGACGAGTTTTTTTGACCTTTTGCGAAGCAATAAAAAACCAAGAGCCCCCTATTGTTACAGCTAGTAAAACAAGGAGGTAAACCGAAATAAAGTCGTTGATATAATCGAAGCTCTCTTGTCGGTTAGTCTGAAACAAGGCGTATAATGTTTCGTTGGTAACGGCTGTTCCAAATTGAACGTAATAAAGCATAAACATCAAGGGAACAAAAAGAACTAGGGAACAACAAAACCAATACGTTATTTTAAGAACATTATTCCAAACCGAAGATACTTTTTGGCTTATTAAGATGTAGGCGCTAGACAAGAAAAAAACCAAAGCGCTATAGCCGTAGCTAATTACATCAGCAGAAAATTGAAAATACTCTGTGAGTGAAAGGATTAAATATGTAAAAAGACCATAAGCTAATAACCCATAGTAAGCCGTTTTCCATAAAAAATAAGAAAATAAAAACCACACACAGGCATGTAAAAACGAGAGTTCTAGTGAAACGCTTTCTTTCCAAAAAATAAACGTAAAAAGACAAATAAATAACGAGTAAATAATTTTTTTCATAATGTACCTTGTCTTTACTGCTTTTGTAAAAACGAATTAACTAATTATTCAACAGTTGGCAAAGGTATTTCGTGTAACAATTAAATTTCACACCTTTCTAGACCCGCGTCAATTACTCTAAAAACGTCGTGATTTTTATCATATACCTTTTCAAAATCTTGTTTCGCTTTGATAAAAAAACCTTTCGCAATATTCTTGTCGGTTTGGAGATAGATTCTTGCTAAACCAAAATTTAACCCTCCCTGAACCGTGTTGTTGTTTTTGAACATAGGAAATTGTGATTTGTAAAAATCAATTAGTTCGTTGCCTTTATTGTTGCTGAAATAAACCTCTTCAAGGTCATAGTAAATTGTTGGGTTTGTTGGATCAAGGTTGAAAAATGCATTTGTGGTTTGCTTTGTGTTTTTATTATTTGTCTTTAAGTATAAGTGGAGAATCGGCTTAATATTGTAATAATTTTCAGGGTCAATTTTATCTGCTTCTTCGTAATAAGCGATAGCATTTTTATCATCTTGGAGTTCGGTATAAATTTGACCAATCATTCGAGCAGCATCGCTTTTATATATTTTATCGCTGTATAAGTCAAGCGAGCGTTTAGCGTGTTTCAACGCTTTCTCTTCGTCGTTTGTAAAATAATAAGCATATGCTAAGTTGTAATGTGAACTGGCATATTTGTCGTTCAGTTCTATTGAGGCTAGAAAATGCGGAATACTTTCTTCATTTTTTTCTTGCAATAGGTTTATGTAAGCTAAAACGTAATGCGATAAATAATCTGCACAACCCTCATCAATAGCTTTTTCAAAATTCGTTTGTATTATTGGAAATAATTCTTTGTCATCTTTTAGCCATCGTCCACCATATTTCAAATGCACTTCATAATAATAATTAGCTAGTCCTTTTTTAAGCTCGCAGTTTGTCGGATACATAGTGATAAGCCTTGTTAGAATACTGTCCACGGCAAACAGTTGAGTGTTAAACGACCCTTCTTTCCCTCTATAATCTAAAATATCCTCATTTTTTTTAATGTCTACTAATGAAAACATTTGGTGTAAAATGCTTGTAACAAAATAATTCAGCAAAATTTCCTCTTTTAGCAGAACAACGTTGGGCTTATCGTTTGTTGGGTCAAACTTATCAAGTAAATTGAATGCGGTATTGTATTTCTTTTCTGTGATAAGGTCATTTGCCTTTTTTATTGTTTCAGCTTCCTCAGCTGTGTCTTTGTTAAACTTTTTATCAAGCGGTGAAGAGCAGGAGAGAAGCAGTACCGCCACCCCAATAAGTAAAATTTGTTTTTTCATTTTATTTTTAGTTTGATTATTTACTCATTAAAAGAAAGCTACTACCGTATTTTAAGAAGAACTTTACCGTGCATGGAGGAAATATAGGTTGAGTCATTGGAGGTTTTATAGTCAATAGAATGAAACAACATTTTTATATCAAAGCGACTTGTCTTTTTTTCAATCTCCATTTCTGATTGATGTATTCTCGATTCCGATTTAAACCCATATGTATTGGTTAGCCTTGACAGCATTTTTTCAACACTAATTTCTAACGGATTATTATTTTCAACAAACATTAGTGTATTTGGATCTGAAGGATTGAATTCTATAAAATATTCTTCTCCA
The DNA here is from genome assembly GCA_965661345.1 of Flavobacteriales bacterium. Taxonomy (GTDB): domain Bacteria; phylum Bacteroidota; class Bacteroidia; order Flavobacteriales; family UBA7312. Next base: position 27,706 of record CBFIDK010000005.1, on the reverse strand, counting down.
TTTAATTCAAAATCAACCCTATCCAAGATTCCTCCATACTGACTTAGGTCAAAATCTAATACGTAATCGTAGGATGTAACCTGGGTAACAATAATGTCTTCAACATTAAAGGTGTAGTAATCATAATGTGATGAGTATTTTTCGTAAGGAGATAAGCCCAAAGAGCGGGTATAAATGTTGGACTCATCGGTGTATTTGTTTGAGTCCAAGCAAAGCACGATTAAAGAATCTATGTTTTGAGCGTATAAGTGCGAAATCCCCGAAAACCCGTGGTGTTTGTCGAGGTAATTAATTATAGAACCTCATTGTGCAAAGAGTCAACTAGAACACCATCATTTGGGTTTCTTACCTCGTTAGAATAAAGAGAGGGTATCTTATCGGTTTTCCAAATGACTTCGTTTACAACCTTCCCATCTTGTAGTAAATTGTTTTCTTCTAGTATTGATACAAGTCTATTAATTTGGCTCTTTTCGCCCACGCTAAACACGCTCCAAGGCCCAAAAGACATTAGCGCAAGGATGAGTGCCAAAGACATCGGAATTAGTTTTATATTCTTTTTTCCGAAAGAAAAATACAAGGCAACAAAGCTTAGCCAAACGCCTAACAACACAATAACATACCTGTTGATGGTAAACCCATAATCCCCAATTCTAAAGCCGATGGCTATAAATAGAATTGCGACAAGTGGAATTAATGAGAAATAGAATATTCGGGAAAACTTCTTAATCCAAGAATTGTTTTTTAGCTGACCGTAAGGATACAGAAGCAAGACGGTAAGTATTCCCAACACCGAAACACAAGAGATTAAATACGACACTATTCCTTTTGGCCAATTCCACAAAACGATAATTTTTGTTCCGTAGGCATAAAGGATAATTAAATAAAGGGTTAATAAAGGCAGTAAAACATACTGTGCAAATATTTTTAATCCGTTGGGGTACTCGTGGTTGTTTTCAAGGTTTTTTAATGAGCTTGGTATTCCAGAAACGAAAAACCATGTGTTAAACAGCCCTATAATGACGACATAGAATTCAAAATATAGGTCATCGTCAATATCAACGTCAAAAAGTAAGTTTAGAGCCGATAAAGCCAGGATTAGCCCAATGTATAGGAAGCCTGAATAAAGAGCAGACGTCCAGAAGCGGATAAATAGTATTTTGTTAAAATTCCAAAAGCCGTTTAGCGCATTGCCTTTTAGATATGGAATAAAAGAAACCAGAAGGTGAACAATTACATTAAATATGCCGTATCTGATGTATGGTATACTGGTGTTGTGAGTGGTGTCAGAATCGGGAAGGGTGTAGTAAATGACCACTAATATAGCCAGACACAAAAGGTGGCTAAAGGCACTTTTTGTGCGGTTGAAGTTTTGGCTTGAGTTAAACATTGATAAACCAAAGAACAAGGGGATTCCCAAAGCCGATGTTATTAGAATGTTTATGTAGGGAAACGTATTGGTAATATCATTGCTATACTCTATGAGGAAAATAGCGGCGCAGACCGATACCAATGCACTAATAAGAGTAGCGGGAAATCGCAAGAAAGATTCTTTGGATTTGTTCAGGAGGTAACTAATGGAAGGTAATTTCATTTCTTTAAGGGTTTAATAAATTAATTCAATGTATTTGCTGGGGCATAAAAAGGGCTAGTTTGGGTGGGCTTTTCATGAGGCTAACGGCTTTAAGTTTATTCGTTTTTCCAACTCAAATTTATCTTTTTTATGTTAGATAGGCAAAAAACCTAGCTGGATTTTCATAAGCTATGCCTTGAGCCAGTTGAAGTGTAGGCGAGAACAAGCAATTACTTATAGCCATTGTTGGGCGTAGTTTTTTATATTTCTTTAATCTGTTTTTCGATATTATTTACGAATTTTTGAATTTCTTTTAAATGTGATTCTATATCTTCCTTATTCAATAAAATAAATTTACCATTTTTTGTTTTTCCATTTCGATGCACTATATCGTGTCTTGTTTTAATGTTCTTCATTAGATTCTCAATTGATGGAAAAATTACTCCCAATGAATCTTTATACATTCCTCTGACTTTTGGGAGGTCGTGATAAATTACATCTAAAAGTTCTTTTTTGACGATATCATACAAGCTATCTAGTTGGTCATAAATATTTCCCAATTCGAATTTTCGGTTATTTATTCTTTTGTAAGTTTTTACAAAATTCCTGAAGAATACTTCATCTTGAATGACTTCCTTGATTAATGTAGAAGATAAATAATCTTCAAGACAGGTTATACCACCTGAAAAAACCAATTTTCTTATAGTTTTCTCGTGTGTTTCTTTTTTAAAAGATTGTGAGTTAAGTTCCATTAGACTTTTTATCTCTTCCTCAAATCTTTCAATTGAATTATCAGAGCGAAGAATTGCGTCTACTTGGTCTTCTTCATAGGAATATAGTCCATAGTCATAAGTAATAGCTTCTAGAATGTCCTTTTTCTCAACTTTTTCTATTTCGATATAACCGCTTTCCTCATTATCTTCAAAGCCTACGTGAATGATATGCCATTTATCGCATTTAGGACAAGTTTTTTCTCTAGCATTTGTGTAAAAAAAGTCTTCTTTGTCGTGATATTCTGGGTCAAATATTTCCGGAATTTCAATTTTTTCGGATAGCAGACGTGTTCCACAATTTGAGCAATTAAATCGTACTTCAACAAATTCAAAGTCTAGTAAGTCAAAATTTTTGAATCCCATTTGTTTTAATTACGCCCAACAGTTAGTGTATGTGGCGTGCCTACCGAATGGGAGGCATGAACATTATACACATTGTTGTAAGCAGTTATCTTTTAATTAACTTGTAGGTTGTCTGATTGGTATTGTTTAGGATGGTAATATAGTATATACCTGATTTTGTTTCTGGTATTTTTATTGTTCCTGAATATTTTCCTTCTGTAATATTTCGCCCTAAAAAGTCATAAATAATGAAGTATTCATCACCAAGAAGATTCTCAACAAAAATTTCATCTGAAAACGGATTCGGGTAAATTTTATACCCTTTTTCGAAAAGGGTTTCTTCAATATTTGTCAAAGTAGGGCAGGAACTAACATCAATTTCGCTGTATAAATTTGGGTCTTGGTTTGGGTCTTCGACCGTGTTAGCCATCATTGAAATTTTAACAATTTTATCACTTGTAGAAAAACAAAGTTGGTGAAAGTTGTCGTTGTCATTTATATCTGCTATCGACATAGGTACATGTGGAATTAGAACTCCCGAACTATCAGAATAACCAATATAGTATTGAAATAAGTCAGATTCGGTATCCCCACTTATAAACGGTGTAATGCCACCATTCCAAGCAACTTGAATCGTCTGTGTTCCTGAACTACATTCATTCAGAGTACCATAAATTTTTTGGGCAAAAAATAGACTTGGACCATCAGCGAGCGGAATAATATTCTTGGTAGAGATTCCGTTTAGGTTTATGATTTCTGAACAAGCGGACTCTCCGGATAAAGTATCAGTCGTAAATAAATCCCCTACAACTCTAACTTCAACAGGAGGATTGGTAACAGCGGTACCAAATTCACCTAACAGAAGCACAGTTCGATTTTCTCCGTTTTCATTTGCTGGTGCTAGAACAGCACACATCGGTATGTGTATATTCCCAAGGCTATCTATAACTTCAAAATCAGATTCTGACAAGGTGGATACATCTATTGGAAACATAAAATTCACAGGCATACCATCTAACTGACTTCCCGGTGTACCACATAATAAACTTGGTAGTCCATTATCAAGTCCAAAAAAAGCCGACACAAGAGTATCTTGTGATTTGGCGTTTAAAACAAAAGTTAAAATTGTTATTACTGAAATTAAGATTTTTCTAATCATATTTTTTGTCTTTTTTAAGTGCTGCTTACATTCCTGCTATGAAGAGTAGGAACGGTTTGGTTGGTTAGGCCTATGCTTTGCAGCTATTGTTAGCCGTTTTTTAATCTAGTTTGTTTTTTTGATTTTCCATCCAGTAATTTTACTTTCATTTATTCAAAGACTGTTTTAAAATTTTCAGTGTCTATTTTATACCTATTTTCATTTAATTCAGATGAAACTTTTATAAGCCAATTAGAAAACTTTTCAAAAATATATAAGTTGTTTTTTGTGACTTCAAATATTCTTCCTCCGATATGAGAAGTATCAAGTTTTTTGAGTTCACCCATTTTTTTCTTAATGTAGCCTAACGGTTTGTGTATGATTTCGTTGCGTGTTTCAGTAACTAATTTAGCAAATACAAACCAAATAGAAAATCCGCCAGGATTTTCGTAAGTAGGCTAGAACTAGCAATGAATTATACACGGTGTTGTAGCCAGTTATTTTATACTTTTTCAAGTTCAAATATTGTTATTTCAGGTCTGACGTTAAATCTCACTTGCCATAAGTGCCCAACCGCTCTATTAATATATAAGGTTCTCCCGTCATTCAAATCAATTTCGCCTTGCGAATATCTCTTATTCTTAACAGGTAATATTGGTGCGTTTAAAAATGGTGGTTTACACTGCCCTCCGTGCGTATGTCCAGATAAGATCCAACCTTTATATCCATTCCAAACGTCTAAATCGCAGACATCAGGATTGTGGCATAACAATAAATTGGCTTTGTTCTGGTCATAGTTTTTCATCACTTTTTCGGGTTCAAAATTCAATGCCCAATAATCATCAAATCCGATTATATTCAACCCCGAAATATCTAATTGTTCATTTCTAAGCACTTCAATTCCTGCGTTAGTCAATTGCTCTGAAATTTTATCAGCTACATTTTGTTCTGCCCAATTTTTTCCATAATCGTGATTGCCGAGTATTCCAACAGTTCCAATTTTTCCTTTAACTGTGTGTTTCAATACTTCTTCTAATTGTTTAAATTGCTTTTCGTTTTCGTAGCTTACATAGTCTCCAGTGTAAACAACAAAATCAGGGTTGAACTTTTGTGCTTTTTTAAATGATTCAATTATATAATTATAATCAAATCTATTCCCAACGTGTATATCACTAATCTGCATAAGCTTTTTTCCAATCAGATTATCAGGTAGATTAGAGATTAGCATTTTACGCTTCACAAATTCTAACCAAAAAGGTTCAATTTGCCAAGTGTAAAGTCCAGTTAAAAACCCAATCCCAACTGTTCCCAAAAAAGTTCGTCTTATAAATTTTCTTCTGTTCATTCTAATTGGCTATAACGGTCTTGTGTATGAGTAGTAGCGGATTTTTACTCACAAGCCTTTCGGTTTTGCACTGACCTTTGTTTTATGTTTATACTTTTGTTTTATCACTTAAACCGCTATTACTTATACACGGTGTTGGCATTCGTTCAATTTAATTTGCCCCCATTTATCCGTCATAAATTCTATAATCCAATCTCCAAAGAAATACACATATTCGTTTGTACATAATATCAACCATTCACAGTTTCTATTACATGACAAATCATTTTCTAAACAATCAATGCGATCAGCTTCATTACCACCATGTTTATCCAAATTATAAAACCTGGAAAATTGAGGACTGATTAAATCGCTTAACGTTTCATTAAAATAATAGTCTACATTATTTTTTTCCAGCATTGTCATTGATTTCAATGGATAACTATTTTGTTCAAATGCATCAAAGCATATTTTGAACTGAAATTTTTGTTCCAATGTCTTGATCACTTTTAAATATTCCTGTAAGTCAATATTCCTAAAATAGAAATAGTCAGTTGTAGCTATCTCTAAATTTTCAATAAAATCGATAATTGATTCTCTTTTGACTTCAATCTGATTAAATATTTTTGATAATTCGGCTATTTCAAAGTCTTTATAGCTGTGCAATCCAAGAGGTCTTGGTTGTATTGTTCTCACTATTTCCTTAATCTTTGTTTTGAGTTCAACAATGTTATTGAACTTATAATCTGTATAGTGCAATATTTCAGAACTAATTTGACTACAAAAAGGATGAATGAAAATTCGATATACAGCATCCTTCGATAACAAATTTATTCTTTCGCTTATTGAAAGAGTTTCATTTAATAGAAATGCCTTGATTTTTAAGATTGTGTTTTTATACATAAATTTTATCAATGAATGCTAACGTTCAGTATAAGAAGCGTAGACATCCCGCAGGGTGGCTATGATTTTTATACATTGTTAGCTGCTGGCTTTTTAACTGGAATATACTTTTAATTCTACATTACCCACTGTATGAAGGTAGTGATGAGTATTTCCCAAAAGTAACATTATGTTATCTGAACCTTTTCCTTTTACTAAACTTGGTTGAACAATGTAAATGTGGAATTTCATTTCTTTGGTCCATTTAGCCGCATTTAATAATAATTCTAAATCATTTTCAGTCCCTTTTATTATTCTACTACAGGTGGCTCCATTTTTTGTTTTAGTCACACGTCTTAAAAGATGATTAAAAAAGTCTCTACCATTTCGATATTTCCAATTAAGTGATTTTTGTGCTTGTCCACATACTTCATAAAAATTTCCAATATCGTTTCCCGTTCGCCCTTCTTTAGCGTACTTCAAATGAAATAAATGAATATCTATTTTATTATCTCCATCATTAATCCCTATAACATCTGCAATTTCTCCTGAACCGTCATCATCATAAATGATTTCAAAATCATCTCTAATTTTATTAATAAAATGATATTGAATTGAATCCTTTTCATATGGGGCGATACCCTGTGCCTCTTTTCTTATAGAAACACCATCCCAATTCATAGAAATAATATTATCAATAGAAATTCCATCAACCCAAGGTTTTGGCACAACATAGCTATTTTGAAATAACTGCCCACCATTTACAAACCAAATAGTAGGAGTAAATTCTTGCAAGAAACTAGTCAGAGTTACGCTCTTACTTCCGTAAGTAATAATTGGATTCTCTGCTGAAACCTTTCTGATTTCATGAAAAGCAACTCGTTCCCCTTCAACAATTCTAGAACCTAATACAAACTCATATTCAATGGTGTAATCTTCACATTTGAAACAAAAGAGTAAAGGATAATTAATAGGACTTTCGATGATGTTTAATTCGGAATTAGATAGGTCGTAATTAGTATCTTTAATAATAATTCTATATCTATTTTCAGAATGTTCAAACATCTCATGATGCCATTCAACTGCAATTGGAATAACATTAGGTCTTTCAAATATTGTTATGGGTATAAGGGTGTTTTCCAAAACAGTATTTGGATTGATATTTGGGTCAACAAGCACATCTCCAATGTTTTGACACCATTGTGTCAACTCATTTAGGTTACCTCTTAAATACGACCAAACTTTACCTTTGACAGAGCATCCTAATGAAACTTTTTCACCCTCTTTAAAGCCTACACCAAAGACATTGTTTTTAATTAAAGTTCCTTGTTCCAAGAGTTTTAATCCATCTTGAACTCCTTTTCCAAAAAACGATTGAAAGCTTATATCTCGTCCTGTACCTTTTCTTGCACCTACATTGTAGAGGGTAAGTCTTTTCACATCATGGAAAATTTTAAACATATCCATGCCCTTGATTTGAGTAGTATCATCTCCAAAAATTGCATTAACTAACTTCGTGTATGATAGATTTTTCAGAGACGTATGTACGAATACCAAATTTTTGTTTGGTCTTAAATCCCAATGAACAACAATCATATTCCAATCCATGTTTTGAACCATATCAAAATCACCCCATTCAACCTTTTCAACTTTACCTAAGATTATTACCAGAGTATTTTTTTCAGAATTGTGTTTACTAAATTGATGTTCATATGTACCTAGGTTATTAATTCCTTCCTTCCAGTTAGTAGGATGCCAATCGCTTCCATTATTTCGAAAAACAACTGAACTCATAGCAGGATTGATATTTTGAAATGGTATTTTAGAATTTTCAAGATCATTAAATCCATCTAAGAATTCTTGAAAATCAATTTCTTTATCTGTGGCACCTTCACTCATATTAGGAAGTAGGAGATTCCAGTCGGCATTTTTGGCATAAAGATGATTCAACTCTTGTTGAATAGGTGGGTAGGCCATGTTTGTAATAAAGCTTGCGTTACCCAATCTATCAAAAGATGTCCTAGTAAACCTACCTACAAATTGAAGAGTAATAGGTAAGCTTTGTCTTTCATCATGAATTGCCGCAATCTTAAGTTCTGGAAGGTCAAACCCTTCACCTAACATATTTACACAAACTACAATACTATGTCTCTTTGCTTTTATTGCTTCTACTTTTTCCTTTAAACTCGGTATTCCTGTATAAACAATTATTGGTTTCAAATCTTCATGACTCTCATAGTGGGCAAAGACTTCTTTAGCTCTATTCTTTGAAACACATCTTGCCATGATTATATGGGGATAACCATTTGCAATATCCTCCCTTAATTGATTTACAGCCCTTTCTGCTATTTTCTTATCTGCCTCTTCTTTATCATACTCTCTTATTGGCAAATAATTTATTGTTTTATAATACCCTTGATTTTGTGCTTCTTTTAGAGAGAAGTTAAAAATGAATTTTCCATCCAAGTTCTTACCATCATTTCTAAATGGTGTAGCAGTAAAGAGAAACACTTTCTTCTTATCAAATTGTGTTATGATTTTTTTCCAAGTAGTCGCTTCTGAATGATGAGCTTCATCAACAAAAAAATGGCTAAAGGAATTGGCGAAAGTTATTTGTTGTTGATATTGACTACCAGCGAGAATACTCATAGTTGTTACAACGACATTCGCTTTTGAAACGAACTCTAATAGCTCATTTTCATTTTCGAATTTTTGATTGATTACAGCTACAATTGGGTTGTGGCAAGATTCATCCACCATTCCAAATTCTCTTAACAATCCAAGTGTGTTAAACTTGTTTGAGAGTTGTGTACGTAATGAATCAGAAGGAACGGCTACCAATAACTTTTCGCACATATTAGCGACTAAAGTTGATAGCATTGTTTCTGTTTTCCCAGTCCCTGTTGGCATTACAACAATACCTCTGTCTTCAGGAGCTTGCACATGAGCAAGTATGGAATATAGAGCACCTATTTGGGGAGGACGTAATCCCTTAATTTCATTTTCGGTATCTTCTTTAATAAACTTAAAATTATCTTTCCATGAGGCTAATACATTTTGCGGAGTTAAATCCTCAAATGATGGATGTTTTAACCACCTTTTAATTTTTAAAGAATCAGATAAAAAATACTTCTTTTGCGGTTTTCTTGCAGATAGTAGCGCATAACTACAATTTTCTGGAATATCGTCATCAATATTACTTGTAATAAAGAAGGATTCTCCGTTCGAAGAGAGGATGAATGGATTGCTTTGAACAAATTCAAAATCTAACGTTGGAGCTTGATGATAGTATTGTTTAATACTATTACTTCCATTTGAAAAAATAAGCTTTTCAATATTTGGTAGTTTTATTTCCATTTGTTTAGATTATTCGATGTTCGTTTTGCTTGCAGCTAACTATTGTATATGTACACCTTTATGGTGTTTATTTTCGTTATCTCTTTCTTTTAGTGGTTTGATACTTCCATTTTTGGAATGTATTGTGCCACTCATGCTGCTGTAGTAAGCCTCTAAAGGGTTAACTATACGTCCTATTTCTTGCGTTGATACTTGTGTGTAACGCTCTGTTGTTTTTGAGCTACTATGTCCCAACAGGGTTTGTATATGTCTTAGGCTCAAACCCTGTTCCAATAAATGCGTTGCAAAACTAAATTCTAGTCCAGTCAGAAAAAGATATTTCTTGGGTAATTGAAAGGTATTGGCAAAAAAACCTAGCTTTTTCATGGCGGTAGCGGCTTTAAGTTTAAACGTTTTTCCACCTCAAATCTATCTATTTTATGTCAGATAAGCAAAGCGTCTAACAAAAAACCCTCAATCTATTTTAGAAAGAGGGTGTCTTTTGATGGACCAAAGGGTCCTTGTTTTAGCCTATGCGTTATTAATAAATATAGCCAATAGCAATAATAAAATACTTAATGCAGGCACTGATTTTTTAATAGGGTCTTTTACTTTAATGTGCATCACTAAAGCGCCCAACATTAACAAAATCATTAATGAAATAACATAGAGGTTAATTTCCTTAACCCAAATGCCGACAATTAGTAAAACAGCTAGAGAGACCTTAATGAAGCCAACAACATACATAAACCAAGTTGGCAATCCATACACCAAAAACTCTTCTTTTAGTGTGTTAGATTCTCCACCCCTAAATGGTGTTTTCTTGTTAAACCGAAAAAACCAAACGTTTAAGATGCCTAAAGCTATAATTAGATTAATTAGTGTAAATACATTCATAAATAGTTAAAATAGAGGTTACCAAAAAGTACAACTGAAGAGATAAAGATATACAAAAAGTTAACAAGTATAGCTTTACCACCATCTTTTCGCACGATATGCAAAAATAGCGCACCAATCATAGTAACAATAATTATTAAGCAGGAAAGAATGCAGAGCCACATAAAACCAGCCATAAATCCCGAAAGAATTAAACCCAATGCCGTGAATAATTCTATCAAACCAATAACTACCAAACTAAAACTAGAAAGGTTATCTACATAGTCCATTTTTTCACCCCCTTTTGCCTTCAATGTTTCTTTGGAAAAAATCAATTTAGGAACAGCATAATAGCCCATGAGTATTGCTAAGCTTATCTGAATAATCAATATAAATAATTCCATAATAAGAGAATAGGATTTAATTTTTTAAGGTTAAAAAAAAGCGGAACTCAATCTAAAAAAGAGATGAATTCCGCTTTGGTGGAGAAGATCGGGCTCGAACCGACGACCTCTTGACTGCCAGTCAAGCGCTCTAGCCAACTGAGCTACATCCCCAAATTGCGATACAAATGTATCTATTTTTCAGCGAATTTTAATAGATTGCTATTCTCCTTAGCATTGAGTATTTTCGCACAATTAATTTTTAGGCATATGAGTAGTAAGAAAATAGAATCGACCAAGGCGCCCGAACCCGTAGGCTTGTACCCTCATGCTCGTCAACACGGCAACCTATTGTTTTTGTCTGGGGTTGGCCCCAGAGAACGCGGCACCAAAAAAATACCCGGTGTGGAATTGGACGAAAACGGAAACATAGCGTCTTATGACATAGAAGCCCAGTGCCGCTCTGTCTTTAACAATGTACGCACCATCGTTGAAGAGTCAGGCTCTTCATGGGATAAAGTCATTGATGTGACGGTATTTCTAACCAATATGAAAGACGATTTTAAAACCTACAATAAGGTTTACGCCGAGTTTTTTGCCGACAACCAACCCTGCAGAACAACCGTTGAAATCAATTGTTTGCCGACACCAATTGCCATAGAATTAAAAGTCATTGCCACCATTTAAGAATGAAAAAATACCCAGAATATAAGCAGTTAGATTTATCAAGTATCAACAAAGAGGTCTTGTCGAGATGGAAAGCCAATTCAATATTTGAAAAAAGCGTTTCCACTAGAAACGACAAGCCGTCTTTTACCTTTTACGAAGGACCACCTTCTGCCAACGGTATGCCAGGTATTCACCACGTAATGGGGCGTGCCATAAAGGATATATTTTGCCGATTTAAAACCTTACAAGGCTATAAAGTAAACCGTAAAGCCGGATGGGATACCCACGGTTTGCCCGTTGAGTTAGGCGTAGAAAAAGAATTGGGCATTACCAAAGAAGACATAGGCAGCACCATTTCTATCGAAGACTACAACAAAAAGTGCCGAGAGAATGTCATGAAGTTCAAGAACGTTTGGGAAGACCTTACGGACAAAATGGGCTATTGGGTAGACATGAACGACCCTTACGTAACCTATGACAACAAATACATTGAAAGCGTCTGGTGGCTACTCAGCCAAATGGACAAAAAAGAAATGCTGTACAAAGGCCACACCATACAGCCTTTTTCTCCAAAAGCAGGTACGGGCTTAAGTTCTCATGAGCTTAATCAACCAGGGTGCTATAAAGACGTTAAAGACCTTTCTGCCATTGCTCAGTTCAAAGCAATTAGAAACGATAAGTCAGAATTTTTGTTTGAAAAAGCACACGCTGACGTTCATTTTTTAGCATGGACCACCACGCCATGGACATTGCCCTCTAATACAGCTTTGGCAGTAGGCAAAAACATAGAATACCTAGTGGTAAACACCTTTAATCCTTACACCTTTGATGCCATTACGGTGATTGTTGCCAAGAACCTATTTGGTAAATATTTCTCCGAAAAAAACAGCGAGCTCAAACTGTCAGATTATTCAGCAGGCGACAAAAACATTCCTTACGAAATCATCAAAGAGGTCAAAGGCACCGACTTAGAAGGCTTGCGTTACGAGCAATTATTAGCCTATGCACAACCAGAAGAGGGCGACGCCTTTAAGGTGCTGATTGGCGATTTTGTAACAACTGAAGACGGCACAGGAATCGTTCATTTAGCACCCAGCTTTGGTGCAGACGATAACCTCGTGGCCAAGCAAAACGGCATCGGTGCACTAACCTTAGTTGATACCCAAGGACGCTTTGTCGAAGAGGTAACCGACTTTGCCGGTATGTATGTCAAAAATGAATTTTACAATGAAGGCGAAGCGCCTGAAAAATCAGCCGATATACAATTGGTCATCAAGCTTAAAGAAGAAAACAAATGCTTTAAAGCAGAAAAATACGAGCACTCCTATCCCCACTGTTGGCGAACAGACAAACCCATTTTGTACTACCCTCTAGAAAGTTGGTTTGTGAAAACTACCGCCGCTAAAGAGCGCATGGTGGAACTCAACAAAAGCATTAACTGGAAGCCCAAATCTACTGGTGAAGGGCGTTTTGGCAATTGGCTAGAAAATTTAGTGGATTGGAACTTATCCCGCTCACGATTCTGGGGAATACCCCTGCCTATATGGACGTCTGAAGAGGGAGAAGAGCAAATTTGCATTGGCTCTATGCAGCAGCTCAAAGAAGAAATAGAAAAATCGGTTGAGGCTGGATTAATGTCCTCTAATCCCCTTGCTAATTTTGTGGTGGGCGATATGTCAGACGACAACTATGCCACCTTTGATTTGCACCGCCCTTTTGTGGACGATATAGTATTAGTGTCCTCTAATGGCAAAGCCATGCACAGAGAAAAAGACCTTATAGACGTTTGGTTTGATTCAGGCTCTATGCCCTATGCTCAACTGCATTATCCTTTCGAGAACAAAGAGGTATTCGAAAAATCGTACCCAGCGGACTTCATCGCCGAAGGGGTAGACCAAACACGAGGATGGTTCTTTACCCTTCACGCTATAGCGACCATACTGTTTGATAGCGTAGCCTTCAAAAGTGTAGTTTCTAACGGTTTAGTGCTAGATAAAAACGGGAATAAAATGTCCAAACGATTGGGCAATGCTGCCGATCCATTTAAAACCTTAGACGAGTACGGAGCAGACGCCACACGTTGGTACATGATCAGTAATGCGCAACCGTGGGACAACCTTAAATTTGATATAGACGGATTGGCTGAGGTTAAGCGTAAATTTTTCGGAACACTCTACAACACTTACGCTTTCTTTGCTTTGTACGCCAACATTGATGGCTTTTCGTACCAAGAAGACGACATAAACGTAAAAGACAGGCCAGAAATCGATCAGTGGATACTTTCAGAGCTAAACACTTTAATCAAAGAAGTGGGTGACTCTTTGGACGATTACGAACCTACAAAAGCCGCACGAGCAATTCAGTTGTTTGTAAACGATAACCTCAGCAATTGGTATGTGCGCTTATGCCGAAGACGATTCTGGAAAGGAGAGTACGAAGAAGATAAAATATCAGCATACCAAACACTGTATACCTGTTTAGAAACGGTAGCTGTTTTGTCCTCTCCAATCGCGCCCTTTTTTATGGACAAGCTGTTTGTTGACTTAAACGGCCATACTCAAAAATCATCCTTAGAATCTGTGCACCTTGCTCTATGGCCTAGCGTCAATAAAGCGTTAATAAACACCGATTTAGAGGAAAAAATGCGTTTGGCACAAGACCTTACCTCAATGGCGTTTTCTTTACGTAAAAAGGAAAACCTAAGGGTTAGACAGCCTTTACAAAAGATAATGGTACCAGTGTTGAACGATAAAGTAAAAGCACAGGTAGAAGCCGTAAAAGCACTTGTGTTAGCAGAAGTTAACGTGAAAGAGCTAGAGTTCATGACGGCAGACTCTGGTATTTTGGTCAAGAAAATAAAACCTAATTTTAAAACACTAGGTCCAAAATTTGGGCAGCAAATGAGGGCCATCTCTCAAGCCATTTCACAATTTAATTCTGAAGACATCGGCTCAATAGAGCAAAACGGCACCTACACACTTCAGATAGAGGGCAGTAGTATTCAAATAGAACTTGCAGATGTAGAAATCAGCACTGAAGACATTCCTGGCTGGGCAGTAACATCTTTAAATGGAAATACCCTTGCGCTAGATATAAGCCTAAACGATAGCCTTATTCAAGAAGGCCTTGCGCGTGAGCTGGTTAACCGTATTCAAAACATCAGAAAAGACGAAGGGCTGGAGGTTACAGACCGCATAACCATCGCTCTAAGTGCCACAGAAAAATTGGCGGGCGCAATTAATGAGAATTTAAATTATATTTGTTCTGAAACATTAGCCAATGGCCTTCGTATCACAAATAGCGAAGAGATTAAAAATGGCTTGACCATCGAATTGGTAGAAGGGATTAATACTAAAATAGAAATACAAAAAATATAAAATATGTCTAGCGAGAAAACAAGATATTCAGATTCAGAGTTACAGGAGTTCAGACAGATTATTCAAGATAAAATCGATAAAGCTGAGAAGGACTTAGAACTCATAAAAAGCGCATATACCAACGATTCAAACAACGGTACTGACGATACTTCACCAACATTCAAAGGCTTTGAAGAGGGCTCAGAAACCTTATCAAAAGAAGAAAACGCTCAATTGGCTTTGCGTCAGGAGAAATTCATTCACAACTTGTACAATGCGCTCAAGCGAATAGACAACAAAACCTATGGTATTTGTAGGGTTACAGGAAAGCTTATTCAGAAAGAACGTTTGAGGCTAGTTCCTCATGCTACACTAAGCATTGAAGCCAAACGCGCCCAATAAAACAAGATGTTAAAAAAGCCTATCCTATTAATTGTTTGTGTTTTGATTTTAGACCAAATTCTTAAAGTTTGGATTAAGACCAATTTGATGATAGGTCAAGAAATTCATTTCTTCGATTGGTTCATCATTCACTTTACAGAAAATAAAGGCATGGCATTTGGCATGGAGTTTGGCGGCTCTTTTGGTAAATATTTACTCAGTATTTTTAGGTTAGTTGCTATTGTGGCAATAGCCATTTATTTGAAAAAAATAGCTTTAACAACAGGTGTTAAAAAAGGTATTATTTTCAGCATCTCACTGGTATTGGCAGGAGCCATTGGTAACATGATTGACAGCGCTTTCTACGGAATGATATTTTCTGAAAGTTATGGACAATTAGCAACGGCTTTTCAAGGCGGCTACGCAGGCTTTCTTCAAGGTAAAGTGGTAGATATGTTCTATTTCCCTCTTATCAACGGGCATTTTCCAGATTGGTTACCACTCATTGGGGGCAACCATTTTATATTCTTCAGACCAGTTTTTAATATTGCGGACGCTTCAATCAGTGTTGGCGTTATCAATATGCTGATTTTTCACCGATCGTTTTTTAAGTAATACACTATTGGTGCTTTTCCAACAGCTCTTTATATACTTTTTGAGCGTTTGTGTTGCGGTAGCTTTTATTCATCCAGTAAAAGGACCGTAACAGAGACAAAACCTTAAACTGTAATTTAGTCAACCAGCTTACTTTGCACTGGCCCCAAGTGGCGGGAAAAGGCATGTGGTGTTTTTGCATAAAAGGGCCAAAAATAGCCAAGCCTATTTTCTTGTTACTCTCGTTGTAAAATAAGTCGAATGATTTTTTCTTATCGGTCTTATTAACTAGTGGAAGAGAGCGTTTGGGCGCTATGCCACAGTGAATCAACGCCTGTTCAAAGTCCTCTATTAGATGTTCAAAACGGATAATAAAGTCACAGTGTGGCGCTGTTATTGATAGCCAATTATCAAAAGGAAACTGATAATACATTTTTAAAAATGTATTGTAATCCGATTGATTATCTCTAAAAAATTTAGAAAGCTTGTAGTCCCTCATTTTGAGGTGCCCTCCGTTTTTTCGTAAAAGCGATTCGTTTGAAAAGTTTCCATTGCTGTCCGTTACCATCTTAGTGTAGTAACTTACAGAAATATCCAAAGGATTTCTTGAGCAGGCAATAACCTTATATTTCTTTTCATCATCCTTAGCGACTTTTAGAAAATCTTGATATAAAGAGTGTTTTGATAAAATAGGAACCCCATCATACATTTCACAGAGTTCTTTGGAAATTGCGGTTGAGGCTGCCAAGGGCAAACCCACAAAAAGGTATTTATGCCTATGGCTTATTATCATATAAGCCCATTTTTAATTAGGTATTCAGCAATCTGAATAGTATTGGTCGCTGCGCCCTTTCTCAAATTGTCGGCAACAACCCACATATTTAGGGTATTTTTTTGTGAGAAATCTCGGCGAATTCTTCCAACAAAGACCTCGTCTTTACCTTCAGCATAAATGGGCATAGGGTAGGTGTTTACATCTGGATTGTCTTGAACACTTACGCCAGGCATTTCATGCAACAATTGCCTTACTTTAGACAATTCAAAATCGGCATGAAATTCCACATTTACACTTTCTGAATGCCCACCCTTTACAGGCACACGAATAGCAGTAGCGCTGACCTCAATACTATCGTCTTGCATGATTTTTTTGGTCTCTCTAGCCAATTTCATTTCTTCTTTAGTGTAGCCATTTTCTTCAAACACATCGCAGTGGGGAAGCGCATTTTGATGAATAGGGTAAGGGTAAACCATCTCTGCTTTTATTCCTTTTGCTTCATTTTCAAGCTGAGCCACCGCTTTCATGCCAGTACCCGTTATTGACTGATAGGTAGAAACTACCACCCTCTTGATACCGTATTCATCGTGCAAAGGCTTTAGTGCCATTAAAAGCTGAATGGTTGAGCAGTTAGGATTAGCAATGATCTTATGTTCTTTGGACAGAACGTTTCCGTTGATTTCAGGAATTATAAGTGGGTGTTGTTCTGACATTCGCCAAAATGACGAATTATCAACTACCGTAGTGCCAACATCAGCGAACTTTGGTGCCCATTGTTCTGAAATAGAACCACCAGCAGAGAACAAGGCCAAGTCTGGAGCTTGGGAGACCGCTTCTTGCAATGAAATAATGGTTAATTCGTCTCCATTAAACAAGCGTTTCTGTCCAACAGATTTTTCCGATGCTACCAGCAATAAGGATGTTAAAGGGAATGAGCGCTCTTGCAATACTTGGAGCATTACCTGTCCAACCATTCCTGTCGCGCCAACCAAAGCTACTTTCATACGTTAGAAGTTTGAGCCAAAAATAAGTATATTTGGTAGAACTGAAGTATTCCAAAACATGAAAAAATTACTATTAATATGGTTGTCGCCCTTGCTCCTTTTTTCACAATTTACCGATGATTTTACCTCCTTTGAGGGCTGGCATGGCGATACAGCAGACTTTACTTTAGATAGCACTTGGGCATTGCAGCTAGACGCCCCACCCCAAACAGGAAAATCGATTATTTGGCACCCTTCAAACGCTTTGATGAATGGCCATTGGGAATTGAATATAAGCATGGGCTTTAACCCTTCTTCGAGCAATTATTCTAAAATTCATTTAAGTGCAGACTCTTTGGGCAACGGCTATTATGTAAAACTTGGCGGCACAGACGACAATATCAGTTTGTATGAAACCACCTTTGGTCAAGACACAAAGCTAATAGACGGCACCACTGATTTTCTGGACCTCAACACTATAAGTTTAACTCTCATGGTAGACAGAGACAGCATTGGCAACTGGACAGTTCGTGCAAAGCGCTCTACAGATTTAAGTTATTTTACACAAGGCCAAGCCTTTGATGACAGCCATTTGCAAAGCGATAATTTTGGCATAGAATGCGTGTACACCCAAACACGTTCCAATCTTTTTTTCTTTGACAATATTAAGGTTGAAGGCTACTCGTTTATAGACACTTTTTTATACCCTCAACCTAACGATATTGTCATTAACGAGCTGTTGTTTAACCCCGTTGAAGGTGACAACGACTTTGTAGAGCTTATAAACAGAAGCGATAAAACACTGTGCATAAAAGGCCTACAATTGGCGAATTATTACGCTAATAAGCCCGCTAATTTCAAAAGCATTAGCGATTCATATGCCTTCATCTCGCCAACGGAAATTTTGGTGTTGTGTCAATCTAAAGCAACACTATTATACTACCACCCTAATGCCATAGAACATCGAATAATTGAGTTGGAGAGTATGCCCACATACAATAATGAGGATGGGAGTGTGGTCATCGCTTTAGATTCAGCAATCATTGATGAGTTTCACTATGATGAAAACATGCATTTTGACCTTTTGCAGGAGTTAGAAGGCGTTTCATTGGAGCGCACTAATATAGAGACAAGCCATTGGCATTCGGCGTCCGAAAGGTCTGGCTTTTCTACCCCAACACTTCCCAATTCTCAAGCCCAGTTGTTCGATACTCCACAAGAAATATTGAGCACAAGCCCTAACGTTTTCACACCCAATAACGATGGGCAAGACGATATTCTTAATGTTCAATTGAGCTTCCCGCATAGCGGTTATCAAGGACAATTGATTGTGTTCAATAGCCAAGGTTTTCCCGTTAGAACGTTAATTAATAATGAACTTTTCGGAACAAACAACACTTATTTTTGGGACGGCCTCACCGACAGAAAAGAAGCCGCCAGAACCGGCCGCTACATCTTGTGGCTAGAGGCTACTCATCCCACACAAGCCCCAATTCTTAAAAAACAAAGCGTGGTGGTGGGATGGTAATTATAAGATATTATACAATAGCCTTTAAATCCGTATTTTTGGAACTTGATGAACGTTTCAGAAGACATACAATCAACACTACAAAACCTTAGCACAGAACCTGGCGTTTACCGTTTTTACGACAACAAGGAGGGTTTGCTTTATGTTGGTAAAGCGAAAAACCTCAAGCGTCGCGTTAGCTCTTATTTTAAAACGAAACACGACAGTTTCAAAACCACCTATATGGTGCGAAAAATTCACCGCATAGAAATACTGGTAGTCGAAACAGAAATGGACGCTCTTTTACTCGAGAATAACCTCATTAAAAAATACCAACCACGCTATAACATTTTACTCAAAGACGATAAAACGTACCCTTGGATTTGCATTAAAAAAGAACCCTTTCCGAGAGTGTTTTACACCCGTCAACTCATTAAAGACGGCTCAGAATATTTTGGACCATATACCAACCCCAAAATCATCAGTGCGATGCTGAATTTTATTCGACAGATTTACCCCTTGCGCACATGTAAGTACAATTTATCGAATGAAAATATTGAAGCCAACAAATTCAAAGAGTGCCTAGAATACCACATCGGTAATTGTTTGGCTCCTTGTGTTGGCAAACAACAGCCTTCGGATTATGAAAAAGATGTTGAGCACATACGCCAAATATTAAAAGGAAATATACGGACTGTAGTGCAGCATTTTAAAGATGAAATGTTCAATCTTTCTGAGAAAATGGAGTATGAAAAAGCCCAGCTCGTTAAAGAAAAAATAGAACAACTTGAACAGTATCAATCCAAATCATCCATTGTTAGCCCCACCATAAATGATGTGGATGTCTTTGCGATAGCTTCGGATAATGACTATGCCTATGTCAATTTCTTTAAAGTATCAAGCGGAGCGATTATTCAAGCCCATTCTATGGAAATAAAAAAGAAGCTCGATGAAGCCGATGAGGATTTGCTTACAATGGCTATTACAGAAATACGTCAGCGATTTCACAGTACCTCAAAAGAAGCATTTTTGAATATTCCCATCGAATCGCATTGGGATGGGTTAAAAATAAGCGTGCCAAAAATTGGCGATAAGTATAAGCTCGTCAATCTGTGTTATAAAAACGCTAAAAATGTTCAAAAAGACCGCATACGCAAAAATGAAGAACTGCGCCACCGCCTAGACAACAAAAGGGTATTGGAGCAATTGCAACACGACTTAAGGCTAAACAGCAAACCCCGACACATAGAGTGTTTTGACAACTCCAATATTCAAGGGACTAATCCAGTTGCAGCCTGTGTGGTGTTTAAAAATGCCAAGCCAAGCAAGAAAGATTACCGTTTATTTAATATTAAATCGGTTGAAGGCCCAGATGATTTTGCATCTATGGAAGAAGTGGTTTATAGGCGCTACAAACGACTCACAGAAGAGGCTCAAGAATTGCCCCAACTTATCGTTATTGACGGCGGTAAAGGTCAATTAAGTTCAGCTAGAAAAAGTTTAGAAAAACTTAATCTTCATGAAAAAATCGCCATAATTGGTATTGCCAAACGGTTAGAAGAAATTTACTTTCCAAACGATAGTATTCCTTTGTATCTGGATAAGCGTTCCGAAAGTCTAAAAGTCATACAACAGCTTAGAAACGAAGCCCACCGATTTGGCATTAATCATCACCGCAACCGAAGAAACAAGGGCAGTTTGGGCACCTCTTTAGATGCTATTCAAGGAATAGGTCCAAAAACTGTAGAAACCCTCATCGCTCATTTTGGCTCTGTGAAAAGGGTTATGGAAGCCAGCGAAACAGAGCTTTCAAAATTAGTGGGCAAGAGCAAAGCTCAAATTATTTTAAGAAAAAAATAAAGCTTAATTAAGCTGGTCGGAGAGTAAGCGGATTTCAATTACTGGAGAAATTTTTTCGTAAAGAATATTATATACTGCATTTGTAATAGGCATATCAATATTGTATTCTTCGTTAATTTCTTTAATGCATTTTACCGCATAATAGCCTTCAGCAACCATATTCATTTCCAATTGAGCAGACTTTACCGAATAGCCTTTTCCAATCATATTTCCAAAGGTTCGGTTTCTACTAAATTGAGAGTACATGGTGACCAGTAAGTCGCCTAAATAGGCAGACTCTTTCATGTCTCTTTTAATGGGGTGAATAACATCGACAAAGCGTTTTATTTCACGTATAGCATTTGAAGCTAAGACGGCTTGAAAATTATCACCGTAGCCTAAACTGTGACACACACCAGAAGCAATGGCAATGATATTTTTAATAACCGCAGCAATTTCAGTCCCAAAAATATCCTCAGATATGTTTGTGCGGATATACCTACATTTTATTTGATGAGAAAACCATTCGGCTTTGTCAACATCTTCACAGGCAATGGTTAAATAAGATAGTCTTTCAAGGGCAACCTCTTCGGCATGACAAGGGCCTGTAAGAACGCCAATATTTTCATAAGGTATCTCAAGTTTATTGTGAAGGTATTCGCCAATTATTCGGTTTTTTTCGGCGATAATTCCTTTTACAGCAGACACCACAAACTTCTCTTTTAAAGAACTATCAATTTGTTTTAAAACTGTTCTTAAAAAGGCTGAAGGAACAGCTAATATTAGGCAATCGGCCTGATCAACAATTTCATTGAGGTCATTGCTGATGGTTAACTTATTTGGGTCAAGTTCAGCCGAGCTAATGTAGTTTGGGTTATTACCGTATTTTTTGATGTGATCAATGGTATCAGAGTTTCTCATCCACCATAAAATATCCCCTCTATTTTCAGAGAGCATTTTTACAATGGCAGTTGCCCAGCTTCCTCCACCAATTACTGCTATTTTCTCAAATTGAGCCATTTATTCTTCTGTTGCTTTTTGTTCAGGCTTCATTTGAGGGAAAAACAAGACATCCTGAATGGAGTTGCTGTTTGTCATTATCATTGATAGCCTATCGATGCCGATTCCTAAACCTGCTGTTGGCGGCATGCCGTATTCAATTGAACGAAGAAAATCTTCATCAAGAACCATGGCTTCTTCGTCCCCTCTTTTTGCGAGCTGTAGTTGTTCTTCAAATCGGCTACGTTGATCAAGAGGATCGTTTAATTCAGAGAAGGCATTGCATATTTCTTTACCATTACAAATAGCCTCAAAGCGCTCTACCAAGCCTTCTTTGTCGCGGTGTTTTTTTGCTAATGGAGACATTTCTACAGGATAGTCTGTAATAAATGTGGGCTGTATTAATTGCCCCTCACAAGTTTCACCAAAAATCTCATCAATTAGTTTTCCTCGTCCCATAGATGCGTCGATGTCTACACCTAGTTTTTTAGCGGTTTTAGCCATTTCTTCTTCATCCATTTCTGAAATGTCTATTCCAGTAAAATGCGCTATGGCTTCATACATGGTGTAGCGTTTCCATGGCCTTTGAAAATTGATGAGGTTTTCACCAACTTGAACCTCTGTGGTTCCGTGTAAGTCAAGGGCAATTTTTTCAACCATTTCCTCTACCAAATCCATCATCCAGTTGTAATCTTTGTAAGCGACATACAGCTCAACTTGTGTGAATTCAGGATTGTGAAAACGGCTCATGCCTTCGTTTCTAAAGTCCTTCGAAAATTCATAAACACCATCAAAACCACCAACAATCAATCGCTTTAGGTAAAGCTCATTGGCAATTCTTAGGTAAAGCGGCATATCTAAAGTGTTATGATGCGTTTTGAACGGCCGTGCTGCCGCACCCCCATAAATAGGTTGTAAAATTGGCGTTTCAACTTCCAAATACCCTTTATCGTTAAGAAATGAGCGCATGGAATTGGTTAACTGTGTTCGTTTCACAAAAGCATCCTTAACGTGGGGGTTAACTACCAAGTCAACATAACGTTGACGGTATCTTTTTTCAGGGTCTGTAAAGGCGTCATGCACCTTGCCATCGGCATCAACTTTAGGTAATGGCAGGGGGCGAAGCGTTTTTGTTAAGACGGTAAAGCTTTCAACGTGAATAGAAATTTCGCCTACTTGAGTGGTAAATACATAGCCTTTAACACCAATAAAGTCTCCGATATCCAATAGTTTTTTAAACACTGTGTTGTACATGGTTTTGTCTTCATCGGGACAAATTTCATCCCTATTGAAGTACAATTGAATTCTACCTGTACTATCTTGTAATTCGGCAAAAGCAGCTTTTCCCATTAGCCGGCGACTCATTAGTCGACCCGCAATTTGTATGTTCTTGTACCCAAGCTTGTCAGAGGTGTAGTTCGTCTTTATTTCATTAGCAGAAACATTAACTTCATAAAGTTCCGATGGGTATGGGTTTATTCCCAAATCAATTAGTTTTTGAAGAGACTCTCGTCTTACAACTTCTTGTTCTGACAGCGTTCGGTTCATAAAATTTATTTTCGGCAAAGATATTAAATAATAACTGCTGATTTTCGTACTTTTGAAACTTCAAAGTTTAACCTAATAAACACATCCCACAGATTATGAAAATGAACGATTATATAAGCGACTTTACAAATCACCTCACGGAGGCATTAGAAATAGGGCGCTCGACCATGTTAGACGAATCATTTGCAGAAATTCAAAATGTACTGATCTGTGGCTTAGGCGGTTCAGGTATTGGAGGTACTATCGTCGCCGACTTAGTTGCTGAACATATCAATGTTCCTATCTGTGCAAGTAAAGATTACAGCATACCGAATTTTGTCGACGAAAACACCTTAGTAATAGCGTCTTCATACTCAGGCAATACAGAAGAAACATTATACGCTTTAGAGGCTTGTCAGAAAAGAAATGCCCAAATTGCCTGCGTTACTTCTGGCGGAAAACTGGCAGAATTATCCAAAGCAAAAGGCTTTAATCTTATTCAAATCCCTGGCGGACAGCCACCAAGAGCCATGTTTGGTTATTCGTTTACCCAATTATTTTTCTTACTACATCAATACGGCTTAATAGATGATTCTTTTCAGTTAGAATTTGAAAAAGGAATAGCGTTATTAGATGAACATGAAGAGGCAATCAAAACAGAAGCAAAAGCCTTAGCTGATAAATTATTTGGAACAACACCAGTAATTTATACCGCTGCAGGTTTTGAGGGCGTGGGAGTCCGTTTCCGTCAACAAATTAATGAAAACAGTAAAATGTTGTGTTGGCACCATGTTATTCCAGAAATGAATCACAACGAGTTGTTGGGTTGGCGAGTGAATACAGACAAGTTAGGCGTTGTTTACTTTAGAAATAAATGTGATTATGACAGAAACCAAGTGCGAATAGACATTAACAAAGAGGTTTTAGCAAAATATACTGACAACATTTCTGAAGTTTGGAGCATGGGAGATTCTAAAATTGAAAACTCACTTTACCACATACACCTTGGCGATTGGGTGTCTTGGTATTTATCCGAAATGAATAATGTTGACGCCATTGAAATAGACGTCATTAATTTTCTAAAAGGCTCTTTAGCAAAAGTATAATTATGCCAGATGTTGTTTTTCAGGATTTAGGGCTTATTGATTACAAAGAAGCTTGGGAGTATCAAGAAAAACGATTTGATGAAATTATTGCGGTTAAAAAGGCAAATAGAAAAGACAGCACATCCAACCCTACCACTTCATACTTATTGTTTTGTGAGCACCCACATGTCTATACTTTAGGCAAAAGTGGAGATGAAAAAAACCTACTTGTAAACGAAGACTATTTAAAGTCAAGAGGCGCTACATTTTATAAAATAAATAGAGGCGGAGACATTACTTATCATGGCCCTGGTCAGATTGTAAGTTATCCTATTTTAGATTTGGACAATTTCTTTACAGATATCCATAAGTATTTGAGGTTTTTAGAGGAAGCCGTTATCAATACCTTAGCGGACTATGGCCTGAAAGGAGAGCGTTCCGATGGTGAAACAGGTGTGTGGTTCGATGTGGGCACGAATAATGCCAGAAAAATATGTGCCCTTGGCGTTCGCTCAAGTAGATGGGTAACGATGCACGGCTTGGCTTTTAATGTTAATTGCGATTTATCGTATTTTGGAAATATTATCCCTTGTGGAATTGTTGACAAATCGGTGACTTCTATGCAAAAAGAACTGGGTAAGGAAGTGGATATAGAAGAGGTTAAATTGAAGCTAAAAGGTTATCTGAAACAGCAATTTGATTTTCAGTTTTTAAAAGAATAGCTAAATCTAACAATCTAGTTATCATGAAAAAACTATTAGTATTCCTAATCACACTTTCAGTATTTGCATTTTTGGCAGTAGAAATGAATTTCTACAGCTTTATTGTTTTGCCTATTCTATCTTTGAGTTTATGTCTTGCCATATTCCAAAGAAATAGGCTAATGCCTAATCTTATTTTCGGTTCATCAGTTTATATGTCTGTTTTTGATTTCTATTTATAGTCTTCATTTATCGGTATATTTTTTGAACCCACCTTACCTCAAGCTTCATTTCGAAATCGGCAAAGCTGTGGCTTTATTGATTTTAATTGTAATAATAGGTTTGAGAATAAGTACAAAAGATGAAAAAAAGGTCAAGGCTTATAAATTATTGTTGCAATACACTTACCTTATCTTTTGTTTTCAGATGTTTCCTTTAATAGTTTCTTCTTAACTTTTACTGTATTAATCTGATAGTATATTCATATCTTTGAGCTTGCTATGCTTGAAAACATTTCCATAAATAAAATACTATTCCTTGATGTAGAGACGGTGCCTGCAGCGCCCACTTTTTCTGAACTTTCAGAGGAGTTTCAATTGTTGTGGGCTGAGAAAACAAAATGGCAACGTTCGGAAGGTCAAACAGCCGATGAGTTTTATGGACTAAAAGCGGGGGTGATGGCAGAGTTTGCCAAAGTGATTTGTATTTCAGTGGGCTATATTTATGAGAAAAACAAGACTTCTTATTTCAGAATAAAATCTTTTTATGGCGATGACGAGCAGCTTATTTTAGAAGAGTTTAAAGCCCTTTTGGACGAAAAGTTTGCCACCAAAAACCACTACCTCTGCGCCCATAATGGTAAGGAATTTGATTACCCTTTTTTGTGCCGCAGAATGTTGGTAAACGGGGTTCAACTGCCTAAGATACTAGAAATTTCAGGCAAAAAACCTTGGGAAGTGCGCCACTTGGACACTATGGAAATGTGGAAGTTTGGCGATTATAAACACTACACGTCCATAAAATTGTTGGCAGCATTATTTGGCGTCCCCACTCCAAAAGATGATATCGATGGCAGTCAAGTTGCCAAAGTGTATTGGCAAGACAAAGACCTTGAACGAATAAAAAACTATTGTCAGAAGGACACTTTAACGGTCGCTCAAATTCTGCTAAAATACATGTGTAAACCGATTCTTACAGAAGAGCAAATAGAAGTTGCATAATTAAAGGATATCCCCTAAATTGAGGCCTCAAAACAAAGACACCATGAGCAATACCTTATTAGAATTTAAGAACCTAGTAACTGAATTTCACACAGAAGGAAAAGTAGTTAAGGCAGTAAATAATATCAGTTTTACACTAAATAAAGGTGAAACGATAGGTGTTGTTGGTGAATCGGGTTCTGGTAAGTCAGTAACTTCTTTGTCGGCAATGCGCCTTATTCCGAGCCCTCCAGGAAAAATTGCAAACGGAGAAATTGTCTTCCACAAAAAAGACGGAGAAAAAGTAGACCTACTACAATTATCCGAAAAGGAAATGAGGTCTTATAGAGGAAACGAAATCGCCATGATCTTTCAGGAGCCAATGACTTCTCTTAATCCTGTTTTTACCTGTGGTGACCAAGTTATGGAAGCAATTATGCTTCACCAACACATTAGCAAGTCTAACGCTAAAGAGTTAACGATTAAGTTATTTGAAGAGGTTCAGCTCCCCGATCCTGAACGCATATTTAATACCTATCCACACCAGATATCAGGTGGTCAAAAGCAAAGGGTAATGATTGCCATGGCAATGTCCTGTCAGCCATCTATACTTGTTGCTGATGAGCCAACAACAGCGCTTGACGTAACAGTGCAGAAAACAATATTGGAGTTAATGCAAAAACTTCAAAAAGAACACGACATGGGGATTTTGTTCATTACTCATGATTTAGGAGTAATTGCAGAACTCGCCGATAAGGTTGTAGTAATGTATAAAGGTAATATTGTGGAACAAGGAAACGTGTGGGATATTTTCAATAACCCTCAACACCCTTATACAAAAGGATTATTAGCCTGTCGTCCGCCATTGAACAAAAGATACACCTTCTTACCTACTGTTGGGGACTTTATGAAAACCAATGATAAAGGAGAGAATATTGCAAACGATATTTCTGTCGAAGAATTCACCAAAAATCTGGTTATTTCTAAAAGCGAACGAGACAAAGCTCAGAAGAAATTATTCTCTAATGAGCCAATACTCAAGATTAAAAACCTTAAAACCTATTTCCCAATTCGAAATGGATTTTTTGGCGGGATAACCGATTATGTAAAAGCGGTAGACGATATTAGTTTTGATGTTTACCCTGGCGAAACATTAGGTTTAGTTGGAGAATCCGGATGTGGAAAAACGACAACAGGAAGAACGATTTTAAGATTAAACGAGCCTACAGAAGGCCAAATGATTTATAAAGGAAGAGATATCGCTTCCTTTGATGAAAAAGAATTGAGAGAGTTTAGAAAAGAGGTTCAAATTATTTTTCAGGACCCTTACTCATCCTTAAACCCTCGAATGACAATCGGAAACGCCATCATGGAGCCTATGCAAGTCCATAATATTTTGGAAAATGATGAAGAACGAAAAGCACGTGTCGAAGAGCTACTTGAAAAAGTAAGCCTAGGCAAAGAGCA